>CAIVJR010000010.1 GCA_903906305.1 uncultured bacterium | reverse complement strand
TTAAAAGAACTCGAAAGTCATATTGTAAGAAAAATGAAAGAAATATATTTAATAATTAAATATGGAAGAAGTAAAAAAGATAACCAATCTATATGGGAAAATACTTAAAAAGAGATATATGTCTCAAAAAGATATCAAATTACTAAAAAAACTTACGAAGCGGATATACAATACCAACCCAGTTATCCTTTAACCATTTATCAGCAAGCCTCTGTTCTTCGAGTAAACCACGTTTAGCTAATTCTTTGTTGATGATATTTCCTTGATGGGGTTTGTCAAAACGTTTTTCTAAGGGAGAACTAAAACCATGTGCATAGTGACATAACTCATGCGCTATTGTACCTTTAACGACATATTCAGGAACCATTTCATTTTGAAAATATTTAGTCATGGTTATAACTGTAACTCGTTTGTCATCTTGGGCTTCGTAATCATCCTGATTCTTTCTTAACAAACTCTTTATCTTTGTATATTCATTTGCAAGCTTAATACTCCCTAATTGGCGTTTAGAATATTTTCCAAACTTAATTAAAACAAGGTTTTTCCTCGGAATATCTGAGAAATATTCTTCCCACAAATCATACATTAAATTTTCTAAATATTTTCTATCTCTCATGCTATTATATTAAAATGATTTTACAAAATTACAAGAAAAAAATCCTTACCTTGCTCAATGTTCTTAAGTTCATATATGGCCGATATACCGTAACAGCAGTAACTAGAGATATCCTTTTTGTAATAGGTACTGCATCTGAAGTATACAGCATTACCATAGTTGGTAAATTCATTGATGAAGTTGCAAAGATACTCTTAGATTGGAATCAGTTTGATATATCCCAATTTTTCCAAACCCAAGCTTTCATACATCTTGTTACAATCCTCATACTTTGGTCCATATTACAAGCATGTAATCAAGCAAAACAGCATCTTTACAATGTAATATATGAAAGAGTGTGGGAAGACGCAAGGTATATGATGGTTGCTAAGGTATCAAAATCCAATCTTCAGGATGTCGAACAAGAAAAATTCCAAGATTTACTAACATATTCGCCAGCATATTCCATAGATCGAATAATACAAACATACAACAGTTTTGCAGGAATAATGAGTAGTATGGTTAGGTTTGTAAGTGCGGGAATAATCATATTTGAGACAATGAGTTGGTCTGTCCTAATACTAATACTCTTTGTACTCCCAGAAATAATCATAGTACACATTCGCAGAAAGAAGATTCGTGGATATCAGGATGAAAAAGTTGGAAAACTTAAATTCCTTAACTATTTACTTAATGTGACTTTAACAATCGCAAACTTCTCAGAATTAAGAGTAAACGATACCTTTGCATACACCAAGCGAAGATACCAAGAAGAATATGATCAATTCTTAGATGGATATTTAAAAACAGATTCAAAACTTTACAGAGACAGGACAAGCTTCTCAATTGTAGGACAAGTCCTTAAATTTTCATATGTGATATATGTACTTTCATTTGCCATAGTTAAGAAGTTAAGCTTAGGAAGCTTTAAAGCTTTGTATGACTATGTAGATATGACATATTCAAGTGCTTACAATGTATTTGATTCAGTCACCTACATATCTTCATTGCTAGGATATGATGAAAAATTCTTTGATTTAATGGACTATGAAGGATTTGGCGATCATGCCCATGGTGAAAAGAAATTAAAAAAGGGTACTCCAACTATTGAGCTTAAAAATCTTAGCTTCTCATACCCAGATGATCCTTCTACGATGGTATTAAAACATATCGATATTGAAATCAAACCGGGGGAAAAGATAGCTTTCTTTGGTAGTGATGGGTCGGGTAAGAGTAGCATGGTTAAGATTTTAGCAGGACTGTATCAGATACAGTTAGGAGAATACCTTGTTGATGGCTATTCTGTAAAAGATCTGGATAGGGGGGAATTAAAGAAAAAAATAGCTGTAACATTCCAAGATTTCATCAATTACAATTTTAGTTTAAGAGAAAATATCGTCATATCTGGCGAAAGAAAAAATGTTAACAAACGATTGTATGATGACGTAGCTAAGGCCTCTCAGGTATATGACTTCATGAAGAAAGAAAAATTGGAAGATACCCATATCCTGGGTAAAACTTTTCCTGGTGGAAAAGACCTCTCTCCGGGATATTGGCAAAGATTAGCTATTGCTAGAATGCTTTACAGAAACAAAAAGATATTTGTCATGGATGAATCATTTACATTCATAGATTCTGAGTCTAAGGAAGTGATTTTGCATAATATATTGGATTTTGTAGGATCAGAAAGAACATTGATATATATCACGAGAAGCGTAGAAGACTTAGACATGTTTGACAGAATATACTTCTTTGAAAACGGTAGGGTTGTAGAATCTGGAAGCTTCAAGGAATTAATGAAGAAAAAGAAAAAATTCTACAAAATAGCCAAGGAAAGTTAACCTGTATACATTGTATACATACAGAGTGTAAAATATACCCTATGGAACTATTAAACGGCAAATTACTCTCACAAAATATATTAGATGATATCTCTCAAGAAGTTGCAGATATTAAACGAAAAGGGGGAAAGACTCCTAGGCTAGATATGATTCTAGTTGGGGATAACTTCGGGAGTATTAAGTATGTTCAGATGAAAGAGAAAGCAGCTAGAGATATTGGTATAGAGAGTGTAATTCACAGAATGGATAACAGTGTTAATACTTTGGATATCGTAAACCTCATAGATTCTTTAGACAAAGACCTGAATGTTGATGGATATATGGTTCAGTTACCATTGCCGGAGAATATAAATACAAATTTAGTTCTTGATGCAATTGATCCTAGAAAAGATGTAGATGGTCTATCTCCTGTAAATTTAGGAAAACTTTTTCAAAAGGATTCTTCAGCAATTGTTCCAGCTACACCTTTGGGAATAATAAAGCTATTAGAAGAATACAATATTAAAATATTTGGAAAACATGTTGTCATATTAGGTGCTAGCACTATTGTTGGAATACCTCTAGAGGCGATGCTACTTGAAAAGAATGCCACTGTAACAATTTGCAATATCCATACTGTAGATATTGAAGAGATAGCTCAACAGGCAGATATATTGATTTCTGCAACTGGTAAACCATTGCTTGTTAAAAAGGGTTTTCTTAAACTCGGAGTTGTGGTTGTAGATGTTGGTTCAAGCAAACATCCTGAAACAGGGAAGATAGTAGGGGATGTTGATTGGGATTCTGTTCAAGGTATTCCTTCATATATTACTCCTGTACCTGGTGGTGTTGGCCCTATGACTATTGCCTCACTAATGCTTAATTTAATGACCTGCTACAAAAAAAATGATAAAAGATTTAGAAATATATAACAGTATTCAGTCTGAAGCACTTAGGCAAAAAGAAGGATTAGAATTAATAGCTTCTGAAAACTATGTTAGCTCTGATGTCCTTGAAGCTTTAGGTTCAATTCTTACGAATAAATATTCGGAAGGAATGGTTAATAAAAGATACTATGGTGGAAACCAGTTCATTGATGAAATTGAAACCACTGCAGTTAACAGAGCAAAACAGATATTCGGAGTAGATCATGTAAATGTTCAACCATATTCAGGTAGTCCAGCTAACCTTGCGGTATATTTCGCACTCTTAAATCCAGGAGATAAGGTAATGGGGCTTAATCTGTACTTTGGAGGGCACTTAACACACGGATGGAAGGTAAATATAACAGGAAAATATTTCAATTCTGTACAATACGAAACCGGAAGAGATGGGCTTTTAGATTACGATATGCTTGAAAAACAGGTTCAGGAGGAAAGACCAAAGTTACTTTTCTGTGGTGCTACAGCATATCCAAGATTGTATGATTACAAACGACTATCCGAAATCGCTCACAGTGTAGATGCATATTTCGTAGCAGACATTGCTCATGAATGTGGATTAATTGCAGCTAAAGTTATACCTTCACCAGTAGGTTTTGCTGATGTCATAACGACAACTACACACAAAACATTGAGAGGACCAAGAGGAGGGATGATCATGTGTAATGGTAATCCGTCAGAGCCTCTCAAACCTCTTACAGAGGGAGCAGACCCTAGGATGAATCTTCCTACACTAATTGACCGAGCAGTATTCCCAGGGCTCCAAGGAGGCCCACACAACAATACTACAGCAGCCATAGCAGTTGCCTTAGGAGAAGCAATGAAACCAGAATTTGTAGAATATGCAAAACAGATATTGAAGAATGCAAAAAGACTTTCAGAAAAGTTAATGGAATATGATTTTAATCTAGTATCAGGAGGAACAGACAATCATTTAATGCTTGTTGATGTTACTAACAAGAATATAACTGGAAAACAGGCAGAAGAAATACTTGGGAAGGTAGGTATTACTGTTAACAAAAACACAATTCCATTTGATGAAAGAAAACCATGGGATCCATCAGGTATTAGAATTGGGACACCAGCATTAACAACAAGAGGAATGAAAGAACCAGAGATGGAAATAGTTGCAGAATTCATAGACAGAGCTTTAAAGAATCCAAGTGAAGATAATTTAGAAAAAATTAGATTAGAAGTAAAAGAATTTACAAAAGATTTCCCAATACCAGGAATAGATAAAATTTAAACATTCCAGACATGATACTCTCGGACAAGACCATAAAGGAGAAACTAAAAACAGGCGAGTTAACCATAGAACCATTTGATGAAAAATACCTACAACCAGCATCGTACGATCTACATTTAGATAGTCATTTTTTGGTTTTCAATAAAAAGAAAGATTTCATAATAGATGTTAAACAACCCATTGATGATTTAATGCAAAGTATTGAAGTTGATGAGAACGATGGATATATCCTTCAACCTGGCGAGTTTGTTTTAGCTAATGTAAAGGAAGTAACAGGAGTAGATGGGAAACATATTGCAAGATTAGAGGGTAAAAGCTCATTAGGTAGATTAGGGTTAGCAATTCATGTAACTGCAGGATTCTTAGATCCTGGAAATAGCCTTAGGCTTACATTACATATGATAAATTTGTCTCCATTACCAATTAAAATATATCCAGGTATGAAGATTGCACAAATCATATTTGAGCTTTTAGATCAGGAATGTGAAAGAAAATATGGTGCAGATGGATTAGGGAATAAATATGTAGGAACAATGACAGTGAAAGGAAGTGAATACTGGAAAAACTTTAAAAATGGATTAATGTAGTATAATTAGTGATGAACAACACAATCCGAGATCAATTCCCAATTCTTAAAACCAAAATCAATGGCAATTCAATTGTATATTTGGATAACGCTGCTACTACTCAGAAGCCTCAATTTGTCTTAGACGCAATAAATGATTACTACACTAAATACAATGCAAATATCCATAGAAGTTCTCATGTATTAGCAAAAGAAGCTACTGAGAGATGGAAGAATGCACATCAAATAGTGGCAGATTTTTTGAATGCAGATAGCTACAAAGAAATTGTTTTTACTAGGAATACTACTGAAGGATTAAATCTTTTGGTTAATACATATGGAAAAGCAAATCTTTCAAAGGGGGATATAGTCGTAATTTCAGAGATGGAACATCATAGTAACATTGTTCCGTGGATGATTTTACAAAAAGAGATTGGTTTTGAAATTAGATATATTCCCGTAAATGAAGATTTTGATTTAGATTTGAATTGGTTAGAGGAGGAGATTAAAAAAGAAGGAGAGAGAATTAAGATTGTTTCTGTTGTACATATTTCTAATGTCCTTGGGACATTAAATCCTGTTAAAAAAATTGTTGAATTGGCACATAGGGTAGGGGCCTTTGCAATTGTAGATGCTGCTCAAAGTGTTCAGCATATTAAGGTGGATGTTAAAGATATTGATTGTGATGCATTGGTATTTTCAAGTCACAAGATATATGGACCTACAGGCAATGGTGTCTTGTATTGTAAGGAAAATATTTTGGAAAAACTTCCTCCATATATGGGTGGTGGAGAGATGATATTGAGTGTTTCTAAAGATGGTTTTGAAATGAATGATTTACCATGGAGATTTGAAGCGGGTACTCCTGATATTGAAAGCGGAATTGTTTTAGGAGAAACCATTAAGTGGTTTACAAAAACTGTGGACGAAATGGGTGGGTTTGAAAAACTCATTGAGCATGAAAGAAGCTTAATGAAAGAACTTCTAGATTCTTTTGATGGAATTGATTGGTTTAAACCATTTGGAAAGATAGATTACAATGACCGATATGGTGTTTTAACATTCAATATTGAAGGTTTTAGTTTTAAAGGATGTAAGGAGAAACGTCAAGAAAATCAGGAAGGAGATGGTATTGTTGAACATATTAGCAAAAAAGGAATTTGTGTAAGGGAAGGCTTTCATTGCGCAGAACCATTACATGATGCTTTCAATGTCGGTCCTACAATGAGAGCGAGTTTTGGAATATACAACAATATTGAAGATGTAAAAACCTTTGCTAAGTCTCTTAAAGAAGCTGTACTTTCAACCTATTAAATACTAAAAGTTGTCCCTGTTTGAGTTGGTGTAGTTGTATCTGTAGTTGGAGCTTGATTGAAATCAGGCATTGGAGTTTCAACAGGTGCTGCAACTGGAGATGGTGTCTCCATCATTGGTGCTGCCATTGGTGGTACTTCTGCAACTTGGTTATTAACAAATTGTTGTAGATCAGGCATAACGGGAGCTACTTCTGGAGCAGCTGTATTAAATGACGGGAATGCAGGTACTTCTACAGGTGTATTAAATTGTGTATCCATGGTTGGAGTTACTGGTGTTTGAGCAACTTCAGGCATATCAAAAGAAGGAGCTGGAGTTTCTACTACTGCAGTCTCTTCTGGACTATGATCTGTGACAGGACCCATTGGAGATGCAGAAGCTTCTCCTTGTAATATATCTTGTAAATCTGAAGACTGTGTTTCCTCTGCAACAGGAGCAACGGAAGGTGTAAATTCCGGTTGAGCCATAGGCATTGCTTCTACTGGAGAGATATTTGATTCCATAGTCTCTTGTATGGATGGTTTTGATTCAGCAGGTGCATATAAGTTACTGGAAATGTTATCCATGTTTACTGGTTGTACAGGAGTCTCAATCTCAGGAGCGAATACTGTTGGAGGAGTGCTTTCTACTACAGGTGCAGTAGGAGTAACTACTGTTTCTTCTCCTTTTTCTTTTCTTTTACTTAGTAATATACCAACAATACTAATCAAAAGTATAACCGCACCGCCGATTAATATGTATGGCAAGTATGTCATCAATTGGGCTTGAAGAGTGGAAGTGTCTGCAGCAAATACCTGTGAAGGATATATTACCAACGCAATTAAAGCTATTCCGGTTAAAAGGGATTTTTTCATCAATTGGACAGTTTAATTTTATACATATTAAGGCTATCATTCTAATCAATCTATTTCAAGGCTTTTTAAATATATTTTTAATACAAATATTTGACTTGCTAGGCTTGGAAATATACACTCTAATGTAATATATTACTGCTCAAAATGGATTATACTAATGCTGATACGGTACAAAATAATAATATTACAGATGATTCTGTAGCAGAAGTTTTAGTACTAAAAAACAAACTTTTAAATTCCAATACTCCAATTGAACTTAAAAATGAGGCTTTAACAAACATTGAAAGATTGGAAAGAATTGCAAGAAAAGGAGTATATAGTGCTGAGTTTGAAAATGTAAATAAATATGTTGATTGGATTACCCGTATTCCTTGGAATGTTGTTTCTCCAGACAACTTTGATTTGAAACATGCTAAGGAATTAATGGATTCTACTCACTATGGTATGGATCCGGTTAAGAATGTCATACTCGATTACATGGCATCTATGCAATTAGAAGCTATGCAAGGTCGTAGCATGGTAGCCCCTGTTAATCCTCAAATCCAACCATTGGGCTCTACTGATGGAAGACCATTGCCAACTGCTCCAACAAGTGGGGTAAAATCGATTAAAGCTCCGGTCTTTCTTTTTGTAGGCTTACAGGGTGTTGGAAAAACATCTATTGCAAAATCAATAGCTGATGCAATGGGAAGAAAATTCGCAAGAATATCACTTGGAGCAATAGGGGATGTTAGAACATTGAGAGGAACTCCAAGATATGCACTTGATCCTGAGCCTGGACAGATTATTAAGGCTTTAGTTCGTAGTGGAACAATGAATCCAGTCATACTGTTAGATGAAATTGAAAAAGCCAGTGGTAACAATGGCTTACTTAATGATGTTATGGCTGCTTTGTTAGAAATATTGGATCCAGAACAGAACAATTCATTCTTAGACCACTATATTGATCGTCCAGTGGATTTGTCTAAAGCATTTTTCATATGTACAGCTAACAATCTTGGCGGATTATCGGCTGCACTTCTAGATCGTGTTGAGGTTATTAGGTTTACAAGCTACTCAGATGAAGAAAAGTCGGTTATAGCAAGGAAATATATTTTGCCAAGAGTATTAAGTAATTTGAATCTAACAGAAGACTTTATTAAGATTGATGAAAATGTATGGCCAATGATCATAAGACCAGTTGGATTTGATGCGGGCATTAGACAATTAGAAAGAAATATTGCAGGTATCATCAGGGCTGCTGCTAGAAAAATTGTTGAGGGTACTCCAATTCCAATTGTTATAACTGTTGAGAATATTAATCAGTATCTTCCTCCTGATCAGGGACCTTTGAGTTAGTATTATTTGTTAGTATCCCTTAAAGGGGTTTGATAATCTCAATGCACTCATAGCAACGTAGACCTGTGGATTCTTAACACCCTTGGTGATATTTGCTTTGTACTCAGTTTTCTTTTCAGCCTTTTCTAATTGATCTAGATCGGAACTAACTTTTTGCTGAGGTAACGAAGAAGTGGAGACAGCTTTGGTAACTAGATAGTTAGCTTCTGAAAGTAAATTCAAATTGTTTTGACTATTGTTGCTTTGGTCCATTGTTAATATAGCTAGAAGCTGGCCCTTGTGGAGTTATATGACTTCTCCCTTTTTGTATATCCTCTCTAGATTGTATGATTTGGCCAGAAATTGTATTTTGTTTTAGTTCATCTAGAAATGTTTGTTGGCTCTTTTGCTTTTGAGGATTCAGATCTAGTTCTTGTTGTCTTAGTCGCTCTTCAAGTTCATTTTGGTATTGTCTTCTTTCGTCTTCAATCTGAACTCGTTCTTCTTTTCGCTTGCCAATTGCTTGTTGTATGACTTGTTGTTGTCTATTCATAGCTGAAACATTATTCATAGTTTGTTGATCAGCTGGTTGCTCAAAAATTTGTGCCATCTCTTCGATGGTTCGGGTATCTGTCATTCCTGCCATTTCTTTTTTCTTTTCTAAATCTCTAGGATCCGAAGTTATGAGCTCATGTTCTGCCTGGCTTGATATTACTTGGATACCTACATGATTTGCTCCAGCAAAAAAGAGTCCTTGTCCTCGATCGCAACTTAGTAAGAAATTTCTTTCTCCATCAGAAAGATTGAATACTGTTTGTAATTTCTCAACTGAGGAAGGACTTTGCTTCATCAATATCTGCATTGAAGAGTTCGAGATGATTGCTTTCCCCATATCGTTTGTGAGAAAGTCTGCTACATCCTGTGTAATTGTAGAAAGTCCAAGGTAATATTTTCGTGCTCGCTTTGCGATGGAGTACATGAAGTTTGCTGAATCCTGACTTTGCATCATATACCAAGCCTCATCAACTATGAGTAATCTTCTTCGTTTATCCTTTCTAATCTTTGTCCAGATGAAATCTAACATTAAATACATAGCCAAAGGTTTTAATTCTTCCTGCAAGTCTCTAATACTAAATACTGTGAATGGATTCTGTATCTCAAAGTTACTTTCTTCATTGAATATTCCCGCAGCACTACCCATGATGTATTTTTCCATTCTTCTGGCTAAATCATGTGCTTCGTTCTCTGCCATACCTTTTAGAACTTTGTACAAATCTTCGAGTAGGGGAGGCTTTTTAGTTTGAGTAGTAGGATCAAAAGTTATTCCCTTTTCTCGGTATGTAAGTATTAATGCTTTATCTAATATTGATTCCTCTACATTGGTTAATCCACCAAATATAATTTTGAAGAACCCGTGGAGAGTTAAAAGTTTCATTCTTAATTCATCATCTCCTTCTTCTGTGACTCCTGAAAGCTCAAAAGGATTCATCTTGTTTCCTTTGTCCTGGGAGAATGAGATGTATGATCCATTTACAGCTCTTGATAGTTCTTCGTATTCTCTTTCTGGATCTATGATTATGACTTCTGTTCCAAGCATCAAACTTCTCACTGCTTCAAGCTTCACGAAATAGCTTTTTCCTGCACCTGATTTAGCAAATACCACAGTATTGGCATTTTCAAGCTGGAATCTATCAAAGATGACTAAACTCTTGTTGTGCATATTTATTCCATACATAATTCCTTTGTCCATTGTTAGCTCTGAGGTAACAAATGGGAATGTGGTTGCTAAAGAAGTGGTGTCCATATTTCTAGTGAAGTATAGTTTATCCAATCCTAATGGTTGTGTACTTATGAATCCTTGCTCTTGTTGTAATGTCGCAGGTTTAGCGACTACATTCATTGCTGCAAATGTAGAGATGATATTCTTTGAGAACTTTTCAAGCAATGCTTTGTTTGGAGCATATATCGTTAAATACATTCCAAAGTGGAAATATTTTTCTGTTCCTTCTGCAATTGAATCTTGTAATTGTTGAGCATCTGACAAAGCTACCTTGAGAGTTGGATCTACAACTTTTCTATCTTCCATCTGAGAGTAAAGAGTTGCTTCCATCTCTCCAATTTTTCTTTTCAATTTTTCAAGAATATCTTTGGATTCAACAGGGTAGTAGAAAGTACTGATTCGAAGCGAATGTTCAAAATTAACGATAGGGGATAGCCAGTTTGGACCTACAATACGTGGATATCCTGTTACTTTGAAGGTTCTAAAGAAATAGTTTCCCATTTGAAGATTATTGAAATCTATTTCCATATCTATTGGAGCCACAATATCTTTTATGGACATATCTTTATCAAGCATTGTTATATCGTCTTCCTCAACAGGAGCGTTCACATCAGGTTCTTCCTTAGCGGGTTTTCCACTGACCTTGGCAGATACTTGATCTAAGAACTTTAAAAGGAAGTTCTTTTTTTTCTTTGGTTTTACCTCTTCATCCGCATCTACTGGATCATTGAATCTGTCTTTCTTCTCAATCTCTTCCTTTCTGGCTATTTCCTTTTGTAAATCTTGTTTGAAGTTTGCATATTTTTCCCCCACAGATTGAAGCTTCTCGTTTTGAGCTTGAAGCTCTTGTGCTGCCTTATTCTCAAATGTTCGATTGTAGTTATTAATTTCGTCAGACATTTTCTTCTTCTTCAGGATTATATATTGTATAGAATTCAGAAAGGAGTTCAGTATTGTTTAATTGATGAGCAATCAATCCCATACGAGAGAGTTGTTTAAGAATTTGATCTCTCTTAGGATACAGGAATATCTTAGCCTTTTCTAATAGCTGATCTATGGCCATCTGTCTGTATTTTTCTTCATCTTCATTCTTCTTCTTGTTTCCTAAGAGTCCAATCTCAGGCATTGATAGTCCAGGACTGTAAGGTATTACTACAAAGAAGTTTTTGTCTAATACATCGTTTTGTACGATTAAATTTTGTACAAACTGGGTATATATCTCTAACTGTTTCTTTAGACCCTCACTCATGTCTCGTTCTTTCTGTGATTTAAGATAGTCGACATAGCTTGTGATATCTATTCGCTTTGTTCGAATTAGGATTTGGATGGGGAAATTAAGTGCATTTAACAATCCTGCAAATGCATATATTTTGTTGTCTTGTTCATATTCTGCCAGAAGATCAAAGTTGATTGCTGAAGTTTGCATGACCATGGCAACGCTACCGCTTTTTGTGATTACTAAATCCTCTCGGATATCTCTCACTTCTAATTCATCTTGTGTTGAAGCTATTGCTCTAGCTCTTGTATTTTTATCCACGTTATATTGTTTTAATCTTAATAGGTAATTTGTTACTCTCGTCTGTTAGTAACAGATCTACTTTAGGGAACTTGTATTGTGGGTGTATGAATTCTAAGGTATATCTTCCTTTAATCCACATTTTGTTAGTCAAGAAATATCCACTAGCTCCAGTTCTGTTAGCATACAATATTTTTCCATCCTCACCCTTCATGTATGTAATTACATTGGGTACAGATACCATATCTCCAGTATACAGCCAAATATTGATATTGCCTGGAAGTTTTTCCAAATTTTGGATTGTAAATTCGTAATTCTTTCGGTTCTCTTCGGAAATAATTAATCTATCTTGTACTGTCTGTACGATTGGTTTCTCATCTAATTTTCTAACTGGTTGTACTGTTTCATCCTCAGTGGCTTGTAAAAGTCCTCCTCCAATAATTGTGCTGGTCTTTTCTTTGAAGCTTTTTTGTACAAGTTTTCCATCTGTTGATGGCTTTAACTCTGGTTTGCTTCGCTCTTGCTGCATTTCATTATTCAACCATACTCTCTGAGTAGGCGCGGTTATTGCACCTATGTAGTTCTTTATGAACACATCTGCATCCTGATCATTGATTGGTACTAGTCCTAAGAATATTCCAGCTCCTGATGTAAGAATACATATTGGAATACCGATTAGTCCTGGTATTGTCTTTGCAATAACTAAATATATCATTAAGCCTCCAAAGCCTAGGCCAATAGCTAGGTAGGCGAATTCTTTTAGAGTAAACTTTGAAAAGAGTTTGAACTCTACATCTAATATATTTTGTGGTATTGGATGTTGTCTCATATATGGCAGATTGTACAATATTTCTTACTAAGAGTTTAGCAGAATATTGATTAAAGTTTTAGATGGTATAATGAATTATGAATATACCTAAAAAAGTGGTTGTGGACCTTACAAAATTTAGAGCATTAATGGGTTGTAATCTAACAGAGGAGAAAGCTAGGTATATTTGGGGTAAGAATTCTGTTAAGAATTCAGATATTTCCTTTGGAAAAGAGCAAACAAATGAGTTTGTAAATTCTAAGATTGAACTTGCTCAGAGGAATGTAAGATATCTTTTGGTTGGGAATTTAGTTAAGTTCATTGGTGTGTCTGGTTCTGTAGCTGCGGGTTTTGCTAAGGAAGAGGATGATATTGATGTGTTTGTGGTGGTTAGGAATGATACGGCATGGATATATAGGGCGTTGTTGGTGTTTAAGAATATTTTTCATCATAGGATTAGGACTAAGTGGGATGGAGAGAGGGTGAAGGACAAATTTTGTTTAAATTTAATATGTGAGGAGAGGGATGTGGTGTTTGATGATGATATGTTTAACTTCCATGAATTGATGTATTTGGTTCCAATATTTAATGATAGGTATTTGAACTATGTGTATTCCAAGAATATTTGGTTAAGAGAAACATATGGGATGAAAGGGGAGTTGATGGTGAATAGGGTGAGTGTTAGTAAGAGGATGAGTATGTTTTTTAAGATTTTAAATTTCAAAGCTTTTTTCTTTCAATTGGTGTTTATGATTTTGTCTAAGCATAGTCCGGAGATTCCTAGATTAAAAGAAAATTTTAAGAGAGGGAGGATTGAGTTCTTCCCTAGGGATTACAAGGAAAAGAGGATGGAGAGCTATTTAAAGTAAAAGTTAAACTGGTCGAATTCGACCAGGTTAAAAAACAGAGCCCTTTTGTATTTAATTTACTAAACTCCTTTCTACTTGGGTTATTAGTTTCTTTGATGTTTCAAAAACATTACTCAAATCTGTTTTCCTAAATCTTTTTATATCCCCAGCTGTTAACCCTTTAAGATGTATTTTGTTTCTCCATCCCCGCAGTCTATCAAGTTCCTTAAACAATGCTTCATCTATCATGTTTCCTCTTTTCAATGCTCTTAACACATCTTGAAATTTCATTTCCCCGTTCAAATCCATAGCTATCTCTTGTATATGACAAACATATACAGGCTGATTCTCATTATCAATCAGTATGGGTTTCGGTTTGAAAGACTTGTACTCTCTCCTCGAAGGTAGGACAGTTTCTTGCTTTAAAATCCCATTGTTGACTAACTTTTGAAGCCAATAGTGGGAAACTGCTTCAACAATTGAGCCTATTAGGACAATAATATCTTTTGTAACTGAATACTTGAGAGTTCCAATCAAGAGAGGATATTGTCCAATTAGATAGGCAATATATTGCATAGTTGTTGCTAGATTTTGTCTGAGGATCTCATCTTTTATAAAGTCAAATCTTTGTTCGACAGCATTAAACTGAGGAATTTTGGGTTCAGAAGTTGGCTGATTCATCTGGATAATTACTTTCTTCTTTGACGAGGAGATAATTTCAAAAGGTCGTTAAATGCACCAAACCCATTTTGAATTAAGAAAGTTTCTAATTCAACAGTTCCTGGGAATCCTACATCTTTACCATATATACGTTCAATGCTTCTCATTTGCCTTTCTGCCTCTTTTCTTCTGTATTTATCAATTTTAGTTTTTTGAATAGCTTTCATAACTAAATATATTATTTTTAAGACCAGAAATCAATTTGGTATTAAAGGGTTTAATGAAGTTTTAATCTTGTTTAAAGGGGTCGAATTCGACCCCTTTAGATTTGAGAGTATAATAGGAGATAATTTGATTCTGTAGATTAATGATCGATTATATGAATAACTATATGGAATATATAAAAACCATATTAAAGAAAGAAAATATAAATGAATCTATTAAAAAAGATTTCATAGAACATATACAATTTATGCAACATGAAAGACTAATACATCTATTAGTAACTATGTTATTTGCAGCATTATTAATGTTTGGATTTATTATTATGCTTATATATTTCTCTTGGATATTGGTAGTATTTACAGCAATAATATTTATTGTAGAAATATTCTATATATTCCATTATTACAAACTAGAGAATGGAGTACAGGAAATGTATAGGTTGTATGATGAGGTTGTTAAAAATAGCTAGTAGCTATTTATAAATTCTAATACTTCCTTCGTAATATCATTTCCAAATCCATCAAAACCATGATCTGCACCTTCGTATACAATTGTCTTTTTTCTTGGAGAATTTTCTAATTTAGTTTTCAATATCTCCATAGCCTTATGAGGTTCTATAACGGACATTATTCCATCATCATTTGTTCCTGAGAATGATATTACAGGAATATTAATATCTCTAACGATTTCCCATCCCTCTTCTCCTTTGTAATTGAAGATATTCATTTTAGAATCTTCACCGAACAGATTAATGTATGAATTGGCAGATAATATATAGCAGCCAAAGATTAGATGCTCAAGTAATCTGTCTCCATTCCCATTTGCAACAAACTCCTTTGCCTGTGTAAGACATATTTGATGATCTAAGTGATCTTCTTCACTATTTACTAATCCAATCATATCTGAGGGGCTTAACCATATTAAACCTTCAATTCCGTGGTTCTTTGTGTTGTCTATGAAATATGCTACCTTAAGTGGACCGAGTGAATGTCCTTGTAACCAAATTCTTTTGTATCCAAGTTCTCTTGCTTTATCTATCCATGCTTGAATATCGTAGATACAGTCTTCAAATTTTTCAAATGCATCACCTATATTTTTGATATTCCCATCGGTAGTATTAAACTGAGTTATTACATGTGTGCCTCTGTTTTCTCCAGAAAGGAATGACCAGCCATTTATAGGGTAATCTTCTTCCATAGCAGGGTAGAAAGCATCTATATACATATCTCCTGCCATTCCATGAACATTAATGATGATATTTTCCTTCAGTTCTGACTCAAATAATTGACCTGAAAGTATTAATCCATCCGAAGTATTTGCCTTGAGGTTTTTCATATATGAATTATATCCTTTAAATAGAATTCAAATCAATTAGGATAAAATCTTTATATATTCCACAGTATCATCTCCATCTATTCGATCATTGAGCTTTCTAGATGTTTCTACGAATCCAAGAGATTTAAATATCCCATTTGAGGATTTATTTTTGCTCCAAGTCTTAGTAAAGATTTTCTTAAACCCTAGAGATTTTGCATAATCCAAAAATAAATTAACCATTTCTTTACCTAAGCCTTTACCTCGATATTCTTTGAGTGTGTACATAACGCCAAGGCTTAAAATATCTTTTTCTTTGTATGGAAATGATGTTATGAAGCCAATAGCTTTGTTATCTAGTATAACTTTAAAAGGATGGAAGTCTTTACCATTTCCAAAGTGCATAACTATATCGGTAATGGACATATTTGCATCATCCTTTCCTTTTACAAAGATCTTTTCTTCCTCAGCTATATCTAAGATTTCTTTTATCTCTTCATTTGTTATTTTTTCTAAGGTAAGCATATTAATAAAACTCAAATACTACAATCTTAAATATAGAAATAACTCACTCCAATAACTCCAATCATAATCAATCCTAACCCGATGATCTCAATCAATCGAGGTTTTTCTTTTAACCATAAAATAGCAAGTATAATCATAATCCCAGGATATGCAGCAGTAAGTGGAGAGGCGATAGAGGCATAAGTATTCTCAAATGCTAACCAAAGACCAACTAATCCAAGCACATTTAAGAGTGATCCCATAATTGCATATTTATATTTACCAATATCTTTTGCAAATTTTAAAATATGTCGAGGAGTTTCTTTTTCCAATCTTAAATATATCAAACTAATAGGTATTTGCATCAAAGCAAGTGAAAAAAGAAATGCTGCCGCAGAAGTCTTATCTATTACGCCTTTTGATATAGTATCTGATAATCCTACAGCTAAAGCTCCGGCAATTGCCCAGAGAATATACTTTTTACCTTTCAATTCTTCTTTTGTAATTTTCTTTGGTAAAGATGCGATTGTTGTTCCGACAATTGTTATAAAAATGAATATCCAGTGTAAGAGTTGTAATCTTTCTCCAAGTAATATCACTGCAAAGAGAATTGTATATACAGGATATGATGCAAAGATTGTTCCGGTAATGCTAAGCTCTCCTTTTGAGAGAATATAGAAGATAAATGCTTCAGATAGAATTGCACTGATTAAAGCGTATGGTAAAACTTGAAGGATATCAGAAAAATCAAAACCAATAATTAGCGAGAATGGAATCCAAATTAGTAAACCAAATATCATATCAAAGAAAAATCTGACCGAAGGGGGGAATTCTTTAAAGCTTTTTTTAAGACTTGTGAAGCCTAATGCAAAAAAGACTGAAGATAGAAGTGCATATACTATTCCCATGAAGCAATTATATCAAAATATTTATTAAATAAAATTCAAATCAATCAACTGAGCATTCTTTAAAATCTCCTCAGGTAATTCTTTATGATTAATTATAGTTATAAACGTCTGTTGTTTCTTAATATTCTCCTCTCCAAATATCTTATGTGTATTCTTAGGATCCAACTCCGAAGCAATATCATCTAACAAAAGAATAGGGTAGAACCCAAGTTTCTTGTTTAAAACATCCTGCACCCTAAAAATCAAATTCCCAATAGCCAACCTCTTCTCACCCCTCGAACCATACTTCTTAATATTCTTCTCAACAATAATCTCCCAATCATCCCTCTGAGGACCAATATTAGAACAACCAGTAACAATATCTCTTTTCTTAGCATTCTCAATACATTCCTCAAGCTCTTCCTTGTTTGATTTAATATATTCCAAAGTAAATCCATCCGAAGACAAATCGTCGATCAATTCCAATCTCTTAGTTTGAATAATCTTTGAAAGATTAACAAACTCATTAGTCCAGAAATTAAGTTGAGTATCATTACGCGCAATAATACCTTGTTCGTAGAACTTCTTAGCAAGTTTCTTAAGATATGCATTCCTTTGTCTTAAAACCTTTCTAAATTGAGCCAACGTATCATTGTATTCATAATCAATCTGGGATATAACCTCATCAAGGAAATCTCTCCTTCGAGAAGGGGAAATCATCAAAATCTCAATCTGTTCAGGATTAAATATCGTAGACGCATTACTCTGAAAAAACTTCTTAGGAGTCGTATTCTGGTTATCTATTTTACAAACTCTACGACTTTGATCCTTAAAGAATGCAAACAAATGCTCATCTGTCGCTATCTCAATTCTCGCAAATTTGTCTTCCTCATTTTGGGTATTGTTAACAAACTCGTCAGAAACTGCCCATGGAGATTTCCCATTAGTAAGAAGATATATCGCTTCAAGAATAGTACTTTTCCCTTGAGCATTGTTGCCATACAACACAACAATATCCTTCTCGATATCAATCTGCACATCTTCAAATCTTCTGAAATTTGTTAACTTAATGCTTTTAATCATTATGTTTTCAATATAGCTAAGAATGCTTCTTGAGGAATGTTTACCTTTCCAATCATTTTTAGTCTAGCTTTACCCTTTTTCTGCTTTTTAAGAAGTTTTAACTTTCTAGAATAGTCACCACCATATAACTTAGAGGTAACATCTTTTCTAAATGCACTAATATCTTCTCTAGCTAATACCTTGGAGTTAATAGCTGCCTGTAACGGTATTGGGAATTGCTGTCTTGGAATTACTTTTTTCATTTCTTCCAATAGCTTGGCTGCTTTGTCTCTAGCATAGTCTCTTACTTCTAAGAAACTTAATGCTGGAACTTCCTCATACTTCACCAAAACTGATACTTTAACAATATCTGCTGGGAAAAAATCGATGAATTCATATTCCATTGATGCATATCCACTAGAGATATTCTTCATCTGATCAAAGAAGTTTGAAATCAAAGAGGCTAGGGGAATGTCATATTCAAGAATGATATATTGATCTCGCATCTGCATATCACTCTGGCTATGCGTTAGATACTTGGTATTTACATATTCTCCTCTTCTAAATTGGCAGAGCTTCATTAAATCACCCATATATTGTGATGGGGTTAATAGTTCTATTCTTACCCATGGTTCTCTAATCTCCTTTATTAATGATGTATCGGGCATCTCCTGTGGTGTTTGTATCTTCAATTCTTCTCCTGTATTAGTGGTGACCTCATACTCGACTGTAGGAGCTGTAATGATGAGGTTGACATCATATTCCCTTTCCAATCTTTCTTGAATTATATCCATATGTAGGAGCCCTAAAAAGCCACATCTAAACCCTGACCCAAGTAAGTTGGATCTTTGATCTGAGAATGTTAATGAAGCATCATTTAGTGCTAATTTACTAAGTCCAATTTTTAGATTATCGTAATCTTCAGAATCTATAGGGAAGAAGGTCGCAAAGATGTTTGGTTTAGGAGCTTTGTATCCATCTAATGGAAGTGTCTCTGCATTGTCTGAAATTGTATCCCCAACTGTGAAGTAACTAATATCCTTCAATCCAGTAGCAATATATCCTACTTCTCCAACATTAAGTTCTCCTGTCTCTTCCAAATCTGGAGTAAACAATCCAACTTCTGTAGGTTTAAATTTCTCTTTTCTTTGTAATATGTGTAATGGAGTAGGTTTGCCATGTACATGTTTAACATGACCATCAAATACTCTTACTGCTACAACTACACCTCTATGTTCATCGTAGAAAGAATCAAAGATTAATGCTTTAAGTGGAGCTTCATTAGTTCCTTTTGGATTTGGTACTCTTTCAATTATTGCATCTAAGAGTTTGTCTACATTTTCTCCTGTTTTTCCAGATACCTTTATGATCTCATCTCGAGAGAATCCTAAAAGATCTTCAATTTCCTTTTCTCTTTCTTCAACTTTTACTCCTGGTAAATCAATCTTGTTTAATACAGGGATTAATTTCAAGCCTAAATCTAAAGCCTTTTTTGTGTTTGAAAGTGTCTGTGCTTGTATTCCTTGGCTTGCATCTACTAGTAGAATTGCTGCTTCACATGCGGCTAATGAACGAGAGACTTCATAGGAGAAATCTACATGTCCTGGTGTATCAATTAAGTTGAGCTTGTAGCCTTTCCAATGCATTGTACATGCTTGTAGTTTAATGGTAATTCCTTTTTCTTGTTCCAAATCTAATCGATCAAGGACCCTGTCTTTATTCTTCTCATGGGATACGTCTGTATGTGTTGCTTCTATCATCCTATCTGCTAGGGTAGACTTCCCATGGTCTATATGGGCAATTATTGAAAAGTTACGAATTATTTCTAACATAGGTGAATTATATATGATTAACGGGGATTTTAGTAGGTACTAAAGGTTTTCTACAACCTTTATCTGCATATCAAACTCCTCTGAGAATTGGATACCAGTTAAATTCTCGATTGAAAGAAAGATTACGACTTTTGAAGAAGGCGCGATAGTAATTTCTTGTGTGAATGTTTGTCCTTTGTCATCTTGTATTTTGTATGATTTTTCATCTGCGATTATTCTAATGTTTGATTGGGTTTGGTTCAAGGTTTGACCGTAGAATGATATCTTTTGAGCTTTGTCAGTATTGTTTTTGATCTCTACAACAGGTTTAGAATAGCTGTCTGCAGCTCTTTTGTTCAACTTCGTAGAGTAACTGTAGGTTGTATCTGTGTCTTTATTCAAATTTTCTTCTGTAAATACTTCATGTTTTCCACCAACGAGGGTTACGGACATTGTTGATTGGGTATTTGCACCTAATACATTGAGCTCTTGAAGCTTTTTAGTAATAGGGGAGAGATTCATTACCGTGATTGTAGGGATTATGAAAAGCAATGCTAATGCACCTAAAGCAATAGGTTCGACTACTAGAGAGAGAACTTTCTTAAATTTTTGGGCTTTTTGACTGGGCATTGCAGTAGACTAATAGTATTTATGTTCTGTTGGATATATATTATCAGTTTCTATTTCAAATGTCTTTATGGTGAACAGAGATGCTATTAAAGCAAGGGAACCAGCGACTATTCCAACCCATGGATATGTACTACCTTGTAGTGTATGTGCAATGGTTACTCCAGATGCTATCCAGAGGAATGCACACCATATGAACATGGTTAGGAAGGATGTATCTTTTGCAGTAATCCATTTGAGCATGTTGAATCTAGTCATTTTTACGATGGTTCGTGGATTGTGTGCAATGGTGTGGTAGAGAGTAGTTTTGATTATGAAATATGCGAGTGGTAATGCTACGAAGAGTACCATTACTAAATTGGAGATTGAGTTTACAAAGAGGGTAGTACTAGCATCAGGATAGTAGATCTGAACAGAAAAAAGACCATTAAGATCATTACTAATCTGGAAATTCAGATTGTATATAATGCTGGTGCAGAGAATACCAATAAACTTACCGGCAATTAATAAAATTGCTGGAACTATCGATATTTTAAGCGCTCTTCTTAGCAGTTTGGACATTATTTTGGGTCAGTTTGTTTAAATTTTTAGTAAGACGACCTTTTAATCGGTCTGCCTTATTATCCTTTATAACATTTTTCTTAGCTGCTTTGTCAAGAACTTTATAAATGTGCTGTAGAGTTGTCTTTGCCTCTTCTGGATTGTTCTCAGTTACAAGGGTCTTAAACTTTTTAATAGCTTTCTTTGTTCTGACTCTTAGTCTGTCGTTGTTAATTTCTCTTCTCTTGTTTTTTCTGAGGTCTTTTATAGATGTTTTTAGATTTGGCATTGTATTTCTTTAATAATATAAACTGTCTAAAGTTAGCGTATTATATATATAATTCCTTTGTTTGTAAACATATTTGTTTGTGCTAAACTTGAAGTATGGAAGGAAGCCGAAAAATCAAAATTATTGTTAGTTTTGTATTGGTTTTTATTTTGGTTACAGTAGGAATTGTTTTTTCGATTATAAATAATAATAAGGCAAAAAAAGAGAAGAATGATGTAGTAATGGGACAATCTGATATTTCTGGAGTCCCATATATTACAAGTATTCCTCCATTGGTAGGATATATTGGAACAGAGTATGTGTATGATATTAAATATTCAGATAGCGATAGTCAGGCGAGTAGTATAACTGCTACACTTGAAAATGCGCCAGTTTGGCTAAATATTGAAGGTTTTCATATCTATGGTACTCCACCTGTTGGTAGTAACGGACAGCAGAAGTTTGATGTAAAAATATCTGATGGAGCTAATTCCTCCGTTCAGGAAAACTATATTTTAGTACAAGATAATCAAGATGTTGAAGAAGAGTAGGTTATTCATAATTACAGGATTCTTTGGACTATTTCTAGTTGGAATTGCTACAACTTTGATTTTTGTTAAAAATACTTTTGGATCGGATATTTTAGCTATATCTAAAAAGGATTGTGTTCCTTACAACATTTTTGTAGTAAAAGGAGAACAAGAATATTCAGCCAAGGTATCTTGGAGTACCAAAAAAGAGTGCATGGGATTTATACAATACGGTGGACAGAGAGAGGCTTTGAATTCTGTGGGTGTAGATCAAAAGAATCCTGTTCAGTCAAAGGAACATGAGGTAGTTTTGGAAAAGCTTTTGACAACACAGAAATACTATTTTCTTGTAAATTCTGATAACACAGCATATGGATACAATGGAACTGCTTTAGATTTCTTGATAAAGGATCTTTAGTTATTTTTTTTCTCTGATTTTCTAATGATGCTCTCTTCAAAATACTTCTTTGGTTTGAATAACTTCCATGTGCTTAATTCTGTTGATTTGTATGCATCTGAATCTACGAATTTCTCTACTAATATTTTGCCTTTTGGTCTGCTGTAAATATACCAACCTGTTGTGATTACTACGATTCCAAGTATTACCTTGAAGATCACAGAATCAAATATTCCTGTACTTGGTGTGTTTGGTGTTTCTTCTTCTGCATTTGGATCATCACAGTTTTGCGATACGGTGATATCAACGGACGATCTTAGTTGTGATGGATCGGTAGGTACTTCTTCTGGAGTTACAACAACTTCGTTTTTGTTTGTTCCTGTAAGCGCACTTGCACCTGCTTGAGCTTGGAGTAATACAGTTAGTGATTGATTGGCACTTAATGTCCAACCACCAGTTTTTGATATGGTAATTTGCTGTGAGCTTCCAACTGTTGCTGCGGTTACATAGCCTGAATCGGTTACTAATACTCCGTTAATCTTCGTTGTTCCTGCTGCATATGTAAATCCTAGTGGTAGTTTATCTACAATTGAAGTAATCTTCTGTGATGTTGTACTCTTGTTAGTTACATTTATTGTGTATTGTACGGTGTTGGACGGTGCAACTCTTTCTACACATGTAAGATTTGAGGTGTTAGCTACAGTGAAGCTTGAAGCGACTACTGGAGTTCCACCATTATTAGGATCTTCATCCTGTGCATCTGGGAATGTGGTGTTACTAGTTGCGGATCCAATTGATACATTAGAAACGTAAACTTCGGACTTAATAGCAAGTGTGCCTGTATGACTATCAAGTTGTGAGAAGTTCTTAGAATTTGAGAAGTTTGTGGCGTTGTAAAGATCTTGTTCTAGTATTTCTATTAGTCCCGCAGTTTTATCTACAGTAAATCCTTTTGTCATTGTTAACTCTGTATATGCATTTTCAAATGTAAAGACAATTTTCATATTATCGGAACTAGTGAGGTTGCCTGCTGAAATTTTAGCATTAGAGATCTTCATTGTTGATCCATCTAATCTAGTTGTTAACTGTAGATTGCTTACGCTTGATTCACCCGCTTGGGTAACCTCAATTAATCTTCGACAGATAGGGGAGTTAATCTGTTGATTGTCGGAGGTTGTACCTGTTGCAACGATATTTATAGCGGTAGCGCTACTTAGATCGGTGATGGTTTTCTTTATACTTAATTTGTTAGGTGTAATGACATCTGGTTCTACCGTCTCATTATTTATGACAAATTTGTAATCAGAATATTCTTTGTCAAATGTGGCTTCAATTGTTAATTGATCTGTTGAAGATATTTCACCTGTGACAATTTTTCCATTCTTGTCTGTAATTGTCATTGCATTACATCTTGAATCTGAGATTGTTTGCAACTGACAAATTTGGTATAGATCCTGTTGCGTAGAACTGTTTAAGTTGTTTGTAGAAAGCTTACTTGTTGCGCAAGCAGCTTTACATGTCTCTGTACTGGTATTTGTTGCTACTTCAAATTGGAATGCTCGTCTTGGATCTCCACATTCTGTAGTTACAGATGGATCGATGTAGTAACATCCGCAGGTTACATTGTTGGTATTATTTGTATTGGTGTTTGTATCCTTGATTGTGTAGAAATATATTGCTACACCAATTAATGCTAAGCCTAATATTCCTGTTATGACAAGAAGAACGGTTTGTAATTTCTTTGATTTTTTCTGTGTTGTAACTCTTATTCCTTCTTCCATTAGGGCAGGTATAGATTTGAATATTCTCTATTCAGTTTAAGTTAATAACTATGTGGTGTCAATGTGATTTTAACTAGAGGTATGGGCATATGAGGGTCAATCCTAAATGACCATCTATCTTTCCAGTTTTAATTTGTAAATCTAGATTAGATAGCTTTCTATATATCTGTATTAGCTGTTTGTTTTCATAGTTTTTTGAAGTATCCAATATGGAGGGTAGGGTAAATGGAGGTATTCGCAATATTGAACATATTTCTTTGAATGATTTTCTTTGGTCATTTAGATGCTTAACAAGAGTCAAAATTCTTAAGTTTCGAGCTAACATGGAGAGGATATAGTTAGGATCATTATTCTGTTTATACAAATTTTCCAGTATCTCCATACTTCTTGCCTTGTCCTTTATATTTATGGCATCTATTAATGCCCAAATGTCTTTTTCTAATGTATCGGCAATGTATGTTGTATCATTTTCTGGATCAAGTTTTAATTTTTGTATTTCATTTACACATCTTTCAGGATCATAGTTAGTCCTTTCTGCGAGTAATCTTTGTACAGTTGGGTCAATATTTAATCCGTTTGTAATTAACTCTTCTTTCAACCATGCTCCAAATGAGCGTTTGTTCATTTCATCATATTGTTCAAATGCATTATTTTCTTTGAAGAATTTGAAGTATCGGGTATTTACTCGGACCTTTTCATCCTCCCAGAAGAATATTGTATCTGTACCTGTATCCTTTTTAAGTAAGGCTAAGATGCTTTCAATGAGCTTGTCCTTATCTTTATTTTTGTACAATCGTTTGATGATGATCCCTCTTTTAGAAACGAAGAGATTTTGACTTCCTAATTTATCAAATACTGTTTGTGAATCTTGTGATTCAGCATTAATTATCTGAAATTGTATATCAGTGAATTGAGAGGTTTCTTGTTTTAAAGCCCTTAAGGACAGATATGGCGATGAGCCATGGTATAGTTTGAATATCACTTTTTTATTGTGCTAACTGAATTGCTTTGCCAAGTAATATTGTAACATCTTCACCGTTTAAATTGTTGGTGATGAATTCTGGTTTGGTCTTGTTTTCAATATTTAATGTTGTAGCAAATTCATCTACGGTTGCAGTGAATTCATTCTCCGTATGGGTATATATATATGTTCCTTCTTTGTCAGAGTAGAGTGTGCCTTTGTTCACAATATTCATGTATGGATATTGTTCTTTTAATGCTTTTACCTTTGCAGTGACTTCGGTATTTCCTAATCCTGTGTTGTAAACATATATTTTTGCATTCTCACTGTATATTGCAGGTTTGACCATTAATAGGTCTACGAACTCATTAATATCCGCATATTTACCTAATCCTAGTTTTGGGCCTATGCGGTATGCCGATACTGTTCCATCTGCATTGTATGCGTTTTGATTAGAAACTACCTGTCCGTTTGCAGCACTTGGATCTAATACAAAGGAATATGTTTTACCATTTTTTTCATTAAAGTCTTCAGCAACGTTTAGAGCTGCTTGTATATCACTAATGGTAAATTCGGAAACTTTGATATTGTCCGCCACAGAGGAGATTAATCCCATAACCGCTTTAGGGCTAGTTAATGTTTCTGTACTGAGAATTTTGTCCTTAACTGCCATTATGACTTTCTGTTGTCTTCTTGCTCTCATGAAGTCGGAACCTTCTCCATTGTCATTTGAATGTCTAGATCTAGCATATTGCAATGCAGTTTCTCCATCCATTGTTTGTATTCCAGATTTAAATGACACTGTTTGATATTTTGTACCTAATGGATATGAGTAGTCAGTAAAGCTATTCTCTACATTTATATCTACACCTCCAACTGCATCTACTATTTGTGTAAATCCATCGAAGTTAACCATGGCATAGTACTGGATTTCCGTTCCAGTTAATTCCTCTACGGTTCTTTTTAATTCTTTCAGTCCAGCGGTATCGTCTCCTTCTTTAGTAAATGCATATACCGCGTTTATTTTGTTATACCAACCTGAACCTTCTCCAATTTCTACAGTCAAATCTCTTGGTACTGAAACCATGGATACGTTGCTAGTTTCGTAATTGTAAGATGCCATGATTATGGTATCGGTATTTAAGCCGTCAGATGTTCCTCTTGTATCTATTCCAATGATTAAACAATTGGTATATTTCCCAGTACTATCTTTTTTCAGCTCTGGCTCAACATTGGTTAATGAAAATGATCCCGCATCTATTTTCAATCCAATCTTTTGAAATATTGCCAAACCCTTGGATACTCCAAATATTATTCCTGCTAATACGACTACAACTATTCCTAGGATTAGAAATATAACCCATTTCTTTTTTTTCTTAGGTTCTTCTATCTGAAGCTTTGGTTTTGGAGCTGTTATCTCCTTTTCATCTATATTATTCATTTCGATAGTCATAGCGGGGCAGGACTAAAATTATCTAAGATACTGATTTACATTGTTGTTATGTTCTGCTGCTGTTCTGGCATAGTGCATAACCCCAGTTAGATCACTAATGAAGTAGTAGTAGGTTGAATTTACTGGATTTCTTGCCGCGTTTATAGACTCCAAACCTGGATTACATATTGGAGTAGGAGGAAAACCGGTGACAACTCGAGTATTGTATGGATTGTTAGCTTTCAAATCATTTTCAGTAATCTTACTTTCATCCCAAGTCTTGAGGTAATAGAGGGTTGTTGTATCTAGTCCTAATGTCCATCCTTCGTTGTATCTCTTTAATATGATTCCCGTTATCATTGCTCTGTCTGTTGCTGTTCTGCCTTCCTTTTCAGTTAGGCTTGCAAGTATGATAGTTTGGTATGAATCATTTACTCCAACTTTAGTTTTAAATGTCTCGACAAGTCGAGTAGCGATATCTTTCTCAGTAACATCCTGTGCAAATGCGTATTTGTCAGGGAATAGGTATCCTTCTAAATCTTTTACATCTGAAATTAATCCAAATGTCTTTATGAACTCTTGATCAGTAGTTAAGGATAGAAATGTATCCTTAGAAAATGTTGCACCAATATTCTTTACTAATATATCTGCAATTTCATCTTTTCTCAAACCTTCTGGTATTGTTACCCATATTTCTTGATCTTTACCATTCTGTAGAGTTTGGAATATTTCAATGATATTTAAATTCTTAGGAATATTGTATGTTCCTGCTTGTAATTTAGAAGCAAGGTTATTTAATCTTAGATATATTTTGGAGTAGTTTACCCACTTTGGATTAATCAAGCCTTGATCTACTAGTGACTGTAATATATCTGGAGCGGATTCGCCGTCTGCTATTGTTAGTATTACTTTGTCAGAACTTTCACTGTTTGCTGTTTTTAATGCATGTGTGTAATCAAGCTTAATGATTACCCCAGCTATGACTACGGTTATTAATGCGAGGAGAAAAATTCTTACAATACTCTTCATTTATCTAGTGTTTTGAATTTAAAAATTCTTGTAAAAATACTGTTGCTGCTATTTTGTCTATCTTCTTTCTGAATCCTTTTGTATTCTGTCCTGAAGATATTAACATATTTTCTGCTGAAGTTGTAGAAAAACTTTCGTCGTACAAAATGATTGGTAGATCAGTGTTTTCTTTGAGTTTGTATTCGAATTGAGTGACATGTTTTTGAGTTGTATTGTGCTTCTCTATGAAGGCTTGTGGGTATCCTAAAAGGATTGTTTTTACTCTGTATTCTTTACATATTTCCAATATTTGTTTGATGATGTCTGTCTGTCCATGGTGTTCGGTTATGGATAGTACTTCGAGTGGGGAAGCTATGATTCCCTTTGAATCAGATATTGCTAATCCGAAGTGTTTCTTTCCGTAATCTATGGCTAGGATTGGGTATTCAATCATATTATTCTAATACAGCTTTAATTCTTTTAATTCCTGCTGCTACATTTTCTTGCTTGGAGATTTTGAATTTGCCTAGTTCTTGTGTATTGGATACATGTGGGCCGTTACAGATTTCAACGGAGTAGGGGTTTGTTTTTTCTCCAATGGTATATACTTTTACGATATCTCCATATTTTTCAGAGAATGCTGCAAACGGTACCATCTTTAGGGCTTCTTCTTTTGGTAACTCTTCGTATGTTATTGGTAGTGCTTTTTGTATTTGCTCATTTATCATTTCTTCTACTTGTTTTACTTGTTCTGGGGTTAGTTTGTTGTCTGATGGATAGTCAAATCTTAATCGTTCTGGAGTAATATTACTTCCTTTTTGATATACCTGATCGCCTAATATTTTTCTTAATGCTGCTAAGAGTAGGTGAGTTGTTGTGTGATATTTGGTAGACATGTCTGATGTATCTGCGAGTCCTCCTTTAAACATTCCTGCTGAGGAGGTTCGAGAAAGTTCTTGCATTTGTTTTTGTGTTTCAGTGAACTGCTCAACATTTTTAATAGCAAGGCCTCTTTCTTTCAAGATTTCTTCGGTTAATTCTAAAGGTAACCCATAGGTTTCGTAAAGCTTAAATGCTTGTACTCCAGTAGGTCCGGTTAAGTTTTCTGATCCAGGAAGCATCCCAGTATTTCCTTCGCCTGATGTCTTTGAGCCAATTATTTTTTCTAATTCTTTTAATCCATTCTCCAAAGTTTTACTAAATTTTTTTTCTTCCTCTTCCAATATATTTAAAATTCTTTCTCTGTCTGTTTCTAATTTATTCCATATTGGTGAAAACTGTTGTATAGCTATATCTCCAACCTTTCTAGTAAACAATCCTTCAATACCTAATTTTTTACCATGTCGTATAGCTCTTCTAATTATTCTTCTTAAAATATATCCTTGCTCATTCCTACTAGGTTCTACACCATCCATTATCATCCATGTAGCAGCCTTAATATGGTCTGTAATGATTCTTTGAGATATTAGTATGTCATTCTTACCAAGGGATTTAACTAAATCAAATATCGGTTTGTAAATATCTGTTTCGTAAAAATTATCAACACCTTGGCTAACACATGCAATCCTATCTAATCCACCACCAAAATCTACATTATGTCTTCCTAGTGGGTTGTATTCATCTCCAGTTTTGAGATATTCCATGAATACATTGTTTCCAATCTCTAACTTTTTACCATTAACTTCATAGAAAACTTCAGAATCTGGACCACATGGCCCACCTGTTGCTAAACCCCACCAGTTATCTTCTTTTCCATTTTCAATTATCCGATCTCCTACTTCAGCATCAATACCATATTCTTTGAAAATATCTTTCCAAGCTTGTATAGATTCTGTATCTTTTGGTGCGGTTTCATCTCCTTTAAATACGGTTGCGTATATCTTGTTAATATCAAATCCCAATTCTTCAACAAAGAACTTCACAGTCATAGTGATAGCTTCTTTCTTGAAATAATCATTTAGAGACCAATTTCCAAGCATTTCAAAAGTTGTGCAATGTGAAGCATCTCCAACCTCATCTATATCTCCAGTTCTAACACATCTTTGTGAATCTACTAACCTTGTACCCTTAGGATGAGTTTCTCCTTGTAAAAATGGTACCAATGGAAACATCCCAGCATTAACAAAAAGTACAGAAGGATCATTCTCTGGTACGAGTGGAGCACTAGGTATCTCTTGGTGATTATTCTTTTTGAAATATTCAATATATCTATCCCTTATTTCTTTGTATGAGAAAGTATTCATAAGGGAGATTATATCAATTTAAGCATACAGAATCTATTCCTTGGGTGCTTCTTCTACAACTGGAGTCTCTTCTTGTTGCGCTTGTTGTATTTGTTGATATATTGAAGCTAGGTCATCTCCAACATTTAGATCTACATTTAGATCTGGTTCAGGTGGAGTAGGAGGGGTATTTTCTACTACAGGTGTAGTAGGAACAATAACTTCTTCTACTGGGGTTGGAGCTGGTTCTTCAGTTGGAATTGGTTCAGGAGTAGGTGTAGGAACAACAATTTCTTCCTCAACAATTGGTTCGGGTGTGACTTCTTCAACGACAGGTTCGGTAACAGGTTCTACAACAGGAGTTTCAGCTATTACTGGTTCTGGTTCAACTACTACCTCTGGTACTTCTTCTACAACAGGTTCAACCTTTGGTTCCTCTACAGGAATTGGAGTTTGTATTGTCATAGGTTGTTCCTGTGGTACAGGTGCAGAATAGCTATCCCAAGCATCAACAACAGGTTTAACCTCTTCTACAGGAGTTTCTACTAGATTTGAAATTTCTGATTCAGTAGGTATAAATGCAGGTATAGGTTCTGTAGGAAGGGTAGGAATATATACACCATTCTGTGGACTATCATCTTGCTTGTACTGTTCTTCTTTCCAAACCTTAAATATGATTATTGGGGCTACAATAGCTGCTATGATTACTAAGATACCAGCACCGATAATTATTAGTGTTCTCTGACTTATTTCCATACCAAATATCTTTACATATCCCTCTGCAACAGCTTCATCTGCCTGTATTGTAAATGTCCAAGACTTCGTAACAGATTTTCCATTGGAATCCTTGAAATATATCTCCATCTTGTGTAAACCAGTAGTTAGATCCTCAGAAGGTTGATATATGATGGTATGCTCATAATCAGAAATTTGGTTAATACTTACATCACTACTCACATCCTTGTCATCTAGTTTTACCAAAATACTGTTCTCATCTATTGTTGCATTAGTACCTGCAATTATTGTTGCCTTTGTGGTTACCTGCTTGTTTTGTATTGTATCGGTATTGTTAGGAGACATATTGATGACTTGTGGATCCGCTATGACTACAACATCATCTTCAACAGGCGTTGTAGAAGTTCCACTCACAACTATCTCTGGTGAAAGCCCTATCCCAGTTAATGATGGACTCTGATTGTCGCTAGCTCTAAGTATTGCTTTGTAATTACCAGGTTCTAAGTTAGTCGTATCTATGATGTACGATGTAGTCTTTGAGGAGATATTGTTGTTAATCATGATCCAATCAGTTTGATCAGTTGGATTTTGACTTACATACAATTCATATTTGGTAATTTCATTTAGATCAGTTGCTTCCCATGATATTTTTACTGATCCTCCTCTATCTACTCTTGTACTAGAAACAGGTGAGAGAACTTTAACATTTGGAATATCATTGGTTGCAGGACTTACACTTACTACCCAGGTCTGTGATGCTAAGTGCTTACTATATCCATCATGAATGAATACATTGGCAAGATAGCTTGCAGGAGTATCTGTTGAACCTTGGAATTTGATTGTTAATTTACCATTCGAGCCATCTTCGATGATTGTTGGTTTTAACCATGTAGCTCCTGGAGTGAATGAATAGCTGTAGTTAATATGGTCCCCATCAATATCTAATGCAGTAAGGGTATATTCATACACTATTCCAGTCTTAATATCTTGTGATGGCTTAGATCCTGCGGGAACAGATGTAAATTCAGGGATTAAGTTACTAGCCATAGCTTTCAATCCGAGAATGTCATATTCACTACTGATTTTACATGCGACACTTCCACCTCCTACTTTTGAGATGAGGCCTAGCATATCAACAATCCCTGACTTCATTGGAGTAAATTTGAAGCTAGTAGCTATTGATATTGGTGATTTGTCAAAATCTTCTTGATGTATGAGATTGCCAGTTGAATCAGTTATTTTTAATGAAGCAATTCCGGCATCTTTAAGTGTGGCGTCTACCTGGATTGTAATCTCTTTCCCAACTTCTAGGGTATATGGATTAACATTTGGAAGGGATATGACACAGGGATTCTCATCACTTACGGTTACACTGTCAAATGCCATATTTCGGATATCAAATGATCCATTTATGATTCCCCATGTGACTAAAGGTATTGAGAGCAACAAAAAGAATGTAGAATATATTACAAAAATAGACTTAGTTTTTCGTGGGGCATTCCGAATCTTCATTAGTATATAATAAGCGTTATTTGTTGGTTTGTGCAAGTTGATTATTTATTGCCGTCTCTGCGTTCTTTAATGCTAGTTGTGTATCAGTTCCATCTTCAACTATGCTAGTTATGGCTTCATTTAAGGTAGCCTTAACAAATGACTCGTCACCCATTTGCCATGAGACCATCTTTGAGGCTGATGCTGCAATTGCTGAACCATATGAATTTGCAGCTAATTCTGTATTCAATTCTACTAGTGAATATGGTTCTCCAAAAGCTCTAATCTTTGCGGCATTTGAGTACAAAGTTTTCTGTTGTTCTTTTTGTGCTAAGAAAGCTACAAAATCCCAAGCAGCTTTTGGATTTGCACTATTCTTACTCACTGCTTCTGCCCAATATGTAGAGTAGTAGATTGGTTCTTCGTTAGCAGATAGCTGTGGAAGGGTTGCCATCCCAAATTCAACTGTTGGTGCAGATTGAATTATTTCGAATGCTCTCCAACTTGGAGCTATGAACATTGCTAATTTACCTTGGAAGAACATATTTAGATCTGTACCTAAACTTGAATCCCATGTTGCATCAGTTCCTGAAGCGAAGCTTACATATGTATCCATTACATTTTCCGCATTAGTTGTGTTTAGAGTTACAGCGGTCTTAGTTTCATCGATGATATCGATACCTTGAGAAAGCATTAAGAACGAAAGTATTTCTGCTGCATGACTTACATTTTTAGATGTACCCATTGCTAATCCTGCTTGTGTGATTTTACCTGTTGTAGATTTCTTTGTTAGCTTTTGTGCTAATTCTACAAATGAATCCCAATCGGTTGGAGGAGTGGTTACACCCGCAGCTGTGAGCAACTGTTTGTTGTAGAAGACCACCAATCCATCGATTTCCAATGGCATCGCATATATATTTCCATCTTTTGCAGTTAAATCTGCTGTAGCGGTAGGATAGAAAGTAGTTGCATATTTTTCTTTTGTCATTACTGTTGAAGGTAATGCATAGAGGTATTTGTAATACTTTGGAATCCATGTGTTGTGAATTCTGAAGATATCTGGAGCTGGCTCTGATGAGGTTGTTGACTGTTGAAGACGAGTATAAAGTCTACTTTCGTAATTGGTATATGTTTGTTGTGAGTAGAGGATTGTGATTCCTTCATGAGTAGATTCATATTCATCAATCAATGGTTGTATGACGGATGATGGTTCCCAAAGTCCCCAATATACTAGTTCCCCAGTGCCAACACTAGATGGATTGTTGTTGTCCTTACTGTTTGCATTGATCAAGAGTATGACGACAGTAATAACCACGATGACGATTAGCGCTATGGAACCAATTAGCAAAAACATCTTCTTCTTTGGGTCTATTGTTTTGAGATCGATCATTGTTAGTATTTTTAATTTTAAATCTGTCTTTCAGCGACCACTATCAATCTTTTAGTGCCAATTCCTAGTGGCCAACATGTCATCATTGTTATTGTTTCTTTGTTGTTTTGTGATTCTAGTATGGAGAAATCATCAGGAGAAACAATCTTTTTACTTCTAACTATGTATTTTAATACTTTCTCCTCTTTTTTAATATCCACCTCTTGTCCAATATCAATATTTCCTAGTCTAGAGAAGATTGTTTCTGGAAGATTTTGATGTCCATCAAAGAAACTTTCTACTGCGCTATGACCATATATGAAGGCATTGCCTCCATCTCCTGGAAGTGGTGTGCCTTTGAAATGTGCTAATCCTTGTTTGAGGTATTGATTGTATACCTTCTCATTGTAGCTATCTACATTCGCCGATATTTTAATATTTGCTATCCCAATACTTGTAATATCGATATACATTGGTTTGTCATATTCTTTGTCTATGACTATATCTTTCTGTGTTTGTGTTACTGGATCGTAATATTGTGAATCTGATACATTCCCTAACTGTTGTGAAAGGTTGGCAAAGTAGCTTTTGCCAGGATCGTAGTAGGCGAGTTGGGATTCAATATATGTTTGGTATGATTCTGGAACGGGTTCTACCTTTGAATCTGCTCTTGCTTGTTCAATCATTCCATCAATATATGACTTTGCTAGGGGGATTACTTGGCTCAATATGATTATGAGGCCAACTACCGCTAGTACTACAGAAATATATATTCTTGTTTTTTTTACTTTGGTTTGGCTTTCGGTTTGTATGTTCCAATCGGGATTTTGCATAACGATATATTACCAGATTTGGCTATGGAATGGAGTATTTTAAACTTTGAAGTTTTCTTGTAATCGTTATCTAAAGAAGATCAAGTATTCTCAATGTTTCCTTTAATCCTTCATATTTATGAACGATTTCATCATCCTTCTCAATCCATTTGTATGCTTGTGATTCGCTTTCATCTATTTTTATATTTGTAATATCATTTACCTTAACTAGGTAAGCAAGAACCACCCATCTTTGATCTTTAGTATTGTGTACTAAAATGTCTGCGGTTTTGATAATCTCTCCATCAAGGTTAGTTTCTTCCTTAACTTCTCGTATTGCAGTAGTTTCTACATTTTCATCCTCTTTTACATGGCCTGTTACACAATTCCAATATCCAGGATTAGATCTGTGATTTGCTCTTTGCATAATGAGGTATTTACCATCATATTCTACTAGCGCGTGCATTGTTATGAGTGTTTCCATAATGGAAAAAGTATATCACAAAGTGGTAAATCAGAATATAAATTGAAAAGGCTACTAGCAAATTAAACTTACGTTTGCTAAAATGGGTCACTATGGAAAAAAGAGATTACTATGAAGTATTAGGTGTAGACAAAAAGGCAACTCAAAGCGAGCTTAAAAAGGCTTACAGAAACCTTGTTAAAAAGTTTCATCCTGATTCCAACAAGGATGATGGTGCTGAAGAAAAGTTTAAGGAAGTACAAGAGGCATACGAAATTCTTTCGGATGAATCCAAGCGTTCGGCATATGATCAGTATGGTCATGCGGGTACTGCGGGATTTAATCCTGGTGCTGGTGGATATTCTGATTTTAGTGGTTTTGATGGTAATACTCCTTTTGATATGGGGGATATTTTTAGTTCTTTCTTTGGTGGTGGAAACCAGGGTTTTGATTTTGGATTTGGTAATTCTTCTGGTAGAAGACAAGCTCAGGGTGGTGCAGATATTCGTTACAGAGTGAGATTGAAATTTGATGAGGCTATGGAGGGTGGGGAGTATGAGATTAAGGTTCAGAGGGATGAGACTTGTGAGCATTGTGAGGGTACTGGTAGTGAGGATGGTAAGGTTGAGACTTGTCCTGTGTGCCATGGGTCTGGTCAGGAACGACAGGTTCGAAACACCATCTTAGGTCAGATTGCTGTCATGGGTATGTGTTCTAAGTGTAAGGGTACGGGTAAGAGTATCAAGAATGCATGTAAGGTTTGTGGTGGTTCTGGTGTTAATGCTACTTCTGAGAAGGTTAAGGTGAAGATTCCTGCTGGTGCGTATGATGGGATGATTTTGAGATTTAGAGGTGGAGGGAACGCTGGTAACAATGGTAGTGCTCATGGTGATTTGTATGTTGAAATTGAGGTTGAGACATCTTCTAAGTTTGAGAGAAGGGGTAATGATATTTATTCTGATGTTGATATTCCTATATATATGGCTGTATTGGGAGGCAAGGTTGATGTTGATACTGTTGCTGGGAATGTGGTTTTAAAGATTCCTAATGGTACTCAATCTGGTAGTATATTTAGATTAAAGGGTAAGGGTGCATATATTTTGAATGGTGAGGGTAAGAGGGGGGATCATTATGTGAGGATAAATATACATGTACCTGGGAAATTGAACAGGAAGGAGAAGGAATTGTGGGAGGAGTTGAGTAAGGTTTAAAGCCAAAGTCTTATGATTTGCTCTGATATGGAAGCTAATAGGCATATCTCTGCTAATCAGGTGTCTGTAAAACTTTTAGTATCTTTAACTTTGTGAGGTCATTTCTCAGACTTCGTCCATTTTTTAGAAAGATCTTTTTATACATCTTGTATAATGTTTTAGGTTTAACGAGTGGATAAATTTCTCCTTTGTATAATACGTTCTCAATTTCTAATGGGATTCCGTAATATATATGCTTTTGATCATCTTCACAAAAGAAATCTACCCTCACACCCTTTTTAATGAATTCATACTCATTGGGCCATTTAGCTTTTTTCCTTTTATATCCTAATTTTGCAAGTAATGTATTAACTTCTCTTAAAGAAGATGCCTGAACGGCAAAATCTATATCGTTAATATGCTTAAAATCTTTTTTCAAAAAAATTGTTAACGCACATGAACCTAAAACTTTAATCTTTATATCTTTTGTCTTACATTTTTTAATTATGAAAAGTAATTCTTTAAAAACTCTTTCATTTGAAATTTTATTAATTTTTGGAGGAATCTTTATAAATTCAAAAATATTATTATCAAT
>CAIVJR010000009.1 GCA_903906305.1 uncultured bacterium | reverse complement strand
TTTATGAATCCTGATCTATTACAAACAAAAACAGAATTTACTGAAGTTGAGAGAGCAGTTATAGATAGGTATGCCAGAGTCATTCTTGATCAAGATGATATTCCAGTTCCAGGATTTGATATACCAGACGGAACAGGAAACTGGAATCGTGCTTTATTTGTTCCTACAATAGGAAAAGTTTTTGAAGGTATTAATTCTCAAGAGGGTTATAATGCTATTACTCAGAGAAATATGGCAGCGATCACTGATAATTCAGGTATAAGCACAGTTGTGTTTGAAGGAGACGCAGGCGACAAATTTATAGTTTTAGAATCTCCTGCTGATGTACCAACAGAATATACACCATACGAACTTTAAATAAATTGCGTATCATTTATACCCGTATATTCACAATTTGGAACAAAATATATTCCTGAATTAATAATAATGGATTATTCAAATATCAAAAAAATAAGTATTTTGGGTATAGGGGGAAAAGGCGCCTATTATATAGCCAGATTCCTTTCTCTCTTAGGCGTTGAAATCATAGGTTATGATCTCAAAAAGAATGATAATACTGAAAAATTAGAGAAACTAGGAATTGTAATTAATTATAGAAATCCCAATATTGGAGAACATTTATCTGGAGATTTCTATCTTTATTCCAATGATCTGCCTCAAAAAATTCAAGCAATAATATTTGAGGATAATAAGGATATTAAGGGATATGAAATAGGTCATTTTTACCATCAAATAACAGATGGTTATGAATCAGGGCAAATGAACGATTCAGCAAAAGAAGCGTTTATTCAATCAGATATAGCTCCCCTATATTTTGTAGATCAATCTAAAATAAAATATATAGGTGTTACGGGTACTGATGGAAAGACCTCTACTTGTACAATGATCTATCATATCCTCAAGAACGCAGGATTCAAGCCAGCATTGATTACAACTGTATCTTGTATTATTGATGACAAAGAAATAGATACCGGCTTTTTGCATACTACAACACCATCTTCTCAAGAGGTGGCACAGATTATAAAAATTGCAGAGGATGCCCAATGTACACATATCATTATTGAAAGTACTTCACACGGACTTGAGCAAGGTAGATTGGCAGGTCTAAAGTTTGAAGAAGTTGGATATACCAATATTACGTCTGAGCATTTGGATTATCATAAAACTTGGGAAAACTACTGCAATGCAAAATCATTGCTGATTTCTAACCATTTAAAGGCCAATGGAATGACTATACTCAACAAGGATGATAAATCATTTGATGTGTTATCAAAAATCGCATCTGTATATCAAACATACAGTAGAATTGGGGATTCAGATTTAATGAGTAGAGATATTGTAGAGACAGAAAAAGGTTTAAGTTTTCAGCTAAAATACCAGAATTTATATTTTGATGTAAATCTTCCAATCTTAGGAGAATATAATGTGAGTAACTTTATGTGTGCTTCTTTGATTTGTATGCAAGAAGGTATTTCTATAGAAAATTGTGTTAAATATATCTCAACATTTAGTACAGTAATAGGTAGAATGCAGATTCTTCAAGAAACACCGTTTAAAGTGATTGTTGATTATGCTCATACTCCAAATGCTCTTTTTGAAGTATTGAGCTCAATTAAAAAGTATAGAAAAGAAGGAAGAATAATTAATGTGTTTGGAAGTGCAGGACATAGAGATTTCTATAAAAGACCTATGATGGGAAAGATTTCTAATGAGCTAGCGGATATTACAATACTTACAGCTGAAGATCCAAGGTTGGAAAGCTTAAAAGATATAAATGATCAAATAGAATCTGGATGGAAAGAAGGAAATAACAAAAATGGTGAACTTATTAGGTTTGATGATATGAGCAGCAATGTTACTAATCGAAGAGATGCTATTAAAAAAGGTTTAGAATTAGCAAGAAGTGGAGATACCATTGTTATTACTGGAAAAGCACACGAGAAATCGTTGTGTTTTGGTCAAACGGAATATCCCTGGAATGATATTGAAGAAACAAAGAAGCTATTAACTACTTCTTAACATAGAATTTAGCATCAACCACAACCGCACGTTTTTCAGTTATCATAACTGGATTAATATCCATGGAAATGATTTCAGGATAGTTGATAAGTAATTTTTCTACTTTAGTTATTAAATCTAGGATCTTTTCTTTAGCTAGTACAGGTTTCCCTCTGTATCCATTTATAATCATTGAAACCTTTGTTTCATCAAAGAGATCCTTGATTTTCTCATCATTTTCTGGAACCAGTATATGTTTAATATCTTTATATACTTCTGTATATATTCCGCCTTGTCCTATTGCTAAAAGATGTCCAAAACCTTTTCCATCTTTTTCATATATCTTCGAATCCCCTTCCCTATTTGCTCCAATGAAAAATTCTACCTTTCCATCTATCATTTCCTGAACGAGAATTTCTGGTGCAGGGTTACCTGTTATCTTTGAGATATTTTCTCTTAACTCCACAAATTTCTCCTCAAATTCAGAGATAGTTCTAATATCTAGATATATACCCTTGAAATCTGTTTTATGTGCTAAATCCTTTGCTGTAGCCTTTATAGCTACAGGAAAATTCATTGCTGCGAAGTCTACTGCTTCTTCAATACTTCCAGTAACTAATTCTTGTGGAATGTCTATTTTAAATTCTTGAAGCAACGATATTGCTAGGTTTTCTGGCAGTATTTTGATCTCTTCCCCATTAGTATATTCACTAACTTCTTTCTTGTGCTTAGCCCTTACTTTGTAATCATCACAATTCACTACTTTTGTCTTTTCTTTATTTTCTTCAAATTTTGCCAATTTAGCTATTAGGTGTATACCTTCTTGAATATCATTAAATGATGGTTGATTGTTATGCTTTAGTATTCTAAATCCAGCTTTTACATCTTTTCCACCTAAGAAACATGCATAGATAGGTTTGGATGTTTGTTTGCTCATATCTACAATCTTCTGTGCAGTACCTTCGATATCTGTAATTAGTTGTGGTGTTAAAATTGCAAATATTGAATCGACATCTTTTTCTTCTAATACTGTTTCCATTGCTAATTCATATCTATCACTTTTTGCGTCTCCAAGAAGATCTATTGGATCTTTAATGTTTGATTCTCTTGGTAATACTTTAAGCAATTTCTGTTTTGTTTTTTCTCCTATTTCTGTCAATTCTAAATTTTCCTTTTCTACTGCATCTGTCGCAAGTATTCCTGGTCCTCCAGCGTTGGTTATAATTGCGATTTTTCTTCCATCTGGAATTGCATCCTGATTTATGAGCATTATTAATTCAAAGAGATCTTCTGAATTGTCTGCCATAATGATGTTTCCTTTTTTTACAGCTGCAACGATTGTGTCATATGATGAAGCTAGAGATCCTGTATGTGATGAGATGGCTTGTTTGGCTTTTTCAGAGCTACCTGGAGCTATTAATAGTATTGGTTTCTTGGCTTTCTGAGCAAGAGCGATAAATTCTTTTCCATCAGCAAATTCTTCAAGATACAAAGCTAATGCTTTTACATCTTTGTCAAAAAGTAGGTCTAGCATTAACTCATTCTCATGTATATCTGCTTTATTTCCAAGAGATATTATATGGGAGAATCCTATTCCACTCTCACAAGCCATATCTAAGATTGCAGTACAAAATGCTCCTGATTGTGATACAAATGCAATATTTCCATCTCCAGGATTCTGTCTTGCAAAGGAAAGGTTTATCTTTGCTTTGTTATTTATGAATCCAAGACAATTTGGTCCAAGTAATCTAATTCCCGCTATTTGTAATTTCTCTGCAATTTTTAATTCTAAGGCTTTGCCCTCGTCTCCAGTTTCCTTAAATCCAGCAGTAATTATAACTACCGACTTTACTTTCTTTTTAATACATTGATCTATGATTGTATCAACAAATTGATATGGTATTGCGATACAAACTAAATCAATACTTTCTTTTACTGAAATAATGTCAGGGTATGATTGTCTTCCTTGTATTTCTTCATACTTAGGATTAATGGGAAATACTTTTCCATTGTATCCTCCTTCAAGGAGGTTTTTAAGAATTACAGAGGCAATTTTTTCTGAGTCTTGGGATGCTCCAACTATGGCTATTGATTTAGGTGAGAATATTACATTTTCCATTATTTAAATTGGTCAAATAATTTTTGAACATCATACTGTTTTACTTCATCTACTAGTTCGGTTTGTGTATCTTTTCGATTTTCTAGTAGCTCGTAGAATGTTTTGAGTTGCGTATTGCGATATATTATACCAGTATTTATGCTTTCATCAGTAATTGTTCCTACTTTTCTTGCCTCTTCTAATGTTCTGTTAGTATCTTCTATTTTGTGTATTCGTTGCATAAACCATTGAGGAGTACATTCTTCATTGTAGGTTGGACATAATTGCATTATCTCAATTACACTACATCCTTTGTTTTGTATTCCTGCTTTGATTAGTTCAGTCATTTGTTGCATATCACCAGAATATCCGCGTGCATACAAGGACGGATTAGCGCTTAGGATTATTTCAGATGGCTCTAAGGTCCTCTCAGGCTTGCTATCTGGGAGTCCATACATAGGTTTTTCTTCATCTGTTGTAAGTGTTGCTTGTCCTGTGGTTAATGCAAAGTTTTGGTTGTTATGTATTATTATAGTAATGTCATAGTTGGATCGTATGGCGTGTATCAGATGGTCTAATCCTTCATGGAAGCATGCGCCATCTCCTAAGTCTGCTATGACTGTGAATTTTCTATTTGCTAAATGCAGGCCCGCTGATAGTGGGATTGCTCTTCCATGTAATCCCTTAAATGCATATGTATTTATTTTGTCTGCTCCATTGCCATTACAACCGATATCAAAGGCTATATATGTTTGTGATGGGGTTATGTTTAGTTCTGAAAGTGCCTTTTTCAAGGACATATGTATTAGGAAATTTCCACATCCTGGACACCATGTGGGTTTAAGCTTTGAATTGTATTCGTTTATATCTATTGCCATTATATTTGTATGTTTAATATATCTTCTAGGAACAATGGTCTTCCATCGTATTTAAGGACCTTTTCTTTAAATTGGTATCCCGATGCCTCTGTTAATATTTTCCCTAACTCTCCTGTTTGATTATTCTCTACAAATATTATTCGTTTGCCTGAAGAGACTAAATTCATTAATGCTTGGGTTTTAGTTGGGAATATATATTCATAGTGGAGGTATGCAATGTTCATTCCTTCGTTTATGGCATCTATGACAGGATTTTTTGTACTTCCACAGCCAACTAATACAGTTGGTACATTAGGGTCACCATAGAGGGTTGGTTCTGGTAGATTACTTAACAATGTTGCATGCTTTTGCATTCTTTTGTCTGACATTGCTTTTATCTCTTCCGCATTTTCTGTACTTTGACTATTTTGATTATGCTCGTCACTTGTATTTAGATATGGTTTTTTGTCAAAGCTTGGTATCCATCTTGGTGATATTCCTGTATTGGTTATCGTGTATCTACTTTCTCCGTCGTATGTTCCTCTTTGGATTTGTAATGGTTGTGGTAATGTTTCCACTGTAAAAAGTGATTCAGCTATTTGTTTCTCAGTTAGAACTATTACGGGGATTTGATATATTTCTGCAATGTTGAAAGCTTGTTGGATTAAGATATATCCTGATTGTACATCACTTACGCAAAGTACTGTTTTTGGAAATTCACCATGTCCAGATTTTACTGCTGTATGTATATCACTGCTTCCTGTCCACGTGGGTACTCCTGTTCCTGCCCCTATTCTTTGAGCTAAGACTATTACCAACGGTGTTTCCGTTATTCCTGCACATGATATGGTTTCTTGCATTAGGTCAAAACCACCTCCTGATGTGGCTGTTAGTGCCCTGGTTCCCATTGCCATACTTCCTAGTGCCATTTGTACGGCTGTGATTTCGCTTTCTGCTTGTTTTATGAGTATACCTGTCTCTTTGTATGTATTTCCTAAATATTTGAATATGGTGGTTGCAGGGGTCATTGGATAGCCATAGTATGCACGTACTCCTGCGGATATTGCTCCTAATGCAATTGCATCATTGCCTGTTAATATCTTACTGCTATTTTCTTGCTTGAGCTGTTCTGGAATGAGTGTATTTTGTAAATATTCATTTTTGAATTCAGATGCATTGTATCCTGCATTTAAACAGAGGATATTTTTGTTTATTACATCATCTCCTTTAGACGCAAATATTTCTTTAACAATATTGGTGAGATCTTCTGGGTTAAAACCAAGTAACTTCCAAAGGAAGCTAGTCATGACAATATTGGACATGATTGGAGAACCTCCTGCATTGATGGCTATTGTCTGTGAATCAAGGTAAATGGTATGAACATTATTTTGTTTTATCCAATCTTGTTCTTCTTGTGTAAATACTACTTGCTTATCATCATACAGTAGAATACCATTAGCATTTAGGGAATGAAGATATTCATGTACTGCTTCAGGATCTAATATTACCAATATATGGCATGATTTTGAGGATGAAGCTATGTATTTACTTGCGAGATCTATTTGATATGATGCAACACCACCTTTAATCAGGGATGGGTATTCACGATATGAAAAGATGTTATATCCTATTGATTTTATGGCTTTACTGAGAAGTATACCAAGAGTGTTAATTCCTTGACCAGATTCTCCGCCTAGTTTTATGCAATATCTATTAGCTGGCATATTCAATATGGTTTGTAAATTACTAGAGGGAGCCTTCACCATTGAAGAGTACATAGTTGAAAAGTGGTACTTCCCACTGTTTTGCAGGGATTAATACAGATTTTCCTCTGTATGTTCCGCTGCAGTTTGCTCCAGCTTGTACATTAATCATATTTAACTCTTCTGTACATGTAGTTGGAATGTTGTATGAAATTCCAATTGTTCCTCCAATAGCGGTTATTTTTATTTCATCTAGACGGTAATCATCACTATTGTATGTTTTAATTTCATTAAGAGCCACAGTTATGTTTTCTGTACCATCATCTTTGAATGGAATCCAGTTCAACCCACCACCAAGTGTTCCTTCACTATTACATGTTGATGATGTTGCAAAACAGTAATGAAGAACATCTTCTTCCTGGTATGGTTTGTATGATGAGGCAATGCCATTGGTATAGTTTCGGGCATAGACTTTTGTTACTGAAAATCCTGCTCCACTATCACCTCGAACAGCTGTTTTAATTGTTGTTGTGCATGCATTAGCGTCAACTGGTAGGGATATACCTTTTACTGGTAAAGCCATAATTTGCCCTGGGCGTACTTCAAAATATGTATCTAGATCTGCTTTTCTAATGTTCAAAAAATATGTATTATCTGAAACTGTAATTGGACAAATACTTAGATTGTCTAGACTATTTGATACGCCAGAAAGGCTATCTAGTAAATCACTAATTTCTGTCTTTGTTGCACTTTCTGTTAGAGTTATTCCTGAAGGATCTGCAAGAGATTGAGTTCCTGTTTCTTCGATCGTATTAATGGTTGAATCAATTGGAGATGCCGTTAGATAGTTTAAAATCAGATCAGAGATCTCAAGAGCCTCTGCAGAATTTCTTTCATCAAGTGAAAGAGATTTGTCTTTTGATACTCTGGAGTAAATAGAGATAGCTAGTATGGAGGAAACTACTAAAACTACCATTGCTATTGCTAACGCTTGTGCAGAATATCTTTCTTTTTTCATTATATTAGTATATCAAATTAAAATGATTTAAACCCTACTTCTTGTCTAAATATTGGAGCCTCTGCACCAAAAAATATAGATGCAATACTGGAATATTTATTATCATATGTTAATACTACAGCTGGATTTATTTGACTGAAAAGTCTTAAATCACGCTTTATTGAGATTGCACTTTCTCCAGTAACTGGTGTTGACCCTAATGCAACTGCTCCTCCAAAAATCTCTATTCCATCTCTCAGTGATCTACTAATATCTACTAGTGGAAAGTTAATTTGATTTTCAGCAATCAAAAAGCCCTCTAAATAGTCGTATTCAATAATGCTTCCTGTTGATTTATAGTCCCCATCAAGAATATTAATATTATTTCCGGCTAAGAATATACACCCTGAAAGTACATTTTGATCACTTGTAACATTTGGTTCAATATTTATATTTCCTTTCGAAGCAAATAGCGTGGGGGTATCACACACATATCCTGAAGGAATAGTGATATCAGTTTCTGAATAGTAAGAACAGGTGGCTCCTCCGAGGCAATCACTTGAAACGCTTGTTGTGATGTTATTAAAGGGGGTAGCTTTAGGAGTTTGATGACTGAATTTTGACATTAATTGATCAAACCAATAGTTCTTCATATTGTTCGAATCGTAGAGCAATGCTCCTTTTACTGCTCCTAAATTAGAATGAATGAGAGTTGATATTGTGGTATTTCTTGTTGCTAAAAGTTCTGTCCCTAAGTCAATTAATTCTTTGTCCATTAGTGTATTTGCATTAAATACTCCATCCAATGTGGTAACAGTGGAGACATCTTTTGCATTTGAGGAGATATTGTTTTGTGAATAGACTGTTCCGCCTCTTGTTGCAAACCATGGATCTAAATCTATTGATTCGCTTGTACTACTTGTGTTACATGCTTTGTCATATGCTGTGATATATATATTAATTGAGCCACCCTCGTTTGTACCAATGTTAAGTAAATCTGTTTCTCCTAAATGGTTGTCAAAGATTAGAGTATTTGAACCATTGTATAATCCAATATCAAATGATGCAGGGATATTACTATTAGAATCTAACAGAATTGAACCTTTAAGTGTTGTATATGCGACTGGCAGATAGAGTCTTAATTGATCGAATTCTGTTCCTCCTGTTCTGTACGCATTCATAACCATTCTGCCTACTCCACTAAGTGTATCGTTTATGGCCCAGGTTATTCTTGTATTTGTAGCGTCTTGTACTTGTTGCACAATATCATCTACTGTTGGATTTACAAGGTCTATACCCCAATTAAAAAATTTCTTAAAATAGCTTTGATCAAGAACATTTCCATTTATCATATATGTATCCAATACACCTCCATATATATTGTATTCTCCATAGAAATTGCTTGTGTTTGTGAGAAGTTCTAATTTGTAATCAAAAGATATATTTGTTGTTTGAGTTACAGATACATCATATATTCTAATGATATTCTCACTTCCGATTCTTACATATCCATCAGTTATCTGCCCCCATGTGAGATCAGCATTTGTAGAATATATATTTGGATTATCCCATGTCCCTCCATTCTTTTTTATCATTATTCCTAGGTCAGTATCTGTGCTTCCAGTGTAAGAAGTGGATATTGTTCCTGTAGGGGGTACAGTATTGTCCTTACTTAGCCATATGGTAAATGCGTCTATTTCGTTATTTGAATTTGTATCTGATGTTGTAGCTTCAATATGAAGTGGGTTATTAACCTCTGAACCACTGTTTATCAGTGAGGTGCATCCTTTTGCTGTAATATCTGTTGTGATATCTGGTATTAGATCTTCAGGATCGACTATTGGTGGAGTAACTGGTACTGTATCAACAATATAATACCCTTCTATTGGTAATGAATATTTATATGTATTGTTACATTTGTCCAATGTTGTATACATTCCAGATATCTTCCCTATGGCACCTTCTTTTAATGTTTGATTTACTGTTTTAGTTGTTGGAACAAAGTTTTGGGTATTGTTTGTGTTTGGTACTGTGGTACAGAAGTCTTCACCTGCTATTCCTGAGCATGTTGTCCATGTTTTCCATTCGTCACCTACTCCGTAGTTGTTGGCTATGAAGTAATATCCACCTCCTCTTGATGTTGCTGGTGCTGTAAATGTTGGTACTGATATTTGTACATTTGAGGAACTTACGGCAGGTAGTTTTATCTGCGTTGGTGCTGCTGGATTAGTTGAGAGAGTATATGTTTTGCCGTCTACAATGATACTGATGCTTGCGGGTATAGATGGAGTGAGATTGGTTTCAGGATAGTAACATGCGCCACCTGTTAAAGTACAAGGATCACATCCGTTTGAACCGGTGCAACTACTTACAGAGCCAGATTGGCATAATGGACCACTTACTGTTGTACTTTGACCTGCAGGGCATGAGGGGGTGCAACCTCCACAAGCACCTGGGGTACAACTCGGAGGAGGAGGTCCTTGGCAGTATGGACAAGGACCACAGTGTTCAGAACATTCATAGAGGGGTTGTGGCCCATCACAACACCAATACCATCCACCACAACAATATGCAATTATTTTTGTTCTAAATGCAAAAGCAAAGAGAAATACAAATGCTGAAATTGTTAGTATTAGTAAGATTTTTTTCAATTGATAATACTGCTTAAGTTATTACACTGGTTATATATTCTGAATATACTTTTGTTATTCATATTACTAAAATATACTTTTAAATATGCTCCTTGTAAATCAATTTCTGATTCTGTAAAAATATCAAGGCATAGTCTTGAAGTAACTTTATCCATATTCGCTATGACAGTACTTTTTATGAAGCTTTTCTTTCCTTCAAATTGATTATTTTCTGTAGAGAGCGAATCAAAGAGCTTGTATGCTGAACAGAAAGTGATTTCATTTAACTCTTTTTTTGTGTTTATATTTGATATTAAAGTATTTAAATCTACAATATATTGTGTTTCTGTCTTTTTATTTGCATACATATTGTTATATATTGCAGATATTTGTTTTAGATGTACCCTATCCATTAAATCCATTTTTTTATTCCATACTACTTCCGTGGTATCGAGAGTGACAAGGCTTTGTGGTATGGAAGGTATGCTACTAATCTCAGATAAATCACACGTATTGTAACCTAGTTGGTTGGCGCTATCACATGCGAAGAGCTTTTCAAAAATTTCACCAAATAATCGATCTTCTGAAATATTATTATAATCTGCCTCAGATAAAATGTTTTCTTCATAGAATTGAGTGTATTGCTGTCTTTGAGAGATGTAGTTAGGTAATAATTTCGGTGTTGGACAATAGTCTACACTGTTCGTAATTGTATATGTTTCCTGGTTAGCGCCTAGATATTTTGTACCGTCTTCAACAGTTGTTTCAGTAAGAGTTCTCTCAATAGAAGTATTAATTAGTTTTGAGATATCTTCATTAACAATATTTGGGATATATTCTTCGTCAATTTTTGATGATGAGATATTCTGTAATTCAAAGTTGCTGAGAGTATCCGCTCTTTTATAAGAAAGATTGATGTCTATTGGCATTAGTTTCTTGTAATCCAATACATCATTAGAATATGTAATTGCGCTTCCATCTCCACATATTGAGACACTTTTAAATTCTTTATTTTTGGTAATTATTTGGACCTCAGCACAGCTATTGTTTGCATCAACTGTTCTTATCTCTAGTAACAATGCATTGCAACTAACATTAAGGTTATTCTCCTCTATACTTGTATCGCACCAATCAACTAAATCTTGATATCTATCTACCCTATACGCAGTAGTTGGTGAATTCTTAGGTTTAAGGAAGAAATAAATCCCTGCCACAAGGCATAGTACAAAAAGCAAAATTAGAAATATTAATAAAGGTATTTGTTTTTTTGTCATTTTCTTACTCATTGTATTTAAAACAATGTTAATCCATCTCCTAAGACTCTTTTTGCATTCCACTGTAAATCTGGTTTATCAGCCATTGTATCCACTATCCATTCTAGATACCCTCGGTCTGTTCTTGCAATGTCTTCTAGTGTTTTGCCTGCATATTTTCCAAACGTCATTTGACGCATAAACTGAGGTTCTTTAGATATGAGAATCATATTCTCAGCACTGAGAGTACTGTTTGCTTGCATGTAGTGGAATAGGTCTCTAAGAAAATATACATCACTTAAAGCATCATGAGCTGTATTGTGATCAAGATTTTCAGTCTTGTATAACCCGAGGGAATATCTTAGAAATTGTAACGCATAACTATCTAGATCGTGGTCTCCCTCATAGAACATGTTTCTAGCAAGTTTCAATGTGCATATATAATTAGGAATCTTAATCCCTTTTCTATCCAGTACCTCTAAATCAAAGTCGACATTGTGTGCTACCCATATGTATTTATCTGCAAGGAAATGAAGATAGTCTTCGAGAGTCTCCCCTATGAAATCAGGATCAATATTCTCTAAAGGAAGCTTAGCATCTTCTAAATATGGTTTGTCTTCTAAAAACTCAGGTGTTAAATGATGTACAGCCATTGCAGCGAATGCAATATTTTGCTTTGGCTTAAAATACATATTTAGTTTAACTTCAGAGTCAGTGATGAAAGCTAGTTGAATTAGGTCTTTAACTTGTGTGTCTGTGGTCTCTGTGTCGAAGTAAAGAAATGGTTTGGACATGTAAATATTGAGCAGATTAAATATATATTTAGTATATCATTAACTATGTGAAGAATGACATAATATTTTCCTCTTTTTAGAACGTTTTAAACCCTACTTCTTGTTTGTAGAGACTGTACTCGGTACCAAAGAATATTGTAGATATACTTGAATACTTGTTGTCATATGTTAAAACTACTGTAGGATTGATTTGACTGTATAGTCTTAGATTCCTTTGTATAGAAATTGCACTATCTCCATCTGTAGGGTTTGTTCCAAATGCAACCATACCACCAAATATCTCGACAGCATCTCTAAGAGTTTCTGTTTCGTCAGCAATTGGGAATATGATCTGGTTGTCCGCTATTAAGTATCCTTCAATATAGTCATATTGTACTTTAGTGCCAAAAGAAGACTTAAATGCACCGGCATCAACATATATGTTGTTCTTTGCTAAAAATATACAACCAGAAAGCTTTGAATCGTCACTTTGTACGTTCGGATTGATATGTATGTCTTTTTCGGAGATAAACAGGATTGAATTATTACATGTATATCCTTCTGGAATGGTTATATCATTAGGAGAATACAGATAGCATTTCCCTGTTGTACATGTATCCAAAACAGAACTTAATTCTGTTAATCCAGGTTTGTATTGATCAAATTTCTTTAGGAGTCTGTTATACCAAGCGTTTTTTGTGTTATTTGAGTCTTCTTTCTCAGTAGCTACAGTTGCGCCACTGTTCGAATGTAATAGATTTGAGACTGCAGTGTTTCTGGTGGAGAGTAGCTCAGTACCTAAATCAATAAGATTTGAGTTCATTCCAGTTTTAGGACTGAATACACCATCTAGATATGGTAAACCTGCAACTGGTTTTGCTGAGGTTGAAATGTTTCCATTTGAATATACCGTACCTCCTCTTGTCGCAAACCATGGATCTAAATCTACATTAGCGTTATCTCCGTTTGTGTTGCATGCTTTGTCATATGTAGTTACATACAATGCAATTTCACCTCTTTCGTTGGTTTGAATATTTAATCTATCCGTCTCTCCTAGGTTGTTACTGAATTGCCATGTATTTGAATCATTATATAGTCCAATTTGAGAGTCCCCAGGTATTGTTGAGAAAAGAGTCTTGGCTCCCATTGATATATTGCTTTTGTTGTAAAGAGTTGCCTGATCAAAAACTAACCCTCCTATTCTGTAGGCACTAATTACTGTTTTATCTATTCCACTAGTAACATCTGTATTACTCCAAGTGATATTTGTATTTATTGGATCTTGTATTTGTTGAGATATATCTCCCGTTACAGGATTTACAAGATCTACTCCCCAGTTAAAGAATTTGTAGTAGTAGCTTTGATCAAGAATATTACCGTTAATCATATGAGTATCAAGAGATCCCCCATATATATTGTACATACCAGAGAGGTTTGAAGGAGTATTTATGAACTTTATCTTGTAATTAAATGTTACTTTAGTATCTTGTGTGACTGATGCACTGGAAATTTCAATTATATTTGTTCCTGACATATTGATATATCCTACTCCACTACTATTTAGAGATATCTGCCCCCATGTCAGATTAGAGTTGGTTGCATATACGTCTCCATTCCTCTTTATCATTATACCGACATCATCGGTTATGCTTCCTGTGTATGATGCTGATATGGTTCCTGTAGCTGGGATACTTGTATCTTTACTAAACCAAAGTGTGAATGATTGTATTTCATTAAGACTATCAGTGTCAGTTACTTCAGCCTTTATATTTAGTTGATTGTTTGCCTCAAGCCCAGAATATGTTAAAGAAGAACAGCCTCTTTGAGTAGTATTTGTTGATATCTCTGGTATCCATGGGCATGCTGGGGCTCCTGGAGTACATGGCTCTGGTGGTCTAGGAGCATAGTCGACTACATAATATCCTTTTGTTGGTAATGAATATTTATATGTGTTATTACATTTATCTGTAGTAGCATACATTGCAGATATTTCTCCTGTAGCACCCTCTTTTAGTACTTGGTTGACTGTTTTAGATGTTGGAACGAAGTTTTGGGTATTACTTGCATTGGGCATTGTAGTACATGAGTCTTCTCCTGCTGTACCAGAGCATGATACCCATGTCTTCCACTCGTTGCTATTTCCGTAGTTATTGGCTTGATAGTAGTAATTAGCTCCTCTTGAGGTCACTGGAGCTGTGAAGGTTGGTGTAGTTATCTGAACGTTAGAAGAACCTAAGGCTGGTAATTTGATATGGGTAGGATTGTTTGGGTCAGTTGAAAGAGTATACGTTTTTCCATCTACTACCATACTTACTGTAGAAGGGCCAGAGGTAGAACCATTAGATTGGATGAAGGAGGTGTTAGTTTCAGAGTAGTAGCAGGTACGAGAACCTCCACTGCATGAGCCAGTACATCCATCGCTATATGAACAAGATTGTACTGAAGAAATAGAACATCCATTAGCTAATTCTTGCGAATCAGATGGGCACGATGGGACTTCACAACTACCATTGCAGGAAGGTGTGCAACATGAATGGTAGGATCCATTAAAATATGTGGTATTTGTAGGATCTGTTCCAGGATTACAACTCCCTGATAAAATCCATGGGGTATTTGGAGTATCTCTAACATAATAAAGGCCACTTAAACAAGTTCTCTGGGTACAGTGGATATAGTTCTGAGTATCTGGACAAGTTCCTTCGATGATTTCTCCTGATGCACAATAACACGGCTCCTGGGGCTCACATTTGCTCAATACTGGTGACCCGACTCTTCCTCCATATACAGTCTTTGGAGATATTACAATAATGAATAAAAGCCCAACTGCTAAAAAAGAGAATACAAGTAATTGTTTAAACATAATTAGTTAGAAGATAGATATTTAATTAAATTTCTACATCTATATGAAATGTATAAATCAGTGACTTTTCTATTTGAATAATATGCCTTAAGGTATAACCCATAGACATCATATCTTTTTTCGTCTGAGAAATTGTCAATACATAAAAAATTGGGGGCATTCGCAGTAATTATTGAATGAAGGTTGTTTACCCCTATATTATATTTGGGGTCATTAAAAAAAAGGTTGTCGTATATCTTAGTTATACTACAGATTATTTCATTATTTACATTTCCAGCTGAGTTGATGCGATTATTTAAGCTTGCTAGTAAGTTCAGAGATATCATGTTATTCATTGACTCCATTAGGAACATATTGTCATATATCAGTGAGATTTCCTTTAAAACAGAAGGATCTAAATCTTCCTTAGCGGTTAAAGTCGAAGTTATCAAAACCGAATCATCTGGAAATTGAGACTTTCCTTGAATTTTTGTTTTATCACATACATCTGTATAGCCCATATTCTCAGCACTGTCACAGGCAAATAAGATCCTGATTGTACTATCATCCCAGTTATACATATACCCATCAAAATATTTCTCCTTTGCCATTATGTTTTTGTTAAAGTACTCCGTATACGCAGTTCTATTCGCATCAGTAACATAACTTGGTAATGTTTCAGGTCTCGGACAAAAATCCACACTATTCTCAATTGTTGTAGAACTTGGATCGATAGTTACTAAGTTAGCAATATCTTCATTAACAATACTTTGTATATATGTATCATCAGCCTTTCCAAAAGAGACATTGCTAAATGAATAATCTCCCAATATCCCTTCCTTAGTATATGTAAATACCATATTAACAGGCATTAACTTTTTGTATCCCAATACATCATTGGTATATGTAAGTGTGTCGTTTTTCTCACATACAGTAAAATCCTTTAATTCTTTGTTCTTAGTAATTACTTTTACCTCAAAACAACTATTTGAATCAATATTGATTAACAGGGCTTTGCAATCTGAGACCAATTTCCCCTCCTTAAGGTTTGTCTCACACCAATCGGTAACATCAGAATATTTATCTACTGTATATGATGTAAAACCATTTCCCTTTGGATTAACAAATAAGTATATACCTGCAGTAATCCCGGCTAATACCAACATAACGAACAAGAGTATGGTATATTTCTTCTTTTTAGACATAACTACTTGCATAGTATCTATTTAGGCAGATTAGATACATTTAGTATATACCAAAGTATTAGCAGAAATACAGTACCTATATAAGTAGCATGCCATTTGATGGTTGAAATGGCTTTGATTTAGAATTACTGTATAATAAGTAGAGAGTGTGGTATAATATACTATAGGTTAGAAATAACTTATACTGTTCTTTAAAAGACCTATTTCTATAAATCTCCTGTGTTTGCACGAACTTCAAAGCTTTTAACAATTTTGTTTAAATGTTCTGAGGTTCGTGTAACACAATATAAAATTTATATATTCCCAAAAGGGAAGAGGAGAAATTCTGATGAGAAACTTAGTAAGGGTTGCCTTGGTTTTGCTTTTCTTTGTATTTGCTGTGAGTGCTTGCACTCCACCCGCAGTTCCCTTACCTCTTTGTGATGGACCTCGTTTTTGTGACAGCAATGGCTGCCGAGAATTCAAGGATCATAATCCAAAACGTGGAAGCCCAGCACTTGAGGAAACGTATTGTCGGGATCAATTTCAGAATGAGAAATAGGATGAGGATGTGTCTGGGAGATACTATATTTGTTGCTTTCAAGCATCAATACATTATTCCAACCCCCAGACACTCCTCGAACACCCATACCGATATAATCGGAAATCATGAATATATTACATATCATGATAAATATCTATACAAAATCACTATATTACTAATAAATATTGATATAAATCATTAGTATTTATACCCATTTAATTGGTACTATACTCGCTATAGGAATTACTAGAAAGTCTTAAATCCCACTTCTTGTTTGTAGAGACTGTACTCAGTACCAAAGAAGATCGTAGATATACTTGAGTATTTGTTGTCGTATGTTAGTACTACAGTTGGATTAATTTGACTGTATAGTCTTAGATTTCTTTGGATTGATATTCCTGTGTTACTACTTGTTGGATTGGTTCCTAAGGCAACAACACCTCCAAAGATCTCTACTCCGTCTCTAAGAACCTGTGATTCATCTGCTACAGAGAATATTACCTGGTTGTCTGCAATCATATATCCTTCTATGTAATCATACATGACTTTAGTACCAGTCGATTTAAATGTTCCCTCATCAATATATATATTGTTCTTAGCTAGGAATATACACCCTGAGAGTAATCCAGTATCACTTAATATGTTGGGAGATATATGTATATTCTTTTCAGAAACAAAGAGTGTTGGTCTGTCACATGTGTATCCCGCGGGGATTGATATGTTTTCTGTTGATTGCATGTAGCACCTCGAACCAATACAGCTATCAGAGACACTGTTATCGCCTGCGTCTTTCAAAAAAGAAGTTAATTCGGGTTTGTACTCTCCAAATTTTCTTATTAATTTATTGTACCAAACATCCTTTGTGTTATTTGAGTCTTCAATATCTGTAGCCATAACTGCCCCACTCCCGGAGTGTAGAAGATTAGAAATAGACATACTTCTAGTGGCGAGTAGTTCGGTACCTATGTCTATTAGGCTCGAATTCATTCCTGTTATTGAATTAAATACACCATCAAGGTATGGTAACCCTGCCACATCCTTTGCAGTAGAAGATATATTTCCTTGAGAGTATACGGATGCCCCTCTTGTAGCAAACCATGGGTTAAGATCTATTTCATCAGTTATACCATTGGTATTACAAGCAACATCATATGCAGTAATATACAAGGCAATCTTTCCACTTTCGTTATTTCCAACGTTAACAAGGTCAGTTTCTCCTGTATTTGTATTAAATATCCAAGCATTTGTATCGTTGTACAGCCCTATTTCAGGATCTGCAGGTATCTGAGTGTTTGGATCAAGTGTGATGGCTCCCTTTAGAGTGGTGTAAGCTGCGGGAAGATAGAGTTTAACTCCTTCTGGGTCTGTAGATACTCCTCCCAATCTGTATGCATTAATTACAGTTCTCCCTATTCCACTTGTTACATCTGCATTACTCCAAATCATATACGTATTCTGTGGATCTCGAATCTGTTGAGTGATCTCTTCTACTGTTGGATTGATTAAATCTATTCCCCAATCAAAGAACTTGTAGAAGTAACTTTGATCTAAGATATTTCCATTGATCATATGGGTATCTAAGGATCCTCCGTAGACATTGTATATACCTGAGAGATTTGAGATGTTGTTTAAGAACTTTATTTTGTAATCAAAGGTAATTTTTGTATCCTGCGTTACAGCTATGTCATATATTTCTATTATGTTTGTTCCTGCTATGTTTATATATCCAATGCCGTCTGTGAGAGATATTTGCCCCCAGGTTTGATCTAAGTTGGTTGCGTAGATGTTTGGATTGTCCCAATCGCTTCCGTTCTTTTTAATCATTATTCCTAAGTCATTGGTATTGCTTCCCGTATATGAGGCGGATGTTGTTCCGAGCGAAGGGATATTTGTGTCTTTCGAAAACCAAAGAGTAAATGCTTGTATTTCATTTAAATTGTCTGTATCTGTTACTGCTGCATTTATATGCAGTTCATTGTTAATCTCAGTACCAGAGTATGTAAGGGATGCACAGCCTCTTTCTGTAGTATTTGTCGTTATTTCAGGTATCCATGGGCATGTAGGAGCTCCTGGGGTGCATGGCTCTGGTGGCACAGGGATATAGTCTACGACGTAGTAACCTTTGATTGGCAACGAGTATTTGTATGTATCTGTACATTTGTCTGTGGTTGCATACATTGCAGATATTTCTCCTGTAGCGCCTTCTTTAAATACTTGATTTATGGTTTTTGATGTTGGTACAAGGGTTTGAGTATTGTTTGGATTAGGCATGGTAGTACAGAAGTCTTCTCCTGCTATTCCAGAGCATGTTGTCCATGTCTCCCATTCGTTATTGTTACCGTAGTTATTGGCTTGATAGTAGTAATTAGCTCCTCTTGAGGTCACTGGAGCTGTGAAGGTTGGTGTAGTTATCTGAACGTTAGAAGAACCTAGGGCTGGAAGTTTGATGTGGGTTGGTTCTGCAGGGTTAGTGGAGAGTTCATATGGTTTCTCGTCAACAATGATCCTTACAGTGGTAGGGCCTGAGGTGCTACCATTTCCTTGAACAAAGGAAAGATTGGTTTCAGAGTAGTAACAGGTGCGGGAGCCTCCACCACAGGATCCCGTATTACAACTATTACTGTAGGAACATGATTGAACAGAGGATACTGAACAACCGTTAGCTAATTCTTGGCTACCAGAAGGACAAGCTGGTACTTCACAACCACCGTTATCACAATTGGGGACACAACAAGAACAAGGAACAGAATGAGCATCATAGCAGGTATTAACTTCATCACAATATGAAAGGATATAATTTCCTGGTATTACGGCTTGGCATAAAATTACTTTAGGTGAGAAATTTTGACCTTGTGTTACCACATCATCTCCTGGATCATGAGTTTCACTTTCTCTCTCATAGCAAATCTTGGATGGATTGCAACATGTTATTCTCGTGCCAGATGAGCAATTACACCCCCCATCTGTCCTATTTAAGCATTCTCTCGAAACTTCAACAAAGGGAGTTTGAGCAAAGATTGCTGTTTTAGAAGCATTCACTAATAAAAAACAAAGGAGTAAAAAAAATGAAGTTTTGAGTATTAACTTATTCATTAGCTAAAATTCTTAAATTAGAGCATTGATTATATATATTTAAAATTCCTGTATTTAATTTTGTTGCAGATAGCTTCAAGTAAAGGCCCCGTGCATCAGTCTCTTCATTTTGAAGGATTTTTCCACATATTGGAGATGTGATTTTTTTTATATTCATTTGGATAAAATTTTCAATAAATTGTTGATCCGCTATGTATTGATTATCCGTTTTTGCTAGTGTCTGATATATAGGATATAGTGCGCATAATGTTGATTCCCCAAGATTTTCTTTAATATTTACTGCATTTATCAGAGAAGATATCTTTGATAGATATTTCGTAGTTGCATCGTTCTTGAGAAATAAATTGTCATAGATCAACGAAATTTCTTTTAAATAAGCGATATCTAGGGTATCAAGATTGTTATTCCAGTTTATATTATCTTCTGTAACAAAAATACGGGGAACGTTTTTTTCAATAGATAATGACTTACTTATATTACTTAAATTACATACCGAATTATACTGTAGCTTGCTACTTGAATCACATGCAAATAATAGAGTTATCTGATAATTCTCCAAGCTATTGAAAGAATACGCATGATACAAATCTTCCTTAAGAATATTAAGAGAATAAAATTGGGAGTATTCACTTAACATATCCTCAAATAGATAATTTCTAAGTTCGTAAGATGTAGGACATACATCAAAACTATTTTTTATTGAAAGATTAGAAGCCTTTGATAGTAGCAATTGATCCATATCGTTCTCGACTACGTTTTGTATGTATTGCCCATCAATTTTGGAGAAGGAAACATTGGCAAAGGAGTAATCCCTTAGTATTCCTTCCTTCGAATATGTAAATATCATATCTACGGGCATGAGCTTTTTGTATCCTAACACATCATTGGTATATGAAAGAGTACCATTCTTCTCACATACAGTTAAATCCTTTAACTCTTTGTCCTTTGTGATTACCTGTACCTCGAAACAACTGTTCGAATCAATATTGATTAACAGAGCCTTGCAATCAACATTTAATTTCCCTCCCTCCCGGTTAGTATCGCACCAATTAGTAACATCTGAGTATTTATCTACTGTATATGATGTAGAACCATTTATCTTTGGATTAACAAATAAATATATTCCTGCAGTGACAGCAGATAATACCAATATTACTAATAGTAGAAGGATGTATTTTTTCTTTTTAGACATAACTACTTGCATAGTATCCTATGTTAGGCAGGTTAGATATATTTAGTATATACCAAAGTATTTGAAGAAATACAGTACCTATATAAAAGACTTCTATTAGGGATTATTGTATAATAATTACAGAGTGTGGTATAATATACTATAGGTTAGAAATAACTTATACTGCTCTTTAAAAGATCTATTTCTAAATATTCTCCCCCTGTTTTACACGAACTTCAAAACTTTTAATCTTTTTGTTTAAAGGTTCTAATGTTCGTGTAACACACTATATTAGTTATATTCCCTAATGGGAAAGGAGAAGTAACAATGAAAAAATCATTGGTAATTGTATTAATGTCACTCATGTTTGTTTGCATCGTAGCACTTTCAGTAGCTTACGTTACTAAAAAAACTTTCGTGCAATGTAGCAATGCAAACCCGTTTTATATTACGGAACCGACAAAGAACTACAATGTGCAGTCGTAAGATTGCAAAAATAAGAAATAGGTCTAGAGGAAGTCTGGGAAATATATATTGTCTTTATGACATACCCCAGACTTTCCTCGAAAACCCCCTCCGATATAATCGGAAATCATGAATATATTACATATCATGATAAATATCTATACAAAATCACTATATTACTAATAAATATTGATATAAATCATTAGTATTTATACCCATATCGTTAGTATAACCCCTATTATAGGCAACTCATATAACAAACCATTGAAATATTTGGTTATTTAAAACAACCCAAAGAACATAGATAAGCCTAAAAGAATGAATATTATGCCAATTATTAAATGCATAACCTTAACATTCTTCTCCCTCCACTCTGTAACCTGTTTAATACTCTTAGAACCAAAGAATACCAGTAGGATTATAACTACCATTGGAAGTACAAATATCAAATTGTAAACAGTAAGATATGGCAATGCACCTGCAAACTCACCATATGAAAGCATACCACCCAATATAATGTATGGACCGATGGTACAAGGCAGTAAGAATAAAGTAACAAACATACCCAATCCAAATGCTCCTAAAGGAGAAGTAACTTTAGCAAGAATCTGCTGAACCTTGGGTCTAAACATCATAGGCATCTCAGTACCAATAGATCCAGGCTTGTAGAAGAAGAAATCCTTAATCTCAAGCAAACCCAAAATAATTGCACCTGCCCCTAGCCCCTTATACAAATACAATTTAATACTACTAATCCCCTGAACTACCTCGAAAGCCTTAACAATTAGTAATCCATATATGAAGTACGTAATGAATACGGCTGCTACGAAGGCCAACCCTGCCCACAATATCTGTTTTCTATCCTTAGGATGGTATGTAGCTATGGCTATCAACATCATTAAAAGCACAGACAAAGCACAAGGATTAATTGAATCTGTAAGTGCAAGTGCCGATATTTTGCCCCACGAGATACTACCTGAATCTGAAGAAACTGAATCTGTATTTGTCGTTTTCCCATCTGTTATCTGTGCATCACTATTCCCTCTCCAATGTAAAGTCCATGAGCCAATATTAACTCCATGGGAATATATTTCATTACCTCCTGGGTACTCAATAGTCATATCCTTAACTTTTGTTCCTTGTAAAGTTTGAACGTACACATCTAAATCTTTGGTAACTAAGAACTCTTTTATTAATACAATCTGCTCCCTAGTTAAATCCTTTGTAGTGCTCTGCATCGCCATCCTGTCTTTTGTTAACAATTTCACTTTTCCTTCAAAATCATTAAGGTTTAAGTCGTCCCAACTAACCGTTTTGTTAGCTAACTCAATGGTATTGGTTTGAAGCTTGGCTATTTGTGTATCAAAGTTATTAAGAATTGGTGTGTCCCCTTGATCAAAATCCTTAGGAGCATACAAAATCAACGGAATAGCCAACTCGTACCCATATTTTGAATTGTAACTGTACAATGTTCTAGCATTAGAGGATTCCTGATATATCTCATACTCAATCATTAACAAACCATCCTGGGTATTAACACTTTTGTGTATTGTAGGAGATACCTTTGCGCAATGAGGACATCCAATACCTGTAAAGTATGTAAAAGCTTTTAGTTCTGTAACAGGAGTTATTGTTGTAGTCTCTTGTGCGCTTACAAAGCTAGGTACCATTAAAAATAAACCTAATGTTAGGATTATTTGTATAAACTTGCTCTTTTTTAGTAGACTATATACATTAGACATGTCTTTTAATCTATCAATTATCTCTTAACATCTCAAGTGGACATAGCATTCTCAGAAAAACAAAAATCTATCATTGATGACATATTACAATGGTACAAGGAGCATCCAGTACAGTACTTAACCTTTGGCGGTTATGCAGGAACTGGTAAAACTACAATGCTTGGATATCTAGGACAACATCTTCACAAAGAAAAAAAGAACATTAAGATTGCATACTGTAGTTATACTGGAAAAGCTGCGAGAGTCTTGCAGCACAAGCTTAGAGACGCAAAATCAATCTTTAAATCTGATTACATAGGTACTATTCATGGTCTTATCTACAAAGCCATATGTGATGAAAAAGACAATATCATTGGATGGGAAAAGAAGCTTCAGGAAGAATTTACATATGATTTAATCATTGTAGATGAGGCCTCTATGGTTACCAGACAGATCTGGGACGATCTTTTAAGCTATGGTGTCCCTATTCTTGCTTCTGGGGATCATGGTCAACTTCCACCTGTAGAAGGTACTTTCAATTTGATGGAAAGACCAAATATTAAGCTCGAGGAGATATTTAGACAAGAAAGGGATAATCCGATCATTAAGGTTTCCGAAATAGCTCGTAGATATGGGCATATTCCTCAGTTAGAATTTTCTAATACTGTTAAAAAGCTTTCAAAGAACAATGAAAACACTCAAGAGTTTCTTTCTGACAAGCTAGAATCGTTTGATGACCAGACAATGGTACTAACGGGATACAATCGAACACGAGTAGATTTGAATAAAGGGATTAGACAATTGCTAGAATTTGAATCTCCAGAGCCACAGTATGGTGACAGGGTAATATGTCTTAAAAATAATCCTAGTATGGGAATTTTTAATGGTATGACAGGCACGATACTTTCCATATCTAAGAACCATGTAGGTAAGTTCTACGATGCAGAGATATCCTTAGATGATGAGGATGAGGTGTTTGTAGGGCCTGTAAGCCTTGATCAATTTGGAAAGGCTGAAACAAATACTCAATATCTACCTGAGAATATGAATTTGTTTGATTTTGGATATGCTTTAACGGTACACAAGGCCCAGGGCAGTCAAGCTAAACGGGTTATACTGTTTGAAGAAAGATTTCCACAAATGAGTGATGATAACTGGAGAAGATGGTTGTATACCGCTGTAACAAGAGCGGAAGAAGAGCTATATATTATTGGGTAGTTCGAGGTATAATACTGAGATGAAAACCTTAAATACAGTAGCAATACAACAAGATATAAAAGAACTCCATAAGAAGCTAGAACAAATTCATCCAAATCCATATAAGTATATTACAAAAAAGAAGTTTACTGCTTTACTAGAAAGCAATACTGTAAATGCTAGTAACATAAAAGACCTTGGATTAGCTCTCATGACTTGTCTAGCAGTATTAAATGATGGTCATACATATCTAGGTCTCTCAGATGATGTTCTAGGAAAAGAGAATTTTATGTTTAAGTTTGAATACCTGAATAATGGTTATTACTTAACTCAATCCTCGGAATGCTTATCTAATTATTTAGGATCAAAACTGCTTGGCATAAATGATTACAATATGAATGAATTAGAATTGAGAATAAAATCATTCATTCCGCAAGAAAATGAGATCTCTACAAGATATTATCTCTCATCAAAAATTGTAGAGCCATCAATACTTGAATACTTAGGCATAAAAAAGAATGAAAATATAAAACTACAATTAGAAAAGGAAGATGCTCGTGTTTTTGTAGCAATTCGTCCACAAGATTACAATACAGAGACGATTACTTTAAAGGAGAAGGTAAAACAAACGTCTGTAACATTATTGGAAAGAGATAAATACTGGGTTACCGTATTACCACAAATTAAAGCTTTCTATTTTCAATACAATAGTTGCGAGGAAAGAAAAGACCTAAAAATCACCCAAATCACTGAGCAATTTGATAAATCTCAATTAAAAAACTTAATTATTGATTTCAGAAATAATAAGGGAGGAGATTCTGATGTATTAAAGCCATTGATTAGATTTTTAAAAAGATCAGAAGGTCAATATAAGATTATCATCCTAACAAGTGCAGATACCTACTCATCTGCAATTCTTAATGTTCTAGAATTATCAAGGATCAAAAATGTAATTTCAGTAGGTGAAATACCACATGGGAATCCTACACATTATGGAGAAAATCAATCTTTTATTTTACCCAATTCAAAATTAAAAGTATTTTCATCTTCGAAAATATTTAGATCAAAGGGATATAAACTAAGTGAATCATTCAGACCTACCTATGCAGTGAATACATTAATGTCGGATTTATTGAATGGGAAAGACACACAAATTGAATATCTATCAAAGCTTTTATAGTGGAACGTGCTGGAGATGATTGACAATATTGTTTGCAAATAATGCAATCATCTCCAGAGCTGGCAACAAAAACGACTTTCATGCACTACTTCGGCACGAACACTGCTTGTCGTCCTTGCACCCGCGGCTGTTCGTCTGAACTTTTATAGTTACAGTTTTACCGAACATGGCGATTCTCCTTTCTCATAGAATTCTTTATTATAAGGATATCTCCTAGAAACTGCAAGATTATGCTTCAAAGGCAGCATTTTTCAGTGTGTCCCATACTACAGCACGAATTATCTCACAGTAAGAAGCCGGCTGATGATTTCCGTTTAAAAATCTGGTATGGTGACATCCACCAGAACAGGTGTACTTAACGAAACATTCTTGACACTCCTGATAATTGTGAAGGTTTAGAGTCTTAAGTTTTTCAACCTTCGATTGATTAATCTCCACACCTTCTTCGGTTATATGCCCAATGACAAAAAGATCTACAAGAGGGTCATTCTTTCTTGTAACGCGGGTACAGCACGAGATAATTCCTTCTGGCATAAGAGCGAATGACTCTCCATCTGCATTACAATAACGGACACTTGCGTTATCTAAGCAATCTGAAGGCGTTTTAAAAATCATTCCTAGCTCTCTAGCACGTTTCTTAGCGAGAAGATAATTTTTTACGAAGATATCTGGATCAACATCATCAACACCATCTTGCCCTCTACCAGTAGCAGAGAAAGGTGCAGCACTAATCTCCCTGCATCCATTAGTGGCACAGAGTTCAAGAAAATCCAGAATGGTATCTTGATTCAGGCCAGTAACTGTGGTTCGCACGGCAAAGAAAACATCATTTTTTACTAATGCTTTCATTCCTTTCACCACATCATCAAAAGAACCAGTTCCATCTGCTTTTGGACGAAGAATATTTTGAATCTCTTCAATTCCATCCATTGATAGAACTACAGAGAAGCCGTACTTCTTTAGAAACTGTGCTTTTTCATCGTCTATTAAAGTCCCGTTTGTAACTAACGAGAAATGAATAGTCCAGCCTTCTGGCAAGAGTTGTAAGGCGTAGTTTACAGCCTTAACCATCACTTGCCATCTTACAAGCGTTTCTCCAGTCCCATGGAAACTAAGTTCAACATCGGTATCATTACGCTCATTAGCGTATACGTACAATTGTTGAATTGATTTCTCTATAAGTACCCAGGGGAGATCACAGAAGTTTATTCCTGCATTCGCATAACAATAGATACACCGTAAATTACATGCGGAGGTTACTGAAAGTGTAACTTCTCTGCTATTGAACGGTCCTTCTTTCGCTATACGAGGCATTTCAACTTCTTCAAAGAAACCTTCCGATATTAGGTGTTGATGTAATTCATGTGTTTCAGGCTTTCCTGAATTTAAATAATCCCAAACAATTCCCATAGCTTCTTTTGGCACAGAAAAAAACTTGCCAAGAAGTGGGGCATACACAACACCAATTCCATCTACATAAACAAAAAAGATATTTGGATGAATCTGTTTCCACAGTAGGTTGCCCATCGGTTTTTACTCCTTATAATATTTTGTTTGAAAAGAGCGACACAACAGTCTATTTTAATACTTATCTAGACAGAAGTAAACACTATAAGACTAACGATACTTGTCAATTAGATTGACAATTGTTAGTAGAAAATAGAAACTTAATAAAGACACTAGCTATTGTTATGTAGGTTGGTTGGGAGGTGGAGAAGCTCCCCTTGCTACCTTGTGTAGCATGCGATGTTGACTCATCTTTAAGCGGTGCAAGTCCGACAACCTACAATCTTCAAATCCCTTACTCGTCAGTTCCATGTTCTTTCCTAGGCGTGTATAATGGCCATATGAATATAAAGAACCCAAAAGATGAATTAATGATTCGCGAGGCAGCAGAAATTTCTGTTGAAATTTTGTCAGAACTGGGAAAGAATGTAAAAGAAGGAGTTACACCACTTGAATTAGATAAACTCATGGGTGAACTTTGTAAAGAATATGGTGTAAAACCAAATTTTCCAACAGTAGATAACTATCAAAATAATCTTTGTATTTCCGTTAATGATGTGGCTGTACATGGTATTCCAAAAGATGTTCCTTTGAAAAAAGGAGACCTTGTCTCAATTGATACCGGAATTACATATAAAGGATATTTTACTGACCATTGTTGGACTTGGAGCATAGGAACACCTTCTAAACAAAATGCGAAGCTTTTAGAGGCTGGGAGAGCCGCAGTTGAGAATGCTATGGCTAAGGCTGTGGTTGGTAATCGAACTGGTGATCTTGGTTATGTAATGGAGAAAACAGCTAAGGATAATGGTTTCAATATTATTAAGATGTATGTAGGTCATGGTATTGGTAAATCTATGCATGAATATCCTGATATCCCTGCCTTTGGGAAACCAGGTACAGGTGATCTTCTAGTTGATGGTATGGTTGTGTGCGTTGAATGTCAGGTGGTTGATGATACTGGTCATATATATACAGATGAGGATGGTTGGTCAGTACATACCGAACATGGTGGAAATAGCGTTATGTTTGAATATATGGTGATTGTTAGAAAGAATAAGCCTGAAATCCTCACAAATACCCTAGATTGGGGGGTTGTTGCGTAATTTTATCCTAAATATGTTATAATATACTATAGGTTGAATAAGCCTATATTGTTCTTTTAAAAGCCTATTTCGGTGATCTTCTTCTTTTTTGAGCTTATGTAAAACCTCTAAGTTTTTAACAATCGTTAACAATTTTGAGGTTTTACTAAACCAGAAGGAGGAAATCATGTTTCGAAAAAAGAAAGTGCTTTGGGTAATTATTATTGTCTTATTGGTATTAGCAGCAATTCTTATTGTTACAGCTTCAAAAGCCTCAGGCCAGCCTGGGACATCAGTTCTTCCGCAAGGGAAGCTCTATTTTGAGCCATTCCTAAATAATGTTGTGTAGCAAATGAAACAAAGAAATAGGTGAAAGGTTGTGTCTGAGGGGATAAAGATATTCGCTTTTATGCGATTTAACATTACTACACCCCCAGACACACCTTGAAACTACGGTGCGATAATTCATATATTACTAAAACACCCCTTCTTTACATATATGTTAGAATATATATCAGAATATATACTAATTTGTAATCTCTAACACATATGATATACGACATAGCCATAGTAGGAAGTGGGCCTGCAGCATATTCTGCAAGTATATATGCTAGTAGATACAAACTCTCAAACATCATATTTGGAAAAATAGTTGGTGGAACAATCTCAGAAGCACATATGGTGTGTAATTACCCTGGATTACAAGATATCTCGGGTATTGAATTAAGTGCAAAATTTGAAAAACAAGCTAAGGACCTTGGAGCAGGAATAGCATATGAAAGTGTTGTGGACATTAAGAAGGTTGATGGGATATTCCATGTATATACGGATAGAAATAATCAATTCGAAGCTAAAACTGTAATCCTAACAACAGGTACGGAACGAAACAAACTTATGTTACCTGATGAAGAGAAATATTTAGGAAAAGGACTCTCCTACTGCGCTACCTGTGATGCAATGTTCTACAGAGACAAGACCGTAGCAGTTGTCGGTGGTAAGAACGCAGCAGTAATGTCTGCAACCATGCTCTCTGATATTGCTAAGAAGGTATATCTAATCTACAGAGGTACAGAATTACTTGGTGAACCTATGTGGGTTGATCAATTAATGGCAAGAAAGAATGTAGAAATAATTCTTAAAACCCTCCCTATTGGTTTGGAGGGAGAAAATAGATTGGAAAGAATAAAGCTATCTCAACCATACAATGGAGAACAATATGTAAATGTTGATGGTGTATTCATTGAGATTGGATCTGAACCTGATGGTCTGTTCGCTGATATTCTTGGTTTAGAAGTTGATGGAAAGAAATATATAAAGGTTGATCAGACACAGGCTACCAATGTAGAGGGTATATGGGCTGCTGGAGACTGTACAACTGCTTCAAATGGCTTTAGACAAGTTGTGACAGCTGTTGGAGAAGGTGGAATAGCTGCTAATGCTATATTTAAGTATCTATCCAAAAGACCTAGATAGATTCTTGGGACTTTCTAAATTGATGCCAATCCTCTAAATAGTCTGAGCTGGACCAAATTTTAGAATCTCCAACATTGTATTCTATTCTTCCACCATAGCTCTCAATTAACTGAGCTTCAGGGGTAGTATTACCTACTCTATCACCCCCTTTTGTAAAAACATCGGGCCTTATGATATCGATAGCTTCAATGCAGTTATTCTCAGTTGGGTGGTTATATATCGTTACATAATCTACACCAACAAGATGGTCTACAATATATGCTCTGTCCATTTCTAACATAAATGATTTACCCTTCTTTGTAATTGCTCTTTGATCTCCATCTACAACTACAATTAGAACATCACCAAATTTCTTTGATTCCGTAATACAAGATACATGCCCAGGATGTATTGGATCGAAGAATCCAGAAGTACAAACAATCTTCTTATCCCCGAGTTTTTCTTTTAATTTGGGGAAATCTTTAAGTTCGAATATCATATAAAGAATTTTTTAACTTAGTTATACATGTTATATGCTTATTCTGACATAGTCAAAACCTTATATATCTCATAACTAGTCCTGTAATATTTCCCTACTGTATATTGTGTTGGATTATCGACGACTATACAATTATCATTCTATCGGCCTCTTGACCATACCACCTGTTGGGGGTAACTTGTAAGGCATACACAACATGTTGATATAAATATATGAGATGTCCCTTTTGTGCTTGTGATACAACAAAAGTTGTAGATAAACGAGATAACCGAGAAGATAGCTCTACAAGACGAAGAAGACAGTGCCTTCGTTGTGGAAAAAGGTTTACTACATATGAAAGAATAGAAAAAATGGATGTCTCCATCTTAAAAAAAGACGGCTCTTTAGAAACATTTGATATTAACAAGATTATTAAAGGAATTAAGAAAGCAATCAATGAAAACACTGTGACTATCCATGAAGTTGAGGATTTCGCAGAACAGGTAGAACGCTACGTCATAAATAGTGAAGAGCCCGTTAGTTCAAGAGCGATTGGCGGAATGATTTTAGAATGGTTGAAGACCAAGGATCAGCTTTCATACATTCGTTTTGCCTCAGTATACAAAGAGTTTAAGGATCTTGAGGATATTAAAGAGGAGATAAATAAGTTAGAGAAATTTTAATTTTTACTACTACATATAATGGCTGCCCTAAAAATACAGAACTCGTTCCAGGTCAAGAAGAGAGACGGAAGAATCGTTAAGTTTGAGAGAGAAAGAATAGCTACTGGGATATTTAAGGCTGCAGAGAGTGTTGGAGGCCATGACAGGAAAAGAGCTGAAGAGACAACTGACGAGGTAGTAAAACAATTAATTGCTAAATATCCAAAACGAAAATATGTAAAAACTGAAGAGATTGCAGATGTTGTAAAACAGGTTCTCATCAATATGGGACATGGTAAAACATCTATTGCTTTTGGTTTGTTTGTTGATCTTAAGAATCAGGTAATGAATATTAAGTCATTAATAGATGCAGATACGTTGGTAAGGGGATACATTGATATTGAAGATTGGCAGGTAAATGAAAATAGCAATATGACATATTCATGGCAAGGTTTGAATAACTATATTTCATCTACAGTACAAGCTAATTACTGGTTACATAGTATATATCCAAAGGAAATTTCTAATGCAAATATAGATAAAGATATACATATCCATGATCTTGGTATGCTGGCAGTATATTGCTGTGGTTGGAGTCTAGAAGATCTTCTTCTTAAGGGCTTCACAGGGGTATCTGGAAAGATCGCTGCTGCCCCTGCTAAACATTTCAGTGCAGCTTTGGGCCAATGCGTAAACTTCTTCTATACCTTGCAGCATGAGGCTGCAGGAGCTCAAGCTTTCTCAAGTTTCGATACATATCTTGCACCATTCATTAGATATGACAAATTGACATACAAAGAGGTTAAACAAAAGATGCAGGAATTCCTGTACAACATGAATGTACCTACAAGGGTCGGATGTCAAACTCCTTTTACAAATGTAACTATGGACTTAATTCCTTCAGGGCAATTAGCTGAACAAGGGGTAATCATTGGTGGAAAAGTTCAAAAAGAAAAATACAAGGATTTCCAACCTGAGATGGCAATGTTGAATAAAGCATTCTGTGAGGTAATGATGCAAGGGGATTCTCAAGGTCGACTCTTCTCCTTCCCCATACCTACATACAATATTACTAAGAATTTTGATTGGGACAATACAGACTACAAACCAGTATGGGAAATGACTGCTAAATATGGAATCCCCTACTTCTCAAATTTCGTAAACTCAGATATGAACCCTGATGATGCGAGAAGTATGTGTTGTAGATTAAGACTAGATAACCGAGAGCTTAGAAAACGAGGTGGAGGTCTTTTTGGAGCCAATCCTTTAACGGGGAGTCTTGGAGTTGTAACTATTAATCTTCCTAAGATTGGATACTTGAGTAAGGATAAGAAGGACTACTTTAAGAAATTAGATCACATGATGGAGCTTTCTAAGCAAAGCTTGCTCATTAAACGTGCATTCATCGAAAAATATACTGAAAAAGGATTATACCCTTACTCTAAGTTCTATCTTGGAGACATTAAGAAACGTTTTGGAGAATATTACAAAAACCACTTCAATACCATTGGCATCCTTGGTTTGAATGAATCCCTTGTTAACTTCTTCAAAGACAAAACTAAGGGGATTACATCAGAGGAAGGTCGAGTATTGGGCCTAGAGATTATGGATCATATGCGAGAAGTATTAATGAACTATCAATTAGAATCCAATCAGCTATTCAATCTTGAAGCTTCTCCGGGAGAGGGTGCTACATACAAATTTGCAAAGGCAGACAAGAAGAAGTTCCCTGATATATTAACTGCTGCAGATTTGGTGGGTAAGGGAGGAATGGTTCCCTACTACACTAATAGTTCTCAACTCCCAGTCAACTACACTGATGATATCTTTGAAGCTTTGGATGAACAGGACGAGTTCCAATGTAAATATACTGGTGGAACAGTATTACATCTGTACATTGGAGAGAAGATTTCTTCCACAACAAGTGTAAAGAATTTAGTCAAGAAAGTGGCTGAAAGTTACAAACTTCCATATTTTTCTTTAACTCCCACCTTTAGTATATGCCCTAAGCATGGATATATTGCTGGAGAACATAGGTTCTGTCCTAAGTGTGATATTGAGGTTGGATACAAGGATGGAATGGAATTTGATGAGATTGTTTAGTATATATAATTTTTAACTGTCCAAAGTTATGAAAAAAGTTACAAGACAAAAGTGTGAGGTATATTCAAGAGTTGTTGGATATATAAGGCCTGTTAATCAATGGAATATTGGTAAACAGGCAGAATGGAATGACAGAAAATTCTTTAAGATGGGTTGTACTACATGCTAAAGATTGCAGGGTTAGAAAAGCTATCATTGATAGATTATCCTAGCAAGTTATCTGCAATCATATTCACGCATGGGTGTAATTTAAGGTGTGAGTATTGTCATAACCCAGAGCTTGTTATACAAGACATTGCACCAGAGGAAATCTATGATCCTGAAAAAGTTTTGAGGTTTCTTAAATCTAGGGTTGGAAAATTGGAAGCAGTAGTTATTACTGGTGGGGAACCACTCCTCTACGATGACCTAGAACCCTTCTTAAAATCAATTAAGGACCTTGGATACCTTGTTAAACTAGATACAAATGGTTTGCTTCCTAGTAAACTAAAAAAATTAATCCAACATGGTGTTCTAGATTATATATCTATGGATATTAAATATCCGGAAGGAGACTACCTGACATTTACTGGGGAGAATGCGTTAAAGAGTGTAAAACAATCCATATCTATAATTATGAATTCAGGTATAGACTATGAATTTAGAACTACATTTGTAAAAGGTATACATACAGTTGATTCGTCAAAAGCCATAGGTGGAATGATTAATGGTGCGAAACAGTACTATGTTCAAAACTTCAGAGCTGGAAAAACAATTAACTCTACTCTTTCAGAACAAAACTCTTTTACTGAGCGAGAGCTTAAGACTCTGAAAAAGAATATTAAGCCCTTTGTTTTAAATGTAGAGATTAGATAGTTGGTTTCTCTAATACTTTGATAACTTTCCCATTAATTAAACCACTCCAATCACGATTTACAAATATCGGCTGATGTATTGGGTTATTAGAGTTTGGATACAAAGTTACCATGTCTTTTCCTCTTTTAATTTTCTTAACTGTTGCAGAATTCTCAATAATAGCTACAACGACATCACCGTCTTCAACAGCGCTATCCTTGTCTACAATCAAATAATTTCCATCAGATATCTTTGTGCCATCAATAACTTCTTCATTCATTGAGTCACCTTTAACTATTACTGAGAATAGTCCTTTCTTAACTTTTCCTAAAATCTTCCCCTGAACTTTTAACATACCAAGATTTTCTTCAATAGCATTGACTAGGGGTGTACCTGCATTTACATAACCTAGTATAGGTATACCAACCATATATTCGAAGGCAACTGAATCTTCATCTTCATCAACCAATCTAATACCTCTTGGTTCATTTGTTCTAATGATGTATCCTTTTCTTTCAAGGGCCATAAGATGAACCACTACACCTCTTTTTGTAGTTATACCAAGTATCCTTTGTAATTCTGTTAATGAAGGAGCAAAGGTATTGGCTATGAAGAAATCACGAATAGCTTTAAGAACTAAGATCTGCTTCTCTGTTAATATATCTCCCATATGTATACTGCTTTAAATTTATTTATATATACTAGTATACCCATTTGGTATACCCTTGCAACTACCTGTAGTATACCCCTTGTAAACCTCATACCTTGATAGTATCCTTATTGATATAAATAATTTTATTGTGACGTTACTAATATGGCAGAAGAAAAGAAAGCCAAAAAAATATTTACATTAGAAGAAATCAAGTACAATGAGAAAAACCAATGGATGGGTGTACTCGCATGTATTCCTATTGTTGGTCTTATCCTTATGTTCGTAGAGAAGGATGATAATTTTGTAAGATACATGGGTGCACAATATACACTAGTCGGCATATTACAATTCTTCTCATGGGTTCCAGTAATCGGATGGTTGTTAGCTCCTCTTACAATTGTATTGATAATTGTAGGTATGGTTAAAGCATACAAGGGTGAAAGATTTGATGTTCCAGTATTATCTGGATGGGCATTGAAATTACTCTCAGCTATCTAATAGCTAAAGATTGTAAATAGATATTAAAAGGGAGACTAAACATCTCCCTTTTTTCTTTTCGTATGTTGTGTTAAAATCTCACAGTTATCGGGGTGTAGTTCAGTTGGCTAGAACGCTGCGTTTGGGACGCAGAGGTCGCACGTTCAAGTCGTGTCACCCCGATATTCTATATTTGATCAATCTGCTCATATGCCACCGTTACTATTATCTACGCTTGGATTAATCGTCTGCTTTGTCATATTGACCTTTAGTGGAAAGTATCTTGTAAACATCTCCATCAAACTTGCACGAAATATTGGTGTTAGTGATGTACTCATCGGAACTACGCTTGTAGCACTCATGACAGGAGCTCCTACCTTGCTTGTAAGTATAATGGCCTTCGTTGGGAATCAACATGATATTGCATTAGGAAATCTCCTTGGGACCAACTACGTAAACCTTGGTTTAGCATTGGGTATCCCAGCATTCATGACAACTATAATGGTAAAGCAGGAAGTATTCGAAAAAGAAATACCTCTGTACTTCGCTATTACCGCCCTATTCACAGCATTGGTTATAGACAAGGAAGTTTCAAGGTTGGATGGCATTATCTTAGTACTCTTCTTAATTGCAGCTTGGGTTGTAATCATACAATATGGTTTCTTTCATAAAAATAGGGAAGTTGAAGAAGATTTCAAGAAGGTTGTGGGTTTAAAAACTAAAAAACCTAACGCCCAAGATGTAGGAAAACAGCTATTCAATATCTCAGTGTTAATTTTTGTAATATTAGTAGCATCATTTGGCATCACCTTACTAACCCCAATATTCTCTCAAGTAACAGGAATCAGCAGCTATATATTGGGCCTAACTCTCGTTGGTATAGGAACATCAATCCCAACTATTGTAGCTAGTATAGTCGCGGCAAAGAAAGGAAATAACGATCTGATTGTTGGTAACGTATTTGGAGGGAACATTCTAAACTTAGGCCTTGGCATTGGACTACTTGCAATTATCAACCCAATTAATGTACCTCAGGGCGTTATAAATGATACTGTTTTTGTAAATATCTATGGCGCAGTGATTGTAATATTAGTATTGGCAGAGATGAGATTATTTGGAAAAATGAAAACTCTCAGTCGCCTATCAGGTATCATCATCGTTGTAACATACCTTGCATACACTGTTTATACAATATTGACAGCTACCCATTAGCCCGATATTGACAAACATTCCCCAAGTGTTAAATTAATAGTATTTAATCTATTACCTTTACAAAAATGCCCAAAGCTAAAACAACAAAGAAAAAAGTTGTTAAAAAGCCAGCAGCAAAGAAGACAGTCAAAAAGGTTGTCAAAAAAGCTGTAAAAAAGGTAGCAAAAAAGAAAGTTGCTAAAAAGGCTGTAAAGAAAACAACTGTAAAGAAGGTTGTTAAGAAGAAAGCTACAAAGAAAGTAGCTAAGAAGAAATAGTTTAAAACCAATACATGCATGTACAACCCCTCACTTGGAGGGGTTTCTTTTTATATTGCATTCCCTACCGAAAGAATCTAAAATATAGATATATAACTTAAGAAAATATTTACATGACAGCACTATACATAATATTAGGAATTGTTTTGCTCTTAGCAATAATTCTTGTTTCGTTATACAACAGGCTTGCAAGCCAGAAGGTTGTGATTAACGAGGCTTCAGCAGACATTGAAACAATGCTAAAGCAGAGATACGATATGATCCCAAATCTTGTTTCAATCGTTAAAGGCTATGCACAGCATGAGAAAGGGACATTTGAAGCAGTAACAGAATTGAGAACAAAGGCTATGTCTGCAGGTTCATTTGATGAAAAAGCAAAGATTGAGGATCAACTCACAAAAGGTCTTTCAAAAATATTTGCATTAGCTGAAAACTATCCAGAATTAAAAGCAAATACCAACTTTTTAGATTTGCAAACAAGTCTTAAAGATTTAGAAGATAACATTCAGAAGTCTAGAAGATTCTACAATGGTACTGTTAGAGACTTTAATACAATGATTGTTGTATTCCCAAACAACATACTTGCTGGTATGTTTGGATTCAAGGCAGAGCCTTTCTTTGAAGCATCAGAGGAAGAACAAAAGAATGTTGAGATAAAATTCTAATAAGGGTATGAAGAAGCTATTACTTGCGCTTTCACTAGTATTGGGAGTAATTTTAGTATTACCTTCTAAGACTTTTGCTCAGGATTACAACTACACTGACTATATTAATGTATTTAACAGTGATGTAACCCTCAACCAAGATGCTTCTATATCTATCAATGAATCAATCGACTACCACTTCACCTTTGCTCGTCATGGTATATATAGAGAGATTCCAATTAACTACAAAACTACTGGATCCTTTACACGCCCCACTCTCTTGAAATTAAATGATCTTTACTACTTTAGAACAGGGTTTCCTGATAATAGATATGATAGCTATGAAAGAGAGTATAGCAACGGGTATGCTACATTTAAAATTGGAGATGGTGACGCAACTATAACTGGTGATTACACGTATGTTCTAGATTACAAACTTACATATGCCATCAACTATTTTGATGATCACGATGAACTATATATTAATATCACTGGCACAGGCTGGGATGTCCCAATCAATTCAGTAATAGCTAATGTCACAGTTCCTGGAAAGATTACCAACAAACTTTGCTACACAGGGGCTACGGATTCTACTGCTTCAAATTGTACATTTACAGAATTAGGGGAAAACAAAGTAACAGTTAAAACTGATTCACTTGATGTATATGAGGGGCTAACTGTTGTTTTAGCTATGCCCAAAGGCACCATTGCAGATACTACTAGCCAACAGAGAATACAGGCAATAATTGCTAACTTAGGAATATTCCTTCCAATATTAGCAATTATTGTGGTAATAGTTGCTTCAACAAAAGTAAACAAGAATAAAAAGATAACCGTTATTCCTAATTACAATGTGCCCAAGGGTTGGAACCCACTTAGAAGCGGATTTGTATATAAGAATGGATTGCCTAGCAACATCATAACGGCGCAGATCATCAATTTAGCAATAAACAAATATATAAAGATCAAACAAGTCTCAAATAAAGAATATGAATTAATCAAAACTGAAAAAGATGTACCTACTGATCCTGAGGAAAAGATCCTCTATGATGGTTTATTCGGAGAGAAAGATACTGTCAGTTTAAAAAGTCTTAGCACCAAATTCTATACTACCGTAGCTACGCTTAAAGCATCTACTGAAAAGCGACTATACAGTGAAGAGTACTATTCTAATTCACAAAAAAGTATTTCAAACAAATTTGGATTCCTTGGTATTTTAGGGATTATGCTTTGCTTCTTTGCTGTTATGCTTTTTGTAAACAATGCCGCAATGAGTTGGTTCTTTGGGTTGCTCATTTCATTCACAACAATAACAATCTTTGGATTTTCAATAGACAAACGAAGTACAACTGGTAATGAAATGTACTACGAATTGGAAGGTTTGAAAATGTATATAAATACTGCTGAGAAGCATAGAATTGAGTTCCATGACAATCCTAAAAAATATCTCGGTGTATTTGAACAACTTCTTCCATACGCTATGATTTTTGGGCTGGAAAAGAAATGGGCAAAGGAATTCGAAGATTTGTATGTAGAACCTCCTTCATGGTATGAAGGTAGTAATAACAGTTTGTTTAATGCATACCTCCTTTCCACATCTCTAAATCATATGAATCATCAAGTAGTAGCACACGCTACGCCGAGCAATAGCGCAAATGGATTTGCATCCTCACATGGCGGATCTGGTGGAAGTGGATTTAGCGGAGGAAGCTCAGGCGGAGGATTCGGTGGTGGTGGTGGTGGAAGTTGGTAAGTCTACCACTTAACGGTATATCCCTTTAATGTAGTTCTAAGATATGAATATATGTAGTAAAGGAAATACATAGATCTGTTAATTGCAAAATCTCTGCTATGCATATATACCATTTTCTTTCCCCCAAGACTTTCTTTAAATGAATTCACTCCTGACCAAGGATGCTTTTTGCCAGTATAGTTTGGTGGTGTCATGCCTCCAAACAAATCTAATACTTGTAGTCCTAACTGTTTTGCAAGTTTAACTGATTCCCAGAATAGTAAGTATGTAACACGGATATTCTTTTCTCTAAATTCTGTATCACTACCAGCCTGATATATGTGCATATATTTCCCGAACACCGTACATTGCCAAATACTAATAGGTCTATTCTGAAAATATCCAACAATCATATAGCACATACGATTATCAACCTGGATTTGTAATTCCTTGAGAAGTAACTCTGCAGGTCTATCTATATACCCCTTGTTCTTTTTAGTTTGTTCATGGAAATTCTTAAATAGTTCAAACTGTGAATTATCATCAAACATCTTAACAGAGATATCTGGATTCTTAGAAAGCTTGTTAATATTGTTCCTCGTTGAATCCGTCATATCATGTCTTAACTCATCCTCAGATTTGCTCATATCAAAATACTGGGAAATCAAAGCATCGATATTTTGGATAGGAGCTTCAACTACGTAATTTCCAGTATATGCTTCTTCAAGATTAGAATCACTCTCAATTAATGGGGATGTACGTACCATGAAGCATCTATTTGTGCGTCCTAGGTCCTTACAGAAGGTCAATATCTCGCTCCAATCCGCCTTATTTGCATTCTTAAGTAATGGGGTATGTTTACACTCTAAAAACTTTCCAAATATCTTAGAATGGCCAATATTGCCAGCAACAATTCCCCTGAATTCATTTTCTTTGTAAACCAAATATCTAAATGTATTTCCACCAACCTCTTTCAAATACTGATACCTTGCACTGCTGTTAAGAAATGAATAATTCGGTAATGTTAAAACTAAATTATTCCATTCTTGTTCATTTATTACCTCTCTGAATTCTAGTTGTGACATTTGGGCTAGTTACTAAATTTAAAAGACTTAGCGTTTTCATTTACGATATTTGCAATCTCAATAGCTTCATCGTTTGTTAAATCAATATTGGTTGGAAGATTTAAAATACCCTTGGTGATCAATTCCGCAGTTGGACAGCAACCCTGGGTATAGCCAATTTCTTCAAGTGAATTCTTCATCGGAAACACAACAGAATTGTACCATCTACCACAAATATACTTATGTTTTTTTAGTTGTTGCATCACAACCCCGGGATTAGAGAGTAGCACCGGATATCTTAGTAAGTACTTTGTAGCACCATTATTTCTAAATTGAGGGTTCAGTGTTTCATTATATATATTCGCGATCTCTTCTCTTCGTTTATTCATATCATCACACTTATTAAGTTGATTTAGTAAGTGTGCACTTTGCACTTCACTAATTCTATTCATACTTAATGCTGTATCTACCGAGCTTGTAGCTTGTTGTTTAATTAATCCTAACCATCTGAATATCATCACCAATGTTTTTCCTAACGTAATACGTGATTGAAATGGAAGAATTGGAGTGAAGTAATATTTTTTTATCATACTCCATAGCTTTATATACCTTGCGTTATACATCCCCTGCGATTTGTCTTGATCCTCAACATTAAGGTACAAATTCATAGCTACATCCTTGAATTGCGGGTTGTTAATAACTACAAGCCCACCCTGTACAGCACTAATACCCTTGTCTTGGGCAAAGCTAAAGAAAGATACATCACTGTATTTGTTGATATCAGTTTTACTGTAATTCGTATAGAAAAGGTGAGCACAATCTTCAATAATAAATATATTATGCCTCTTCGCAATCTCTGCAATTTTCTCTACATTCGCGATATTCCCAAACGTATGTTGAACAACTATTACTTTGGTTTTTGATGTAATTTTCTTTTCTAAATCAGTAATATCAATATTGAAATCTTCTTGATTAATATCAACATATATTGGCTTGGCTTTTAACCAAAGGATAGGAGTAACAACGGCTACACAGGTCATAGCTTGAACTATAATTTCATCATCAGAGCCAATTCCTAGGGTTTGTAATGCAAAATACAAAGCCTCTCTTCCTCGGTTAAAAAGGTACACATCTTTGTTTTGAAAAATATCCTCTAATTTCTTTTGCAGATTAACCGTACTATCTACAATATTTTCTTGTCCACTTAATATCCTCTTTGCTAATTCCAAATCATCAGATTGGGTTGTGGGTATGGAACCGATTAAGGTTGGCATTAAATTCGGTTGATTAAAAATAAACAAGGTTGTTTTGGAAGTTGAATATCATTCTTCCTCCAATCAGCAATACTCATTGTTTTAATATATCCATCTTCCCCTCCAACATTTAAAGCAATGCATAAGTACGTATTAGGATTACAAACCGAAACAGTATGCTCATACAACTTTTGATTTCTGTATGGAGTATCCATATATATCTGAGTTTGACCTAGCTTCAAGGCTAAACTCTCAAAAAGTCGAATCCTTTTCCTTAACTCTTCAACATCTTTGGGAATATATCCATTAAACGCAAAACTTTGTCCATTTAATCCGGATCCCATTAAAGCAAGAATTATTGATGAAGGACCAACAAATGGAACAACTAGGATATCTGCATTTTGAGCTTCAATGACGAGTCTAAATCCTGGATCTGCGATACTTGGGGAACCTGCATCAGACATGAGACCAACATCTTGTCCTTCGTATAATGGTTTTAGTAACTCTCTAAGACCATTATTCTTTGTATGCTCACTAAGCTCCATCATATTTATCTCACGCATTGGAGTCTCCATCTCTAAACTACCCAAATTTCTACGTGCATTCTTTGGTGTTTCTACAACAAAGTTTTTAAGTTTGACAATCTTTTCAATATCTTCTTTGAGAAGAATATCTTTAAGTTCTCTGTTATCAATTGGGGTAGGTATTAAATAGAGTGTTCCTGTTTTCATTAGTATGTCCTTTCAAAATTTTTATCAATTAAATCTAATGTCAATTTCCATATTGCAGGTCTCCCATGAGGACAACTGTACGGGTTCTGACACTTTAAAAGCTCATTAAATATACTTATCATCTCACTTCTGTCTAACTTCTTCCCAGACCTTACACTTGTATGACAAGCAATTGTTGCTAATATATCATGTCTTAATTTTTCAAAGTTCTGTTTAAGTATACCTGGGTTATCAGCTAATTCAAACAACTCCCTAAACATTTTTTCAATATCGAATGTAAATTCAACAGGAGTAGTATATAAATCAATTCCATTCACAGTAATTTCATAATCAAATCCTAAATTTTTGAAGAATTGTATATATTCTTCTAGGAATAACTTTTCTTCTTGTGTAAATGTAAGTTGTTGCGGGACTAAAAGCGTTTGGATATTCTGTTTGTCTTTTTCATTCTTCGATATTCTTTCAAAATTGATACGCTCTGCAGCTGCATGTTGATCAATGACCCAAAGACGTTCGTCAGGGAATTCAATCACAATATATTTATCAAATATCTGAAATATATTCGTAAATGTTGTATTTTCATTAGAAAAGATAATATTTTCTTCATTTTTGAAATCAAAATTCATAGGACTCTGTTCCATAGCTTGTTTTGAGAAGAGTAGGCTATCTCTGACAGAAGAAGCTTTGTTGTTAAAAGAGATATCCCCACTTCCACCATCCATATATGATCTATTGCTACTAGGTGTATTTCCTCTATTTCCAAACCTATTCCTCATATCTGCAAAGCTATTTTGACTGCTACTTGGTGTTTCATTAACACCTACATCTGATGTTTTTGAATTGTATGATAATGCTTTTTCTAAAGTATGCTGTACCGCTTCTTGAACTGCAGAATATACCCTAAATGCATTCTCAAACCTAACTTCTTCTTTTCTTGGATGTACATTAACATCAACCAAATCTGGCCTAATTGTAATATTTAAAACAAAAGGAATCTTCTCACCAAAGGGAAGATATCTAGAATAGCCTTCATATACAGCTCTAACAATCCCACGTTCAGTAATTGGGCGTCCGTTTATAAAAACATACTGCTTCATAACCCTAGGTCCATGCAAGGAAGGGTGAGCCGTATAGCCATTCATGGAGATACCCGAGCCATCATAGAAAATTGCTAACCCTGTATTGTCTGGAAATATATCCTTAACTCTTTCCAATTGCACAGTACCCTGTTCTGCATCTTTAACCTCAGGTAAATTCAATACTTTCTTTCCATCTTTTTCAAGTACAAAATGGATATTTGGATACACTAAAAAATATTTAGCCAACAATTCATATATCTTTCTGTATTCCGTTTGTTCAGATTTAAGATATTTTCTTCTAGCAGGAATATTGTAGAACAGATCTTCAACTTTTACAGAAGTACCCTTCTCTCTCGCACTCTTTTTAATTTCAGATTTACCATTCTCACTGAAACCGATCTCATATCCAATTTGATCTTCTTCAAATTTAGAAACAACCGTAACTTTAGCAATTGAGGTTATTGTAGAAAGTGCCTCACCTCTAAATCCCATGCTCATTAAAGTATTTAGATCCTCGATGCTTCTTAATTTTGAAGTTGTGTGTGCATCAAAGATATCATCTAAATTTTCCTTTGGAATGCCAATACCATCATCACTAATCTCAATCATCTTCATACCACCACCATTGATTCGTATTGTAATTTTACCAGCCTTAGCATCGATAGCGTTGTCTAGTAATTCTTTTACAACTGAAGCTGGACGCTCAATAACCTCACCTGCTGCAATTTGATTCACTACCTCTGCTGTTAATCTGTTTAGTTTTGGTCTTTCCATATGTATGTATTTTAACACAAACCCATATCTGCTAAAATCATCAAATGGATTCATTCAAATTACAAGCACCATATGTCATTTCTCCTGACCAACAACAGGCTACAAATGAACTGTTAGAAAATATTGGTAATGGAAAACAAAGGCAGACATTGCTTGGTGTAACCGGTTCTGGAAAAACATTTGTCATGGCCAATGTAATACAGAAATTAGACAGACCAACATTGATTCTTTCACACAACAAAACTCTTGCGGCGCAGTTGTATGAAGAGTTCAAAGAATACTTCCCTGAAAATTCTGTAAAATATTTTGTCTCATACTACGATTACTACCAACCTGAGGCATATCTTCCTGCAAAGGATCTTTACATTGAAAAAGAATCACAAGTAAACAAGGCAATTGAGAATCTTAGATTTGGAGCGATGAATTCAGCTTTAACAAGGAAAGACACTATCGTAGTAGCTTCAGTTTCGTGTATCTACAATATTGGAGACCCAGCAAACTATGAAAACAAGTCATTGGAATTAAGAAAAGGACACGAGTTCAATCTAACAGCTTTAGCTAGAGAATTAGTCACGATGAGATATGTTCGAGATACATATGATTTTGATACAGGAGTATTTAGAATTAATGGTGATACTGTAGAGATATTCCCACCATATGAGGAATATTCCATCAGGATTGAGATGTTTGGAGATACGATTGAAAACATATTCAAGGTAGACCCAATATCCAAGCACAAAATACAGGAGATGAATGAAATCTTAATATTTCCTGCGACATCATTGGTATATTCTGATGACGTTATAAAATCGGCTGTTGGTAACATCCAACGAGACCTCATGCAACGTGTAGCTTTCTTAAAAAATATTGGCAAAGATATCGAAGCATACAGATTAGAGCAAAAGACCAACTATGATATCGAAATGCTCCAAGAAGTTGGATATTGTAAAAGTATGGAGAACTATTCAATATATTTTGATGGAAGAAAAACTGGTGAGCCTCCATATACACTTCTCGATTATTTCTCTGATGACTACCTCCTGTTCATTGATGAATCTCACATTACAATCCCTCAAGTTGGTGGTATGTACAATGGAGATAGAGCAAGAAAAGATAATTTGATTGAATATGGGTTTAGATTGCCAAGTGCGAGAGATAACAGGCCACTAAACTTCAATGAATTTGTTAAGAAACAAGGTACTACAGTATATATATCTGCAACACCTTCGGAGTATGAACTGCAAGATAGCAACAAGAGTGTTGTAGAACTGCTTACAAGACCAACAGGTTTGGTAGACCCTGAGATAGAAATTAGAAAGACAGAAGGACAGATTGATGATGTAATAACCGAGATAAACAAGAATGTCGCAAATGGACAAAGAGTGTTAGTTACAACATTGACGAAGCGCATGGCAGAAGATCTAACAGATTACCTTAAAGATTCTGGTATTAAAGTTCAATATCTACATTCAGATATTGATACTGTTGAAAGAGTTGAAATATTAAGAGAGTTACGATTAGGGAAATATGATGTCATTGTAGGCATTAATCTACTGAGAGAAGGAATTGATTTACCAGAAGTATCGTTAGTGATAATCTTGGATGCAGATAAAGAAGGGTTCCTTAGATCTAAGACCAGTCTGGTACAGACCATTGGAAGAGCTGCAAGGCATGTACAAGGCCGAGTTATAATGTATGCAGATAATATGACAGATAGCATGAAATATGCTATTTCTGAGACCAACAGAAGAAGAGACTACCAAAAGAAATATAACGAAGAAAATAGAATAACCCCTACCTCAATTATTAAAGAAATAAGAGGGTCATTGGTAGAGAAAGAAGAAGAAATAAATGTTGATGATGAATATGTTGAGAAATTAGACCAAAAACAGAAGCGATTGTTAATAAAGAAATTAGAAGCTAAGATGTTACTTGCTGCTGATAGTATGCAATTTGAGAAAGCTGCAGAACTAAGAGATCAAATAAAAGAAATACAATCTAATATCAATAACTAAAAACATGTTTAAACTGTTCAGAAGAAAAATTGGATTGGCATTGGGATCTGGTGCAGCAATGGGCTTAGCACATATCGGAGTTATCAAAGAATTAGAGAAAAATAACATAGCCATAGACTATATATCTGGTTCAAGTATCGGTTCAATTGTTGGAGGCCTGTACGCTCTTACAAAAGATATAAAAGTGGTTGAAGAATTAGCATATTCAAAAGGATACAAGGATATTCTTAATGCCCTTTCTGACCCGTCACTTAAATCAAGTCTTTTTAAGGGTGAGAAAGTACTTGATATTCTAGACCTATATATTCCGAAGGATACCCTTATCCAAGATACTTTGATTCCGTTTGCAGCGGTGGCTACAAGTATTGTAGATGGTAGTATTGTTGTTTTTAAGGAGGGAAACTTAAGAGACGCCATAAGGGCAAGCATATCGATACCGCTGATATTCAAACCTGTAAAATATCAAGAGCATATTCTTGTAGATGGTGGATTCTCGGATCCAGTACCTATCGATGTTGTTAAAGCAATGGGAGCTCAAAGGACAATAGGTGTAAACCTATACTCAAATATGTTCCCTAAGAAGTTAGACTTTGATAAGCTTTCGTTTATTGATGTTATCAGCTCAATGATAGATATTTCCCTTTACAACAACTCTATGTCTAATATGAAAAATGCTGATGTGCAGCTGAATCTTGCCATCGATCCAAGTACCCAATTTACAGCATTTGGAAAGGACCCTACTGAATTAATTAAGATTGGAGAAGAGGCTGTAAAAACAAACATCGATAAATTAAGACGACTGTAATATGTGGTCATATATTCTTAGTATCGCGATATTAGCAGTTAGCATCTATGCCTTAGTACAAGGTGCTGAATTATTTATCAATCAATCTTCTGCACTTGCAAGAAAGTATCACATCCCTGAGTTTTTGATTGGTATAACCATTGTTGCGTTTGGGACTTCCCTACCAGAATTTATAATTAGCTTTGTAGCTGCTTCTCAGGGTAATGTTGCGGTTTCTACAAGTAATATAATTGGTAGTTGTATTGCTAATATTGGATTTATACTTGCAATTACAGCCCTCTTTGGTGCTATAAAGATTAATAAAGCTAACCTTAAATTTGATATTCCTCTTTCAGTACTTAGTGTCGTGATATTCCTCGTTATACTCTACTTCACTAACGGTCAGATCAACTGGATTGCTGGAATAGTTCTATTAATCATATTCGCAGCGTACTTCATACTTGTATATTTTAGAGAGAAGAAAAAGGCTATGGATAGCGCTCCAAGTCATACTAAAATTCATCCTTTGTTAATTATTTTAAGTCTTGGATTAATCACTGCTGGTGGTAAATTTGCAGTAGATTCAGCTATTGATTTATCTGGGTTATTACATATTTCAGAAGGCTTTACAGGTTTTACGATATTGGCTATTGGTGCTTCTCTACCGGAGCTAATTGTTTCAGTTGTTGCGCTTAAGAAGGGTAAGGATGCTTTAAGTTTGGGTAATATTATTGGTTCTAATTTCTTTAATTTGTTCTTTATTATTGGTATTTCTTCTTTTGTTACTACTCTTCCTTTTAATGATTATATTTATGAGTTGGTAATATTGGTTTTGTATAACTTGGCATTGGTTGTAGCTGCATTAATAGGAAAGAAATTCTATATAAGTAAGAAAGAGGGTTTGTTTATATTAATATCATATATGGTGTTGATATTGTATTTATTTTATAGATAGTAACTAAACCTTGTCTCTTTCCGTTGTTAATGGGTAATGTTCTCTAAACCAAAGTCGTAATTCCTCCTGTTGTTTTGTATCTCCAGATTTTAATGCCGATACATATTGGGCATGTTTTTCGTGATATTCCGTACTCACATCATACATATCAATTTCTTCCAATGCCAAGGGATCATTTTTATATTTTTCGCGCAGACTTTCCGCAAATTCCACTGATAACTTCACGCTTTGTTCCCAACGCTCCTCTGGAGGTAAATTCACGACAGTTTCATCTTCAGGACAAGAATCTAATAATCCATGATCTTCAGGGGAAAGCCCAGTAAAACCTTCTGTTTTTTCATTGGATATTTCAGAAGGATTATCTTGATTCATTATTTTTGAATTAAAAATAATATTGCGGGACATAGATTCGAACTATGATACTTGGCTTCAAAGGCCAATGTCCTACCATTAGACGATCCCGCATTAAATCTCGCAGATTATACTACAAAAATATCTATACTTGTAACTCCCAAACCATATATAATAAAAGCTATGAATCTGAGAAAGCCCCGAAAAACAACCTTTAGGAAAGATGCTCGAGTTTACATGCCTAAAAAAACATCAGTGACGAAACCCATAAGAACATCAAAACCAAATATATTTAACAAAATAAAACAGGCATCACATAGCAACAACAGAGGAAAACGAAGAACCCCTATCTCCATTCCCAAATTCTCCATATATTTCTTCCTTGGATGCTTACTCTTAGTCGTAGGATACTTTGCAGTAATGTTCATAAACAATCTTAGAAACAAAGAGACAAATCAAGAATTAACATATGTCACCGGCTTAGAACACATACCTGCATACCCCAATTCGGTCTTCATATTCCAAGCCAGTACCAATCAAGACTCAGTTAAAAATTTCCTAAGCAATGGGAACTCCGCATACCGACTCCCTAACAATACCCATATTGATGATGCCTTTGAATTCTACATCGAGCAACTCCCCACATTAGGGTGGCAGTTCGTACAAATGGTAGCTATGGAAGCACCAGACAAAGAATATGGCCAATATTGGGCAAAGGATAACGTTGGATTAAGAATATATTCTAAATACAGTGATATATGGTACGAAACCATAACCACAACAGAAGCACAGAATGGATTGTCTGAACGAGTAAAACAACAAAATGATATGGAGCTTTTGCTTACCGATGACGAATCACAAGATCTCTTACCTGATTTCCCTTGGGTTCTACAAGTACCCAAAGAATATATCATAGCTTACAAATCATCATCATATGACAGTACGCTACAACAACTCTCCCTAACAAAGATAGGAACCGATGAAAAGCTAAATCTTGTGCCTATAGACAAAGCAGGAACAAGAGCATTGGACTATGCACTCAATGACTATGTAACCTCTCTAAATGTATCTTCAGAAGACAGGTGGGGAGTAATCAATACCTATGTAATCTCTACTAACCTTGGTGCAGGGCTTAGAGGTACAATCAGTACAAATTCAGAAGATCGTGAAGTTGCAGTCATCTCAGACAGCTACAACAACATTGTATATGTACTTGATTCGAATTTAATGCACAACCCGTTCTTTGATTTCATATTGGAGAATATTAAACCTCAGGATACTAAGAAGTTTTAAAATGATTAAAAACTTCTTCTGCAATCTTTCTGTTTCCAACTATCTTTTCTAATTCATCTACACTACTCTTCTTGATGTTCTCAATGCTTCCAAATGCACTCATCAAAGCCTTTCTTCTTATCTTTCCTACTCCAGGTATAGTTTCTAACTGAGAAGCTTGGCTATCTCTAGATCTAGCTTTTCTATGGTGTAATATCGCAAATCTGTGTGCCTCATCTCTCAAATCAATCAATATACTTCTATTTTGTATATCCAATTGTTGAATATCATCCCCATACATACCCCAGAATTCATCTAAAAGTCTCCCACCTTTGCGTTTGTGCCTCTTACCTTTAGAAATACCAAGAATGAATATACCTTCAGGAATAGCCTTCTTGACTACACCTAGTTGAGATTTACCACCATCTATGAGCACAATATTTGGCAAAGTACTAAATTCTTTGTTTGCAAATCTTCTTGTTAATACCTCTGTCAACATTGCGGGATCGTTTGGAGTATCCATGGACTTAATTTTAAATATTCGGTACTCACTTCGTTTGATTTCACCATCCTGAGCTACAACCATGGAGCCATATGCTTCCTTCCCAGAGATATTTGAGATGTCGTAACATTCAATACGGTTTAGGTCTTCAATACCCAATTCTATCCTTAATCCATCAAAATTCTTTTTTAATGTATTTTTTCTTCTTGTTTTGTAATCTTCTTCTGTATCAAAGTATGTAAATTCAATTTTCTCTCCAAGATATTTAAGATCATTAACCCTATCTCTTAATTTTGCAGCTTTTTCGTACTGTTTTTCAGAAGAATAGGTTTTCATCTCTCGTTCTAGTTGTTGAATCTGTCCTTTCTTTCTTCCCTTAAGGAATTTTATGATTTCATTAATGTTCTTTCTGTAATCTTGTTCAGTAATATGGCCTTGGTATGGTCCTGGGCATAGTTCGAGGAAATAGTATAGGGATTCTTTTGAATTTTCCTTACAACAGTTGCAGAATGGGTAGAGCTTTCTAAGATATGTAAAGATTCTTTTAGTAGCTAAACCACTTGGGTATGGGCCAAATAATTCTCCTTTTTTATATTCTTTTTCATTGAGAGTTCTTACAATTTTTACTGTTGGAAATTTGTCTTTGGTAGATATATATATCCATGCGTATGATTTATCATCTTTAAGATCTGTGTTGTACAGTGGGTTATATTTCTTTACCAGCGCAGATTCTAATACCAGTGATTCTATTTCGTTATTCGTTTCTATGACTTCTAAATCTACTACCAATGGCATCATTTGTTTGATTCTTGGTCTATCGTAGAGGTCACTGTTAAAGTAAGACCTAACACGATTGTAGAGGTTTATTGCTTTACCGATGTAAAGTATAGTTCCTGTTTTATCTAGGAATCGATATACTCCTGGTTTATGTGGGAGTACTTCTAATTTAGTTTGTATAGCTTCATTCATGGGTATATTATACCAGTTTGTTAAAGTTTCTTTGTTGCTTTTGAAAATTTACGCCAAACTTTAAATCCTAGCTTTTCATACAATCCAACTGCGTAGGTCCACCCAATCCACACGTTTTGTATACCTCTCTCTTTTAATTTTTGGGTTCCCCAAGCTTTCATTGCTAATCCAATACCTAAGCCTTGATACTTTTCAGATACACCTAGAGCACCTCCTCCGCCCACTTTTCCTTTAAAAAGCATATCCCAATTACACCCATCATCCCACAATTCACTAACTGCAAGAATCTTTCCATCTTTTTCAGCAAAAAAAACTTTCTCGTATTGTTCTCTTGTGATTAAACGCTTGTAATATGAATCGTACCAATTGGGAAAATTTTCTTTTTCAAATTGTAAAATGCTGTCACTATCCAACTCACTTGCAAAACGTATAGAAATACCTTGTTCTTCAATTCGGTCAAAAATCTTCTTATCTGCAAACCAATTTGTAATCTCTTGATGCATATCAACTGGACCATCCTTTACCTCAAATCCCTGTTTAGAGAAAAAATCGTTACAATGTAAGTTCTCTGGGATTCCAGGCCAAAAGTAGGAACCAACTTTTCCTCCGAATGCAATACTTTTATTCCCTATCTCTTCTGCTCTTTCAAAAACTTTTTGCAGTAATCTAGTGCCAATACCTTTATTCTGTTCTTCTGGTTTTACTTGTTCAAATATAATTACAGCACTATCAGGATCTCCTTTTTTATATTTTAAAGCTATTACCCCTTGGATATTATTTTCATCCTCTTCAATAAACACTTCTGTTTCATTGTTTGTATCATTCGTACCAAACAAAATCTGTTCAAATTTTTCAGAATCAATTGGCCATAACGTGCCTAATTCTGATGTTTTGTACATATCAAACAATTCTGCCGTTCTACCACTTTCAACAGTTATTTGTTTGATCTCTTTTCCCTCACCTTCTGATTTGTTTGGGTCCATATTTATTTAAAATAAATTTAGAACTTCCTTAACCATTTCTTTGTTTCTTCATTCATTGGAATTTTCTTGGCTAACATAACCGTCTTCTTACTCTCCCCGTTATCTACAATTATCTTTACAGCAAGATCACCCTCAGAATTGGATATAAATGCCTTTAATTGGGCAATCTCATCCTCAGTATGTGTTGGCTTAATTCTAAATGTAACCCCCTCAAAATCAGATTTACACTTAACCTCATCAATATATTTAGCCTTTTCAACAATAATGCTCTTGTCCCCTTCCTTTACATTGATCTTTCCAGCCAAAAGCATAGGTTTGTTCTCAACCAAGGTATCCTTAAGTTCTTGATATGTACGAGGGAATACAATTGCATCCGAAGTAGCCGATTTGTCTTCAATTGTTAGAAATGCCATCATATCTCCCTTCTTAGTAGAAATCTTTCGTATTTTGTCTACCATAACCCCAAGTATAATCATGTCATTGTTCTTCTTGTTTTCAAGTGCATCACGAATGGAAATGACATTCTTACTTTCAAAAAATTCTTGGAAAGCATCAAGGGGATGACTAGAGAAATATAGCCCCAGGAGCTCTTTCTCCCATGATAGTGCTTGAGCTACAGGTGTTTTTTCAATATTTGGTAATGGTGTCATTCCAACAGTTTCTTCCTTCTTTGAAGCATCCTGATCTAATGAAAATATATCTATCTGTCCTAATGAAAGCGATTTGTTTCTTACCTTTTCCTTTTCATAGATATTTGGAACAAGTTGAAGCAGTGCATTTCTGTCACCAAATGAATCCATAGTTCCAGCCATAATCATATACTCAATTGAACGTTTGGTAACAGATTGGAAAAGCCTGTGCACAAAATCATCGAGGTGTTGGTAAGGCCCATTATTCTTTCTTTCTTCAACGACACTTTTAACAATATCTTCTCCAACATTCTTTATGCCGCCTAATCCAAATCTAATCGCATGATCCCCTTCCACTTTAAAGTAGTAATTACTTTCATTCACTGTAGGAGGAAGCACATCAATATCTAATCTTTCACATTCATCAAGGTCAATAATGACACGATCAAAGTTATCTAAATCTCCTTCCAAAAGGGCTGCCATGAATTCCAAAGGATAGTGGGCCTTTAGATATGCAGTCCAGTAGGAAACAGTCGCATACGATGCACTGTGGGCTTTGTTAAAACCGTAGTTTGCAAACAAAAGCAATTTTTCCCAAAGTTCATTAAGTTTGGTTTCATCAAAACCTTTCTTCATAGCGCCTTCCATGAATATTGGTTTTTCGTGCTCAACCTTATCGAATTTTTTCTTACTCATCAGTTTCATTAATGCGGCTGCATTACCCATGGTATACCCGCCAATCTCTTTTACAATACTCATGATATGTTCCTGGTAGGTTATTACCCCATTGGTAACACAAAGAATAGGCTCTAACTCTGGGAATATATATTCAACCTTTTTCTTACCTTGTTTTACTGCTACATATTCAGAGATGAATTGCATAGGGCCTGGACGATATGCTGCTAATATGTAACAAACGTCTTCCAGAGTTTCTGGGAATACAGATTTGACGACCCTTTTCATTCCTTCACTTTCCATTTGGAATATTCCAACGGTATGGCCTTGCTGCATAATTTTGAAAGAATCTGCATCATGTTTATCCAGGGTTCTAAGATTCAACTTTATACCCGTATTTACCTCCACCTTTTTTACAGCCTCACCTATTACATTAAGATTTCGTAATCCTAGGAAGTCGAATTTCATTAATCCTGTAGCCTCTGCGTCTGCCATTTCATATTGGGTCATACCAATGCCACCCCCATGTGAGTCTCTTTGAATTGGGCAAAAGTTCACAACAGCTTCTGGAGCAACTATAACGCCACACGCATGAGTTGATGTTCCACGAGCTATTCCAGAAACCTTTTTAACAATTTCCTTGAGTTCTAGGGTTTTGTCTGAAGAATTAATTAATTCCGCAAATTCGGGGTTATGTTCAATCATATAGTCCATATCTTTAGCCTTACCAAAGACTATTTCAACCATCTTTGCGAGTTTATTGGTTATGGCTAAATCAATTCCCAAAACTCTCCCCACATCTTTTATGGCTTGCCTTGTTTGAAGTTTGCTGAACGTCCCAATCTGTTTTACATTATCTGCACCATATTTCTGAATAGTATATTCAATGAGTTCTCCCCTTCGTTTATCTGCAATATCAATATCAAAATCCGGGGGAGATTCTCTTTCAGGGTTTAAGAATCTTTCAAAATACAACTCCCAACCAATTGGCTCAATATTTGTAATATCAATACAATATGCTACTGCTGAGCCACAACCTGAACCTCTCATACTTACTACAATACCGTTATCTCTACAGAACTTAACAAAGTCACGCACAACAAGAAAGTAATCATTGTAGCCTTTGTCTCCAATGACCTTAAGTTCATATTCCAATCTTTCCTCTAACTCCTTAGTTATTTCTCCATATTTCTCTTTAGCTCCCTCAAACGTCACTTTGTGTAAGAATGTTGATGTATTTTCTTCTTCTGGAAGATCAAGATAGTGAGGTTCAATCCTTCCAAAGGACATTTCATATTCCTCAATCATGTCAGCGATTTTCTGCGTATTTTCAACAGCTTCAGGAATATCCTTGAAAAGCTCACTCATCTCTTCTGGAGTTTTAACATAGAACTCATTGGTCGGCATGGTACGTTTCTTAGGATCATCCATAGAAGTACCATCACTGATACACCAAAGAATTTCTTGAATTGCAGCATCTTCTCTATTCAGATAGTGGGCATCACAGGTGGCAACAAGTGGAAGATTTAGTTCTTTTGAAATTTTAATCAATCCTTCGTTAACTTTTTCCTGCTCTTCCATACCATTGCGCTGGATTTCAATGTAGAAGTTATCCTTAAATGCTTCTGCATACTTTTTTGCAGTTTCTAGGGCTAGATTGTAATTACTTTCTAACAATGGTCTCGATATCGGTCCTGCTAAACACGCAGAGGTACACACGATATCTTTTGTATATTTTGAGAGTGTTTCAAAATCAATTCTAGGTTTGTAGTAGAAACCATCCATATGGGCTATGGAGACTATCTTCATTAAGTTTTTGTATCCTTCGAGATTCTTTGCAAGCAATATCAAGTGGTTATATTTGTTATCTATTCCAAATTCCTTCAAATCCATACCTCTAGGTGCAACATATATTTCACAACCAATGATTGGTTTAAGCCCAGCTTCAGTCATGGCATTTTTGAATTTGAATGCTCCATACATATTTCCATGGTCCGTGATGGCACAAGAGGTCATACCTGAATCTTGAAGTTTCTGAATCAGTGCTGGAATTCTAATAGTAGCATCCAACAAAGAGTACTCTGTATGTAAATGTAGATGAGTAAACATAACAAATATTGCCCCTTTCTGTTATACTGGATATTATGCCAGAACCAATGGGTATTAAGTTAAAACAGTTGTCTATTCAGTCTTTATATCACTCTAGAATTACTAGAGCACTGATGGTAGCCATAGTTCTTGTTCTGTACTATGTTTTTGTATCTCCACACTACGAGAAGGTTATGGTCGATGCCATAGAGAAAGTTTCGCAAGAGAATTCTCAAACTCAGATCAACTCGTTATCACCTGTTTTCGATATCCATATCTACTCTCCAGAATACAGTCTTTCCACAAATATTGCCGATACGAAGAAATCTGGTGTGTCACGATTCTTAACCGTTGATCCTAGGATTTTAGCGATGAACAAATTTCTAACTGACTATCATTCACCAATGGCGCAGTATGCAAATGTATTTGTTACAGAGGCAGATAGATATGGCCTAGACTGGAGGCTTGTAGCATCAATTTCAGGTGTAGAATCTGCTTTTGGGAACATTGTTCCAGGAGGAAATTCAAACAATGCATGGGGATGGAGAGGAATTAACAAGAGCCCAAGTGGTTGGAGCATGTTTGCAACTTGGCCAGACGGAATTAAAGAAATTACCCGAGGACTTTCTCAGGGATATGGAGTAACACTTACACCATTTGAAATCGAACCTGCATATTGTCCTCCATGTGCGGAAGGCACAGCACACGTTTGGGCCAATACAGTCACTAGATTTATGAGAGAACTTGACTATTATGCAGATAATCTTGATAATCTATAACCATGTTAAAACTACTAATTAGATTGGTTTACACCGCAACAATGCTCATCGAGGCCTTAATAATGACTCGAATTGTACTATCAATTATCAATGCTAATATACAAAATACAATTGTAAGCTGGATTATGAATACAAGCGATATATTCGTTAAACCATTTGAAGGTATAACTACAAACGCTATACAGATAGATAGATTTACGCTTTCCTTAACACCCATTGTAGCTCTCGTTTTCTTTATGATAGCAGCCTTTATCCTCTCTGAGCTCCTCAAATCCTTCTCAAGGGAATAAAAGTGATGTGGTATAATACTAGTCATGGCAAAAATTGACCTTAAAAAGACTTCAGGTTTTCCTTTAGTCTACGATGGTGAAGATTTACAAATAAAAGACTTAAGCTTCAAGGAAGTAGTCTCTGTCTCCATAGATGATATCCGCCCACAACTCTTAAACAAAGAGCTTACATGCCCTGACGTATTTTACAAGAAATACAAACACCTCGATCTAGACAACCTCTATTCCTCAAAAGATCTACAAATCAATTTCATTGTGCTTAAACCAAACTTAGCAGGTATTGAATTTGTTAAAACAAGAGCTACAAGATGTTCAAAATACGCAAGATTAATAGATATTGTATATGGTGGAGCAACAATATTGATGCAAAGATACAGAAGTCCAAAGGATAATAGAATTATTCGAATCGTAGCAAAAAAGGAACAAAAGGTGATAATTCCTGCTGGCTATAGTGCAGTAATCGTGAATACAAGACAAAACTCTAACCTCATATTTGCTGAATTCTTAAGCATAAATGCAAGCCCTGAGGTTGTGCTTGATGATAAGAACGGATTAGCCTATTATATTATTAGAAAGAATGCCAAACAGGAAACTGTCCGAAATCCTTACTACAAGATTGTTAATGAACCTGAAAAATTAGATTGGGATAAGATAATATTAAACTATGGAATTACCCCAAAGACTCCTGTAATAAAACAAATATTAAGAAAATATGAGAAATTTGACTGGCTATTTAAAGAAAATTCCGTTGCTATTTAGCCTTGTAATCTCATTCCTACTTCTCTCTTCACAAAATATTCATGCAGTAGAAGAACAATTCACTCTTACCTCCGACTTTATTCATGGAATTAGTGACACCACTATTGATACACAAGCCATAATAACCATCTCTGCAAATACACCAAGGGTAATATCCTACTTTACTACCACGATTCCACAAGAGAATATCACTGCAGAATGCTACAACGTAACATCATCAAAGCCATTAGGTTGTACTAACTACAAACGAAGCGGAGGAACAGATATATTGGTGGATTTTAATAACTCACTTGTTAGAAGTAATGCACCAATAACCTTAAGAATTACATACCATACTAATATAACTTCATCCGAGTCATTAAATATTGTTTCTTCTGTACAGGATGCAGTTACAAACAGTGTGGTTTTGACATACCCAAAAACTAAAGGGGAACCACTTTGGACTTCAGATGCAATACAAAATATAAAAAGTGTAGACGATAACTATCAAATTACAATTCTAAAGCCACTCTACTCCAGTATAGCAATGCTTTTTGGGAAAGCCATTTCATATGAGTTTACAGTATCAAAGACCTTTACTAACTCACTTACAGACCAAAATCAAACCTTTGAGCTAATATTACCTTCAGACAGTACTACTCAGACAATAGTTTGGGACAAACTCGATCCATTACCAAACATAGCAGAGCAAGATGAGGATGGCAACTATATTTTTAAATATATAGTTGGTCCAGAAAGCACAATTGACTGTAAGATTAATGGACATATTTTAAAACGTAATCCAATCACCGATGAGAACTCTACTGAAGCATTTTTGATTACCAATCATGGATACTGGAAAACAACAGAAAAAATAGAATTCATAAGGATAATCACATATTTAAAGAATAAAGGGCTAGATATAACCGATGCTTTTACTAATGTAAAAGATTTGGAAGAAGGAAAACAAGAATTAATTTACAAATATCTTTACCAATACACCGTTGAGCGACTCAACCCACAAAAAGATCTTGCTGATGGTGTAATTACAGATAGTCGCGTAGGATTTGATAACTTAGTAGCCAACCCCAATGAAGCTACTCCAGCCGACTATACTGACTTCCTAGTAACAATCCTACGAAAATATGGTATCCCAACAAGACAGGTTATTGGCTTTGTCTCAAATATCTCTGGATATACCTCCGATGGTTTTTACAGCTACTGGGTAGAGGCTTACGACTTTGTTCAAAAACGATGGATTACAATGGATCCATTTCTTGAGGATTACTCTACAAAACCACTTTACGGCAATGCTTTCTTTGACCATATTGCCATATTAAAACGAGGGAAATCGCCTTCTGCACCTAAGCTTACTTTCTACAAAGATTCAGACTTTAAGGTAGTTTCTAGCTCACAAGAAGAGATAACTCCTGAATTAAAATTTAGTACTCAATTGGTATTTGATAACAACAATACAATATCAAAATATATCAAAGGACTTCTAAATATTACCAATACAGGAAATATAGCCATAAACAAGTATACAATTGGTGAATCAAACATCGCAGATATTAAAAAATATATAGATCCTGTTAACAATATTAATTCCCAAGTTATACTTCCTACCCAAAGCGCAACAATACAGTTAAACATTCCTAATACCACTGATATCACAAATATCTCTTTGAGCATTGAGTTCTCTAATGAAGACTATTCAGAATCTGTACTTTCAGCATCAGATACCAACATTACAACACCGGTATATATTCAAATAATAACCAAAGCCATATCATTAATCACATTCGCTGGTGTAGTATATTTAATATATTTCATATCTAACAAGATAAAACCAAAGCAAAATGGATAATGCAGTAATAATTACAATATTGATTCTAATAGCCGTAGCAGTCCTTTTCATCATGGTTGCTTCAGGGACTAGGAAAGAGAGGCAGAAGAGTATTTCGCGCATGCTAAATAGCTTAGAGGCCCTTAAAGCAGGTGCTAGTAGTGATGACCTGGCTAGAAGAAGGGATACGGTCATAAAACTAGATAATATTCTCTCAAAAGCACTTCAATATCGATTAGGTAATACCAAACTATGTGGAGATAATCTTAAATTGATAAATAAAAGGTTTAAAAGAACTGAATATGATAGACTTTGGGAAGCACATAAGCTAAGGAATAGGATTGTACATGACGATTTAGATGTAAGTGAAAATGAAGCTGAAGAAGCATATAAAATATATAACATGAGTATACATAGGATATTAAAATGAAAAAAATACTATCTATTCTAACTCTTTTAATAATTTTTCCCGCTTTTTCGTCCTCTTTTGTTAATGCCCAAGAGGTTGTAACAGAAACTGAAGATACTACATCGGGAGAATATACCCTTGAGACTACAGTTGATGAAAATACTACTAGGGCAACAAACAAATACTTTGATCTTACACTTACAGAAGGTGGACAATCACCTTTAGACAAGAGTATTACATATACCATATCCATTGTTCCGCATATTGATTCAGCTAAGACGCAAATTATTTGGGATAGCTCTTCTACAATTAAAATAACTCCTAGACATAAGGAGTTTGTGAGTGTTACTAAGGATGTTGAATCCAAATACAAGGCTGTTATAAAGCCTACATTGAGTGGAGAGTACAAGATTACGGTTAGTGTTGTTTCTTGGCAATATGATACTAATTACACTAATACAGTGAATAACTCGTTAACACTTAGTAATGGTTTAGTATCTCAGCCTATTACACCAGAATATACAATATTGGTAGTTATTGAGGTTTTAGTATTAATAGGAGTTTCTGGTTTAGCCATATGGGGTGGTATCGAGCTTTCTAAAAAGGCACTAAAGAGAACAAAGGTTTGGTTGACACCACCTCATTAGTCCTTCAAAAAGAAATCAATATCTTTCTTCAATTCCTTAGCTATTCTAATTAGGTTTGAAACTGGAGGATATACCTGCCCTTTTTCATATATACTAATTGATTTATCCGATAACCCTATTCTCAATCCCAACTGTTTTTGGGAATATCCATACTCTTCTCTAGCTTGTTTTAATCTTTTAGCAAATAGTTTTGGAGTCATTTTGATATTTTTTGTATGAAGTAAGATAGTTTGTCTAACCAAGATTGGGGTAATCTAGATTCTGTTTGAACTGGTTTAAATGTTGTATCACTGTAATATATATTTCCTTTTCCCTCTAAGAAAGATTGAGTTACAAATGGTATATTTTTTTCTTCTCTCAATACCAAAATTTCTTTATTCTTCTCTTCTAACATAGATTTCATCTCATTTACTTCTCCTTGTTGGTCATCGATGCTATGTTTTAATTTCAATATTGTGCTCTGCCCTAATTTCTCTCTGTCTTCTAATTCTGGGTAATCTCTACCTTTCTTTATTACTTCTTTGTGTTCATCACTATTTAATAGCTTCTTAAGGATTTCTTCTTTCTTAGCTGAAGAATATCTGTAGTAGGACTGTTCTCTTGAGGTTGGTTTTCTTCCTAATACTAATTCATATGCTTCTTCTATGGCTGAAGATTTCTCCCCTTTTTCGTTACCCATTCCAAACATGGGGAATCCACCTCCGCCCTTAGCGTAGTCATCAGTTTTATCTCCTTTATCCCACATAGGGACATCTGCGTCTTGCATACAAAGGATTATATTACAAATTGTGGATAAGTTACAGAGCAAAGCTTACTTAGCCTGCTTTTTAAAATACTTCCTTATTAAATCAATAGCCCAAACATAATGGCTTGAAAGCGCAGATCTAAGGTATACGGCCATATCTGATGAGCCGGTCCAAACGTACTTTTTCTTAGTAAAAAGTTCTTCATTCGTATGACTTTTTATGATGCTAAGCAATTTGTTGTGAGAATCCATAAGCAATTTGATAAGTTTATCCCACGAAATATCTTTGTAGTCTTGAAAAAGTTTTTCATTTAATGCAGGAGAGTCTTTAAAAGTATATCCCGGAGCAGGAATCTGTGGTTTCAATCCCTTCTCACCGTCACTATACCAACTCAATTCCATTAGTTGCCAAGCATATAGATGAGCGACAATATCCTTGGGAGTTCGGTTATCAAACACATATTCAGAATCCCTCTGCTTAGGAGTAAGTGTATCAATTAGAGTCGTTAGTCTATGGAATTCGTTCTCGGAAAATTCAACCAATTGGCTTTTGTTCATTGGTCTTGCCATATGCCAGATGTGATTATTTAATATGGAGCGGGGGACGGGGCTCGAACCCGCAACCCTCTGTTTGGAAAACAGACATTCTAACCAATTGAACTACCCCCGCAAGATAGTATTTTTAATGATACTAAGCTTCTGTCTTTTCTTCAACTACTTCAACAGCTTCCTCAACAGGAACTTCTGTAACAACCTCTTCAGCAGCTTCTCCTACTTCAGGAACCGCAACCTCATCAGTTAAGTATATAGATTTAATCTTGTTAACCTTCAAAGCTCTCTTACCAATTCTGTCTCTTAAGAAGTATAACTTAGCTCTTCTAACAGTACCTCTCTTAACAATCTCAATCTTCTGTAAAACAGGAGAATGCATAGGAAGAATCTTTTCAACACCAATACCATATGATATTTTTCTTACAGTTAGACTTGCATCAATACCAGCACCCTTCATAGATATAACAACACCCTCAAAAATCTGAGTTCTTTCTTTGTTACCTTCTTTGATTTTAATATGTAATTTGACTGTATCACCAACCATTACATCAGGTCTGTTTTGTAGTTGACCTTCCTCTATATTTTTTAATATGTTTTTGTCCATTTTTCTGTAATAATATTTAAACCAGGTGCAATTATAGAATAAATTTCGAAAATATGCCAGAATATATATACAACTGCCTATGAATGCTAAACAAAAAGTTCTAATGATAGTCTTAGATGGCCTCGGTGCAGCCCCTAAAAACAGCGGCAATGCGGTAGTTTTAGCTAATCCACAGAAACTTTCTACACTCTGGAATATATACCCACATACATACCTCTTGGCCTCTGGTGAAGCGGTTGGACTGCCTAAAAATGTAAGAGGAAACAGCGAAGTTGGACATTTGAACCTTGGAGCAGGCAATGTAGTGGCACAGACATTACCAAGAATTAACAATGCCATAGCCAAGGGAATGATATATACTAACGACACCTTAAGAGCAGCACTTGCACACGCCCAAACCTACAAAAGCAACATCCATCTCATAGGATTACTCAGCGATGGATCTACCCATTCACACATAGATCACTTCAAGGCTGCCATAGATTTCCTTGCTAAATCAAATTTTGAAAACAATACATATATCCATGCTTTCACCGATGGAAGAGACACTCCCCCTAATGCTGCACTTAAGTATCTCACAGATATGGATAATTACTGTATGGACAAAGGAATTGGAAAGATTGGAACAATAGTTGGAAGATATTTTGCAATGGATAGGAATAATCAATGGGATAGAACTCAAAGAGCCTACTACTTACTTACTAGAAACATAGGACAAAAATTCACAACCTATGGAGAAGCTATCGATACATATTACCAAAAAGGTGTAACAGATGAGTTCATGGAACCAATTGTAATCAATGAAAGTAAGGTACAAACCAATGATGTCATAATCTTCTTGAATTTTAGACCAGATAGAGCGCTACAATTGGCCCAAGCATTTGCAGCTCCCAATTTTAGTAATTTTAAAAGAGACAATATACAAAATCTCTTTTTTGTAGGTATGGTGGAATATAGTAAAGGATTCCCTACCCATGTAGTATTTCCTAAGCAGTATGTTAATCTTCCACTAGGAAAAGTAATTGATTCTGTTGGTTTCAGACAACTAAGAATCGCAGAAACAGAGAAATTCCCTCACGTAACATACTTCTTCAATGGTGGAGCTTCAGTAGTGTATGCCAATGAAGATCAGGTAGCTATACCATCACCACAAGTTGCAACCTACGATTTAAAACCAGAGATGAGTGCACCACAATTGTTAAGTGTACTTTCAAAAGCTATTGCTGGAAAATCATATGACTTTACACTAGTGAACTTTGCTAATGCAGATATGGTTGGGCATACAGGTGTATTAAATGCAGGTATAAAGGCGGTACAGACTGTAGATTACTGTACCCATCAACTGGTTAATCAATTTTTGAGTCAAGGGGGTGCAGTGATAATAACCGCAGATCATGGGAATGTAGAAGAGATGATAAATTTGGAAAATGGTACTGTAGATACAGAACATTCGTTAAATCCCGTCCCATGTATAATTGCAGGAACAAATATAAACAATAGGTTTTTGCCATATGGATCATTAAAGGATATAGCTCCAACAGTCTTGGATATAATGGGAATTACCAAACCAAGTGAAATGAATGGCCAGTCTTTAATTAGGACTACCTAGACTTTCTTTCCTTGTTTTCGCTTAACAAGATCATAGATTCCCTTGGCTATGAACAAGGCTACAAACAATATCCCAATAACAATAATCACCTTTTCATATTTTGAGATATATCCCCTTACAACATCCCAATTATCCCCAAGCAAATATCCCGCTCCAGCCAATAATGAAGACCATATCAAGGTTCCAGCTAATGTATATGCACTAAATAGCGCAAAATTCATATCCGCAACACCTGCTGGAAATGAAATAATAGTCCTAACAATAGGGATTAATCTTCCGAAAAATACTACCTTGTTTCCATGCTTTGCAAAAATTGCATAGCCTTTGTCCAAATCCTCTTCCTTGATAAATAGGTATTTACCAAATTTTCTAAAGAACAAATCAACTTTCTCTTTCCCCCATTTACCAATAAAGTAAAAGGGTAAGGTACCTAGATATGCGGCAATGGAAGCTAAAACTATCGTTAAATATATATTTAATGATCCATTTGAAGCAACAAACCCTGAGAATGGAAGAATTAGTTCGCTTGGTATTGGAGCAAAGAAACTTTCAATGAACATCGAAAGCATAACTCCGGGATATCCAATTGTTTCAATGATATTTACTAACCAATCAATTAATGTCTGAATCATTTATATATAGTACTTAATTTAAAGATTCAATATGCAAAACTATACTTCCACCAGTAACTATTCCATTTCTTTCTACAAATCCTGAATTAACTTCCAAAACATACATGTAGCTTTTCGCTGAATATATTGATGGGCAATATGTGGTTGTACAAGGGGCTTGAGCCTCCTTCATATCCACTACAAACCCTTGTGAATCAAAGAATATCATATCAATTGGTATTTGCATATCCTTCATCCAGAATGGGGTGTTAGTTTCAGTATTAAATACAAAAAGCATTCCATCATAGTCTCCTAGGTATTTTTTAAATGACAATCCTGCCTGTCTTTCACTCTCAGAATCTGCTAATTCAACATTTACTTTCACAGATTCATTCGCACCAAGAACAATTTCTACATAATTTGTAGGCGTTACATTAGCATTGGTCTCTTCTTCTGATTGGGAGGATTCTTCTTGAGTAATATTTCCAAACTTAATATCAAATATATGGAATTTGGTTTGTACAAACCAAAATATTGCTACTACAAAGACTATGTAAAGAAAAAGTTTTAATTGATTACTCATAGTTAAATATATCCTATTTACAAAATATTGAGAAGAGAGTGAGTTTCAAGACGTGTTGTGATATAATCTTGCACACTATGAGTCTTAATGAAATAGCAAATATAGAGTGGCAACCACGTCTTTGGACATATACTCAACCAGCACAAACGATTTTTGATGAATTGGGGCTTAGTGAGGCACAAATACAACAACAAGCGCCTCAATTATCTAATCTTCCAATTGAAGATCTACGAGAACGAGTTGGTATTTTTTCAATAGCTGCTGAAATCAGAACGTTAACTCCTGAAACAACAATAGAATTTCTGACGTTAAACAAAGCTAGGCTAAGTCAACTAGCTACACTTGTAGATGTAGATACATATGGCCTACCAGAAGATACACTGATTGATATAGCCTCATCCCCTATTGGGATTAATGCGGAAATACTCATAAGGCATATTACCCATACACTCGAACAAAATCCTGAAAATGGCTTTTTACTTGGTAGACTTGAAGAACAGCTATTACTTTCTGCTCTGAAATATTCAAAAGAACAAAAAGATATTGATAACCAAAACCGCATACAAGAAGTTCTTACCATAGTTAGAAAATGCTCTGAAAAAAAGAATTTAAACAGGGATCATTTTAGCCAACCAGCTTTAGGTTTAGAGATTGTCTAAATTTGACTTGCATCACCATATCCTGTATCATTTCTCCCTGTAATTTCTAGCCCAAATTTCGAATGCAATCATTCAAAAAATATCTGAATCCTTTACACAAGGATCTGGATGAAGTGGCTTCATTTTCCGACCTCTCCAATATATCTTCCCTTGAACAGGAGGAGTATCCTAAGTTACAAGAGGTAACGAAAAGGAAAGTACTACTCATCAAACAGCTAATCCCACGATTAGAGCGATTAGAGGTGGAGCTCGAGCATCAAATTGAGATCATCAACATGGAATCTGGTGAAGACGATATCAAAGCTGCAAAAGGAACCTACAATCTCATATTAAGACAGATAAATGAATTGGTTGATCGTATTAATACAGAATTAATTGCATTAGATTCCCCATATTTTGGAAAGATCGTATTTACACCATATGATAGTGCTACTAAAAAACCATTGATTCTTTACATTGGGAAATTTGCACTCATGGACGAAGAAACCCACATCCCAATCATTACCGACTGGAGAGCACCAATTGCAAACCTTTACTACGAGAATTCAGGACCAACAGATAACGTGGCATTTGTAGCACCAGTTGGAAAAAGAAAGGGAGATTTACAACAAAAACGACAATTTCAAATATCTAGAGCCAGAATCAGAGGAATATATGATGCTAAATCTGGTAACGCTGCAGCAGATGCATTCTTACTAGCACAACTAAATGAAAGACTTGGACAAAAACTACAAGATATTGTCTCTACAATCCAAGCTCAACAAAATGAAATCATTAGAGAAGAGATAAATAGACCTGTGTTAATACAAGGAGTTGCAGGTAGTGGTAAAACTACAATCCTCCTACACAGGCTTGCGTACCTCTTCTATGCACATAAAGAAAGTATTAGGGCAAGCAATTCCTTAATCATTGCTCCAAATCAAATGTTCATAGACTATGTATCTGATGTTTTACCAGATCTAGGTATCGAAAGAGTAGATACCCAAACATATATGTTCTGGGGAAAGAAGATATTGGGTTGGACAGATAACTACACAATATCTCCATTGGAAGAAAATTTACAGTTTAAAGAGTTTAAGGGATCTATAGAATTTTTGAATATATTGGATAAATATTTTGAGGAGTTTGAATCTAACCTTTTAGACCATATCCCCTACTCTAGAAAAGAAAGAATTGCTAAGAGGTACTACGAACTTAAAGAACAATTCCCAAATATTGATATGGAGGAAAGATTAGGGCTTTCTGTAGATTTTGCATTTGCGCAAAGACAGTTCGATCAAGTTAAAACAGGATATATAGATACATATTTCAATGATGATGTTGAGAAGAAGCGAGAGATATTGAGTTACTTTAATAGAAGTATAAATATATATGCTCTCTACAAAAAACTCTTTAGAACAAGTCTCATTAATCCTGAATGTGGAAAATATACTCTTCAATCTATGTCTGCTTCTGGAAAAAATACATTCTACCGAATAGAAGATCTAGCACCAATGGTTTACATTCATCAGAAAATATATGGTACAAAATCAATCGAGCGAGACTATATCATGGTTGATGAGGCCCAGGATATTAGCTACATTCAATTAGCTACATTACTAAATGTAGCAAAGAATGGGAATTTGACCATTGCTGGAGATTTAGCTCAATCCATTATTCCTCCTTTCTACATCAAGAACTGGCAGGGCGTCATAGAGCTTACAGATCAGATGACTAGAAAAGAGACTTCATACCATCAGCTTCAGAGATGTTACAGAACTACAGTTGAGATCATTGACTATGCTAATGAAATATTTAAGAACAGATTCCCAGAGGGTTACAAGCTTCCTGAAGCTGTACTTAGACATGGAGATCCTGTTGAGAATATATATTTACCTAATGATTTTAGTAAATCTTCTGAAAAGGACATCAAGACTGTGGTTGAAAAGATTAAATTGCAGTTTGAGAAAGGTGCAGTTACTTGCGCAATTTTGTGTAGAGACAAAAATCACGCTACAGAGATATACAATATATTAAAGAAATATGAAGAATATATTGATAGAGATGTTGTTAGCTATATCGAAAGCGATTACAAACAAGGGGTTCTAATCCTCCCTATCGAACAGGCTAAGGGTTTGGAATTTGATTCTGTAATAATCATGGATATGAATGATACTTTGTATCCTGATACCGAATTAACATGGAGGCTTCTCTATGTGGGTATGACTAGAGCTTTGCATAGGTTAATGATCGTCTCTAAGGGTACACAATCCTAGGGTATTGATTTTCCATTTTAAAAATTGTATGTTATAGGACAGGGGCATTGATACTTGATTCCGTTTTGGTCGCTATATGAATCAAGAGGAGCTAATGGCGAAACCGATCTGTACAGAGAGGTTTTGCGGCGACTATTTTCAAAGTAAAACTTCTTAACATAAATTAAATGTCTTTTTAATTCATGAAGAGATCTTCTACTTTCGGTTTGAGGTTATTTACCTCTGCATTCCTCATTTTGTTTACATTTGCTCAACCTCTTCTAGCCATAGAATCCCTTATGCCTGTGCAGGATGCTGCTTCAACCGAATCAGTAGTAACTGATACTGAGGGAGATATTCTTGATGAGGGTATTTCAGATCCTGAGGAGATTGCAAAGCCTACATGGATGACTTCTGGGGAATCTGCTACTACTTCTTCTCCTGTTGTAATTGGAGAGACATATACCTACCCTATTAATCCTGCAGTTACTGTTACCTTCTCCAAACTTCCTGCTGTTTCAAGTACGCTTACAATCAAAACAATATATCTAACAGATGAACAGGTTAAAGCAACTAATGCGGCTTCGGATGTTGCATATGATATTACAACGGATATGACGGATGGTTCATTTGAATATGATCTTACATTACCTAAGGTTGGAGATAATACTAAGGTTATATATGCTGAGAATGTTAGTGGATTAGTAGATGCAAAAGATATTAAGAATGTTGTGGGGAATGGTAGTTTATTAACCATCAGCAATTTAGACCATTTCACCATATTTGTTGTTACATTTGAAGGTTCTGTCGGAGTAATTGAAGACTCTAGTTCTACTGCTGGAAATTGGTATTTAAGATATGTAGGTAGCACAGCACCATCAATATATTCTCACGCATATCAATGGGGTAACCCAGCCTATGTTTGTGATCCAAATAATACGGCAACCATATTTACTGGGACAATAGATGTTAATTCAATGCCTATAGGGGCAGTTTCAATGGTAGGTTTACTTGATAAAGGATTATTAGAAACTGGAAAAACTGGATACCAGAGCGGTGCTTACGCATATATTTTTAGACGAACATCTACACTTGTAAGAATTGGCCCTTCTGATGGAAACCAAGGTGGAGAAATTGTAAGCAATTTCAGAGATTACACAATACCAGTAGATGGAATACTCGATTTAACAATGGCAATATCAAGCGGTACCATATCCTTAAGTGTTGAAGGCGATACTGCAATCTCAGATATATATGGTGTAAAAAAAGGAACAAGTGCATATACATGGGGCGAGTTTGCATATGGAGCAATCCCTGGTTGGGATAATTATAATGCCGTCAATATGCCTTACACATTTAATGTTACTGGATGTCTAGAGATTGATCGAAGTGTAGATATCCCTACTCACATATCCCCTGAGAATAATAGTTTCAAAACTACAGCCTCTCAGACATTAATCGATTGGACTACCGTGACAGATCCTTCCTCTCCTGTATCATACATATATCAATCTTCACTTTCACCAAGCCTAAATCCTGATGGTTCTTTTGTATCACCCGTTTACACCTCATCTCCACTTTCTGATTCTCAGATATCAACAACTGGGACTCCAGAAGGGGAATATTACTGGCACGTAAAGGCAATAGATGGAATTGGAAATGAAAGCTCATGGACAGATGCATGGAAGATTACAGTAGATAATACTGTACCTGCAATACCACAAAATCTTAGATTCTCAAATCCTGTGTTCTCATGTGGAGCAGTTACTAATGTTGGAGTTAATACAGTAGATTGGAACGATTCTACCGATAATTTCGCATTGGCCGGATATGATTACAGCATTAACTATCCCCTCCCAACTGGTGGACAAGGAACTTGGAATTCCTTCTTTGCAAATTCACAATATACAGGAACTTTAAATGAAGGACTACACCAGATAAAGGTAAGAGCAAAGGATAAAGCCGGTAATGTCTCAGATTGGACATCTCTCTGTGAAATCACATACGATAAAACAGGGCCAGAAGCCCCAATAATTGTATCTCCAACACCAGAACAATACTTTAATGTCAACACTATTCTAAATGATTGGACTGATGTATCAGATCCATCAGGAATACAATTGTACCGAATTGAATATAAATACGATGATGGTCATACATTCTCAGGAGCACCATACAGAACAACAACAGCAAGCCAAAGAAACCATACTCCCAGTATCAGTGAACAAGGCGGAGTAAGTTTCAGAGTACAAGCATTCGATAATGCAGGAAATGAAGGAGTTTGGAGTGAGTGGGTACATTATTACTATGATCAGACAGCTCCAGCAACTCCTGTTTTAGTATCACCTTCTGACGGAGTATATGTAAATGGTGCTTCAGTAACTAATGTTTGGTCAGATACCAGCACAGATGTAGCTTACTATAATTATGAAAGCTACAATGACTCAAACCTAACTAGCTTGAGATGGAGCCAAACCTTTACTACAACAAGCAAAACAGCTGTAAATGTTGCTGACGCTACTTTCTGGTGGAGAGTACAAGCTGTCGATAATGCTGGAAACAAATCAGCATGGACAGATGCCTGGAAAATAACTGTAGACAATATAGCTCCAGTTTCATTGTTTGGAAATAATCTTTCAAATTCAAATAACGGATCTGCAATAAATATATTAGGAACATCTACAGATGCAAATAATGTATCTTCGGTAAGTTTGTATTTCAGAAACTCAGACCTATCCTCTGATTGGACTTATATAGATTCAATAGATAACACCTCAAGCTCATTACCATTTGACTGGGGATATGAATGGACCCCTCCATATGAAGGGACATTTGACATAAAAGCCGAAGGCATTGATACCGCAGGGAATATGGAACATAGCCCTATGATGACAAATATCACATATGATACAACTCTTCCTACTATTGGAAATGTAAATATCGTTGTTGACTATTTAAGTAAGTATGTAAATGGACAAACAGGCTTCTTAATAACCGTACCCGTATCTGATTCATTAAGTGGAATTGATCATACTTCATGTATGTACACACTAAATGGAACAACGTGGAGCAATGGAACGCTTGTAGGAAATAGATGTACATTTGGTGTACCAAGTAACCAGTTATTTGATAACGCCGGATTAGAGATTAGCGCAAAGGTTAAAGATAATGCTGGAAATACAGTTGTTTCAAATATTGTAGAAAGAAAGGTAGATAAGAATTTACCACAATCTCAAACAATCATAGATAACCCATTCTATGGTCCTAACAGCCTCCCTCTTGTAAAAGGTGTAGCTTCAGATACAGTAAGTGAAATAACAAATGTAATGGTTACGCTTAAGAGAAGTAGTAATAACAGATATTGGTTAATAGGAAATACATGGACAGTTATCCCAATGTTGCACAATGTCTCAGGAAATGAGAATTGGACATTAACGAAGACTCTTCCTGCATTGCAAAATGGAGTCACATACACATTCACTCCTTATGCATGGGATCAAGTACACGCCCTCCCAGGAACAGGAATTGCTGACTCATTTATATGGGACAATCAATTACCACAAGACCCAACATCCTTTGTAGCATCACACTCCTTAAACACACCAAAGAATGATAATACAATTGATATAACCTTTAGTGGAGCATCTGATGCAATTAGTGGTGTTGCCGGATACTACTACTCATTCTCAAATACTCCAGAGACACCAATAATCTCTCCTTCAAACTGGTTACCTGTTGGGACAACCAATGTAACAAGCCCTGTGCTTTCAGATGGTATTTGGTATTTCAATATTAGAACATTAGATAACGCAGGAAACATAACCTCTACCACCCACTATGGTTCATTAATTGTAGATACAACCGCACCAGATGTAGAGATCACCTCTCCAACATCTACTCATCTTTCAGCTACAATAGAAGTTAGAGGAACAGTAACTGATACAAATCCACATCACTACTGGTTTGTCATTACAAATAGTAGTGGCACAAAAGTAGCAGGACCAGGAACTGTTAATGACACTACTTCTTTCACAGATAAACTACTTTTAAACTGGAATACAACCTCACTTCCTGATGGTCAATATACCATCAAGTTAGAAGCTAGAGATGCAGCAAATAATAAGGATGCTGGATCTGTTGAATGGTTAACCGTTAATGTTGATAACACAGCTCCAACTGTTGACTTAATATTTGACATTCCAAGCCCATCAGCAACTGGTTTCAAAGCTGTATTTAGTGAACCAATGAACGAGGCGGATGCAACAAACCCAACAAATTACTTCTTGAATAACTGGCCAACCGCTGGAGGGACAGGAGATTTGTTAGGTGATGCTTCAATCACTTATGATTCAGAAACAAACACAGCTACAGTTACATTCTTAAACGCAGGTTGGTACCTATCTCCAGAACAACAATGGGGAGTACAGAATGTACATGATTTAGCAGGAAATATAATGTCAGTCACACCATACACAGAATACACAACCCCTATGCTTGCACCTGTAACCACAGCATCAGGTATCGATTCGCAATGGCATAACACTGATGTAACAGTAACCTTAACATGTACAGACATTGATGGAAGTGGATGTTACCTAACACACTATTCAGTCAATGGTGGTACAGAACAGATTGGAAATACAGTAACAGTTTCTGAAGAAGGTTTGAACACGATAACATTCTACTCAGAGGATATGGCTGGGAATGTTGAAGCAGTACAAACATCCGAAGTAGTAAAGATTGATAAGACAAATCCTTTGGCTCAGGTATTAGCAGCAACTACATTCACAACAGGAGATACAACACCAAGATCCCTAGCATTAAGTGATAACACCGAGCTCTCTCAAGTCTGTTATGTAATAGATACAAACACCCAAACCTGCTTACCATTGTTTGGAACAGGTTACAGTTGGGATATAACAGCTTTAATCAATACATTAAGTGTAGGAACGCATATCTTCACATACTATGTAGTAGATACAGCTGGAAATAGAAGTGATTCCAATACAATAGTTGAAGGAAATGATCCATATGCATCAAGTGTGATAGTTGCAGCAGTACCTCAGCAAGCAGTAAGAGGTGCAGCAACAGTAGCTGAAGTTACACCAGAAGCAGTTCAAGGAGTAGAAACCACTGAAGAAGAGGAAGAAACATCCTCTCCTGTAAATCAGGAAGAAGTAAAAGGTACACAAGATACCAATAACGAAGAAGCCGATGGAAAACCAATTCCATGGTGGGTATATGTAATCGGTGGAGTATCACTCCTCTCCTTCATAATCTTCTTAATTGCTAGAAGAAGAAAAGAAGAAGAGGACAAAGAGAAAAATATAAAGTAGGGGAATATATTTAGTCTCAGAAAAGGCACAGGCAACTGTGCCTTTTTTTCTGCCTCCATCTAAGCTACAATGGTTAGATATATGAAAAAGAATATACTACTCAAAGTCTCAAGAATCATCTCAGAAATATTTAATGGTTTCCTAACCATGATTCTAGTACCAACCATTGCATTTGCGGTATCTGATGTAAGCATATTCTACAAACTCCTCTTCCCATTACTGTACATATTGGTAACCATAGCACCATTTGTCATACTACATAGAATGGGAAAGATCTCCGACTACGAATTCACTAAAAGGGAAGAAAGACCACCCTACTTCACAATAACTACAATTGGCTACCTTGCGCTATTCCTTCTCACATCCTTCCTTGTTAAAGACACAACACTCATACATATTACCCTAGCTATCTTTGTTGCCCAATGTATTCTAACCATAGTCACCCTGTATTGGAAAATGAGTGGACATATGACATTCTCTACACTCCTCTTCTTCACTCTCATATACCTCTTCCCATATGCAACCTTCCTACCACTAATATTCCTTTTCACACCACTCATTGCAGCCTCTAGGGTTATATTGAAAAAGCATACCGTTATGCAAACCATCATAGGAACATTAGTATCTGCAACCATATCCATTCTCATTTTGTGGATTCTTTGATAGAATTGCATAGTAATTAATATATTCTTAACACAACTGGTGGAAAATCTTAGCATTACAGAACTCAGAGAAAAACTACTTTCAAAGAACATCTCAGCTACAGAAGTAACTAATTACTACCTCCAAAGAATCGGTAAGTTAGACAAAGAACTCAATGCATACATAACTGTAGATGCCGAAAATGCCCTAAAGAAAGCATCTAATTTTGACAACAACTTTGATACATTAAAAGACAAAAAACTTGCAGGGATACCAATTGCAGTTAAAGATATCTTCTCAACAAAGAATATACCAACCACAGCTGCATCGCACATACTAGATGGATACACCCCAGTATATGAATCAACAGTAACTAAAAGAATACTAAATGAAGAAGCTATAATCTTAGGTAAAACCAACCTCGATCAGTTCTGTCATGGATCATCCACAATTACATCATACTACGGACCTACTAGAAACCCTTGGAACAAAGAAACACTACCAGGAGGATCAAGTGGAGGTTCGGCTGCTGCAATTGCTGCAGACATGTGTACAGGCTCTCTAGGCACTGAAACTGCAGGCTCCATTAGATTACCATCCTCATGGTGTGGAACTGTTGGACTTAAACCAACATATGGAAGAGTACCAAGGTATGGAGTATTAGCAATGGGATCATCTTTAGATTGCCCAGGACCAATAGTTAAGACGGTTAAAGATGCTGCATATATGTTAGGTATAATTGCAGGATATGACCCACATGATTTTACATCTTCAAAACTTCCAATACAGGACTATTTAGCACAATTAGATGTAAACAAGATAAAGGGGATGAGATTAGCATTACCTAAGGAATATTTAGAACTAGATATTGAAGAAGGTGTTCGAAAGAATTTTGAAAATTCAGTAAATATATTAAGAAGTTTAGGTGCCATAGTGGAAGAGGTAAACATTATGGATCCCAAGTATGGTATAGCCGTGTATACCATTACTTGTAGGAGCGAAGTATCCTCAAACTTAGCTAGATATGATGGTACTAGATATGGTTTAGAAGGTAGTAAGAATGAGAATGTAAAGATATTCTATGAATCTACCAGAGGTGAAGGATTTGGAGAGGAAGCTAAGAGAAGAATAATGACGGGGACATTTTCACTCTCAGCAGGATATGCAGATGAATATTTTAGAAAATCAGAACAGGTTAGGCAGTTAATACGAGAAGATTTGGAAAATGTATTAGGTAAATACGATGCTATTGTAGCTCCTACTACTCCATCGGTTGCATTAAGAGACAAGGATGCAGATAATCCATTGTTTGGAGAAATAGCGGATGTATTAGCTGAGGGTAGTTCTGAAGTCGGTTTACCAGGATTAACAGTTCCTTCTGGATTGTCTAATGGTATGCCTACGGGTATACAGTTCATAGGAAAACATTTTGATGAACAAACCCTATTACATCTTGGACAAGGTGTTGAAGATGAGGTGGGAAGAGTAGTATTGAATCTTTAACTCTTCAAAAGTTCTCTTATCCTTTCCAATATATCCTTAAAACTCAACAACATACCCTCTTCTGTTTTCCTCTGGAAATTTGAACTCTCATTGTTGGTACTCTCTACTTTTGTTTCTTCCTTTTCCTTAGCAAACATCTGCACAACCAATGTAACATCCTGACCTTCTAATGTACCATCTACGACAGCAACACCAATCTCGTTGAACTCGGGTTTAAGAATATTCTCCCTGTGAGTTGTACTATTCAACCATGCTTGATTCATTTTCTTTGCATCAGTATATCCCTTTGCTAGATTCTCCCCCGCTATTTTGTATTCATAGCCTTTGCCCTTAATGAATTGCCATGGGGTCTCACCATTAGGACCATAGTGATCCCAGTATCCCTTTTCCAGCATATCTCTTGCCTTGTCTAGAGCCGCCTGGGTAAGCTTCTCATCTGCATTTAATGGTTCTAATCCCAATGTTGCTCTGTCTTCATTAGCTAAGGCTATGACCTCCTGAGAGGTATAGTTTGCGGCGTGAAGTTTAGAAGTAGATACCATACCCATAATCATGGTGAATACTAAACTCATGAGAGTAGTACTTGATGCTTTACCCCAAAACTTTGGAATCTTTTCTTCGGTTTGTTCTCTAAGTAATTCAAATCCTTCAATCAAAGATATGTATCTATCCTTACTGTAGTTTCTTTGTAATTGATTAATACTGCTAAAGGAAATAGCACTTAAACTATCTGCAAACCAAAGTACCGTATCTAATTGAGATATTTCTTTGTCAGTATCGGGATAGCCTTCTTTAAAAAGATTACTGTATATTGCATGGTAGTTAGTTGCTGAATCTACAATATATCCGTTTAGCTTAGTTTTCTTTTCTAAATATTCTCTAGTCTTCGATGGATATTTTTTTAATGCTTTAGCAATTTCATCAAATCCTTTTTCTCCTTTTTTTAATGGTGAGGTTATATATTCATATGCCAATGCTTTATTCCCATCACACATATATATCTTACCTATGTCCTGTACTAAACCCGCAATATATACATTTGAAAGTTCCTTTTTATCCAGCCCTATGAGTTCACCAAATTTGTATGCTAAATATCCTACTAGTATTGAATTGTTTTTTAACTTTGAAAAATTCTTATTCCCATATCCTAATTCCCATATTTCTATTTCTGTAAGTATATCTTTAGCTATCTTGAATGCTTTTTTGTCTATATCTTTGGGAATATGCAAAAAGAATCTGAGTGCTCCTTGAAATATGAGCTCTTTAGAATACAGATCTGTTTGGGCGGTTTGAGATTTAATATCGTTACTTCCGAACCCTACCTTAGATATCATTGGTATATGGGTTAGATTAATACATTATTATATGTTAAGGATGTGGATAAGTCTAGAGAGTGAAAAATGAGCCGCCTGGGACTCGGACCCAGCACCTACTGCTTAAAAGGCAGTTGCTCTAACCGGATGAGCTAGCGGCCCATGTATATAAATACATGAATAGGAAGAATTATATATTGCTTATACGATATTTACAAGCTTTTATTCAAGCCAAGCATTAATCAATGTATTAACAAATTTCAACTGTTTTTTGTTTATCTCTTCTATTTGTACAAATGATGGAGTTATCATTTCTCCTCCATATGACCTACAAAAGAGTACAACCCCATCTTTAAAAGCAACAACTCCAAAATATGGTCTATCAGAACACTTCTCTCTAGAGCTATTTGGAAGAGCATCTAATAGATTTTTTTTATGTCTTTTACTTGTAAAAAATATCCCTCCCCACATTGGATTTTCTTCTTCATATCTACAAACTACCAATTGAGATCTTTCGGGCAAAATATCATTTTCACTTGGTATAGCTTTCATTTCGTGCAAACTATTTGCAATTACTTTGTTTACTTCACTCCAACGACCTAGATCATCACTTCCGTCATGAGAATATGATGCATCTACCTCACAAGTTAATATACAATCAAATATTTGGTCTTTAATACCTTCTACTGAAAAAACCTCTGACTCTTGTGGGTCATTTTGTTTCATAAAAGTTATTTATAAAATAAGGATACTAAATATTATCTCGTCCCATAATACTAGTCAATAGGTTTACTGTTAAACGGGGCAAAACTCATCCTATGTATCTCACACGCCCCATATTTCTTAATCATATCCATATGTAATTTAGTACCGTATCCCACATGTTTCTCAAACCCATATTTAGGAAATTGATTAGCATACTGATTCATAATCCTGTCTCTAGTAACCTTAGCTAATACAGATCCTGCAGCTATGGAATAGTGATTTAAATCCCCCTTGTTTATGCTCTCCATCTTGTACCCATCAATTAACATGATCCCCCCATCCGCAATAATATATTCAGCTCTCTGTTTTAACATCTTCTCAGTCTCTTCCACAGCCTTAGTCATAGCTTCTAACACAGCCTGTCTAATTCCAACCTTGTCTATGCGCTTTGCATCAACTATACCTACACCATATCCTTGAGATTTTTGAATAATGAGATCAAATGCTTCATTCCTCTGCCTCTCGGTCATCTTCTTACTATCCCTAACAATCTCTACAACCTGATCTTTAGAAGTAACACATACACAACCAGCAACCACAGGACCAGCTAAGGGTCCTCTTCCTGCCTCATCAATACCTACTACAATTTTAAAACCTTTTTTCCAAAGTTTCTTTTCTAAATCTAATGTTGGATATACCATATCCATTATGTTACCATATATCCATGAACACAATCTCTTTTGGAACAATCTTAGTAGCAGTTGTAACCCCTTTGTTACTTTTAGTCATTGCATACCTCATTGTTAAAATGACTAAACAGAAAAAGTAGATATTTTTTCCTCCTTGGGCTAATATGGAGATATATATAATTTTACTTTGTAACTATCATGGACGAAGGAAAAACATTTTCATTTTTTAAGGGACTATTCATTGGAGCTATAGCTGGAGCTGCAGCCGGTATTCTTTTAGCACCCAAATCTGGTAAAGAAACACAGGAAGATTTAAAGAAACTAGCTAAGGAATATACAGAGAAAGCTGTAGATATGTATGAAGCTACAAAGAAGATGTTAGAAAAAAAGTTAGATGCACTTAAGAAAGCCGGTTCTAAGATTGATGAATCTAAGTATATGGGATTGGTAACAGAGGTTGTAGAAGAGATTAAAAAGGATGGTACTGTAACTGCAGAAGCTGCTAAGAAATTAGGTAATCAATTAAGAGGTGATTGGGACATTGTTAAGACTGAGTGGTCTAAATAACCAATAGATTAATATTGATTTAAGAAAGGGACTAGAAATAGTCCCTTTTTATTTGTAGAATAACAATATTATGCGAGAGTAATTCAGTTGGTAGAATGTCTCCTTCCCAAGGAGAATGTCGCGAGTTCGAATCTCGTCTCTCGCTCCACACCCCATAGTTATTTCCTTCTTACGGTGATATAATCCTTATGCTGAATAGCTATTTCGTAATATCTATATATTTTTAATAGCTTAAGATCTTTAACAATTTCTAGTAGCTGTGGATGGCCCTATGCTAATTATATATATTAGTTAGTATATAGCCATTCATAGCAAAACAATGAGTGAGTACTAAGCAAAAGGAGCTTCATATGAGACTGATACAGAAAGATAGATTCGATTCATCAATCATTTTGTACGAGATTGGAGGAGGAGAGGAGCTGATTTTAACAGATTCATACTTCCCCTCTGTAGATGGGATGGCAACCGTTGAAAACGACCCTAAAGGTAAGATTCTTATTTTCAGCGCAAATTGTTTTGTAATCCTCAAAAATTACAATCCCCGTTTTAAAACAGCAAAAGCTTTGTTTTATATTCGCGAGAACAAGTTTGACCATGGATCAGAACAACCTCATATTGGCCATGCACTCAAGTATCCAAAACTAGTTGCGGCATTGATTCGAGAAAAAACAAAACCAATCCGAGTTCCAGGAAAATTTGATAGTGTTGTTCTTTTCCGAAGTGAATTAGCAATAGTTAATGACCAAGGCGGACAAGTAACGGAAGGTTGGTTAATAAAGTATGAAGAAAAAGAACGGTTATTAAACAACCTCCCAAAGATTGAAGACTCTGGAGTTTCAGGATTTTTATGGATCATGTACGAAGATAAAAAGGTATATATTTTATATAGAGATCCAAATAAAACCTCTTGCTACGCCAGAAAGGTTGAATACGATACAGGTTCATTCAAAGTAAAAAGCATTACGAATCCCGATAATTCCAAACAAAAAAGCGCCTTAGCCTGCCGAAAACCCAAAAGATTCCTTTTTGTTAATGAAGCAATTCCGCATGCATTTCGTCCAAAATCTGATACTAGAAATTAGTTGAGTTCAGCAAGTGTCCTTGTGGTTAATAAGCGAAAGCTTAAACAAACCACAAGGACGGTAACAAATACAAAATCCCTATAAAGTTATCCCCCCATTTTCATCTTCTTGACATTCTCGCTACTACGTACTACTATATACCTGTAATACGTATTACGAAGTACTAAATTTAAACGGAGGAATATTACGGAAAACTTAACAGAAATGCTAAAAGGTGTACTCGAAGGCTGTGTATTAAAAATCATAAGCCAAGGAGAAACCTATGGATATGAAATAACCAACAAACTAAATGAACTTGGTTTTACAGATGTAGTTGAAGGAACTGTATATACCATTTTACTTAGGTTAGAAAAAAATAATTTAGTAGATATAACCAAAAGACCATCAGATATGGGACCAGCAAGAAAGTTTTACAGCCTTAATGATGCTGGACGTATTCAATTACAACTCTTCTGGGATAGATGGAACTTTGTAGAATCAAAAATAAATAAATTAAAGAAATAACATAATGAAAAACTTTTTAATAAAGATAACCGGTTGGGAACAGAAAAAGGAATGGAAGAAATTAGAGGTAAGGGCTAAAGCAATGCCTAAGGACTACCAAATAGTATATGAAGAAATTAAAAACTATATGTGGAATCTATGGAGATTTGAAGCAGAGAATGATATGGGAGACTTTAGTACCTTAGAAGATCTTCTTGGACTATTCGAAGAGGGTGTTAAGAACAACAAGAATGTACTTGATGTTACGGGTAAGGATGTTGCTGCATTTTGTGATGAGCTTTTCCATGCTACTGAGTCTTGGAAGAACAAACTTAACAACGATATTATGAAGAAGTTAGGGAAGTAGGTATAAGAAAAAACGGCCACTGGCACTTGGTTGTGCCAGCAGGCCGTTTTGTTCTTTAGGGTTTTGGAAGAAGAAGTTTCTCCAATTCTCCAACAAATTTGGTCATTAAGCCCTGGATTGATTCCTGAGCAATCCCAAATCGTTGCTGATAGACTTCATCCGATGGTCTGTATTCTAAGTTCTTTTCCGTACGCAGAAAAAGTTTAGAATATGATTCCTCCAGAAACAAAGTTCGATCCGCAACGGGACCATGCCCAATCACAAGCCACATCACATAATCTGCAGGCAAAAATTCAAGACCAACAGTATAGCCCTGTTTTTCGTCTATGAGAATCGTTTTGCGCTTGATCAATGTTGCCAGTTTTCTTTTAGCAATATTTTCAATTGCTTCAAGAATTTGTTGCCCTGTAACAGGCGAAGCAATTTTAATCGTCTTGCGAATTTCTTCCATTCCCGCTCCCTTCTAAAGAACAATTTTGCTAAAAGCCCACGGCTTTTAATCCGTTAAGATTATACCAACCCTATAGTCACTTTTCAATTTGTTTTCCCTCCCCCTCTTTGTTACAATATCGTTACATTAAGCTGATGTAGCTCAGTTGGTAGAGCAATCCCTTCGTAAGGGAAAGGTCGGTGGTTCGAGGCCACCCATTAGCTTGTTAAATATATATAAACAAATGAAAACACCACAATACACAATAACAAGCCTCATACTCAATTACCTCATCAAATATGAGTTAGCTGTAGCAGATATAAATCACTACCCATTACCAGAAAAATACAAATCAGTACTACATGAGAAATATGATGCAGAAGACACAGAAAAACTTGGAGAGATAATTGGATATCCAGTAGGTTACAACAAAGCATTACAAATACAAAGAGGACAAGAACAACCATCACAAAGAAAAAATCTTAAAATATTCACAAACTTCAGAAACGTAAAAGACTTCATAAACTCATATGGATTAACTAACGCATTAAAACCATCCATAGAGTTAAGTACACACATCAACAAGATATTGATGAAGAATATTGCTGATGATTGGGATTTAGCCAAACTAAGAGGATTTAGTGAAAAACCAAACGAAATATATGACACATGGTACAAATTCAGAGACTTCTACCCAAATGTAGATCCACATGACTACTTCAATGACGTATTTGAATGGGTTAAAAATGGAAAAGATCACAACCACTTCCTCATAAAGCTGGGGATATTACTCTACGAGTTCATAGACAAAGCACCATTCCTAGCAGGAAATCAGATGACCGCAATCCTAACATTAGAAATATTGGCAAAGAACTATGGTTACAACCCAGACAACATATTCCCATATGCCAAAGCATTAGAATACATTGGTGAAGATCTAACATCAGCATTCAAACTCTCCAAAGGTAAACACGATCTGACAATGTTCTTGGAAGCATTCCTGTATGCAATGTCATACTGTGCAATTGAAGTCTCAAAGGAATACAAAGAAACACATATCAAAAAGGTAAGAAACCAAGGAGCTATAGAGGTATTACTCAATCCAAGACAGATAAAACTGTTGGATTACCTTGCAGTAAACTTTAAGGTAGCAAGGAACAAATATACTAAGATGATGGGGATATCATTCATGACCTCATACAGAGACCTTCAGGACATGGTGGAAAAGGGATATATCAAAGCCAAAGGACAAGGAAGAGGAACATATTACATCTCAGCAAAAGAATCATCAGAAGGAGATGTTTTCCTTGATGAAATAGCATAAAGCTGGTAACATTACTGACTATGGAATATGACACAATAATTGGTCTAGAAATACATGTCCAGACCAAAACCAATTCAAAAATGTTTTGCACATGCCCTACTGGATACTTCCAGAAAGAACCAAACTCACATGTATGCCCAGTATGTATGGGATTACCTGGTGCATTACCAGTTCCAAACAAAAGAGCTATCGAGTTATGTATGTTAATGGGATTGGCTACCGACTGCACCATTGCTAATGAAATTTACTTTGACCGAAAACACTACTTCTACCCCGATTTACCAAAAGGATATCAGATTAGTCAGTACAAAAATCCAATCTGTTCAGATGGATCAGTTACATTGCCAAATGGTTTTGAAGTAAAGATTGAAAGAATACACCAGGAAGAAGATGTCGCGAAATCAACACATCACACCTCAACATCAGAAAGCGACTATTCCTTAATTGACTACAACAAATCAGGAGTTCCACTAATCGAAATTGTTACAAAACCATGTATTAGAACAGCTAAGGATGCGAAAGATTTTGCAACACAGATAAGACAGATAGCTAGATATTTGAATATCTCTGACGCAGATATGGAAAAGGGTCAAATGAGATGTGAACCAAATATTTCCATACAAGAGAAAGGTCGATGGGAAGAGAAAGATGGAAAGATATTACCAATTGGAGACTACGAATTAAATCCAAAGGTAGAAGTTAAGAATATTGGTTCCATTACGGCCGTTGAAAAAGCCATTGAATTTGAAGTAGAAAGATTAACCAAAGAACTTGGAGAAGGTAGGAAACCAATACAGCAAACCAGAGGTTGGAACGCAAACAAGAATATAACAGAATTCCAAAGATCTAAGGAAACTGCAGATGACTACCGATATATGCCTGAACCTGATATCCCAGTTATTGAAGTTTCTAATGATGATATTGAAAGAATTAAATCTGAATTAGTGGAATTACCGCATGAGAAGATAACTAGATATATGAATGATTGGGGTATTTCTCAGTATGCTGCAGAAGTAATATCTGCTTCTAGAAAAGATGCTTCCTACTTTGAAAAATTACAAACCCTACTCTTTGAAAAATTAGAAGCTAAGATTGCTGCACAGGAAGCAGCTAACTGGTTAATGGGTACAGTATTTGCATTAGAAGGAGACAAAGAAATAGATATGAATGATCTTTCATTGTTAATTATGAAGTTTAAAGAAGGAAAGATTACTAAAGGCAAGGCTGAGGAAATGTTAAAAGATTGTATTTCAAACAACAAAGATATTTCTGATGAATTAGATATGTTTGAAAAGAGTGCTTCGGACAATGCCGGGAATATACAAGATATTGTAAAGCAGGTATTAGACAACAATCCTAAGGCTGTATCAGATTACAAAGGTGGTAAGGAAGCTACAATGGGTTTCTTAGTTGGTCAGGTTATGCAGGCTACTAAGGGTGCATCTAACCCTAATGATGTTAAGAATATATTAATAGAATTACTGAAATGAAAATAGACGTTAAACATACAGCAGAACTTTCTAGAATTACTCTTACACCTGAAGAGTTAGAGAAGTTTACACCACAGATGGAAACAATCCTTGAATCTGTTACTCTTCTTAAAGATGTTAATACTGATGGTGTTCAACCTATGAAAGCTCATGTTAAGTTTGATGAACTTAGAGAAGATGTCCCCCAGGAGTCATTAACACAAGAAGAGGTTTTGAGAAATGCTAAACACAAAGAAGCTGGATTTGTGAAAGTATATGGCAAAGTATTTGGTGACATTGAAGAAAGTTAACATCTTTAGTAGAATATCCCTTGTAAGTATATATGCCGAGGTGGCGAAATTGGCAGACGCGCCTGCCTTAGGAGCAGGTGGGAGTAATATCCCTTGCAGGTTCAACTCCTGTCCCCGGCACTTATTTATTACTAACAACACATGTTCAAGTTCATCATTAGACCTTTTCAATCAGTCTTGCTCGAAAGAAAGCTTTGTGTAGGTTGTACTAATTCATTAGAGAATGCAAAAAGATTAGGGAATCTTTCAAACAACAGATTCATGGTGGAGTGTAAATGTAAAAGACGATATGTATTCGACAAAGAACTTAACCAATATCAAAGAGCTACATTTGCAGAAGAACAACAGCTCTTAAGACAGTTAGAGAAGGAAAGACAACATTCTAAGTAAAGCCTTTCTTACTTCACAAACACAGATTATTTTGTTAGAATCCATATTGGTTAATTATGCCGCTATCGTCTAGTGGTCTAGGACAACAGGTTTTCATCCTGTAAACCGGGGTTCGATCCCCCGTAGCGGTACTTCCTCATTTCAAGATTTTAATATATTCATTAGAATCTTTGTCAAACCTCCCTAAAAATTGTACAATTTCAGAGTCTACACATTAAATTGTATATCTGCCATATAATGTACGAAACAGAAGAACAAAAAGTAACTGGAACAGAGAAAATAGCTGGAGCATTTACATCCATAGGACAATTCCTACTCTCATTTCTAGAAACAATAGTCGTTGCATTAGTAATCTCCATTGTACTCTACCTCTTCATAATGACCCCCCATGAAGTCATTGGAAGCTCTATGTATCCAACATACAAAGATGGAGAATACTTAATGGCCAACAAGATGGTATACAAATTTTCAGAACCAAAACGAGGGGATGTAATCATATTTAAATATTCAGATACCCAAGACTTCATCAAAAGAATAATTGGCTTACCTGGAGATCAAGTAATGCTTAAAGATGGACATATATACGTGAACGGAACAGAATTAGATGAGTCTGGATATTTGGATGCATCAGTATATTCCAATGGTGGAGAATATCTCCATGAAGGAGAAACCATAACCGTACCTGAAGGAAAGTACTTTGCCTGTGGAGATAATCGACAACACAGCTCAGATTCAAGATCATTTGGACCAATTGAAAAAGCAAATATAAAGGGGAAAGCATGGATAGTGTACTTCCCTTTTAGCAACTTCAGAATTGCTCAACATCAAACATATACAAACCTCTAGACCGCGAGTGTGAAACATGATAAATTAGAAGAAGCATATGAAAACATTCGTTATAGCTAATCAAAAAGGAGGAGTTGGTAAAACAACTACTGCAATGAATCTTGGAGCAAGTCTTGCACTCAAGAAGAAGAAAGTACTTCTCATTGATTTAGATCCACAAGCCAACCTCTCATCAGGATTGGGATTTACACAACAATTTGATAAAACAAACTGGACATCTACTGACCAACCACCATACAAAAATATATATGATGTATTAGTCAACAAAGTACCAATTTCAACTGTATTTGTATCTACCTCTACTCCTAACCTTTTCTTGGTACCATCACACTTAAGTCTTGCAGGGGCAGAAATAGAAATGGTGAATATGCTCTCAAGAGAAACGTTGCTTAAGAAAGCACTTTCTACACTAGTCGATGACTTTGACTATGTCATCATTGACTGTCCTCCTTCACTAGGATTACTCACAATCAATGCATTAAGTGCATGTGACAAACTTCTCATTCCCATACAGTGTGAATACTTCGCACTAGAGGGGCTAGGGTTGCTCTTAGAGACAACAAAGCTCATAAAAGGTATAAACCCCAATCTTACAATTGGAGGCGTCATATTGACCATGTACGACAGTAGAACCAAACTTTCAGAAAGTGTAGTTAACGATGTATTAAGTTTCTTCAAAGATACAGCCTTTAAATCCATAGTACCTCGAAATGTTAGACTTTCAGAAGCACCATCCCATGGTAAAACCATATTCCAGTACGACGACAAATCCACAGGAGCTCTGGCTTACAAGAAATTAGCCCAGGAGTTCATAGCAAGGTTTTAAGTATTAAATTAATATATATTTACTAAAATGAACGAACAAGGATTAGGAAGAGGATTAGCAGCATTAATCAATTCCAATGAAATGGCAAATACCAACAACTCGTTTGTTGAAAACTTTGATATTAACAATATACAGCCAAATCCATATCAACCTAGAATGCACATTGATCCTGAGGAGTTGATAGAGATAGCGGATTCAATCAGAGAACATGGAGTCATACAACCATTAATCATAACTAAGGACAAGAATTCAGACAGATATTTCCTTATTGCAGGAGAAAGAAGACTTAGAGCTTCACAATTAGCTGGAATGAAGACTGTACCTGTACTTCTAAAAGATTCTTCTCCTCAAGAAATGCTTGAGTTAGCAATCATTGAGAATGTTCAAAGAAAAGACTTAAATCCACTGGAGGAAGCCTATGCCTTTAAACAGATGCAAGATGAATTTGGTATATCCCAAGATATCATTGCTAAGAAGATGGGATTAAGTAGAGTTGCAATAACTAACAAGATAAGGTTACTAAATATTCCAGATGAGGTTAAAGAAGAAGTTTTGAACGAAAAATTAAGTGAAGGACATGCAAGAGCGTTGCTTGGTATTAAGGATAGAGTATCATTAATAGCAGCTGCAGATCTTGTCATAAAAAGAGGTATGAGTGTTAGAGAAACCGAAGCTTTAGTTAGAAAGATTAACTACGGCAAAGGTTCAACAACCAGAAGTTGGAAAAAAACAGATCCAACAACAGACAAATTCTCTACACAGTTAAGTCAAAAATTAGGATATACAGCACATATAACCAAGATGACAAAAGGTGGAAAGGTTGTAATTAGATACAACTCACTAGAGGAATTAAATGACTTAATGGGGAAATTGATTTAGAAACCTTTAAGTTCCTGCCTAAGCTTCTCATATACCATAACTGCACCAGTTGCACTTACATTCAAAGAACCAATACCTTCTCTCATTGGAATTGATGCTAATACATCACATCTCTCTAAAATACCATTTGATATTCCTGTATCCTCAGCACCAAGTACTAATGCCACTGGACCTCTAAGATCTACATCAAAATAATGTTCACCTTGCATATTTACACCAACAACCTTTACATCATTGTCCTTAAGGATCTTTATAGCTGCAAAGAGGCTCATTTCTACTAATGGGATTCTTTCTGCTGCGCCTTCGGATATTCTAATAGTTTCGTTAGTAACCAAACCTTTTTCCTGAGGATTTACAATAATGCCATTAACACCTGCTGCGAATGCTGATCTCATTATAGCTGCAATGTTTTGGGTATATTTTAACTCATCAAGAATAAGGAAGAATGGTTGTTTGTTACCATCTGCGGTTAAGTGATTTAATAGTTCCTCTAATTCCCAGTTATTCTGAGAATACATATAACCAATTACACTTTCAGATGTGGAAGTTCGAAGACGTCTGTTAATGATTTTCTTTGAAACTCTTAACATTGGGATTTTTCTAGCTGCTGCTACTTCTACAATTTCTTTTGTGATTGGATCTTTAAAGGCGCTTGTTGCTACATACAATCTTTCAAAATCCCTACCCTCTTTTAATAACTCAAGTAGAGCATTTTTACTCTCAATCTGTACGAACTTGGATTTAGCCATTAGAGTGATTCTACAATATCTATGAAGTACTGTCCTCTTTTGAAGCCAGTCATTCTTCTAAACTGTACAAAGCCATCTATATTAGCGTGTATGGAGTAGTCTTTAGACATGTAAGCGTTCTTACCTGGATGGTATACAGAACCTTTTTGTTTAACAATAATATTTCCGTCTCTTACAGCCTCTCCAGCAAATTTCTTAACACCTAATCTTTTACCTGCTACATGGCCATTGTTTGATGTGCTTGCTGCACCTACGACATGTGACATTGTGCTATCTTAACAATTAATATATATATTACTCAGTTATTTTCTGCGTAATATGAAAATGTTCCTAGTGATAATACTATTTTTACGGCTCCACTTCAAGTCCCTACCACCAGAAAGTTCGGTATTTAATACTTCCCATCGCTTTCCAACGATATCTCTTACTCCAATTGTTTTCCAACCCCATGATGTTTTGTAAGAAGGGATAATCATAACGACGACAAATCCTTCGTGAGTTACTTCATGTAATATATCAAAAAGGCCTTTGTAAAGCTCTTCTACACGTTTCAAAAATAGTTCTGCCTTACCAGAAAAAAGTACACTTCTTTGAGGTGGACCCATGAATGGTTCGCAAACTACGGCTGATATTGGTGTTTTTCTTAATTTTGCTAATGTTCGGTTATCTGGTTCTTTTACATCTAAATGGAAGATATCATATTTAATAATTCCGATTAGTCCTTTGTCTGATGCCCATTCAATATTCTTTTCGGTATATTCTAGTGCATTTTCATCAATATCAGACCCTAATATATCAAATCCTAATACTGCAGCTTCCATTGGTATAGTTCCTGATCCACAGAATGGATCCCAGATTATACCTTCTTTAAGTCCAGCCAGATTAATCATCATTCTTGCTAACTTTGGTGGTAATGTACCCATCTTTACGTCAGTGTGTGGTCTATCATAGTCTCGCATTGCAAAACCTTCGATATCTTGTACACCCATTGTACAGCCATATATTTCAGCATTTTCACTTTTGATGATACATAACTCAAAGCCTTTCTCTACTATTTCATTTTTCAATACCTGTGCTGCATTGAGTTCTGTTTCACCACTTAAAGGTCTAATGAATCTTGAAGATATATCATTTCTTTTTAACTCATCCTTCAATTCGTTTGAAAGTTTTCTTAAAAAGACATGATCTTTTGAATGACTATTACCTAATACACTTACTCCAAATGTTACTTTGGTTTCTTTAGCTATATATTCTGCTAAGAAAGTATCTACCTGATCTAAGAGATATCCATATCTAACGAATCCACCTAGTCTGTTGTAAATCTTTTTTACAATTTCCTCGGATACTTCGTTATCTCTAACTATGAATACTTTGTCTGTGAATCTTTGAATACGGTCTTTGCTAACGCCATAGAGGTTGAAAACTGAAACTAGCTCGGTGTATGAGAGATCTTGGAAACTTCCTGCCTCGAAAAAATATTGTTTGGACATTATAGTTATATCTTCTTAACGAGAACCTTTGTGATTAACTGTCTTGCTCCAAAGTGTGTTCTATTTCTAGATTTTGCACTAAACTTGAAGCCGTTAACCTTTTCTCCTTTTTTCTGAGAAGTGATTTCTAATACTACTTTAGCACCCTCTATTATTGGGGTCCCAAGTGTTACTTTATCACCATCAGAGATTAGAAGAACGTCTGTTATTTCGATTACATCACCTTTTTTACCTTCAATTTTTCTTACTTCAAATTCCTGTCCTTCAGATACTTTTAACTGAGTTCCAGCAATTTTGATTACTGCGAACTTGTTTTCTACTGCTTTTTCTATTGTTTTGGTTTCTTTCTTTGTTTCTGTCATGAGTAAGGATTTTAATGGAATATGGTTAAAATGTCAATAAATAGGAGAGAATATTAGATATTAATCTTCATACACATCCAAGATCTCTCCGCTCTTGTCTCTATTCCCCTGCTTATGTCTCACTGCAATGTTTTGAACCAATCCTAAACATACCAATGTCATTATGGTTATAGTCCCTCCTGCACTCATCAGTGGCAGTGGGATACCTGTAGCCGGTATAGTCCCCATATTTGTACCTAAGTTTATAAATACCTCCAAGAGGAGTTTAATCCCCACCCCTATGCATATTAGTGAGTGCAACGGATTCTGTATGACATTAATAGCAACTACAAAACAATATACGATTAAAAATCCATATAATCCCAATACAAACACACTCCCTACTAGCCCAAATTCTTCTGCAAAAGAAGCAAATATGAAGTCTGTCTGATGCTCTGGTAGGAAATTTCTCTTACTTTGAGTTCCATTACCGAAGCCTTTACCTAGTAATTGCCCTGATCCAATTGCAATCTTTGACTGATTAACGTTGAATCCTTCATCCTCTAGAACTGTTTGTTCTGTAGGATTAATAAATGCAATGATTCGATTTTTTTGATAGTCATGGAGTATTGTATCCCAAGATATTGTAAAGAAAATTCCTAATACAAAACCTAATGCTAATCCTCCTACCGCCAATGATTTCCAATTAGTCTTTGAGTATAAAATAAATATAGTGAGTACAATACCAAGTATAATTGTTAGATACCATATCCAATTGCCTGTTACTGCAGCAATCAAGAATCCCCCTGATACACTAGCTATTATAAATATTAATAATGTATTTCTAAGTGGGTTACTCAATGCTAAGAAAGTCATAAGGAACCAGATTGCTAATGTCAGGAGAGACATACTTCCTCCTGGTTCAAGATATATGAGAATGAAGAAGGCAACGGTAGAGAGAAAGGTAATTGCAAAAAGTACTAGTTCATTTAATTTGCCTCGCATGGAGAATATTCCTGCGGTTATAACTATGACTGCGAATTTTGCTATTTCAGATGGCTGTATTTGAGTTCCACCAATGTAAAGCCATCTCCTAACTCCATTTATTTCTGGTCCAATTATTAGCGTTAAAGCCAACAGGAATACTGTGGCTATCCATATAACTAACATAACTTGCCAATACTTTAGATATGACAGATCTATGATGGATATAATGAAGAAAAGAATAAAGCCAATACCTAGGGAGATTACCTGTTTCCAAACAATTCCTAAATCACCATACCCCCCTTCGGGTAAAATAGTGGTCGAAAGAACAGTTATCAAACCTAATATGGATAGTAAAATTGTTGGGAATAGAATTTTCCAATCAATCGATAGAAATGTCCTTGATTTGTTTAATAGGGAATTCATAGATAACAAATTCTAACACAATGCCTATTTTTTGTTTCTTCTCATGAAGGTTGGGATATCCAAAGGATCATCACCATCTTCATAATTATTCTTTGGCAATGAAGGTATTGACTTCTCTTGCTCATCCTCTTCCTGAAGATCTGCTTTCTCAAAGGATTCTAATACATCATCTTCCTCAGTATCAATTTCTGGCTCTGGTTTTACTTCCTCAGCTCTAGGTTTGAATCCAAATGTTCTTACATTCTCATCAACACCCTTCTGTTTTTTAGTGAATACTTGTTTGTTTTCATCAAAGCCTGTTGCAACAATTGTAATAGTTAGTACATCCCCAGCACTTGGATCGATTTGAGCTCCAAATTTGATATTTGCAGATGGATCTACAGCTTCCTTGATTAACTCAGATACCTGGCTAATTTCAGTAAGGGTTAAATCAGACCCAACAATATTGTAAAGAACTCCAGTTGCGCCTTCAATGGACATATCAAGGAGTGGGCTGTTTGTAGCTGCTCTTGCTGCATTCTCTGCCCTATTCTCACCACTTGCTCTTCCAATACCCATAAGGGCAGTACCTGCGTTCTGCATTACAGATTTCGCATCATTGAAGTCTGCATTAATATATCCAGTTTCGCTAATCAAGTTTGATATACTGTTTACACCTTCTGCCAATACTGAATCAACCTTTTTCATTGCATCAATGAACGATAGCTTTTCACTTTCGTCAACGATTTCTAGTAATCTTTGATTAGGCACAACAATCAACGTATCAACCTTGTCTTTCAAAGCAGCAATGCCTTCTTCGGCTATTTCTCTTCTTTTGTTACCTTCAAATTCAAATGGTTTGGTCACAACAGCTACAGTTAATGCACCCATATTCTTAGCAACACCTGCAATTATTGGTGCTGCACCCGTACCTGTTCCTCCACCCATACCTGCAGTAATGAATACCATGTTTGCACCTTCTAAGAATTCTTGTATTTGATCAAGGCTTTCTTCAGCGGCTTGTGCTCCCATATCATGATTTCCACCTACTCCCAATCCTCTTGTTAATTCCTCACCTAATTGTAATGTAACTGGAGCTTGAGACATCTTTAATGCCTGTGCATCTGTATTGAAGGCCATGAAATCAACTCCTGGAATATCATAGTCAGTAATCATAGTGTTGATTGCATTACAACCACCACCACCTACTCCTACTACCTTAATTTTTGCTACTGGATCTACATTGGTTGTAACTAACATTGTGTCTTAAACACTAAAATTTATTTAAGGCAGTAAAGATTTCATCCACTCACCTAACTTTCCTACAAATCCTTTTACGTTTGATTTCTTCTTGTCATTTGCAGAACTAATATCTACATCATCATCCATTGCATGTTTAATCAAACCTTGTACACAAGCGTATGATGGATCAGATATTTCTTCTGTCATACCTGTCAATCCTGATGGATATCCAATTCTTGCAGATACTCCAAATATTCCTTGTATTATTTTTGTAATGTTCCTTAGTAAGCCAGTTCCACCCGTTAAAACAACTCCTGCAGGCATTCCAATATTATATCCTGATTTCGAAACATTCTCTTTTGCCATTTCAAATATTTCTTCACATCTTGCTTCTACAATTTTTTGTAAAATATCTTTTGATATTCGCTTTTCAATTCCATATCCACTTAAATCAATATCATCCATCTTCACTTTCTTTTCTTTTGGTTCGTCTTTTCTTCTCAAGAGTGCAGGTGTAGAATCCATACCTTTACCCTTAGCAACAGCAACCTTATTATCCAATATATCTGACATATTCAACTTGATCTTTTCAGCTTCTTCAAGCGAAACTTGAAGCCCAATTGCGATATCACTTGTGATACTGTTTCCACCTAAAGGAATACAACTACTGTAGATAATGGAACCTTCTTCAAATATTGTAATACTTGTAGTACCTGAACCTATATCTAGCATAGTTACACCTAGTTCTTTTTCAGTTTCTGTTAAAACAGAAAGAGATGATGCCCAACCAGCAAATATGACATCATATACATTTAAACCTACTTGTTCTACACATTTTCTAATGTTCTGCCAATATGAATTAGGTGCTGTGATTATATGTGTTTCTACTTCTAATCTTCCTCCACTCATTCCGATTGGGTATTTAATACCACCCTGGTTATCTACTACAAATTCTCGAGGTATTATGTGGATTGGATTTAAATTATCTGGTAAAGACAATGTTCTAGCATTTTCAATTGCTCTGTATGTATCATCAATTGTAATTTCTGAACCTGCAACTGCAACAACACCTTTGTTATTAAGGCTTGTTACCTGTTCACCATTTATGGATACATATACATCAGAAACTGTAACACCTGCCATTCTTTCAGCAGCTAATACACTTTCAGATATTGCATTTGTTGCATCATCGATATTTACTACCACACCCTTCTTAATTCCCTTACTAGTATGTGAACATACTCCGATTACAGATGGGGTTTGATTATCTTCAACAGAAGAAATTACTGTTGTAACCTTAGAGGAACCTAAATCTATTGCTGTTATTATTTTGCGTGCCATGTTTTTTAAGGCAGAGTTAATTTTACTAATTAATTATATAAAAAGACCACAATTTAACAAGTCCTTTCTAATAATATAATCAAAAATCTTCGTTTTAGCAAGAATTAGTTTTTTAATACTGGTCTTTCAAAACGAAAATCTATTGACTTAAACTCAAGGTTATCACTTTTCACCCTATTTGCAACCGAGATGTATCTTTCTAATTGTAGGTCTAGGTCTTCAGACATACTGAATTTAAAAGATTGATCTGTTTTAGTGGTGATTTCCAATATATTACTGACAAATGTTATCTCCTTTATTTCATATCCATATGTATTTACCACCTTAACAACTTTGTAGATACTTTCCATTATGAGTAATCCTTGCTTTCCATTTGTTAATGGAGAGCTATCTACATCTGAAGAGGTAAAGATATATAGTGAATTGTCTGTGGCATAGTTTTTACAACAATTAGCAGTATCTTCTTTGCATATGGTATCCAGAACAATACCTTCTCCAGAGAGAAGGTAACACTCCGTGTCTCTAAGTAAAGCTGTACTTGCGGGTCTGTATAGATCTACAAATACTTCTAATTTATTTGGTATTACTTTTTCAATATTTACTTCCTTTATATATGGTACTGATTTGAGCATATCTTTTTCAAATGAGGTTGTAGAAAAAGAGAAGTAATTTCTTCCAATTAATTTTTCTTCCATATATTTGTCTATGAGGGTTGTAACATTTTGAGGGAGATCTAATCCTTGTACAACAGTTAATGTATATTTTTTAATATTCCATATTCCAACTAAGAGAGTTAGCAAAAAGACAAAGAGTACAATGAATATGGGGAGATTCTTTTTAATAAAGGCAATTGGTTTGAATCTTAATATTCTATCCTTTATATGATTAGTGGGCTGTTTTTGTATATCAATATCCATATGTCTAGTTTACATACTACCCGTGCAATTTGAAAGCCTTGTTTGAAATATCTATTTTATACTTTTTTCCATTAAGAAATACTCGCTATCCGGGTCTGGCATACTCCCAATTTTCTTAAATCCCCATCTCAGATACATATTTATTAAATCAGTATAATCACCCCTTGCATCCATTCTAAGAAACTCTATTCCTTTTTCCTTTGCATAATTTTCAATATACAAAAGCAATCCCTTAGCTAAGCCTCTACCCTGGAATTCTGGCAAAACGGCTAAAGCCGACACATACCAGGCTTTCCCAGGTGTGAATTTCAATGTATGATTAATAGGCATACCGTTATCACCATCTTTATTTTCTGAATAATAATATGGCTCCTGGCTACTTGCAGACATAGTTCCTACAAACTTACCCTCTTCCTTAAGAAGGAATATCTCCCCAGTATCAAATTTGTGCCGAATTAATTCCTCGGTATAATAACCCATCCAATGATCCATCCCCTTCTTTTGAAGCCAAAGTGAGCATTCGTGAATTATTCCATACACCACATCTAAATTGGTCTGGTCTGCTTTTATGATTTTCATGAATTATTTACTTAATTTAATATGATCAATCACCTTCCCTCCAACCAACTCCAATCCTAATTCTTTAACAATACCCAATATCATATTACTTAATTTCATCTTGTATTCATCTGTTTGAGATTCTTTAAAAAGCTTCAGCTCCTCCTCCGTTAATTGATCCCCTACCAAATCTATTAATCTATCCATCTTACTACCAGTAAGGTTTATATGTTCTGCCCATACCTTTTTAGTCCCCGACTCCTTTATCTCTCTAAACAACTTCCTTAAGCTCCCTTCATTTGCAACAAAATGTGGAAGTAATGGTCCTACAAATGCATATGTCTTTATACCTGCCTCATTAAGTTTCTTCAAAGCCAATATTCTCAATGAACTAGGTGGAGCATAGCATTCAAATATTCTACTAATATTGTCATCAATTGATGATATGGTCATACCCACTTCTAGATTAGGTATCTGTTTTAGTATTTCAATATCTCTAGTTACTAATGGAGATTTAGTTAGTAATGATATTTCAATCTCATTTTTAATATCTGACTTCGCAACTATTTCTAAACACTTCTTTGTTAATTCATACTTTGCTTCTACTCCCTGATATGGGTCTGTTACAGATCCAAAAAATATTACTGGTCTATTCCCTGTCTTAAATTCATTCTTCTTAATTACTTTCTTTGTTAAATTGGCTATCTCTTTTTCAAATACCTCTGGTGTATTTATTTTTGCATCTACATATTTACCCCATTCATCATCCAAATGACCTGTGAACTTTCTAGTAAATTCTGCATAACAATATACACATCCAAATGCACATCCTGAATATGGATTTACTACGAAGTCTGCACCTGGGAGTTTGCTAGGAGTTAATATTGATTTAGCTTGTTTTGTGGCTAATTTCATAGTTAATATTAACAGTAAAATTGGAATCTAACAAATAACCAGTATAATAGACAATGGAAGAACCTAAACAAGAAAAATTTGGTATTAAACACCTCTTAATGCTCTTAGCTTCAATAGCTATATCAGTATTAATCATAATATTTAGTAAAGAGCTACGTAACTTAGAACAATTTGGATATATTGGAATATTCCTTTTAATGTTCCTTGGTAATGCTACAGTCTTAGTACCTGTCCCTGTGCTTGCGCCATTGAACATTCTTCTTGGAGGAATATTTTCAAGCCCTTTACTACTTGGGCTTACAGTCGGAGTTGCTTCATCTCTTGGAGAATTAGTTGGCTATCTTGCAGGATATAGCGGAAGTGGAATTGTTAAATCTAGCAAGGTATACAAAAAGATTGAATTACAAGTTGAAAAGTATGGTCTTTGGGCAATATTGTTTTTAGCTCTAATTCCCAATCCATTGTTTGATGTAGCAGGTTTAGCAGCAGGTGCATTAGGTATTAAATGGTGGAAGTTTTTAATAGCGGTAACTATTGGGAAAACAATTAGAGCGATTGTATTTGCATATATTGGATATACTGGAAGTCTATTGATTTCAAAACAATAGGTGTTGTTTAAAACCCCTCTATGAAATATGTTTGTTCAATATTATCCTTCTCTCTACTCTCAAACCAATTAAATATTTATACCTCATTGTGATATTTAGGAGTTATTTCCATAAACTGTTTCTTTGTCATCCAGCTATTTTCACAACCTTCATCCTTTATTACTAATGTATCTTCCTTAATTATTACCGTTATACAATGGAAATATTTGTCTTCTAACATATTCCCTTCTTTGTCATATACCATTTCGTGTAGTTCGAAGTCGAGTGACATATCCCCATGTAAACCCATCTCTTCCTCCAACTCTCTTGCTCCTGCTTCAAGTATTTTTTCTCCCCATTTTACCTTTCCACACATAAAACCAAAGTAACCATAGTATGGTTCTTTTAGTCTTTGCTGTATTGCATAGTACTTTTTATTCCCCTTTATCAATATTGGTCTAACTAATACACTTACCTTAGGTTGTTTTTCAGTTGTCATATTGGAAGTATCCATCTTTGTAGAGAACATTTTTCCTTTTGTAGTTAATGAGTATTTATTTCCTTCTTTTTTAACTAATCCTTTTTCGATTAATACCTTAATATGATAGCTGAAGTGATCATTGGTTATACCTGCAATGTTTAATTGTGAGAATTTTGACTTAGGATTGAATATTAATTCTCTAAGTATTTGCATCTGAACAGTATGAAGATCATTCATATGGTCAATGTGTTAATTTAATATGCATATTCTATTACCACCTGTAGTAAGAATCTAGTGAAAATGATTTAACTAAATAATTAATTATGGTTAAGGCCCTTATAATACTTTTTCATCGCCAAAGCTCCAACATCTTGAGAATCTTTAGCTTCACAAATAATTGTTGGATACAATTTCATTTCAGTAATAGCTTCTATAAATGGCTCATATCTTGGAGTATATCTTTCTTCCGTATGATCACTTCCAAGAATAAGTTGAGTGTTATCTTTCAAATCATCAAATGCTTTATGAGCTTTTTCACCACCAGTTCCGAAATCGACAGGATACATATGGATATGTATCTTATGTAGGGCATCATTTCCCAATTCATTCTCTACTTTTTTAAATACATTCAAGAAATCTTGTTTTGTGTATAGAGTTCCATTGGTTCGTGCATGCAAATGTGCTAGATCTAAACATGGGTATACATTTTTTACATTTTTACAAAAGAATATAATATCTTCCAGAGATCCCAATTGACCACATTTTCCTCCTATTTCTGGATATAAATAAACATCATTTGAAATAAGATCTGCTTCAACTCGTTTGAGAGTTTTAATAGCCTTGTTACATGACTCTTCTCTAGATTTTGGGATTCCTCCTGGATGAAATATGATCTTTTTAGTGTCTAGCTTTTTGCAAAGTACAATAGCTTTCTGTATTTCGCTTACTGAATTATCTAGTGTTTTTTGATTTTCAACACCAATATTTATGTAGTAAGGTGCGTGTATAGAAAGTGCAATATTATATTTTTTAGAATTTTCTAAAAACATCTTTGCTCTCTCATCTGGCATTCTAATACCATATGTACATTGAATTTCTAAGGCATCTAAACCAATACTATCTAACCATTCGGGAGAATTGGCTCTTTCCTTTGAATATTTTGATTCCCAGAAATGTGGAGGATTACCAGCTACACCGAATCGTGCTAATTGTTGCATCTTTAATTCAATATAATTTGATGGGAAATTATACAACCTTTTGTTACATATTGAGAAATGGAGCGAGAGACGGGGTTCGAACCCGCGACCTACACATTGGCAATGTGTCGTTCTAGCCAACTGAACTACTCTCGCAAATGGTGCCGAGACCCAGGTTCGGACTGGGGACCCTTTGTTCTTCAGACAAATGCTCTACCAGCTGAGCTATCTCGGCATTACATTAAGAACAGTATGATAATATCAAAAACCCATACCACATTCAACTAATACTCCATAAACTTCTTTTTAAACATATCCTCCGTATTGTTATTCTTCTTAACTGATTCGGATATTTTCTTGTAATTCCACTCTTCATTTAGAACTTTTTTTAATCCGTTGTTAAAATTCTCCTTACTCCATTCTGTAAAAAAATATCCATTAACACCCTCTACTAAGTTCTCCAATATTCCTCCAGCCTTGTAAGCTAACACAGGAGTACCAGCAGACATAGCTTCCACAGGGAAGATACCATAGTCTTCGATGCCAGGCATAACAAAGGCAGATGCTTTAGAAAGCACATTCCATTTCTCTTCATCAGATATCTTTCCTAAGAACTGAATATTTTTGTATTTAGCATATTTTCTTCTCAAACCTGGTTCCTTCGATCCACTACCAATTAATTTCAAAACTATATCTGTATCCTTTATACACTCAAGTAGAAATTCTCCTTTTTTGTTAAATTCAAATGGCGCACCGGCCACAACATATTTATTACCATTCTTTTTCTCTCTTTCATCCTTCTCTTTTATGACACCCTCATAGTAATGAATTGGAGGAGTCAAAACACCATCTGGTTTTCTTCCCCAATATTTCTGAATACGCTTTGAGATAAATTGTGAGTTCGCAATTAAAACATCTGGTCTTGAAGAAGCAGACGTTTCCCACAATCTTATGAATACCAAAATAAAATTGGTAATAGCTCTCTTGAAGAATCCAAAATCTTTGATACCAACATCTTTCAAATCCCAAAGATATCTCATTGGAGAATGAATATATGCTATATGTTTACATGACATTGGGGTTATAACTCCAAAGGCTACGCTTGAGCTAGAAGATATAACTAGGTCATATTGGCTAAGATCAAATTTTTCAATATGTAATGGCCAGAGATGATAGGTATATCGGTATAGCTGCTTTATGAACCACCTTCTGTTTAATGCCGAATATGTTATTTTGTGCTTTTGAAGCCCAGAAGAGAGAGAAGCAGTATCACCAAACAATGCATAGATATCAGCTTGAGGATACATTTTAGCAAAGGTCTCTAATACCCTATTCGCTCCACCCATACTCCAGAGAGATTCCGTTACAAGGGCAACTCTTTGTTGGTTATTCTTCTTCATATATAACTACGGTTCCTTTCTTTCCAAAACCTTTAGGTCTAGAGAACATCATGAAAGCACCAAAGAGTATGAATACCATTCCTCCTATTAATACATACCTATTCCAAGGAATAGCTGTATTTACAATCTCTTTTTCAATTGTAAATGTTGCTGATACTGGTTTGGTTTTTAATACATTTATTGGAGGACTTCCATCGGTTAACATCACAGATTTAAAGCTATCATCACTTCCTGAAAATTCCCAATCCAAGGATGTTTTACCTAGCTGAACTACCTCAAATGAAAGACGAGCCATGACCTCAGGATCACCTTTAGTTGTATACAAGGTATCAGTTCCAGATTGTGAGAAGCCAGTAAGCATGACTACACCATTGGTGTTATCTATACTTGTCTCATCCTCGGGCCATTGAGCAAACATTGCATTATTCTTCTCTGCTTTCTTCAGTTTTATATATGCTGGATCGTAGGTAATGACAAATCTTGCAGATATCAATTCTTCTCCTGCAGAATCAACCATTACATCAACAGTAAATCCATTATCTTTGTTAGTCACCACACCTCCAGCTGGATACAATGAGAATGTTGGTTCAATAGCTTTGGCAGGAGATACAAAAAGATATCCTACAAGGATGAGTGTTAGAAGAATAGTTTTTATATATTTTTTGACTATCACGGTATTAAATATTAACATAATATATCTTACTTCAGAATATCAGATAAATGGAAAGTATAAAACTATTGGTGCTAGCAATAACTCAGGGATTTTCAGAATTACTTCCAATATCTAGTAGTGCCCACCTAATTATTCTCGGAAAAGTTATGGAAATTCCAACTTCAACCCTACTATTAGCATCTCTACATATCGGTACCACTATCGCAATATTGGCATTTTTCTGGAAAAAGTTATTTACAAATTTCTTCACAAAAAAGAAGTGGGGCTTCTATCTTAAAATCATTCTTTCTGTCATTCCCTCAGCAATTCTCGGAATTCTTTTCGAATCAAAGATTGAAGAAGTACTACATGATAATTGGATTATAGCTGTATCTTTAATATTCTGGGGCATTATTATGATTATAGTTCAAAACAAAAAAGATGATGGTCGTGTCGAAGATATGGAAAATATTACGTGGCAGCAATCATTACTAATGGGATTCGCACAAGCAGTAGCTTTAATACCGGGCACTTCAAGATCTGGTATTACAACTCTAGCAGGGATTGGGTTAGGATTGAAAAAATACACCGCATTTGAATACAGTTTGATTTTGGGACTTCCAGTTTTGATTGGAGCACCAATATGGGAGATATTAAAAATGGTCAAAGATACAGGTATTCCTGTAATGGGAGATGTTACATTAACAGGCTTCATTAACTTAGGAATTATAATTCTTGTTCCATTTTTGGTGGGTTGCTTCTCACTAATCATGCTTAAAAAGATTAGTCGAGATAAATGGTTATCTGCGTTTGGAATATATAGAATAATTCTGGGAATCTTAATATTGATATTTGGGTACCTGCTATAACATTTTTCGTATATCGACTCCTGTCATATTTGCAGGAATATCATTTCCTAATACGCCTAAACATGTTGGCGCTAAATCTGCTAGTAACCCCGTAGCTTTGGCTTTTGGTCCAGTTCCAATTTTAACAACAGGGATACCTACTTTAGTTTGTATCTCACTTGGATTCGAAAGAATAGTTAATGGAACTGGGTTATTTGTATGCGCGATATCTATTTCGCCCGTTACCCTATTTACCATCGTCTCACAGTTTCCATGATCTGCGGTTATGATTACCGTTCCACCTGCACCTAATACCGCTTTGGAGACATTGGCAACACACTGATCCACTATCTCGTTTCCTCTTACTGTAGCATTAAAATCTCCTGTATGGCCTAACATATCAGGATTTGCATAGTTAATGAGTATGAAATTGTAATATTTCTTCTTTAAATCTTGAATCTTTCTTAATGTCTCATCAGTGATGGTTAGCGCACTCATCTCTGGAACTACCGAGTAGTCATCTACTTTAGGAGAAGGGATATTGAAAAATACCTCACCCGGATGGGTAAATTCCACACCACCATTAAAGAAGTATGTCACGTGCATATGTTTTTCGGTTTCAGAGATATGGAATTGAGATTTGCCATAATCAGCTAAAGTTTCAGAAAGCGATTTTCTAACTGGTTGAGGTGGAAATACTACATGTGCAGTAAGCCCTTCCTCATAACCAGTCATTGTTGCAAAATATACATCCCTTGGATAGTTACGTCTGTTAAAATGTGGAAAATCTTTCATTACAAACGCCTTGGTTATCTGTCTTGCCCTATCCTCTCTAAAATTCCAGAAGAGTACAGCATCTCCATCCTTAATTGCTCCCAAAGGAAGGCCATTCTGTATACACATTCTTGGTTTAAAAAACTGATCATCTTCTCCATTGGTATATGCTTTCTGTATTGCTTCGCTTGGATCTTCAAAATTATCCTCTGCCAAACCAATCATTGCATCATATGCCAATTTGGTTCTCTCCCATCGACTATCCCTATCCATTCCATAGAATCTACCCTGTATGGAAGCAACATGACCGATTCCCAACTCTCTCATCTTCTGTTTTAGTTTATCCATGTACAAATATCCATCATGAGGAGGAGCGTCTCTTCCATCAAGCATTACATGAATGTATGGATCAATTCCATTCGCCTTACAAATTTCTAACAATGAAAACAAATGCTTAATATGGCCATGTACGCCCGCCGCGCTCAACACTCCCGTTAAATGAAGATGGGTACCTTTCTTTTTAATTGTTTGAAACATCTCAGCTATAACTGGGTTTTTGTCTAAGTCATGGGCTTCAATAGCATCATTAATTCTTGGTAATGTTTGATACACCACACTTCCAGCTCCGAGATTAACATGTCCAACTTCACTATTCCCAGCTTCCTCAGAAGGTAAGCCCACATGAGTACCTGAAGCATGTATCAAAGTAGACCTTCCGTAGGTCCATGCAGTATCAAGAAATGGAGTCTTTGCAGCAAGCACAGCATTACCTACAGGATCAGGATGTACACCAAAACCATCTAAAATGATTAAAGTAACTAAATCCTTTTTATCCACAATATTATTAGTAGAAGTAGATTCTAAGTGCTTTGGCTTTAAGAAATCAAACATAGCTATGGCAGTTAATTGATTACTTCAATATAATATACGGTATGGTAGATTTACGCAAAAAAGATATACAAGATTTACAGAAAGATATTGCAGATACTTTAATAAGTCTGGATTTGGGTTCTAAAAAATCCAAGTTAATAGTTTTAGAAGATGAGACTATACAAGAAGATTTCTGGAAAGATACTGAATCTGCAAAAAAAATTATGGAAGAAGCTGGCCAACTTAGAGAAGAAATTGAAACTGCTGAAAAGCTAGAACAGGACGTTAATTCTTTAGTTGAACTCTTCAATTCCATTGAGAAGGAAACTGATCAAAATCAATTAATTGAAGAATATGAATCCCTTAGACAAAGATTCGATAAATTTTCCATAAGGAAATTTCTTTCTAGTAAATATGATAAAGCGAACATAATGATTACTATTCACGCTGGACAAGGTGGTACTGAAGCCAATGATTGGGCAAGTATATTAATGCGAATGTATACAATGTATTTTGACAAAATGGGATGGAAATACAATATATCTGAGATACTCAATGGTGGAGAAACAGGAATAGTAACCGTAACAATGGAAGTAACTGGACAATATGTATTTGGATACCTAAAGAAAGAGCACGGTGTGCACAGATTAGTTAGGATATCTCCATTTAATGCTCAAGGTTTAAGACAAACCACATTTGCCGGTGTTGAGGTTCTCCCAATTATGGAAGATTTAGATATGGATATTCAAATTCCAGATACAGATTTAGATTTCAAAGCTGTTAGAGCTGGAGGCCCTGGAGGGCAGAATGTTAACAAAACATCTTCAGCAGTACAGATTACTCATATTCCTACAGGTATCACCGTTCAATCATCCGAACAAAGAAGCCAACAACAAAACAGAGAAACGGCTATGAAGGTATTGAAAGCAAAGCTTTTGAGAATTAAAATGGATGAGCGAATTGAAGAAATCTCTCAGATAAAGGGGGATTACAAAATCGCAGGATGGGGAAATCAAATTAGAAATTATGTACTACATCCATATAAATTAGTTAAAGATTTGAGGACAGGTATAGAATCACAAAATCCTGAGTCCGTGTTGGATGGGAATTTAGAGGAGTTTGTTGAAGCGGAGATAAGATTACAGTAATATATATACTAAGTACTTAAACTGTCTACAACTGCCATGTTACTTTTTGACAAAGTAAGTAAAAAATATGATGGTGATATAACTGCACTAGATAATATCAATTTTAGTGTAGAACAAGGAGAATTCTTTTTCTTAGTTGGACCTTCCGGAGCCGGTAAAACTACACTCATGAGACTATTAATTAGAGAAGAGGTTCCTACATCAGGTAGTATATTTTTCAAAGATATCGATGTCCCTAATATCCCCAATAAGCTATTACCTACATATAGACAGAGATTAGGTGTTGTATTCCAAGATATTAAATTGCTTAGCTCTAAGACGTTAGAGGAGAATATTAACTTTGCATTAGATATTTTAGGAAAGGAAGACAAAGAAATTAAGGAAACTACGGACTATCTTTTAGAAACTGTTGGACTTCAAGACAGAAAAAATCTATTTCCACATCAATTATCAGGTGGAGAACAACAACGAGGAGCAATAGCTAGAGCTTTAGCCAACAATCCAGAGCTATTCATAGCTGACGAACCTACTGGTAACTTAGATCCCGACAATGCATTCCAAGTGTTAGATATATTAAAAAAGATAAACAAAGGTGGAACTACTGTTATGATAATTAGCCACGACAGGGGCATTGTTAATGAGATGAAAACTAGGGTTGTAAGAATGGAAAAAGGAAAGGTCATATCAGACAATCATGGTGATTACGATACAATTAAAACACCAAAGAAAACAGAAGATGACAAAAAGAAAGACGAAGAAAAGAAAAATCAAAAATTTAAAGGTTTAAGTAAGGATATTAATGATATTTTAGAAAAAGCAAAAATCTCTGATATGGAAATGGTCTTGAATCTCACAGATACTGATTTAGGGAATTTAAATTTCTCCCATGAACAAAAAGATGATTTAGAAAAATATGTAAAAAATTATTTAAATAAAGAAAAACATGACTAAAACATCAAAGGTATTCGATACAACAAAAAAGAATGTGAGACGAAATAGATGGCTTTCATTTGCTACGATATTTGTTAGTACTATTGTATTAGCAATAACTTCTTTCTTTGTAAGCGCTGCGATATTAAGTAGAGTTGCAGTTAAATATTATGAACAACGTTCCCAAGTTATAATCTTCTTTCAGAAAGATACTTCAGAAGCAGATATCCTAACTCTCAGAGACAAGCTATATGACCCTACTCTCATATCCGATATTAAATATGTCTCTCAAGAGGATGCCCTATCCATATACAAACTAGACTTTGCAGACAATCCAGACCTAATATCTACTGTAACAGCAGATTCACTTCCCCCTAGCCTAGAGATTAGAGCATACAATATTGATGGCTTGCTTCAGGTAATTACCAATGTAAACAAAGAAAAGGATACCAACCCTAGTATAGATGAGATTATGTACTTTAAGGATGTGGTTGATAATCTAAAGACATTATCTAGCATTATAAATATTGGCGCAATTGTTCTCATTTCTGGCCTACTAGTTATATCCTTCTTCTTAATTAGAATTACCATTGGTTTCAATATCAACGCACATAAAGATGAGATTCAGATCATGAACTTGGTTGGTTCTACTAATTCATTCATAAAGACACCATTCATATTGGAAGGTGCTTTCTATGGCCTCGTAGGTGGTTTCTTAGCTGCTACACTAATAATAATCCCTTGGTATGCCACTGTTCTCTATGCCCAAGGTACAGATTTTGCTACATGGTTAAATCAAATGCTTTCTGATTTTGGTCTTAATTTCCTTAGAACTCCTAACGTCATCTTCATTCCCATATACTATGTGTCTCACTTAGTATTTGGTGCCCTTCTTGGTGTAGTTAGTAGTTTTAGCGCAGTGAAGAGATATTTGAAATAGATATGAATATTAAAAAGTTAGTACCAACAACCTTGGTTACGATATTGTTAGTTACCTTTTTCATTGGTTTGATGGTGTATAAGGATAAACCCGTATCAGCTGCTACTACTTGCCCCGGATATATGTCCGAAGTTCAGTGTTACAACTATCTCCTTGAACAATTCACTCAACTACAAAAAGAACAAGGTACTTTACAAAACCAGCTTAATGAAGAGCAATACAAGCAATTAACCCTTGAAGACAAGATCACATATATTTCTAATCAGGTAACACAGACACAAAACTTAATAAAATCTCTTGAAATTGAGATCGCAGCTCATGATATTGAAATTAAAATATTAGAACAAGATATTCAGGATAAGGAAGATTCCGTGTCATTACTAAAACAAGAAATTTCTGTCTTAGAAGGTACTGTAAATCAAAGAATTGCAGAATCATACAAATATTCATTTCTAAGCACATTTGATCTGTTCTTAGATTCAAAAAGTTTCTCAAATATATTAAGGAAAACCAAATATTTAATAGTAACCCGTGCACAAGATATTGCTTCATTAGAAGACTATGCTCAAAAGGCAACCGAGTTAAAGAGGGAGGAAGATGCGCTTTCAGTACAAAAAGCGGATTTAGTTACCAAACAGAATGGGATATTAGCTGAGAGATCTGATTTAGCGGCACAGAATAAAAGTCTGGAAGCACAAATTGCAGAAAAAAATAGTCTTTTAGCACAATCACAAGCGAAATCTGCTTCTTTACTCTCAGCTTTGAGACAAAACAAGACATTACAGGCTCAATTAGATGCCGCTATCATCACCTGGATTAATGCCCATATGGGAGAAATTGTTAATAGCGGCCCAGTTGCGAGAGGTTCAATAATTGGATATGTATACCCTGGGTCAGGAAAATGTTCAACTGGTGCTCATCTTCATTTTGGAATTGATACTCGAACTTCAGGGACATTTACAGCTAGTGTAGATCCTTTCGCAGGATACTTAGTATGGGGAGAAGGTTCTGGAATTATTAGTCCTTCAGATGGATGGAACTATCCATATGTAAGATCAAACATGTATCAAGTTCCAATAGCAGGAACCGTAATTATGACCCAAGATTACCATAGTGGAAGAGCAATTGATCTTTCAAGACCAAATGGAGCAGCAAATGCACCAGTACTTTCTGCATATGGTGGAACTTTGTACCGAGGGTACGACTCAAATTGTCAGCAAAACTATGCAATTGTTGTACAAAGTGATGGCAAGCGAAGTATATATGTTCACCTAAGATAACTCTCCCCCTTTCCACTTACAGGATATTCTGCTAAACTAGAGGTTAATAAATTCATAGATATGTTCATCAATGTCTAAAGATAAGAAAAAGAGTTCCCCTAAAAAGCCTCAAACAAAAGCCCCAATAGCACCTGCAAAGGTCAAATTTGTTGTAAAAAAATCAAATCCTTCAAACATTAAGATTAAGGTAAAGATGCCTGACTTTAAGAAGATATTTGCTCAATTGAAGGAATCAAAAACTTCAAAGACAGTCTTAAAGATTGTAGGACTTGTATTGATAGTAGTTGGTTCATTCGCATTAATTGACCTTGGTGTTCAATACCTTAACAATGACTACAGTGTCGCTATCGTTGATGGTACAAGAATATCCAAATCAGAGTGGAACAAACTTCTACAACAAGCATATGGACAAACAGCAGCAACACAGTTGATTGAGAATGAAATAATCAAATTGGAAGCTAAGAAAGCTAAAGTAACAGCATCTGACGAAGAGATTAAATCTCAAGTTGATCAGATCATTACAAGTCTTGGTGGACAAGAGCAATATGAAGCAGCGTTAACAGCAAACAACTTAACAGATGTTGAACTTAAGAAAGAAATAGAGTTAGATATCTTAACTACGAAGCTTCTTACACCTACCATTACATATACCGATGATGACTTGAAGAGCTTCTTCAACCAATACAGTGCTCAGATGTTCCCAACAGAGACAGCAGCATTAGAGTCTGGTGCTAAATTAGACTTTGATACATACAAGGCTCAAACTACAACTTTCTATGTTCAACAACAGGTATCCAACAACAAGGCTACTTGGTTGTCTGGAAAGAAAGCTGATTACAAGGTACAGGATAATTCTACAAGCAAACCAAAGTATGGATTGTTTAGTACTACAGCAAATATATTTAAAAACTTAACAGCTAAGTAAATATATTGATAGATGTAAAAGAAAAGGAGGCTTTGGGCCTCCTTTTTTGTTAATACATATTAAGCTAGATCATCAGGTGGTTCCACCAAACCATATCCTCCATGCTTTCTTCTATATATCATTGATATTTTGTTTGTATTCTTACTTCTAAATAGGTATTGATCATATCCCATCAGTTCCATTCTTTCGATAGCTTCTCCCTCTTCTAATGGAGACATATCATCTGCTATCTTTCTTTTGGCTATCTTGGGTACATAGTCAGAATAGTCTTCTAAATCGATCTCAGGCCCATCAGAGAGTGTCTGTTGAGCTACCTCTGCTTCTAGTACTCTCCATGATTCTTGACCCTCCCAATGTGCTTTTTGATCGTTGTATCTTTTTAATCTTCTAAAGAGTACATCTGTTGCCTTATCAATATTTGCATACATCTCTGGACCACTCTCCTCTACTCTAACCAATGCTTTTGGAAGATATACATCCATGTTCACTCTAAAATCATTCTCTATACCTCTACTGTATGTTTGTTCTTTTAATACTACTTCTACCTTTGTAGCTTCTTCTAAAAGATTTTCCTTCTTCAGAATCTTTTCTAATGTATATTTCTTTAATGCCTCCGTAGGATCCATTCCTACAAATGATACTTGTATGATCTTTTTGTCCATATTCTTTACCCTTACAAGTTATATATATTTAATGATATATTTAATACAGAGAAGAGTAAAATATAATTTTAGGGTTATATATATTTATGCCAGATCCACTAGAACCACAAACAGAATCACAGGAGCCAAATTCAGAACCAACAAATAACATACAACCAGAAGTATCTGCTCATAATACTATTGAGAACGCAGGAGACCTTATGGATATGTTTGGAGATTGCTTCTCGTTATCACGTAATGGGGATGCTGTATATCTTATTGAAGATAAGGGAGAGAATGAAGAAAGCAACGAGAGACTTTTTGCCACTACAGGTGATTTCCCAGGAAATCTTCTACATAATAATCAAGAGAACCTTGTTATACTTGAAAGCTTAGATTCAAGCACAAATGTTTGGGATTTAAAAATCTCTGGCTCAAAAGATCCCAATTTAGCTTCTCTTATAGACGCTATCGCTAGAATTCACTTTATAATGAATTCTACTAGAGTATATGATTCCTATGCAAAAATAGATGGAAGGATACTTCTCAAGGTTAGTTTCCTACCATATGATATGCCTGGGAGTTCGAATGCTGAATCAATACTTCCATATTTGCATGATAAACTGGATAAGAAGATAAAGAAGTAATATATAATTTCTTAAATAAATATAAATATGATAGCCACAGAAACATCTATGGGTGATCCTTCAGATCAAACTATTCAAATAGATATGAATACCGAGTACTTGGCTAGAACATATGGAGAATTTTTTAACAAAGTAAGTCTTGAGAATAAAGATTATTATGTTGAAAAACCATTACCCAATTGGACGTTTAGAGGCTCTAGATATGTTGCTACAATTTCTACCTTAGTAAGTCCACAAGCTCCTATTCAAAGCCTTGCAAAGCTATATTGTAAAGATGAGAACAGTAATATATGGGAGAAAGAGCTAGGTCAGGAAGATTTGAAAAATGTAGATCAGGCTATTGCTCTTGTAAAGGTATCCTATGTTAGTGCTAGAAAAGGAAATGGCCCCATTGGGGATATTCCAATAGATATGCATAGAGATATTACTATCTCAGATGGAACATCTGTTAGTGTAGAATATGTTCCATATACTGAAGCTAATACGGATACAATATTAAGCGATATGAATAAACATATTGAAAAATAAACATTCACTATTTCCACTTTTTTCTTTCCCATTACTCTCTTGATTGTATATAATTAAAGGTCATGCTATCTGCCATAAAAAAGTCACATATTACTAGAAAAACTCTTTCTTTAGCATTCGCCCTACTTGTCGTACTCTACGGAGTTCCCTCACTCATATACAATCTAACCAATACAAAATTAGCCAAGGATGCAAAAGCTGCAAATGTAGCTATGCAAACAGGTTACTACGTTGGAAATGGAAGAAACCAAGCTATCACAGGATTAGGTTTTTCTCCTGAATTCGTAATCATAAAATCCGATACTGCAAATACCGCAGCAGTATTTAAAACAACTGCAATGCCTACTACAAATATGGCATACTTCTCAGCAACAGTAGATAACAGAGATATTAGATTAACACTTGATGCAGATGGATTTACAGTATCCGAATCCGATCAATTTAAACTAGATAATGATGGGTTTACACTTAGAAATAGTGCAAACATAAATATAGCAAATGTGCGATATACATGGGTTGCATTTACCGGTTCAGATTGTGAATCAGCAACTAGTACTTTCTGTGTAGGAACATATACTGGAAACGCAGCGGCTACACAAAATATAACCACAGGATTTCAACCAGATTTCGTAATGGTAAAAAGAGATACCGCAGTTGGAGCACATTACAAAACTACTGCACTTGGAAGTAATACCGAAACACTTTGGTTAAGTGCAACAGTAAAAAGTGCAAGTGGGTATATTAACTCTTTGAATGCAACTGGATTTACTGTAGGTACAACAGACAATGCAGGAGGAGGAACATTTTACTATGTAGCGTTTAAGGAATCTGCTAATTTCTTTAAACAAGGATCATACACTGGAAATACCACAGACAACACTGTCATATCTGGAGTCGGATTCGCTCCTGACTTTGTTATCGTAAAAAATGGAACCAATGCAACAGCTGCAAGTACAGCTCCAGTGATGAATCAGATTGAATCATATGGAAATAGCTCCAGCTACATAGGTGCCGCTACTGCGAACATTGTGAATTACATAAAAGGACTGGAAACTGATGGCTTTAAATTAGGCACTGCAGTACAAATAAATACTGCTTCAAACACCTACTACTATCTCGCCTTTAATGGAGCTTCTGTTTCCTCCTCAGGAACATTCAAAATGGCTCAAGGAACATATACCGGAAATGGAAGTGTTCAAACAATTGAGAATATTGGATTTGCACCTGATTTAGTAATCATAAAAAACAACGCAGCGCAGATAATGGTATTTAGAACCAAGCTCATGGCTTTAGATAGTACTGCATACGCAACAGGTGCTACAGCCAATTACTACGGAGGTATTCTGTCACTAAATGAAGATAGTTTCGATGTTGGTGCAAGTCTCAACACCAATGCAAGTGGTAATACCTACCAATGGCAAGCTTTTGGAAATGCATATGATCCACTGGACAATGCTGGGGCTTCAGATTTTGCCATTGGAGCAACATATGGAAGCGGAATTGATGATCGTAATATTTCCAATCTCCCCTTTGCACCTGATTTTGTTGTTATGAAGTCCATAACAAATACTGGATCTGCGGTAATAAAAACATCTTCTCATTCAGGAGATTTTACTAGTTACTTTGAAGCTACAGCTGACGCTGCCAATTTAATACAAACTCTTAGACCAGACGGTTTCCAGGTTGGAACAGGTGTAAATGTAAATACATCAGCGATAACATATTTTTGGTTCGCATTTAAGACTGGAGATAACTTTAAGGTTGGATCATATACTGGTACTACGCTTGCACATAGTGAAACCATTGCTTCCGGATTTCAATCCAACCTCATATGGACAAAACCTGCTACTGCCGTTGGAGGTATAACCAAACCCTCGACTCTCTCTGGTACGGCTTCCCAATACTTCTTGGCTACCGCAAATGCTACTACACAGATTACAGGAATTACTGAAGATGGTTTTAGTGTTGGAATTGGTACAGGAGCTAATGCTGCAGCAACTATACGATATATGGCTTGGAGAATCCCATACTATGCACCACCTACTAATCTACCGGGAGATCCGGGTACTCCAACGTTCTCGGGTACAACTACCACAGGTACAATAGTTTCTTGGGCTGCCGCATCTGGGGCAGACTATTACATTGTAGAACGTGCAATGGATAGATCTGGTACACCAGGTCTATACAAATATGTAGCAACAACCTCTGGGCTTTCAATTGCAGACAATATGCTTAATGCTAATCAACAATATTGGTACAGAGTAAAGGCATCAAATCCAAATGGATATAGCGGATACAGTGGTATTAGTAGTGTGACTACAAATTCACAAACGCTTCAAATACAAACGGGCTCATACGTTGGTACAGGAAATCAATTCTCAATATCAGGCTTAGGCTTTGCCCCAGAGATGGTCATAATCAAATCGGATACAGCAAATATTCCAACCATATTTAAAACTTCTGCCATGCGAGACAATGTTTTAGGATATTTTTCTGCAACTGCAGATGGAGCTGTTGTAAGTTTAAATCTTGAAAATGTCACATATACATGGACGGCGTTCGCTGGCTCAGATTGTAGTTCTACAGGATATTTTTGTCTTGGTGTATACACAGGAACTGGTGCTGCTCAGAATATTACCACTGGATTCCAACCCGACTATGTTAGTGTGAAAAATAATGAAGCTGTACTTGCCAATTACAAAACGACAGCTTTAGGAGCAAATAATCACAGTATTTTTTACATTAACACTGTTAAAAATACTACTGGTGCATACATAAGCGCGTTAAGTAGCACAGGATTCACCGTTGGTACAACAAACAGTGTAGCTGGGGGAACTTTCTTCTACTTTGCATTCAAAGAGAAAGCTAACTTCTTTAAGCAAGGATCATATACTGGGAATAGTACTGATAATACCGTTATATCTGGTGTTGGTTTTAAACCCAATTTAGTCATAACGAAGAATGGTACTAATGCTACTGCAAACAACACCTATGGATTCATGAACCTTACCCAATCATATGGAAATAACTCTAGCTATTTTTCTGCTACAGCAAACTTAGTAAATATGATTAAGAGCTTGGAGACGGATGGTTTTAAGCTTGGGACAAGTGTACTAGTTAATGCTACTGGAGATACCTACTACTACACTGCTTTTGGTGGTGCTACTGCCCCATCTGGTTCGGGGACATTTAGAATGGCACAAGGCTCATATACTGGGAATGGTACAAAACAAACCATAAATAATATTGGATTTAAACCTGACCTAGTACTCATTAAGGGAAACTCCACCGGACTCCAGGTGTTCAGAACTAGCTTAATGGGTGGTAATACTTCTGCTTACTTAGGTGCAACTACTGCTAACTTTGCAGATGCCATAATTTCGCTTAATGATGGGAGTTTTGATATTGGCGGTAGTGCTGCAGTAAATACCAATACTGTTATATATCAATGGCAGGCATTTGGAAATGCATATGATCCAGTAGATAATCGTGGGGCTTCTGATTTTGCCATTGGTGCTTACTATGGCAGTGGTATTGATGATAGGGATATAGTATTGCCATTTACTCCTGATTTGGTTGTTGTAAAAAAATATGGTACCTCCACAAACTCTGCGGGTATGCTTCGTACTTCTGTACATCCTGATGATTCCTCGAGCTACTTCCTAGGTACTGCGGATGCAGCTAACTTCATACAAAGGTTTGGAACGAATAGTTTCCAGGTTGGAACCGATATTGCGGTAAATGCTTCAGCCACGATTAATTTCTGGTTTGCGTTTAAGGCTGGAGATAATTTTAAGGTAGGATCATATACTGGTACTACACTTGCACATAGTGAAACTATCGCTACTGGGTACGAATCCGATCTCATATGGGTTAAGGCTGCAACCGCAGTTGGTGGTGTACATAAGCCTGCTACACTGGCTGGTACGGCCTCTCAGTATTTCTTAGGCACGGCTAATGCTACTACACAGATTACTGGTATAACGGCAGATGGTTTTAGTGTTGGTACTGGTACCGGAGCTAATGCTGCAGCTACTATACGGTATATGGCTTGGAAGATCCCCCTCTATGTTATATCCATCTCTGTATCTGATGGTGAGGTTTCTTTTGGTACTATTGAAGCTTTTGGTTCTAAGACTACCTATTCTACAGACATGCCTCCAGTTGGGGATGTGCAAACTGTTACGAATGGGGGACCTAATAGTGTTGATGTGAATATTAAGGGTAAGAATTCCATTAGTAGTTGTGTTTGGACGTTGGCTGGTAGTAATGGTTACAATCAATACAAGTTACAGGCTTGTAATGCTACTGATAGTGATTGTAGTGCTCCTCCAACCAATTACAGTGATCTTTCTACTTCATATCAAAGGTTGTTCTCTGGTTTGGGTTCTGGTAGTTCTAAGGGCTTCCATCTTAGATTGGTTATGCCAACTAGTACTAGTTGTTTTGATACTCAGGATGTTAGTGTTACTGTTCAGGCTTCAGAAGTATAGTTATGTATTGCAGAATGGGGATTGAGTGGATATAATAGTCAGGAGTTGATATTCCTCGATAGCTCAATGGTAGAGCAAACGGCTGTTAACCGTTCGGTTGTAGGTTCGAATCCTACTCGGGGAGCATTTTCTTTTTCCCCCGTTATTGTAGAATGAAGTATTAAATTGGCAAAACTTTAATATGGAAATACAAATTCGTAAGTATGATTCAAAAGATGAATCTGAGATAAAAACATGCATTGCAGAACTTAAACAGTATGAATTCCAATTTGATGCGGATTGTCTTACAGACCAAGAATCAATAGAAAATCTATTGATAGATATTAAGAATGGAGAAATTTTAGTAGCAGAAGAAAACAATAAAATTGTTGGTTTTGTTTCATTCAACATAGTCAATAAAAATGAAGAACTCATAATGAATGACATACCTGCTATCTATATTTCAGATATCGTAGTTTTAGCTCAGTATAGACACATGGGCATTGGAACAAAATTAATACAGGAAGTGGAAAGTTTTGCGAAAGAGAAAGGTATTAAATATTTGAAATTAATTGCTTTCTCAAAAAACAAAGACGCTATTAAGGTATATGAACAAAGTGGTTTTGAAGATTATGAAATAACTATGCTAAAAAAAATATAGTTTTACAATTTGAAAGATATAGCTATTGGCTACTTCCCCTTCTCCATCTTCTTACTATCACTGTTATACACAAATAATTTCTCAATAGGTTCTACATCCTCAATCATATGGTTATTAATAACCGCTATCCTAGCATTATTAGGTAAATCACTATCTAATACCAATTTAACAGTATCAACAATATCTGAAGTCTTTAATATACTATCCCATTTAAAATCCTTACCCTCCATATCCTTTCTTAACATAGGAGTATCTACATAATCAGGAAGTATGGAATATATTTTAAAATCCTTGTACTTAGTAGATATAGAATCAAAATATATATTTAAAGCCGCTTTAGAACTACAATACAAAGCATACATATTATCCCCTAATCTATCAGATATAGAACTAATATTAATAACCACAGAACCTTTTAATTTAGGAAGAATATTCTGAACCATTAACACAGGAGCTATCATATTCAATTGAAATGTTTTTTCAAAAACTTCCTTAGAGAAATTCAATGAATCACACTGTTCTAAATATCCCGCATTATTAATCAATATATCTATATGAGAATCTGAAATCTGAGACACTCCATTCTTAATTGATTCCTCATTAAGAAGATCACATTCAATCCAATGGAAATTATCATTATTAAAATCTGAATTACGTCTTGAAAAGCCATATACAACAGCACCATTCTTTAGGAAGAATTCAGCTATTGCCTTACCTATACCACTTGAAGAACCTGTTACTATTACAACTTTATCTTTTAGTTCCATATGGATGTTTTGAGATATTATTAGTAAATTATACAGCAAAGATGTTTATTTTTACTTACTAAACATCCCCGAAACTCTTCTATCATCATCTAATACATATATCTCCTCATTCTTAATTACACTTCTTAGGAATATATACAGGAGTTTTGGTGTTTGTTTTCTCTTATACAAAGATTTTCCTCTTAAGAAAAGATAGCTATTTTTAAAGGATAGCAAATTAGAAATACTCACATCATGAATATGTATATCTATATATTCTTCCATATTATTCCTTCCTACTATTTCATCAAAAGAATATACTTCTGGAAATTTAATATCATCACTATTTCTATTAGTTAAAAGGATTTTAATAGCATTAGGAGATTCTTTTACTAATTCGTTATACTTTTCTAATCCAGAAGCAAGTAATTCTGATTTACCAGTAACAGGGTTATCTTTTACTAAAGTATCATCTAAATCAAAATATATGTGTTCATACATACTTAAATACTATCTTATTTATTACTGATAAATCAATCTTAGTCTGAAATTATTAGTTTCTACGTATATCCTGAAGGAAACCATTTTATCCCCATTGTCATATTTTTCCTTTCTTCTATAATTAAATATATGAATAAACCAACAATCACAGGACAAATATATACAAAGATATTAGAAATACTAGAAAACAATCCAGAAGGAATACATTGGTCAGAGCTATTAACTATGATTCAAACCTCATATCCATCATTTCATCCTAAAACAATTAATGGATGTGTATGGAAGTTAATAGAGAAATATCCAGATACAGTATACAAACCAGAAAAAGGATTATTTAGATTATTAAAATACAAATAATATGATAAATAAAGAATGGCATTTAGCTAATAGAATGCCTAAAAATCCGACATTAGATCAAAGAGTACAATGGCATGTAGAACATGCTAGAAACTGTCAATGTAGAAAGTTAGAAGGAAAGATATTAGAAGAAATAAAGAAGAGAGGAATAAAAATTTAATATTGCAATGTGCAAAAAATGTTTATTATTCCCTTTTATGCTTAACTAAATGAAACAAGGTATTGGCTACTCTACGAAGGAAGTACTTTCTGTGCAGCCAGGATTTGGTAAAATGTATGACTATTTGTTTCTATACCATTAAAGAAATACTTAGATCCCATATATCCAGAACCTCCATGATAAGCGAGTACCTTATATTCTCCAACCTTTGTTGTAATAATCCTATAAGTAAGAACATACTCTCTCGCCCCCATTGAGTTCCCACTTACATAAGTATCACCTGTTTCAGTATCAAGATATACCTCTCTTGAAGTACCATCAGTCAAGCCATCGTATGAATATTTTAATCTTTCTGCCAGTGACTCTGGCACAATATTTTGATCTAGACTAATAATCAAATCAATGTTATTCAGGACGCTACTCTCTACAGTTGTTTCTTTTATTGGATCCATAGTATGAATTATAGGTCGTGTGCTTAAATTATGCAATCCTCTTGCATTCCTCTTTCAAATGAGTATATAATCTCCCCATTATGCAAAACATAAACGATAGACAAATTAATAAGTTCACTCCAACCAAGCCATCTATGTGTGGTTACGTTCTACACGCAACACACTATATTGGAGACCTATCTATTGCATAATTCCTAACCAAATTGTCAGTGAATAGCCTCCAAATACTGGAGGTTTTTTATTTTCCCTTTTAAAAGCTAATTGTATTTGGAAGTTATACACCCACAAATTTTAATATTTGTAGGTATTGTTCATTAATAACCAAATACATATTTTAAAAAGGAGAAACGAAATGAAAAAAAAATTTGCTTGGCCGAAAGAAATAAATGTATTTCTGATCGTAGAATTCATATTGGGTGTAGAGTTAATTGGTCCCCTACTTTTAGTCTTTTTCCAAGGCTGGGGTGGATTAAACCAAACTCAAACACAGTCCCTACAAAGTTGGTTCACCCTATGTATCTTTTTACTAGAGATACCAACAGGAGTATATGGAGATGTTAGAGGAAAAAAGAAATCAGTATTGATTGGGTATGCATTTACTGCCCTAGGGACATTTGTATATACATTGGTTCCTAATATATGGATATTTGCCCTATCCGAATTCATCTTTGCCTTAGGCATAGCCTTCATATCAGGTTCAGAGGAAGCGTGGATGTACGATATCTCTAAAAAATATCATTTAGAAGATAGCTTTAGAGAGATAACCGTAACCGCTAGAACACTGAATATGATTGGAATGATCTTAGCTGCAGGGATTAGCATATGGGCTAGCAGAATATTCTCAGTACAGCAACTCTTTAGATTGGGTGTGATTCCGAATATTATCGCCATTATATTACTTGGTCTGTTTGTACAAGGAACTAATGGTTTTAAAAAGGAATCATTGAAACCCAATTACAAAGATACTATGGTAGAAGCATTCAGGATACTAAAGAATAGTCTCAATTTAAGAAAATTGGTTATCTACACTGGTATCCTAGCCTCTACAAGTTACTTTGTAATATGGCTATACCAAAAGGCGCTAATAGTGTTATCTGTACCCGAGGACATGCTTGGTGTATACAGAATCGCGCTGTTGGTAGCCGAGATTGCATTGATAAAGATAGCAGAAAAGCTATTCAAGAAGATGAGTCCTCAAAAAGTACTTACTCTCATTGCAGTAATAGTAGGCTTAGGATTCATACTCGGAGGAGTGCTACATAGCATTGTAGGCGTATTCTTCGTATTGGTCTTTGCGGGAGGATTAGGATTACAAGTAAGTAGTCTGATGTCTAAAGAGATTAATATGGAGATATCCTGTGATCAAAGAGCAACCGTTCTTTCATTTGTTAGTATGGCACGTCGCCTTATGTTAACAGTGTTTAATCCTGTTGTCGGTTTGTTGGTAGATACTAAGGGAGTATTCATAGCATTTACAGTGCTTGGAGTTATATCTCTTTTAGCTATCTTCTTTAAACCGAAGATATATATAAAAAATGTATTTGGTAAATGAATGAGGGGTGTCCCGATATTTTCTTCGAAAGAAGATATATCGGGCACCCTAAAGAACTATTCTTTTTTAACGATTTTTCTTCTTAGTATTAATACTATTACAAAGTATGTACAAGCTATAAAGCTATATGCAGGGAATAATATGTTTACTAGAGAATATGTACTCAAAGCATATATAGATAACCCATTCTTTATAGCACTTACACCAAATGTAACGATTGTTTCAGACCAAGGTTTCCTCCAACCCTTTAACAATGTAGGAAGGAAGGACATAAAATCAATAAATACGACAAGTATAATAGATATCAAAGGTTGTTTAACAATTAACCATAGAATGATAGCTACAATAGCTAAACTAAAAGCCACCCAGTCTGTTTTAGTAATGTTCTTAGTACCATTTTTCAGCCCAAAGAAAAATACAATAGTACATAAAATTCCCATTACGAGATTGATATATGATCCATCCCCACCCTTGTTTAGCAACTGAATTCCAAATGCAATAAATGACACTAATGCCCATGTAAACCAACTAATAACATGAGGCTTGGTCGTACCTTTTATACAGTCCCTAATATATGGAATATATCCTACTATTGCTATAACAATAGCTATGATTGCTACTATAGATTTCATAGATTCCATTATACAAACTTTTCTCTTCATTGACACCCCACTCCCTTACCTGTACTGTTAGAAATATGGATATCAAAATACTACAAAACAAATAGTGACAGATATTCCAAACCCACGGTATATCTCCTGTACCCTCTCCCCTGAATATCTTGAAGTACTATCAGTGTTAATTGATAAGGAAGATTCAGAATTTAAGGATATATCCATAATCACCGATCCCAATATAGCTGCATTGTTTGGATTAGAACCAGAAATAATTCAAGAAAACCATATATGGGCTATACTTGAAATCCCATATTCTACTGATGAAAAACAAATGTGTCATTTCTATACAGAATGGTCTAGAGCACTCTGTGAAGAATATCCAGAAACAGGATGTGGAGAAAAGAGAGGTTAAGGAGAACTATTCCCACTTAAACAATATCAATACAAGGATATATATACCAACTCCCCATGCTAACAATCCCCCTATCTGTGGTAATGTAGCACTCAAAGCAACACCCTCAAATGCAACCTTCTTAAAAGCTTCATTCAGTAAAGTCATAGGTAGAACATGAGCAATAGGTTGAATAAATTTAGGGAAGTTTTCAATTGGGAAGAAAGCTCCCGAGAGGAATAACTGAGGCATCATAAATAATTGAGCTAAAGGAGTTAGTGAATCCTCATTCTTAGCAATCGATACAATTAACAAGCCCAATGACAGAAATACAAAAATTCCAACCAAGGAAAGGGTTAACATACTAAATACTGTAACCCAACCATTGGCAAGTGTAAAATCAAATAAGAAATACCCGAACGCAATAATAATTGCAGACTGGAAGATAGCTATCAAGGCTTTGCTTGTAACTTCCGCACCCAGAATATTAATCTTTTTAACAGGAGTCGCAAAATATCTCTTCAATATTAAATTCTTCTTGAACATCATCAAGGTAAATGAAATCCCGAATAATGCATTAGTCAAAAGTGCAAAAGCTAACTGCCCTGGAAGTATAAAATCTATCTGACTATATTTTCGTCCCTCTATTACACTGAATGTTTCATTCACAATTTTAGGAGCATTCTGAGTCACGCTAGTATTAATCTGACCAATCACAGCATTAACAATGGAAGTAATGGAGTTAGCCGCTTGTGGAGCCCCAGCAGAACTCTCTAGATGAACATCATATACTGGCATATCCACACCAGGAGCAATATTTACAGATCCAGATTCCTGAATATCCAAAGCTACGGCCACCTGCCCTTTCTTTAACCCATCTTGAATATCCGCCTCACTCTTGTCTGTAACCAAATTTAAAGCATCAACCTTTTGTAATGCCTCATACACTATCCCAGTCTTCATTGAATTAGGTTTAACAACAAGATCAAATTTTGCATTCTCCCAGTTTAATAACCCGAATATGGTAATGAATATGAATGGAAAGAGGAAATTAAAGAACAATGATGTAGGATTTCTTAATGACATCAATACACTAGCCTTAGTCATGGCTAGAAATGCTACAAATTGTCTTGGTTTTTTAATATCTTTTTTGTTTACCATATTATTCTCTTAATGCTTTACCTGTTAAATCTAAAAATACGTCTTCTAATGTAGCTAATTTTTCTAGCTTCTCTCGTTTGAAACCCTTCTTCAAAAGTGTATTTATCAATTCATCGGGAGTACCAATCTGTAATATATTTCCTTCATCCATTACAGCTACTCTGTCACAAAGCAATTCGGCCTCATCCATGAAGTGAGTAGTTATGACTACTGTTGTACCACTATCTCTAATCTCCCTAATTAATCCCCAAAGGTTTAATCTTGCCTGTGGATCTAAACCAGTAGAAGGTTCATCAAGAAATATGACCTCTGGTTTATTTACCAATGTTGTAGCTATGGAGAATCGTTGTTTTTGTCCACCGGAAAGATCTTTTACATATGATTTAACCTTGTCTCCTAGTTGTACTTTCTTTAATAGCTCAATGGAATCTACTTTTACATCATACAAAGATGCAAACAGATCTATGAGTTCTCTAAGTGTTAATCTTTCAGGGAATCCAGCCGCTTGAAGTTGAACTCCGATAATAGTCTTTATCTTCTCTGCTTCCTTGTTTATGGAATATCCAGAGATTATGACATCACCATCAGTTTCATCCTTGAGTGTTTCCATTATCTCAAATGTTGTAGTTTTACCTGCTCCATTAGGTCCAAGAAGACCGAAGATTTCTCCTTCATATACCTCAAATGAGATACCTTTTACCGCGGTAAAATCTCCATATTTCTTTACTAAATTTTTTACTTCTATTATTGTTTCGTTTTTCATAACAGGGGATATTGTATTAGATTCTAATATGTTATGCAATGGAAGATGATTAGAGGTCCTTTATCTGGTTAGCCCACTCTTTTGCTCTTTCTAGTTCGCCTTCTGCTAAAGGTCCTTCCTTACCAGTCACTATGAACCAGTTGGGTTCAACTATGACTTCAGCTCCTAGATTTGAAAGCATTTCGGACATTTTCTTGGTTGCATCACCATGGAAGAATAGTTTAACTCTTGTATCGAAGGTTGCTACTCTAATACCTTTTAACTGGTCCTTACCAAAACTCATAAGGAAGGCTGTTGTTTTTTCTGATGGTCTCCAACCTAAGATTGGGCTACCAACAATTAATAGGCTGATTCCTTTTAGATCTTCTTGTTTGAAATCAGAAACATGTAGGACTTTGGTATCATTGCCGAATTCTTTACCGATGGTTTCAGCAAGTAATTTGGTATTACCAAAGAAGGAGTCATAGATGATTAATGATTTCATATTTATATGATATATGAAATGGGAATAAAAATATAGATTTTTACTCCTTTTTGAATTCTAAATCCAGTACAGTTCCTTTATTTTCCCCAAAAACAAATTGATAATCTTCATCTGAAATTAAAGGTTCTAAATCTTTTTTGAAATCAATAATTGAAAAACCTAAATTTCCCATCGTTTTCTGAATACCTGCCGAGAACTTCGCTTCGATTTCTTCATTATTTAGTAATTTAATCATTCGGACAGCCTTTACAAACCAAAGCGCATTTTCCCTCACCTTCATTCCTGAAGCATAATGCAAACTTAGAATATGATCTTTAAGAATAGCTTCATCTTCATTTTCCTCAAAAGTAAGCTGGGCGCTTTCTTGCTCAAGTTCCATTTTACTTTCATCCACTTTCATTTTTCGATTTTTTAAATATTCTCTTGCTTGCTTTACTGTGAATTTTTTCATAAAGAATGTTTGGGCATATCTAAGTTGATCTGAAACGCCAAAACCTCTTTCTTCTTTTGAAATTCCACATAACAACAAAGCCATTGAATATGGGATTATTTTATTATCAACCAACTTCTGAACTTTTTCATCAATTTCAGTTATATATTTGATTGCATCCTTAACCACATCTACACTTCTACTTATTTGAGCTGCGAATTCTTTAACCTTGGCAACCTCTTTTTCGAAACCCTTGTTTACCATATACTCTTGCCACATAGATTCTATAACTACTGCGTCTTGAGCAGGAGTCATCTTTTCTTGTAAGTTTTCTGCCATTTGAATATTAATAATTTCGCGAGCAGACAATTGCTTGTCAAAAAGTCTCACTTCGAAGAAGGTAACAGGTTCTCCGGGTTCTTTTTCAAAATTTATTTTCTCTATCGCCTTTTTTCTATGCTTCCCTGCAATTATCCTGAGCTGAAAAGTACCATCATCATTAGTACATAAGTCTGCAATCCCTGCCTGCAACTGTCCCTCGGCTTTTATGCTTTCTGCTAAATCCGCGATCTGTTGTTGATTATATGGACGAATGTTCTCTACCTCATAAAACAATTCTGTAGGAACATGGAAATAAGCGGTACGCATAACATCTGGAGATGCTGTCTCAATGAATTCACGCAAGTTATTATATCGCTCTACTGGAAATATTTGTTCTGCTTGTTCAATATAGAACTTTTCTGGCATATTTTTCTATTTAAAGTATATCGGGGCTTGTTCTATCTTATAACTAATAATTATTTACATCAACTCCCAGATGGAAGTTCTTTGTAATCTCCCCATACATTAATCTTTTTATTTTTTTTAATTGTTTCAAGGCTAGGATAAAAAGCATCATCATTATCTAATTTTCTTATAGCACCCTTACATTTTGTTTTTAATGGACAGGTATAATATGGTGCCAATGCGGTTTGATCTGGAGTACATCCTCTACTCCCAATAACCCACAGAGCTTCTGACACAGCAGCAGGTCTCCATCCTTTCTCTTTATTCTTTTTACACAAATGGTTTACAACCGGCCAAAATACCTCATAGGCAAGAGTTTTCCTAGGAAGGTCGATCTGACAATCAATAATTCCCGTTTGAATAGCAATTCGACACAAATGGAGATCGATAGGTAACCCAAATTCATCTAGATTACTTAGTGGATATAGCTCGTACCTCCCAACCCATTGAAGAAATAGGGAAGCTAATTTTTTTTCAAATCTTTTGAACTCTTTATTTGATGTTTTTCCCCCTGGTTTAAAAATCAATGCTTTATGAATCTCCTCTGCATCATTATTATGTGCATTAAAATATTCAAAAATATTGTCATGATAACTTTTATGTAAAATACAACAATTATGATACCAACCAATCATTGCATCTCCCTGTCGGCCATGTGGTTCAATATACTTCTCCCATTCCTTGTTGAAATCTAATGCGTCTTCATCGTGAGGGAAGAATCCATTAGCTTCTGGTTCATTGTACATTTGATCTGTGATAAAAATCTCAGGGAAAAGAGTGGTTCCTCCATTTATTTTCTCCCATTTTTTCTTCTTCCTAGACAATTTACTCTTACAAACCTCTTCAGGAACAAAAAGCCAACGATATGTTTCGTACTGCCCTATCTTTCTTACAAGAGTATCGTAGAATATCTGACTATCCGATCCAAAGGTTATCATGCTTGCTAAAAAGACAAATGTTGTTATGAATTGTTTTGTTTCTCCTCTCTGAATAAGGAAATTTATAAATTCTTCTTCGGCTTGATTCTTTTCTTTAAAAAAGCCCAATTCAGGATCTGTATATTCAGAAAGCGCAGCAGAAAGAACTTGCTCAGCTCTATCCATATCTATTTTACAATGATACTTTTCTTCAATTTCGGCTTGGTCGAATGAAGAATATATAATATCACTGGAGTTTGGTTGTAATTCAGGATCTCGTTCTGACATGATAACTTATAATATATAACTATGTTGTATAATTGACAATGGAACCAACAGATAATTCTGCCATAGAAATTGAAAATATACTTTCCCAATTGGACGAATCTATCAACTTTTTAACTCTACAAGAGGCTTTAGATAAGATAGCAATTGCTACAAATTCTATGCCAGAAGAATATTTAACTCATCCTCACCCACAAGTCCGAATAGATGCGGTTAGAGCACTAACAAGGTGGTGGACATCAAAGCAATATGAAGATACGAATACAGAGCAAGTACCAACTATAGATATATTCATTCCCTCAATGGATGACGAACATCCCGGAGTACGAAAAGAAGCATTAAATGGTATCTTTCAAGTTGGATTTAAATATACCCCACTAGATCCAAGGATCTTACCCCTCATTAGGAAGTCATTAAATGATGAAAACCCATATGTAAGTTCTTTAGCATTTGAGAGAATAAAAGTACATCATAAATATGGTAAATATCTCATGCCGATAATCGAAGAATTTCGAACAAGCAAAAAATTTAAAAATAGAGGGATGGCTGTTGAGTTAATTAGTCGAGAAGATGTAAATAATTATGGTGATTTGATGGAAAACGTTGTAACGAAGATGGTTACAGATAGATCGAAGAATGTTAGGAAAGAATGGATGGGAACATTAAGAGCATTGGTATCAGATACCACTACTCCCAAACAGGTTTTTGATAAGTTTGTAAAATTCTCTGTAAAAAAATATCCCGAGATTCATATTGGATTAACATATTTACTTTTTGAAAACAGAAGCTTAGTTAGAAAAGATCGAGAAGTTCAACAATTTCTCTTTAACCACATGATTAATGGAAAAGAATTTTGGTTGGCTTTTGAAAGTAACTACGTTTGTGCTAAATCTTTTTCTTCTGTGCATATTCCTTTTGCAAAAGCACTTTTCAAGGCAAGTGTATCCCAAACGAAATTAAACAGAGATCTAGCACGTAATTACCTAAGCGATTGGAAACTAGATATGTATTGGCAACTGTACAATCCAAACTATCATAATACCAAAGAAGGATTAGCTGTCATGAATCTACTTTTAGAAGATGATGATCCAGATGTTAGGAAAGTTGCAAGATATATTCGAAATGAATTAATAAAGTCATATAACAAAAACCATGACATTAAGTAGGATGTATAATCAATCATGAACCTAAACCTTCAAACAACTCTCTTAGGTGGTCAAGCCTTTAACTGGGACTATATTGATAACAAATACTACGGTTTTACCCATAATGGCCTCATAATCATTGATAATGGAAAGATAACCCAGATAAATGAGAATGTAGATATGGATGAATATCTAGGTAATAATCTAGACTATGAAAGTATTAAGAAGGAGATTAATAAGGATAAACATATAGATGAAGCAATAAAACATATTAAAAATATCACTGTATTAAAACAAGATTTCCTTCTAACAACTACCTCATATATATTAGCTACAAACAAAAATATTCCATCCATTAGAAAAAGTATTAGAGTACTTTCTCAGATGTATGGAACACCAATTCTCGGTACTAACCACAATACCTTCCCTACACCCAAATCATTAGCCTTAGCCCCCATAGAGGACCTTAAAAAGGCTAGTATTGGGTATAGGGCACCATACTTAAAGGAAACATCTAAGTTACTCGCAGATATTCAATTACCAAACAAGAAGGAAGATATTAGAAAGGTATTAATAGATATGCCAGGTATAGGTCCAAAGGTTGCAGATTGTATATTACTCTACTCACTTGGATATTTAGATACAGTACCAATAGATAGATGGATGTACAACATAGCTAAGGATATATACCAAGTTCCATATACTAAGAATGAAGATATTTCTAAATGGTATACAGAATACTTTGGTAAATATGCTGGTATAGCGGGACAATATCTATTTGAATATTATAGATTGAAATAAATATATTATAGGTTGTATAATGGGGCTTCTTACAAATCGCTCTTAAAAAGGAGAAGACGTCGTGGAAAAACCAGTAACAACTAGTATGAAAGTTGTATTTACCTCACAAAAAGAGGTGAAAGAATTTCTTCTCAAAGACACCTTCCTTCTGGAAATACTCTTATATGCGGCCAAAATATCGCGTCACCAAAACTTCGCAATTGAAGTATTTGAAAACGAGATTCGCATAGAAGATGCAGTTCCAACTACGAACAATATGGAAGAGATTGAAAATCTCAAAACATTGTTTCGTAATTATTCAAAAGATAAGAACAAAAAGCTGCTATTGAAGAACAAGGTCGAATTTCAGTTTGCTCTGATATAACAGCTTGTAAGACATCGGGGACGAGAATCCAAACTCGTCCTCGATGAAGAAACAACAAACTATGTACACAACAATAAAAGAACCAGTAGAACAACAAAGTGTAGAAGAAAATCCTAAAGATATTCTATTAAATACGGCTATCAGCATTGCAGAACATCGCTTAAGCACAATTGGGGAAACCGCTTCATTCGGAACTGTTTTAGAAAAATTACAAAGATTAAACGATTTAGAAATAGACAGGGGAAAAGCATACGAAGAAGAAATAACTTCAAAGCATGGAGATATTTACGAAGCTTTGTTCTTTGTATATATGCAAAGACTTGGTATTCCAATCACCATTTCTACAGATTATGAAGATATGAAGGGAACTGATTTTCACATCTGTTACAAACCAATTGATGTCACCTACAATCCAGAATCCGAAATTTTACAATCCAAAATAGAACGAAACCATGCCACCGTTCTCTGTCTTCCAAAGTATATGAATCAAAAATCTGTTATGCAGGATGGCTCTGGAGATACTTTACTTCAAGCTTTTTTAGAAAAAAGGCTTACACCACAAAAATATCTTGAAAAAATACTAACTGTAAATAATGACTTCAGAAAGATTTTAGAAGATAAGAATTCATTTAGTATATATGCTTTTGATAATGTATCAAAAACTTATCTACACCACCTTCAACATACCTTAGGCTATCTATCTCGCGTCCTTGAGAGATTTCAATAACTGACCAGCCTGCGCCTCAGTAGCTATATCAGGTTGCATACTCCTATCCATATATATTGGTGTAAGCTTAGTATTAATATACTTCCCATCATCAAAATAGTGAGTAAGAATCATAGCCTGTCTAGTACCAATCCAATTCCATTGATCAAAATACAAATTACCCAAACCATAGTAGATGACACCATCACCATACAATTCATAGGTTTGAGGTTGATGAGCCTGTGTACCAAGAACAATAGTAGCACCTAAATCAATAGCCTTTCTAAACACACCCTTCTGATCTGGATTACCAAGAGGTTTGTAACAAATTGGATAAACAACATCACCCTCAGGATAGCAATAACACTCTTGGAATTGAAAATCAACAATAACTACATCCGCATTAGCTTTCGCTTCCGCAATATTAGCCTTCATTTTTTCTTCCGAATACTCATTAGCGCCAGGTTTGTCACTCCAAGCTATAGCTCCAGATTTGTATGTGGTATCATACCAATTGTAGCCAATAAAGGCGATTTTGGTACCATCAACCTCTTTATACAATATCTTAGAAGCATCCTCATTGTTTAATCCACCACCAAAATAATCCATACCCAATGCCTTATACATCTCTATGGATCTCCCATTATTTGCACTACCATAGTCATTATTATGGTTTCCTGTTAATTCAACAATATCTACTCCACTTGCAGTTATACTCTCCATATATTGATCTCTAGCACAAAACCTCATACCCGCAGCCACAACACATCCGTCAACAAATGAGACCTCGTTAGAAATATGAGTTAAATCAGCATCAGAAAGAAATGGGCCTAACTTTTCCGCAGGATAATCATAGTTTTGAAGGGAGTTCATTTTAGAACCTAAATCTCTAGATATTGCTACTACTCCAGACATATTCAACTTCAAAAGACTTGCCGTATCTGTAACCTTACTATCTGTTGATATATTCTTTTTCAATATATCCAAAGCAAAAGAATCCACCCCTTCAGCTAAAGTAGCATAGAAACGAATATGTATACCCGCATCATGGTTATCTAAGTAATATTGATCTCCTACCTTCAATATCTTCATACTAAAGTTCAGACTATCATATGTAATCAATCCAACATTGCTATCAGATTCCTTCATCTTAGCTACCAAAGCCTCTACACTTTCTATCTTCTGTGCCGTAATACCATATTGATCCTTAAGGAAATTAATATATGTATCACTTAAGACATATACATTCATATTCTTGATATCCTCTTCATCTGTAGCTGTTTTTAATGAATACAGATGTCCTACAGGTATTAAGGTTTCGCTAAGCACTTCCACATTACTGTCTGTTTTCTCAGATTGTATGGTTATATCTGCTTTACTATCCACAAACTTAAATCTTTCCTTCTTGTTAAATACCATATCTTTAACATTATCCTTAGCTAATACTTTATATTCCTCTGGTACATTACCCTCGAATGCTACGGTATATGTGTCATATCTAATCTTAGGAGTTCTAAAACCAATTAAAGTATTTACTGTATTGAAGTTCTGAATATACAAGAACAAGAAGGATAGGAACAGAGCAAGTATAGCTGCATACATTGAGATTCTTCCCTTAGGAGGTCTTTTATACTTTATGTCGTTAATGACTATGGATTTCATTAGTAAATAATATACCACACATTGCGAGATTGCTATTTTGATTACTATAGGGTTCTTGTGGTATAATATAGCTTACCTAGAAATAGGTATTAACTTGAAATAGACTATTATGAAAACGTCATTTATAAAAGGTAGAAAGACATTGAGCGTAATAGCTAGTGTTTTAGGTATTGGCCTAGTAGCCAATATTATAAGTGATAAAATGCCTGTAAACTTAGTCTTAGCTGACCAAGGTCAGGTATCTGCTGTAAGTACAGAGTATATCTCTGTTGATAGTGCAGAAATCACTACAAATGAAGTTGCTGATATTAGAGTTGCAAAAATTAAAGCATATTTAAGTCAAAGAGCTGCTCCTCTTGCTGATTATGCTAAAGAATTTGTTGCTGCTGCAGATACATACGGTATAGACTACAACATTGTTGCAGCTATATCTGTAATTGAATCTGAGGGTGGTAAGAATACATTTAGACCTTACAACGCATGGGGATGGGGTAAATCCGGATTCTCAAGTTGGGAGGATGGTATATGGACAGTATCTAAGGGTATTTCAAAGTACTATGCGAAAGGTATGACAACTCCAAGAAGTATATCTTACTCATATTGTCCTCCTTCAGCCGATCATTGGGCTGCAAAGGTACAGGGTGTAATGAATAAGATTGAAGCTATGTAATTTCTTAAAGCCCTGGATAACACCAGGGCTTTTTTGTTAAACTTCCACTATGCAAACAATGTTTTCAAAAATACAAGGATATGAGATTAGGTATACCAATAAGGAAGAATTCAATATTCTAAAAGATGAAATTTTCAACAAAGAAATTTACAATGTTACAATTAACCCCGGGGTTACGTCACCAACTATATTTGATCTTGGTGCACACATAGGTCTTTCCGTTCTGTACTTCAAGATTAAATATCCTAATTCCAGAATAGTTGCATTTGAACCTAATTCAAATATATTCCCAATACTTCAAGAAAATATAGAATGCAATGATCTGACTAATGTGGAATTACACAATATCGCATTAGGAAGTAAGAATGAGATTAGAACCTTCTACATAGATAGCTCTGGTATTGATGCTTTCTCAACGGGTAGTTTTAATAAAGATGCATGGAATGGCGAACAGAAATCTACCCCTATTAGTGTTAAATGCGAGCAATTAAGTAAATATATAACCGAAGGGATTGATATATTAAAAATGGATATTGAGGGAGCGGAAACTGAAGTTTTAAAAGAACTGATTGATGCAGACAAATTAAAATACATAAAAAATATCCTTATTGAATATCACCCTATTAACGGTGGCAATTCAAAGAATATAATAAGTCTTCTAAATGAGAATGGGTTTGAAACTGTAACAAAGACTGATGAGTATGGTACTACTCTAATCAATATATTGGCCAAAAATATTTCTAAAAAATCTTCCTAGAGGACTTTTCGTGAATATACGATACAAGGCTTTTCCTACCTTTCGCGAATCATGTCTAACAAAACTTCGTTTTAATATATCTCCTTTTTCTTGCTTAATATCATCATTTGCTACTAAATCTTTTCTGATAATAGTATGTCCTTTACTTTCATCGATATCATCCTTAATTAAGTTCTCTCCATCTTCAATATATCTTTGAAATGCTTCTTTGGGTATCCTTCCGCTATTAAGCAATACATAGTCAAGATTTCTTCCAATGTATCCCTCAATTATATTTACAATATCCTTCACACTCTTGTGTCTTGTCTGTCCTATCTTTGTCATCAAATTTGATATATATACTATCTTCGCATGAGATTTTTTCATAGCCTTACCTATACCATCTACAAGTAGATTTGGGAGTAATGTAGTATATAAATCGCCAGGGCCAAGGATAATATAGTCTGCTTCTTTTATGGCTTGTATTGCTCTTGGGAATGCTTGAGCTTTTCCATTGAGATAGAATTTTACAATGTTAATATCCTTCTCTGGTTCATCAATATAGTGTTCTCCTACAATTTTGGTCCCATCATCATACTCTGCAACAAGTCTTACATCATCCAATGTTACTGGGATAACGCTTCCTCTGACTCCAAACATTTGAGAGAGTGTATCTATAGCTTCTATTTCAGAACCTAAAATGTCTGACATAGCTATCATGAGAAGATTCCCTAGGGTATGTCCATTTAGGTTATCACATCCTGAATACCTGTAAGTAAGAAGTCTCCTAAGGTAATTGCTTTCGTTATCTTCAGATAGAGCTAGTATTGATTTTCTTACATCACTTAGTGGAAGTAATCCCAATTCATCTCTTACGACAGCATTGCTTCCGCCATCGTCCATCATACCAACGATTACACTAAGATGAAGTTCTCTGTATTTCTTTAGGCCTTCTAGTACTACTGTGGAGCCTGTGCCACCCCCTATAACTACTATATTCATATTAAGGAAAGTATAGCACTTTCGTGGTATAATGGCATGTTAATATAACAACATTCCTCTATTATGCAACTTAAAGTCGGATCAAAAGTTTTCTATCCATCACATGGTGCAGGTAAGGTTAAGGGTCAAAAAGATATTGAATTTAATGGGGAAATTAAAAAATATTTTGAATTTGAGTTAATTACAAATCCATTAAGTATTTCTACTCCTGTAGATAATATTGATTCCTTGGGTATTCGAGAGGTTATGTCTGTTAAACAGATTACAGAAGAGATTAAGATATTGAAGAAATCTCCTTCTAAGAACCCTAAGGTTACAGATTTCAACATTATGTTGAATATGTTTAAGGAATTAGAGGGCAAATCTGATATTAAATCTACTATGGAGATTATTCAGTATTGTAACTTCATTAGAAAACAAAGAGAAAAAGAAGGGAGATTAATTCCAACCAGTATTGAAAAACAGCTTGAAGAAGCGGTTAAGAATATTGTTGGTGAATTAGCCATTTCTTCAGACAAAACAATGGATCAAGCAAATGAACAGTTTGCAAAGATTACAGGACTTAAGGTCTCGCTTTCTGAATACTAATTCAATTAGAATCCTATTTTATTATCTCTACAAAGACTTCAACTTCTGCTAGTTTGAGCTTTATGCCATTCTCCAAAGTTGCTACTTTTTCAAATGATTTAGCTAAAACTACTTTTTCAAGTTCTTCAAGATGGCAAGATATGAGTTCTTCAATTTCTTTGCTTTCAGTCTGATATTTTACAGATATAGCCTGACCTACCTGGCATCCACTCTCTTTTCTAGCTACTTGTAATCCTCTTGTTAATTCATTTAACAAACCCTCCTCTTTCAATTCCTCTGATATCTTTATATCTAAAGTAATAAACACTGCCTGAGTAGGTTCTGATGCAGATGTAACAACATATTCTTCTTCAAATTGAGGACGGCCCAATTTAGGCTTTTCAACATATTCTATCTCTTTAACATTCAACTCCCCTTGTATGATTTCCTGCATAGCTGGGTCTGAAATTGAAACAAATGCTTTTGCTAACGGCTGTCTTACTTTGATCCTTCTTGTGTCACGAATAGTCAAGCCAAGAGAGCAAATCTCTCTCACCTTTTTCATATCAGAAAGTAATGTATCATTAAGTAATTCGCTTTCTCCCTCAGAATAATCTTCTAAATGAACTGACTCTTTAGCATTCCCTTCTGTTAATGTCTGATATGCAGATTCTGCAAGGAATGGTGCAAATGGGGCTAATAGTTTGGATATTTCTACCAATACATATCGCAATGTATCCAAAGCATTAACATCACCGTTTACAAATCGTTCTCTTGATCTTCTGATATACCACTTTGAAAGATCATCTATTAAATCAAAGATACTCTTTGTAGCTGGTTGTAAATCATATGCATCCATATTTGTTGTAACATCCCCTATTGTCTTGTGAAGCCTCGCTACAATCCATTTATCCATAACATTACTTAAATCAAGTTCTTCTACATTCTTCAATTTTGACTCACTCTGGTAGCTTAAAAGGTACTTAACAGAATTCCAATATGGAAGCATTACCGAAGTCATTATCTCTTTCAAGAATTTTTCATTAAAGATTACCTCTTCTCCATGAACAATTGGAGAACTTAAGAAGTAGAGTCTCATTGAATCTGCTCCTAGCTGATCTATGACTATATTGATATCAGTGTAATTTCGTTTACTTTTAGACATTTTTGATCCATCTGACGCTAGGGCTAATCCATTTACTACTACATTTTTAAATGCTTTTTGGTCAAAGAGTGCAGTACCTAATACATGTAATGTGTAGAACCAACCTCGAGTTTGATCTACTCCCTCTGCAATGAACTCTGCAGGATATTTGTTATCAAATTTCTCTTTATTTTCAAATGGATAGTGGAACCTAGCAAATGGCATAGATCCTGAATCATACCAAACATCAATGACATCAGTTACTCTGTGCATTTCTCCGTCGCACTTTGAACATGCATATTTCACTTCGTCCACGAATGGTTTATGCGGATCGGTTAATTCTACTCCAGATCTGTCTTTAATCTCAGCAAATGATCCTAGTACTTCTGTAGCACCACATTTATCACATATCCAAGCAGGAAGTGGAGTTCCCCAATATCTATTTCTACTTAAAGCCCAATCTCGTGCATCTGCCAACCAATTTCCAAATCTTCCATCTTTAATATGTTCTGGTATCCAGTTAATCTCGTTGTTCTCTTCTGTCATTCTCTTTCTAATTTCTGAAACTCTTACATACCAACTCTTAATTGGTTTGTATATCAATGGCGTTTCAGTTCTCCAACACATTGGCATTTGGTGTTCATGATCCTCATGTGCAAAGAGTAATCCTCTCTCTTCTAAGTCTTGCATTACATATTTGTTTGCCTTCTTGTAGAACATTCCTGCAAATTGAGTAATCTCATCTTTCATATTTCCTTGATCATCAAGATAGTCAAACATCTCAATGCCCATACCTGTCATCAATGCGAAGTCTTCTTCTCCATATGGTGCTTGGTGTACCAAACCTGTTCCATCTTCGAGAGTTACATGTTCAGCATGTACTACTCTAAAGCAACCTTCGCTACTCTTTTGTGCATAGTATGGATACAATGGTTCATACTCTTTCCCGACTAAATCTTTACCTAGCATTTCATTTAATACTTTGTAATCTTCACCAAATACCTTTTCCAAGAGTCCTTTTCCAACGATATATTTTTTTCCTTTGTGTTCTACTTCTACATATTCGAAATCATTTCCAACTGCTACCAAAAGGTTTCCGGGTAAGGTCCATGGAGTTGTAGTCCATATGAGGAGGTAGGTATCACTGTCTTTTAGTTTCAAACTTACTGTTACAGCTGGATCCACTATGGCTTTGTATCCTCCAAGTGCTACCTCTGAGTTAGAAAGTGTGGTTCCTGCTCGAGTTGAGTAAGGAACTACTTTGTACCCTTGGTAGAGAAGACCTTTTTTGTAAAGCTCACTTAATGACCACCAAACACTTTCAATGTACGCTGGATCCATTGTTGCATATTCTTCATCTTTGTTTATCCATCTTCCCATTCTTTCAGTTAATGCAAATATCTCGCCTTGGTATTTCTGTACTGATTCTCGGCACATTTGATTGAACTTCTCTATGCCGAATTTTTCAATATCTTCCTTTTGTTCAAAACCCAATGTTTTCTCTACTTCATATTCCACAGGTATCCCTTGGCAATCCCAACCGAGGCTTCTATCTACATGATATCCTTTCATTGTTTTGTACCTTGGTACTACATCTTTGATTACCATTGTTAGTGCATGTCCGTAGTGTGGCTTGTTGTTTGAGGTTATTGGTCCATCGTAGAAAGTAAATGGATTAGACTTATCTCTTTGATCTATGGATTTTTGAAAAATATTGTTTTCCTTCCAGAATGCTAATATATCTCCCTCTGTTTTAGGGAAATTAGGCATCATTTCATTTTTCTTTATCTTTATATCTTCCATATTTGTATTCGTTAATTTAAACAAAAAGCCCCTCTCTAAAAACTGGTATATATCTATTAATATATACTAATCTTTAGAAAGGGGCGAACATTGAGTACGCGGTACCACCCTATTTATTTCTCATTTGTGTATATTTCGTTTACATACGGTAGATTCTACTAATATTTCTGTTTAAAGAAATATTTTCTTTCTACTACTCCCCAGTGATTACTGGATTAACGTATTAAGGATGATTATATCAGATATTTAATGAAAGAGAAAAAGGATAGAGTCCACATGGTAAATGGTTAGGACTCTATCCTATGTCTAGCTACCAGAATAGGTTTCAATTCTAAACTGGGCATTACTCCCAATGGCAAGATGTCGGTGACGGCAAGATTTCAAATAAAGGAAGTTATACATTCTTGACCAATATGGCCTCCTTTCTTATCCCCTATTCTTTCCATCGAAGAGTAGCAAAAAAAATCCAGCTAGACTTCATATATAATATAGGTTGTTAAGAAAGAAATTGTCAATAATATTCTAATATGAAAGAGGTGTTCAGATGGGGAGTGTTATGTAAGTAGAGTGAATTGTGTTTAGATTTTCATCTAGATTCTCATAGGACTCCCCATCTTTGTTGCTTGTATTCTCTACGTGTGTTTTATAGCGAAATAAATAGTGTTTTTGGGCTCGATTTGCGAAACCGAAATTATTCTATTTTTTCAAACAAGAGTGACATCTCCATTTCTTCCGTAGAGAATCAATTACAACGGTATTATACAAACATAACTATGGGATATTAAAGAGTTTAGGGGAAGAGGAAAAGAGATAGGATTGGATATTTATCCATATTTTTCTTTTCCTCTTTACAACAGCAAGTGATTGTCATCAATTCACAGAATACATGAATTTGCTGTTGTAATCCCCATTGAATCACCTCCTTCATATGAAAGATATTGAAGTGTTTCAAACATGATTGATTATATATCAAAGATATGGGATTAAAAAGACGAGAATATGAAATTCATGAACGGGGCGCAGGTATAAAATGAGGACCAAAAGGTCACACAAACCCTGCACACCCGTCCATATGGCGAAAGCTTATAAGCTTTCTAGACTCTGATTAACCCTATTGGTTCACTTACATTTCTCCGTTTTAGCTAGAGGCACATCGGCCTGGACCATGGGCTAGCTGAAGGAGAAAGAGCAGCGAGGTTGCACGAAGAAAATTTTGGCAAACGGATCCACGGTATTCAAAGAGCGACGAGCCACTAACAAAAATCTATTTTCCCACATATTAACCTCCTTGGTTAGGGGAAAACCTATCCAGCTTCATAATTTGCAAGCTGAACCAATACGAACATGTATATTATTACTCCAGACATATCTTCTGTCAATCCTCCGTTAAAGAAGACTGGACCTTGGGATTATTCACAAGCTTTGAAATTGATTTACACAAATATTTGAGTAGTTCTTGAGAGGAGTGGTTGGAATCTGAGTTTTTTAAGTTAAAAAAATCTTCAGATAGCGAAAGTACCAAGCACTCCTCTGCACCTTTTACTTTATTTGTGAGTCGCGCCGACGACCACACAGAACAAAGCTCTTGACGTGGTGCCACGTAAGGCCTAGTCATTTCTAGCTACAAGACTAGGGTAATTCCCGCCAGTTTATTTTAGGAAATAGTTAAACTCATATTGAGCCCTCCCTTTTCATAACCTATGGCTATTACATCCACATTATCACTCCCCTCTCTATATTCTGTCAATACTTTCCCATAGTATCTTCATTAAGGTATAATGTAATATGATAACCAAATGGAATCTAAAACTACTCTATAAATCAGAAACAGATCCTCAAATCCAAAAGGATATAGATCTCGCTACGAAGAACGTACATACCTTTGTTAAAAAATGGAAAATTAACAAAGAATATACAAAAGATCCAGCAGTCTTAGCTAAGGCATTAGATGAATACGAAAAGCTACAAGCTACTACTGGAATATGTGAGAAACCAATATATTACTTCATGTTGAGAAACTATTTGGATCAATCTAATCCAGATATAAAGGCAAGACTAAATCAAATAGATGAGCTATATACGAAGTTAGAAAATGAAATACAATTTTTTAGTTTAACAATATCCCGAATACCTTCATCAAAACAAAAATCTTTTTTAGAATATGAAGGTCTAAAACCCTACAAGCACCATTTGGAACAAGAATTCCTAATATCAAAATATTTGCTATCTGAAAAAGAAGAAAATGTTTTTAGTTTAACTTCAAAGACATCTCATTCTAATTGGAAAAAGATGCTAACTGAGCTTTTAAATAAACAGAAAGCTACGGTACTTAATGAAGAATTAAAAGAGATAGAAATTAGTTACAATGACATTACACAATATCATCATTCTTTAAATAAGAAAGTCAGAGATGTTGCCGCAAAAGAATTCAATCGAATTAACTCTAAATATGCAGAAATAGCAGAATTTGAAATTAATTCAATTTTAGAAACTAAAAAAATCACTGATGATTATCGTAAACTTCCCAGAGCAGATCTCGCAACCCATATTGCTGATGATATTGATTCAGAAGTAGTAGACACCCTTGTAAAGACCGTTACAGATAACTTCAATATTTCGAGAGAATACTACGCAAAGAAGGCTAAGTTACTCGGATTAAAGAAATTAGGCTACTATGAAAGAAATATTCCACTTCAAGGGGCAAATCAAAAATATACATTTGAACAATCAAAGAATCTAGTTGAGAAAGTTTTCAATAATTTGGATCCATTCTTTGGACAAACTATCAACCAATACTTTCAAAACGGACAATACGATGTATCTCCAGAGAAAGGAAAGTCTGGAGGTGCTTTTTGTATTTCAGTAAACAAAAACCTTCCTACATATATGCTTTTGAACTTTCAGAATCAATTGGGAGATGTTCTCACTATGGCTCATGAAAGTGGTCATGGTATTCATGCAGAGCTATCAAATGAAAAACAGAATGCAATAAACTGTGGGCACCCTATTTCTTTAGCTGAAGTAGCTAGCACTTTTTTTGAAGGTTTTGTACTAGAGGAGATATTAAGAACAACAACAGATCAAACAGTAAAGCAAGCAATACTCGATATGAATATGAATGAGAATGCCTCTACCATATTTAGACAGGTAGCTTTCTATAATTTTGAGACTGAATTACATCATGATTTTAGAGAAAAAGGGTTCTTAACAAAAGAATATATTTCTGATCTGTTCTGTAAACATATGAAGTCATACCTAGGAGATACTGTTGAAGAAGATGAGGGTATGAGAAATGGATGGATATATATTAGTCATTTTAGAAGATTCTTCTACGTATATTCATATGCTAGTGGATTATTGATATCCAAGGCTTTACAGAAGATGGTTAAGGATGATAAAAAGAATATAGTATATGTTAAGAGGTTCTTAGAATCTGGTTCTACACAATCACCTAAGGAGTTGTTTAAGGATATTGGAATAGATATTACTAAGAAAGAGTTCTGGGAGAACGGAATTGAAGAGATTAAAACGTTATTAAATAAGTTGTAATTATTAATAATATGGATTTTCATGATAAGGTTTATGAACCAGAAAATTTAGAAACACCTCTTAAAGCTAGAATACATTTAGAACTAGATTATGACGACGTAGAAGTTAACGTTGGATCAAACAAGATTATTATCATAACCCCACTCTATACTTACGGTTTTTATGATACATGCGATCCGAAATACCCATATGTGGCAATTCAGCTTCCTATCCAAGTAAATGCATATACTGATCCAGGAAAATTTGTTGGGAAGATAGAAGATGTAGCACAAAACTATTTGATCGAACAAGGGATTGAAGGTGTTGTTCCAACTGACCAATTTAACTTTATCGGATTTGGAGAGAATATTTTATTGGTTGAGAACTTAGGAAAAAAGCAGGGCTATATGATTGAAAATGGTGGTCAAGTATCATCTTTTGATATTGAATCTAATACTCCAGTATCGGATGCTGACATTTCTACGGATACATCTAATACCCCAAGTGCATATGTTCCACCGGACGTATTTATTGAAGAGATCACAGAGCCTGACTAGAATCCATCGATTCTTGGTAATTGCCCCTCTACAACCTTAAGATTCTTGTCCAACCATCCTATCAATAAGCCCTTATCAAAATCCCAGAATTTTGTTAAATAGTGATTCATTGCTCGATAAGACAAATACATCTGAGGATTCCTAAGCTCTAATCTATTATGCCACGCATCCGTAACCTTAACCCCTGTATCATATTTTATTAATTGAAGAAATGCCTTCTCAGATAGACTTTGATTTATATCATCCGTTTTTTGTGTTTCCTTTGCTTTATTTTTTTCAAAATGTATTGCCCAATTAAAGAGAAGCTCCTGAACACTTATCTGTGTTTTGCTACCACGCTTGATATCCATTGATATCGGCATCCTAGGACATTGCGAATCTATTCCTACATTAAATATCATTGTCTCTCTCCTATCCCCACTCCCCCACAATCCCCCAACCAATGATATGTTCCCAGAATTAGCAACAATACATAATTTTGAGGTAGGTTCTATATGCCATAGGCTCATATTAATACCCTCTGGATATAGAGTGGAACCCTTGAAGTCAGTACTTGTAAGCAATATCTTATCAGTAATTTCTTCTGAGCTATTCGCAATTGCTGGCCAATACAAATCAATCAGAGCCTGATGAGAGGGCAATATAGAATCTTGTTTCTCTTTTTCAATTGAAATTAGGCTATTATCCATATAGCTATTTTATAGGATAAAAGAACAAATGTTAATCTAATAGAAATATAGAGAGAATTATTCTCTTTTTTTTGTAATTTCCACCCCTACTAAATCATGATCCATAGAAGGTATTATCACATCTATTGCCTTAGTATCATATTTATCCAATACCTCTTTCTCTACCAATAATGATTCAATCTTATCGGTATTTGTAACTAATTTCGCTGCTATCCTACCAATCCAATTGCTATATATAGTCCTAACAAACCTATGAGCAAAATCACCATAATCATTTTCTAAATTCATAACATTGTATGTTGATTTCATACCATGGGTTAAATCATGCATGCCATATTTCTTTCTTAACTGATGTTCAAGAAAACCCTCCCCTGGAAGAAATGAATTCTGATCCCTGGCAACCAAAGTCATAGTATCTATTTTATCGCTATTGTGTGCTAATTTTAGAATTTCCCTTGCCTGTTTAAACCTACTCAATGGTCTAACAAATGCGGATTGGTGCTGGGCTAGAATATTTATATATGCTACCCCCATATCTTCAGACAATTTCTTTCCCAATTCTATTTTTGCATGCATCCTATGATGCATATATCTTTCAGAGATACTTTGTGGATGTTTGAGATTGTTTCTATTTATACACTTCCAAGCCGAGAATTCTGTTTTCATATCCCCAAAAATTAATGCATTCATACCAACGTTTTGATTTTTTGCGGTAATTTGGGAATAGTCTGATCGACCCGAGGCCTTTATTATATCCTTTAGAACTTTTCTTCCGTCCAAAGAAATATCCTTATCACTACTATCTGATTCTCCAAATATACAAATGATATTTTCACTTTCATTAATCATTTTGGTAACAACCTCTACTGTGGTATCACAGAATCTTCCTCTATTTACCATACAGAATATTACCTTCAAACTCATTATTTTATTTTAATAACTTATACTCTTAAGAATCTAATAACCTGCTTTACTGTTTCGCCATTAGGATATAACAAGAAGTCTTCATGATTGCCTTCCATATATAATGATCTCTCATCCCCAAGAATATGCCTAATACATCCTGCCTGTTTCCTAAAATATCCTGTTTCATTTTTTGAATTTATGACCAACATAGGAATGTCAGCAATATTCCTCAATTCCTCTCTCCTGTCTCCAAGAAAAAGCTCTCTTAGGCTCTCTAATACATACTTTGTAGATACCGTATTAATCATATCTTCATACATTTTAAGAAATTCCCTAGGTACACCTGCATTAGTAAGTGGTTTAAAGTACAAACTAAATCTATACTTTAGATAGTACTTCATAAAAAAATGTAATTTCATTTTTTGAACAATATCTAATGCATTAGAGTCCTTAGAACCTTTAGTTAACTCGCTATTAACTATGGTAGACACCAAGGCCATTCTTTTTATTCTATTTCTATCTTTGTTTGCCAAATGTATAGCAACAGCCCCACCAAAAGAATAACCTAAAAGATTAAAATCATTAATGCCATATTCATTTAACACACTTTCCGCTATCTCTGTCATTTCCTCAATAGGGTCTCTCTCCATACCATGATTTGATTCTGAATGTCCTATCCATCCTGGAATGTCAAAGGTTAAAAGCCTAGTATTTGGATTAACATTTTTGAGCATAAACAGGGAATATATTATTCCTGAATGAGGAAATGGAGGTAAGCAAAGAATTACATTTTCACCACTACCAATAGAATATGTTTGAATTCTTCTTCCATCATGTCTTACTACTTTCCCTTGAATATCTAGACCGAGGTTATCAAATTGTTTGAGATTCATACTATTCGGGACAGCAAGTAATATATATTTGTTCAGTATATCATATTGCCGGACATAGATTCGAACTATGATTAACTGCTCCAGAGGCAATCGTCCTACCATTAGACGATCCGGCAATAACAGCCATGATTATATCACCTACCCTATGTATTTCTCCAATCTCTGTATTACTTTTTCCTTACCTAATACCTTCATTACTTGATATAGATCTGGACTCTTTGTCCTATGTGTTAATGCTACTCTAATAACCATAGCTACATCCCCTACCTTCTCATACCCTAATTTACTTGCCAATACTTTAACTTTCTCAAACCATTGTGTCTGATCATCGTTAATATCATATATATAAATATATTCTTTTAGAATTTC
>CAIVJR010000008.1 GCA_903906305.1 uncultured bacterium | reverse complement strand
ACATAATATATATTTTTTAACAAAATGACAATTCCACTATCCATGTGGTAATATATTACACATATGGAAGAATGTCCCGAAATACTCTCACTATTTACTGCTGATATACTCCTTCAAATAGATAAGGATGGGAATATACTCGAAACCCTTCTAAATACCAAGTACAACTTCGATATATCCCAAGTTAAAAATGTCTACAATATTTTTTCTCCAGAAGAAAAGGTTCGTGTAAAAAGAGCGATATCAATGGGATCAAACAGTCGAAAAAAGTTCATGGAAATAAATGAGCAGTTTGGTATAGACCAGTATGTAGATGTAGAAGTAGCCCAATACAAAGAAGGAATATATATGTTCATCAGATTCTTTGTATCAAATAGACAAAAGGAAGTAGAGTATGAAAGATATGTTGAAAGCCTTCTTAATCTTTCCGAGAAAGATCCATTAACCCAAACATACAACAGACATGGCCTTTTTGAAAAAGTTCGTAAACTCATATCCTTCAGTGATCCTGAGAAGAGGATTGGTATCATATTCGTGGATTTGGATAACTTGAAGAAGATAAATGATACTCATGGGCATAAAGCAGGCGACAAAGCATTACTAGCCATAACTAAAATACTTGTATCAACTGTAAGACAAAGAGATATCGTAGCCAGAGTAGGTGGAGATGAATTTGCAGTAGTTGTTGAAGAAATGTCTGGAAGTCAAAGTACTGCATATGGATTGTCTGAAAGACTTGTAAAAGAATTTAGAAAACAAAAAGCCGAGGATTCCGTAACAGCATCTCTGGGTGTACATGTATTTAAGATTGCAGATCTTCTAACGAATTCAAAGAACCCTGAAGAATTCGAAAAAGCATTCTCAAATGAAGTTGCAAAAGCAGACAACGCAACATACGAAGCCAAACAAGCTGGCAAAAATCAGTCAAAGGTATCTAAAGAATTCTCTGAATATTACAAAGCAGAATCCATAGCATCTAAGTAATCTTCTTTAGGTCTTAATCCTACTAAGGTATTTACTAACTCACCATTTTTGAAAACCATAACTGAAGGAATACTCATAACCATGTATTTCTCTGCAACTTCTCTTTGCTCATCAACATTCACTTTTCCAACCTTAGCTTTTCCTTCATATTCATTTGAAATTTCTTCAATAACTGGACCTAATGCCTGACATGGACCACACCATGGTGCCCAAAAATCAACTAAGGCAACACCCTCATATTTCAAAACCTCATTCTCGAAAGAATCATCTGTAAAATGTATTAAACTCATTGTAGTAGCAATAATAACTTAAAAGTATCGGAATAGTGCGTATTTACGATATTCCTAGTATAATTATACCATGCTTAGAATAGACATAAATCAGAAAAAAGAAGAATCAATTGAAAAGGCAGTATCCATACTAAAAGATGGTGGTCTTTTAATATTTCCCTGTGAGACTTGTTACGGGCTTGGATGTGATGCAACTAATCCAAAAGCTTTAGCCAAATTACTTGATTACAAAAAATTTAGAGGCTCCAAACCAATATCTATCGCGGTATCTGGAAGGAAGATGGCAGAGAAGTACGTAGAAATAAATGAGATGGCAGATAACCTTTACAAGAATTACTTACCTGGACCAATTACGGTTATATCTATGAGCAAGGGAGAATTGGTTCCACCAGTAGTATCAATTCAAGGAGCTGTTGGTGTACGATATCCTGACTATGATTATCTCCTTGAAGTTATCAAAGCCTTTGGAAAACCAATAACCTCGACATCAGCAAACGTTTCCTACAAATCTGCACCATACAATATTGATCAGTTAATGAAAGATCTCCCAAAGAAAAGCAAAGACTTAGTAGATCTAATTCTTGATGCAGGGACATTGCCACAGAATCCACCATCAACAGTACTTGATACTACAATGAATCAACTATCTGTACTAAGGCAAGGAAAGTTAGAATTTGAAAATGCATTGATTAAAAACAAGAAGATTGAAGAGAAGAAAACAAAACTAACAGAAGAAACTATTGATTTAGGCAAGGAGTTTACAGATAAATATTTAAAGGAAGATATGCCAGTTGTCGTTGCACTAAGTGGAGAACTCGGAGCAGGGAAAACACAATTCACAAAGGGGATCGCTCAGAGTTTAGGCATAACTGAGATAGTGAATTCTCCTACATATACCATTATTAATGAATATCCATATATGAGAAATGGAGAAAAAAAAGTATTGGCCCATATGGATACATGGAGATTAGAGAATAACGAATTGGAGAAGTCTGGACTCATACAACATCTAGAGCAAGGCAATATTGTTGTCATTGAATGGGCAGACAAGTTCTATCAAGAGATAGCTGCACTATGTGATAATATGAATATCCCAATGTACAAGGTAGTTATTAAATACATATCATTAGAAGAAAGAAATATTGAAATATATGAAGCATAACGAACCAATAATAATTGCATTTGATACTAGTTGTGATGATACCTCGGTAGCTATTTTAGAGGGCCGTAAGGTACTTTCTAGTGTTGTTTCATCTCAAGTAGAAATACATGCTCAATGGGGTGGTGTTGTACCAGATATCGCGAGAAGAGAGCATGAAAAGAATATTCCAATGGTATATGAAGAAGCCTTAAAGAAAGCAAAGGTGAAGATTGAAGATGTTGACTATGTGGCTGCTACATATGGGCCTGGTTTAGCAATTGATTTGGAAGTTGGTTTAGCTTTTGCAAAAGAATTAGCTATTAAATACAACAAACCATTTGTACCCGTTAATCATATGGAAGGACATATGTTTTCAGGATTAGCATTAAATTCCAAAGGAAAAGCTAACCCCGGGGGTGTAGTAGAACTCGATAATTTGTTCCCTGCTTTGGCATTGCTAATATCTGGTAAGCATACGGAATTGATTCTTGTTGAAAAGATTGGAAGTTACAAAAAACTTGGAGAAACATTGGATGATGCAGTTGGGGAGGCTTTTGACAAGGTCGGAAGAATGCTTAACTTTGGATATCCTGGTGGGCCAGTGGTTTGTGAATTTGCAAAGAAGGGTACCTCTGGAAATATTAAATTCACAGTACCTATGAAGAATAGTGGGGATATGAATTTCAGCTATTCTGGACTTAAGACTGCGGCTTTGTACAAGACCAAAGAATTGAGAGAAGCCGGTAAACAGGACAAGGAATGGGTGTATGATTTTTGTAGAGGGTTCTTAGATACCATTATTGATTCTTTAAATCTAAAGCTAAAAATGGCGGTAGAATCTAACCCCGGGGTTAAGACATTGTTTGTAGGAGGAGGGGTGTTCAACAGTGAGGAGATTGTAAGGAAGATAGGGAATACTGCTAGATCATATGGGCTTAACTATATTTATTCGGAACAGGAATATAGGGGAGATAATGCCGGGATGATAGGGGTAAGTGCATATTTTAATATACTTAATGGTAAGTATATCTCTGATATAGATGAGATTAGGAAAGTGGATAGAGATCCTAGACTATCTCTTTAATATCTCTTCAATTTCCAATAATCTATTGTATTTAGCTAATCTTTCTCCTCTATCAGGGCCACCAAACTTACTCTGTTGAGCAGGAGTACCTACTACTAAATCAGCAATCATATCATCATTAGTTTCTCCACCTCTGTGAGAGATTATCGCTGTCATATTGTTATCTATTGTTAATCTAATCGCATCCAAAGTCTCTGTAACGGTACCAATCTGATTCAACTTTATAAGCACGCTATTGCATGTTTTCTCATCTATAGCTCTCTGTATTCTCAATACATTGGTAGTTAAAAGATCATCTCCAACAATCTGATATTTGTTTCCATATTTTGCAGTAAATGTATCCCATGTATTCCAATCTTCTTGATCAAAGATATCTTCTACAGAGAATATTGGATATTGTGCATACCATTCCTCTTGTAATGCCATCCATTCTTCTGAGGTTAAGACCTTGTTCTCTCTATGTAACATATATTTCCCATCTTTGTAGAACTCCGAAGCTGCTGCATCTATAGCTATCTCGAAGTCTTCACCGGGTTTGTATCCTGCCTTTTGTATACCTTCCATAATAATATCCAAAGCTTCTTTGTTACTTTGTATTTCCTTAGGAGCATATGCACCTTCAAAACCTACTCCTGTAGAATATCCCTTTGTTTCTAATACATCGTGTATTGCATGGAATATATCTGTACCCGCTTTAAATGCATCTGCGAAACTGTTGAACTTATCCATCTTAGGCACAACCATATATTCTTGTATATCTGTAGACCAGTCTCCATGTTTTCCACCTTCTAATACTAAAATCTGTGGGCGAGGGAGTCTTAATGTTTCTGGGTTGTAATCTTTGTCTGAATATATCATTCCAAAATATTCATAGAGTTGTAATCCTAATGAGTTTGCAGTTGCTCTACAGAATGCCATTGAGCATGAGAGTATTGTATTTCCACCTAACTTGCTTTTTTGTGTGGTTCCATCTAAATCAATTAGGAAATCATCAAATTCTTTTTGGCTAGTAAAATCTTTTTCCTTTAGTGCTTCTGCTATTATTGTATTTACATTCTCAACTGCTTTAGATACATGCCCATCTTCATCTCTTAATTCCAAGACTTCACTAGTTCCTGTAGATGCACCAGATGGGACTTCTCCTTTTCCTTTATCTCCACTCCATAGTTCTATTTCTGTTGATATTGTTGGTATTCCTCTTGAATCTAATATTTCTCTTGCGTGTATGTTTTGGATTTTCATTTTTTCATTAGTATATGTTAGTTCATATATTGTGCCGTAAAAATGATATTTTTACAATGTGTTGTGTACAGAAATGCACTATGTTAAATTAGAATATATAATTTGTGAAGTTTTGAATATGGATACTGAACAAACACCTGTTATGGAGAGTAATGAGCAGATGTCTGCTCCTGAGCCGGTTATATCTGCCAACGAAGTCGTGAAAGAGAATGTGTCAAAGAAAGCACCAGTTATTGGGATATTGGTGATACTTGTACTTGCTTTGATGTGTGGTTTAACATACTTTGTTTTGAAGGATAGAGGGATTAATTTGCTATCAGGAACCAATGTAGAAGATGTTGCTAAGAACGAAGATACTACGGCTACAGAGAATGATACGAATAAAACGTGTACAACGGATTCTGAAGGAAAAGAGAGTGTCTTAACTTTGGAAAATGCTGGTTGGGCATTGTTCTCTATGCCAGAATATGAGTATAGTGTTGAACTCCCCTCATACAGTATTTCTCAGAAGCTTGGAACAGCACAGCAGAACGTTTCATCTTTCTGGACATCAGGTATAGTTGTAGATACTACGGAACATTATATCTCAAGTTATGTAAAAACTGTGAACCTATCATTTGCACCTGAGGTTATTCCTGATGGTGTAAATTGTGGCGATGGGTGTTTAAATGAACATAGTATTAATGTCGCGATATTTGAAAATAAAGGAGATATAAAAGAGGTTAGTGCTTTGAAGGATAGTTATACTCAGCAATGGACAAAGGCAAACAAAGAGGACTCGGAGGCAGGCGTGGTAAGCCTTAAAACAGAGACGGCTACTAAATGGGAAAAAAGTGTTGTGAAATATACACTTCAAACACCGAGTATGGAATATACAGGTTACTTAGTCTTGGGAACTGATTACATCTATGATGTAAAAGGCTCTTTTAGTTCTACTCCTGTAGAATCATATGAGATATCTCAAAAGGTTCTAGATTCTATGAAATTTGAGGAATAAGTAAGTCTTTTGTGTTAATCTTATGCCGCAGATTAATAATCGGCGGCATTTGTTTTTAGGTATATAGTTTGGTAGAATCATGCATATGTTAAGCCGAGGTGGTGAAATTGGCAGACACGCTACCTTGAGGTGGTAGTGGGAGTAAAATCCCTTGCAGGTTCAACTCCTGTCCCCGGCATATTGATATGGACGACTAGCTCAGCTGGTTAGAGCATCTCGTTTACACCGAGAAGGTCATAGGTTCGATCCCTATGTCGTCTATTTTCTCCTCATTCATATGTCTGATATACTGTTAGTCATGACTAACTATTACAATGACCTAACCACAGATCCTAAGGAAGAATTACTATCCCATGTAGATGAAAATGATGTAGAGATTGAAGGTATTAGAAGAGAGGAATGCCATAACGAGAGTATTAAACCATGGCATAGGAATTCCCATGTATATATTATCAATTCCAAAGGAGAGCTATATATCACTCGTAGATCCCATACCAAGGATACATCTCCCGATCTACTAACTGTTACTACTGCGGGACATATACGATATCAAGAAGATCCTAAGGAGTCTGCAGAGAGAGAGTTAATGGAAGAGTTGTGTTTAGAAGCACCAATACACTTTGTAAAGAAGTACAAGGTTGATTATGGTTTTGAAAGAGAATTCATATATGTATATTTTGGTAAAACAGATAATGTGCCTAAGATAGGGAATGAGGAGGTTGGGGAGATTATACCGATGCCTCTAGATAGTGTTGCGAATGGTATTAAGGATGGCTCTTTTAAATTAGCACCTGGTGCTCAGGATGTCATACAGATGTTAATACAAGAGAATCTTTTGGTTTTGGATTTGTTTAATTAAATATTGAAGATTGTTAACCAACGTTTATATTTGAAATTTTTTGGTTATTTAATTTCATTGATTCAATAAGTAAGGGGGTTACAGACGGACCATAATAAGGAGGATCACTAGCTTTTTCTGCTTGTTTTAGGATTTTTTTTGCTAAATGGGCTGCCGTATTATACTCACCTATTGTGAAGTTGAAAGGGAACATTTTTTTCGCTTTGTGATAAGGAATAAGCTTGCTTATGCTTTTGTCAAAATAATCACTACTTATGGGGTGTATGAGTAATCTAGGAAGTGCATATATTAATGATTGTCTAATCTCCGAGATATCTTTTCCTAATATAAAAGTAGCAGCGAAAGTTGTATAAAATGGCGCTTTTTCAGAATAACCAAGTAAAAAAGGATTTACCTTTACTATACAGTTGAACTTTTCTATAAACATCTTTTTTATTTCTTCGGATTGGTACATCGAAGTATCTAGGTTATGTCGATTTAAGAGATTCAATAGATCAATTTCCGTCTCAAATGTACATTTAGTTCTCGATAGTAAAAATTTTAAAGCAAGTTCTAATCCATTTTGAATATCTTCAGTTTTTAAGCCATTTGGAGATAGGAAAAGGGAAGCAACTGTTTCTATGTGTGATGTCGGAATGTCATATTCATATGGTTCGATATCGTTGTTGTTTTTAGGTAAATAAAGATAATCTGTTAAAATTTGTTGAGAAGCGGAGTTGATTACGAAGGCATCATCCGCAATAAGCTCTTTAATATAGGGTGCTGATAGAAGATTTCTAAATGTGTCGGAGAAACAATTCTCGGGAATAGCGTGTAAATATAATGGGAGTTCCTGAATAACTAGCTTAACAAATTCCGGATGTTGTATAGTTGTAGGATCAACATCCGCTAGATATGCTTCAACAGGATTGCTTAATCTGTATAGGATTTGCTGTGGGTCCTGTCCAAAGGCTAAATCATGGGTGCTGGTGGGATCGGAGATGGGAGTAAAAGTATCTTCATTCTTCATAGAGATTGACTTATAATCTTATCTTATATTCATTATATTCTCAGAATAATAGCCATGTCAATTAGCTTCTAGAGGATGAATAATTATTTCTATCGTTAATACTCTTAAAGTGGTATATTTTAATATATATAACTTTGGTATATATGATTATGAAATTTGAAACAGTAGCTATAGTTGTAGTTGGTAGTATCTTAGTAGGAATACTAGGTGGTTTTGCTGCAAGAAGTATATGGATTGGTATTGGTTTACCTATTGTTTTAATTGTTCTTGGTCTTATGTGGTTAGCTGTTAAACCTTCTGTACCTGAAGTACCTAAGGAAGAAGAAAAGAAGGATGATACTACGCAAGTAAAGCAGGAATAGGGTATAATTCTCAATGTTTAATGGACGATTAGCTCAGCTGGTTAGAGCATCGCATTCACATTGCGAAGGTCATTGGTTCGATCCCAATATCGTCTAGATTATTCTTTGATTGCATCTTGAATCCATTGTTCCATATTTCCATATCCTGCCATAACTAAATCTTTTAAAGAGTTTCCTTTCTCAATCTGTTTACTCCATAGACATGCACCAACATGGTATGCAGGGCCATTATTTTGTTTTAACATCTTAGAAAATAGCTCATCGTTTGATTCTTCCGGAATAGGTCTTCTTGTTCCCCACATATCGCGAAACCATTGAATGAATGAAGGACGAGATACGATTTCATTGTGTAATTGCTTTTTGATATTAATATCATTAGTATTGACCCATTCAGATATCTTTTTGACCCAGAATTTTGCATCTTCAAAAATTGGAGCATGATGACGGAAGTGCAGTGGTTCTATATATGTTGTTAAACCTTCTTCCCACATAAAGCTGTAAATTTCCTCCTTGCGAGTCTTTACTCTCTCAGGCATACATTTGTCTAATTGTTTCAAAAATGTATGAACTCCTTCGTGTGCAGAAAAAGAAGCTATTTTTTCCAATGGAGTACCTTTTGAAAATTGGTCCTCTTTTAATGCGTCAATATTTATGCCACAACCTTGATGATATAAACTTGTTGCATCTCCACGATGAGGAATAAAGAGAAAAATAGTAGGAAATGGCTGTAGTTTTATATCAGGGTTAATTGATTGCGAAAGCAAAAGACCTTTATTAACTGCTTCTTTTGCATTTTCAAAATCAAATACTTTTAAGGATGAATCTATTTCTGATAGTAGAGCCTCGCGTCCTCTTTGTCTTATATCTTCTTTAAAATCATAATATTCATTAAAAGTTTTCAGCACATTTGATACTTCATCTGACAATGGTGTTCCATTAGCAATATGATCTCTTATCTGTGGTGTAAAATCATATATCCCAGGTTCAAGAGTTATATCCTTTAAGGGCTCTTCCTCTTGGTTTGTATTTGTAGTATCTGTATCTGGCATCTATATATTTTGTTTAAATAATAATACATAGCCATCACTATCTTCCATTGTAAATTCTAGTGTACCATAATTGGTTTTGTACAACTCTTTAATAATTGTTGCTTTCTTTTTAATAGAATCATAAAGCTTTTGTATATCATCAATCTCAATATTCAAAGCAAATGAACCACCTAATCTCATATCCTTAAACTTAGGAATCTCTTTGGAAAACTCATCTCTTTTAAAGAATGAAATCTTGATCTCATCTTTCGCTATGGATACAAATGTAGGATTGTTTTCAGGGAATTCAAATTCTTTTTCAAAGCCTAGAATATCAGTATAGAAAGATACAGATTTTTGTATATTGTCTACCATTAATTCAAGTACTACATTTTTCATATCTTTCATTATATATCAAACCTATGTACCTGTGGTAGAATGCATCTCAAATGATTCACAAATTAACAGACAAAACAGAATTAAAAACCTTTGAGAAGATAGTAGATATACATAGACTATGTATATCCCAATCTAATGCACCATACTATCCGCCTGAGGTTATAGATGAGTGGCTAGATCAAGTAAATATTGATGATACCATTAGTCAATTAAAATACTCCTCATGGATAGTAGTAGAAGATGAAGGAGAAATTGTTGGTTTTGCTCAATATTCACTATCAGAGGAAGAGTTATATCAGATGCAAGTAAATCCTACCTTGCAAAGAAAAGGATATGGAAGAGAATTGTATGAATATATTGAGGAAGATTTCAGAAAGAACGATATTAAGAAGATGGAACTATATTCAGTGTTAAATGCTGTAGAATTCTACAAAAGCTTAGGATTTAAAAAGAAAAGAAAAATATTCTTTCCATTGAAAAAAACAAAAACAGAATTAGAGGTTATGACTAAGAAACTTTAGTTATCTCAAACACCTCCGGTAACAATCCTCCTTCATTAACCCTCATTACACTCTTAACATTCCAATCACTTTTCTTAAATACTTCTCTAATCAATATCTTCTCCTGAGTAAGTAGCACAATCTTACCTTTAGTTCTTAATATCTTCTTAGCAAGTACCTCTAGGGCCTTGTATGACTCTTGGTTATCCTCATGACTACCAACTCTAATACCAAATGGAAGATTACATATAATCTTATCTATATTCTGTTTACTAAGTTTGTTTTTCTTAATATCACACCCAAATAGCTTGTACCTATCACCATGAATATCAGCAGCGAAGAAATTATGCTTACTCTTCTCTATAGCATTACCACTGATATCCGAACACATAACCCGTTTAACATTGAAATACTTTAATGCAGTAATAGGTATTACAGAAGCACCACAAAAAGGATCATATACAATATCAGAGTCTTTTAAATCTGCAATCATACACATAATATATGCCAAAGAAGGATTAATACCTGCAGGTACATATTCAATTCTCCATTCTCTATCTGAAAGATTTAACTTCTGTGTTTCATTTTCGATATGGGTAGGGGAATACAGATTTCTAAATGTCTCTATTGTAGAAATTTCTGATTCAAAAACAATTTCTACCTCTGATTGAAGTTGTATATTAACATCAGGATATTTAGAGAGGAGTTCCTTCAGAACATACTCTTGAGTACCTTCTAGGATTGTAAGCTTGTAAGTCATCATATGTAGTTATTTCTTCTCCTCTTTCTTTGCATCCTTCTGAACCATCTTCAAAATCTTTTGTACAACAAAGAACAATACTAATGCGGTAATTAAGAATGATATGAAAGTAGTAATAAAGTTTCCGTAGTATATGATGGCTGCGTTGGAAGCCTGAGCTTCAGCTAATGATTCAAACTTTCTAGAATCTAATACCCAATACAAATTTGAAAAATCTATACCAGATGTAAGGTAAGCAATGGGTGGAGTAAGAATATCCTTAACCAATGATGCAATCACGCTATTTAGGGCCGCTCCCATTATTATACCCACTGCAGCACCCATCGTAGCACCACTAAAAGCAAAAGCCTTAAATTCGCCAGTCAGTTCTTTACTCTTTTGTATTATTTTCTTCTTCTCCATGTTTTCTCTTCTTAAAAGTTAAAAATAGATATATTAATGTTAACACTGTAAGTAAGGAATATACAATAATCTGGTTATTTAATACCTGCATTAAAGTATCGTTGTATGTCATGAATAGATAAACTTGTAAGCCAGTCATAAAGACAAGAATGAAGATATATTTAAAACTACTAATGGATATGAAATAGTTGGCTAACATGAAAGCAATAGCATATCCGGTCATACATAATCCAAAGAGAGCAATATATGGGGCTATTGAAAGATATTGGTTCCCAATCGTAATACTGATAATGAAGTCTTTGAAAAGATATAACCCAAGTGTAACAGCAATACCAATCCCCAATGTCCCAGCAAGCGAGATGAGAAGTGTTTTCTTCTCTGCCCTGGTATCTGTTTGATTTGCTAGCCTTGCAAACATAACTGCCGCAATGGTTATGGCTGAAAAATATACCAATTTCCCAAGTAAGGAAACAGCCGAATATTCTGCTCTAAATTGAGTATTAACAAGAATTAAATCTAATGTATATGGAGCACTCAAAAGAAGGAAACTAATAATGGTTAATACTAATTCTTTGTAATTAACTGTAATTTTTTTCTCTACCTTCTCACCGTTGAGTTTAGTCAAAGGAATAACTAATAGCGTAGTTAGCAATGCGGGTAGTGCATTAGAGAGCATAAGTAGAGGGAGTGATCCTCCCATCTTTATTGCCACTATTCCCAAAATTAATTTTAAAGTAGCCTCGCCTAACATTAAGAAGTTCACAGTGACAATCTTTTCTGTCCCAAGTAAGATTCCTTTTGATACAGGGCTAATAAATGAAATCAGTAAAATAACGGCAAGGTAGATAAAAAGTTCTTGAGGAATAGAAGCTATTTGAGAAAGTGGATATTTACAGAAGAAAAATATTAAAGAAACAACTGCACCAATTAAGCTAAATACCCAGAGAGAATTCCATTTGAATTTGTTTAAATCATATTTTCTGTTTTCTCCAATTCTCTTTGTAATCATTGCTTGGATGGAAGTCGCAGGTATTTGAAGAAGATATACAACGGCCATTCCTGCACTGAATATGCTAAATATCTCGTTTGTGGTATATCGAGCAACGATTATGTTAAAAACGTATCCTAATAATCCAATCATTCCTCCCATTACACTAGTTAAAAGCAGATTTTTGATATATCCAAAGTCTTTAATCGGTTTCATCTTGGAAGTCTTAGTCAAAGTTAGATATAATAGAATACGATAAATTAACAAATTCTTCCATATAATGACAATCTACATAATACTTGCACTAGTTGGAGGAGTACTCCTTGGAGTTGGTATCTTCTATTTCCTTAAAAAAGGTCAAAATGGTAATCAACAAGAGATTACAGATACCATTGAGCAAAAGTTAACTGAATTACTTCCAGTAGTTCTCAATCAAGCCAATGAAGATTTAGTTAGGATGGCTAATGAAAAGCTTTCATCTGAGACAAAACAGAATAGGGTGGATTTAGAGAATAAACGAGAGGAAATAACTAGATTAGTAAAGAATCTCGAAGACTATGTAAAGACTACAGAGAAAGATCGTATTGACTCATTCTCTTCGCTAAGGACTTCATTGGATGAGAGTAAGAAGATTACAGAACAACTTTCGGTAAATACCGAGAGTTTAAAGAAAGTGCTTTCCAACAATCAGTTAAGAGGGCAATTTGGAGAGCAGGTAGCAGATGATTTACTTAAGATGGCAGGTTTTGTAAGAGGTGTGGATTATGAATTTAACAAAGAGCAAGCAGGTTCTGAAACAAGACCGGATTTCTGTGTATTCCTACCTGATGGCACAAGAATCAATATTGATTCTAAATTCCCATATTCTAATCTCCAAAAGATGACAGAGACCGATGACAAGGAGATGAAGGAGAAGTTTAGAGTACAATTTGAGCGAGACGTAAAAGACAAGATGAAGCAAGTTACTACTAGAGATTACATTAATCCTGAGGACAAGACCGTCGACTTTGTTATACTTTTCATCCCGAATGAAATGATCTTCTCATATATTTATGAAAAGATGCCAGAGTTATCTCAAGCAGCTATGTCTAGCAAGATTGTATTTGCGGGACCATTCAGTTTTACAGCTATTTTGCGAATGGTAAAACAATCCTATGAAAACTTCAGAGTTCAGAAAAATATTTACAATATCATTGGTCATGTAAGAGCATTTGAAAAAGAGTTTACAAACTTCTCCGATTCGTTTTACAAAATTGGAGAAAAAATTGATGGACTACAGAAACAATATGATACTGTAAGTACTACAAGGTTTAATCAATTGGTAAGAAGGGTAGACAAAGTAAAACAGGAAGGGGAGATTGTGGGTGAAGATGAAATTCCACAATTAGAAGTTAAGTCAGTGGAAGATTAGGATTGTATCCTTTTTCTCGAATATACTTCATAGCATCAGTCTCTAATTCCTCACATGCTTTTATCCATGCTATTTGTTTGTTATCTATTTCCTTGTACCATTCCTTTCTCCTTTTGATTTCTTCCAATGCAGCTATACATACTACTTCATCGTCAGTTATGGCAAATCCTGCGTTGCTAATCCCCATATCTGTTGGAGATTGATATTCACTTTGCATTAGTTTCTTAACTACACTAAATGCTTGAACATCCCTGTTGTAGTTTACTGAAGGTTTTCCATAGGCTTGTTGATAGTAGGTGTCTATGACATTTCTATCCCCTATATCTGCTGTAGCAGCCTCGTACGCTAGATTTACAGGATGCTCTAGAGCTAGGTTCCATATAGGGAAGGTCTCGTATTTAGCATAATCTGATTTAAGTCCAAGTACAGAATCTTTGTAAACCATACCAAGACATGTTGAAAGCTTTCCACTGTTTGAAGCTGAGCCAGTCACAATGACTAATTTGTTTTGTACAGGTATTGGACTATCTTTCCCGAATCCTTCTGGACTTAAAATTTTCTCAGTGTTGTCAGGATATCCTTCTATGTAATATCTAAATGAAATATTCGGATTCTTAGAATATATATGTTTTACTGCTGTCATGAATTCTTCTTTTTTGTTTTCTTCAAACCTCACATTGTTAATACATATGTATGGAGTAACTCCAAAAGTAGTTTGTAAATCATTAACAATATTTAAAGAGGAATCGATATAGTTTTCTCTATGATTATTCAACTGTCTGTTAGACAATATATCGGCATAGTTCATACAAAAGATAATATCGAAAGGAGTATTTAAAGATTTTAAGATATCCATCTTAATCTTTGGGTCGAAACCTGGGAGTACTCTAGCAGCGTGTGGATCATTGAAAAGTTTCCCACCAATTTCTAAGTACAGATGTCCAGAAGAGATTTTATTTACTCTCTTTGAAATCTCTTCCGATTGTAATCGCTTGTAAAGCGCATTATCAAATCCTGTTTTTAAAAACACAGGGACATCATATGTATTCATTGTTTCAAACTGTTATTTTACGCAGCAACAGGTTCTTTCTTACCCCAAGCCAATATCCCAAGAAGGATATAGTTAGCAACAGGGATCAGTGAAAGTAGGCCAAGCATCTTGTCATAGCCTCTCTTCTCACAGATCTTCATCAATGCAATGATGCTTAATACACCAACTACTACTGCACCAACGCCTGGGATTAAGAGTAAAAGTAAGAGAACAGGATTCTGCCCACCTAATTGGAACATGAGGACTAAGTTTAAGATAGGGATCCATGCAAACCATGGGTTCTCATAATCTAATCTCTTTGCAATCTTCATTAATGCTAGTGCGCAATATATATATGAGCCTAGACCGATGACAATTGAAAATACTAACATTACGCCACTGAATAGCAATGCTGCCATTCCAGCAAATACACCTGCTTCTGCATCTACATCAGAAAGATCATATGAGTAACTTGAGTAGCTATCATCATATGTATCATCATATCCATAATCATAGGTACTGTAATCATATGTATCCTCGGGTGTTGCAGTTACTGCATCTTCCTGAGCAAATGCAGGGCTTGCTACCATTGTAAATGGTAAGAACAATGCGAAGAAAAGAATAAATGAAGCAATTAGCTTTCGCATATTAAATAAATAATAATTTATATAATATATTCTTGCATAATCACTTCACCTAGGTCAAATTGTAAATACTATGCATTATGTGTTAATTTATATCTATGGAAACTGCTCAATTTCAGATAATAGAAGGGAAGGTACCTGTGTTACTTTCAGCTCCTCATGCCTGTTCTCATCGTAGGCCTTCGTTAATGGGGACGTATAAACTGGGAGAACCATATACGGACGAAATAGTAAAAAGGATAACTGCAGATTCGAGTAGTTTTGGCATATATCTTTCAAAGGAATGTTCCTATGATCCAAACTATCACAAAGAGAGAAAGAACGAGTACAAACAGACTGTTAAAGATATTGTAATGAAGAATAAGGTGGAGAGGTTTATAGACATTCATGGATTAAAAGATAATCAAGGGTATGATATTGCTCTTTACTATCCAACCAAATTTAGAAAATCATTAGAACTAGCATACGAAATAGAAGAAGCCTTAAATCATGGACTATTGAATGGAATCAGTATAAGAATATTTAGATTCCTAGATAATGGGCAGGAAACATTAGGAGAATATGTTGCTACAAAACTAAGAGTTCCATCGGTACAAATAGAAATATCAAGGTATATTCGAGATGACGAACCATTACGAGAATCTTTCATCAAAAATCTATCTACACTTGTAGAGAAATATATATAAAAATTATTATCGGTTCATTAAGTATTTACTTTAGGTCTTTGACTACTATTCTTTACTTTGTTATCCTAAATTATCACTAATTTTATAGTATCTCTATAATGTCTAATACACCTACAATTAAAGAACCGGTAACTAAGCAGTCTACAACTCCTGTTGTTAATGATGATAAAAAGAAGGCCATAGAAATGGCAGTTTCTCAAATTGAGAAGCAGTTTGGGAAGGGCTCAATAATGAGACTTGGGAGTCAGGAAAGAGTAGAAATTGAAACAATTCCAACAGGAGCATTGTCACTAGATATTGCCTTGGGTGGGGGTATTCCAAAGGGTAGAATCATTGAAATATATGGTCCTGAATCTTCAGGAAAAACTACCTTAGCAATACATATTCTTACTGAAGCACAGAGAAAAGGTGAGGCCGTAGCATTCATAGATGCTGAGCATGCGTTTGACCCAATATATGCAAAAAATATTGGTTTGGATATTGATAACTTGTATATATCTCAGCCAGATTTTGGAGAGCAGGCGTTGGAAATATTGGAAACATTGGTTAGATCTGCAGCTTTTGGGGTCATAGTTGTTGACTCAGTTGCAGCACTTACGCCAAGAGCTGAAATTGAAGGTGATATGGGAGATAGCCATATGGGATTACAAGCAAGATTGATGTCTCAAGCATTGAGAAAAATCACAGCAATTACAAGTAAAACAGGTACAACCATTATCTTCCTCAATCAATTAAGAATGAAGATTGGAATCATGTTTGGTAATCCTGAAACCACCACAGGTGGTAATGCTTTGAAGTTCTATGCTTCCATCAGAATGGATATCAGACAAAAGGAAAAGATATTGAAGGATGGCCAAGTAATCGGACATTCTAGAACAGTAAAAGTTGTTAAGAACAAGGTAGCTCCTCCTTTTAAAGAAGCTTCTTTCAATATGATATATCCAATGGGTATAGACAAAGAGAGTAGCATTATCGATGCTGCAATAGACAAGGGTGTTGTTGAGAAAGCTGGTGCATGGCTTAGATATGGTACTGAACAATTAGCCCAAGGTAAGGATGCTGCAGCTGAAGTTCTAAAGAAGGATACAAAACTAAGAGACAAGATTGTTAAAGAGGTTATCGCTAAAACCAAACTGTAAATATGATTGTAACTTTGTTAGAGTCACAGAAGAAAGATCCTTCCAGGGTTAACCTATATATCGACGGAGAATTTAACTGTGGTATATCAGTTAACACAATTGCAAAATATGGTTTGTATGTAGGCAAGGAAATCACACAAGAGATTTTAGATGACCTCTTCTTCTCAGAATTAGAATCAAGATTCTTTGATAGGGCAATGGGTTTTCTTGATAGATCTCCAAAGACTGAGAGACAGGTTAGAATATATCTTAAGGATCTTTCGTTTAAGAAAAAGGGAAGTTGGTTTGATAGCCTAGAAGGCGATATGCTTTCAAAAATCATTGAAAAGGTAATTGGTAAGCTTAATGAATATCAATATATAGATGATGAAAGATTTGCAGAGCTTTTTGTAACTAGTAGAATGAAGAATAAACCAAGGGGGAAGGATGTGCTCCTAATGGAACTTCTTTCAAAAGGTGTAGCTAAAGATACCGCTCAGAAAGTACTAACTCTTTTAGTAGAAGATGAAGCATCATTACTAAAGCAAACATATGAGAAGAAGTACAAGGAAGAAAAGATAACTATGAATGACAGAAAAAAGATAGATTTCTTAAGAAGAAAGGGATTTAATTGGGATTTAATTGAACAATTCATTAACAATGAGTCTGGAAACTAAAAGTAATTGGAATATACCTAAAAAATTAAAGAATGAAGACCTAGTAAAATATCTACTTAAAAAGAGAGATATTAAAGATGTCGAAAACTTCTTAAATCCGTCTTTAGAAGATATCCCAAACTACGAAAAACTTTTCAATGCGAAGAAGGCTGCGAAGAAAATAATCAAATTTGTAAAAACTGGGAAGAAAATTGCAATTCATGGTGACTATGATTCTGATGGAATCTGCGCAACCAGTTTACTTTGGAGTTTTCTTTACCGCGATCTCGCGAAGCATCTAGATATCAAAGTTGATGTAGTTCCATATATCCCAAGTAGGATAGATCAGGGATATGGATTAACGGAATCCTCTTTAGATGATGTCATCACTCTGGGTGCAGATCTTTTAATATCTGTAGACTGTGGAGTAAGGGACAAAATCTTGATTAACAAATATGTTGAAGAAAAGAAATTAGACTTTGTAATTACTGATCACCATCAACCTCCAGAGGATATAGCTACTGATTTAAATTACATATTAGTACATCAAATGTATCCTGGGAAAGAATATCCAGATAGGGAGATATGTGGTACAACCGTGGCATTTTTACTTGTTCAAGCACTTAAAGCGGAAGCTGGTATGGAGACAGAAATAAATGAGAATACCAAAGGATTAGATCTCGTAGCTCTCTCAACTGTAACAGATATGATGCCATTGGTTGGTGTTAATCGAATATTTGTATCCTACGGGCTTAAGCAGTTACAAAAAGGTACAAGGCTTGGGTTAAGGATGTTAGCTCTAAGGGCTGGTATAGAACCTAAAGATATTGATACCTACCATCTAGGCTATGTCATTGGACCAAGAATCAATGCAGCTGGAAGAATAGGGTCCCCACTAGAAGCAGTAAAACTTCTTGTAAGTACAGATGAAAAACAATGCCAAGAAATAGCTAATGATCTGAATGATGTTAATTTTTCAAGACAGAAGATGACATCAGATATATTGGAAAATGCCAAAATGAATATTGTAGAAACAGATAACCTCATATTTGTACTAGGCAATGGTTGGCATGAAGGAATAATTGGCTTGGTAGCAGGAAAATTAGGTGAAGAATTCTACAAACCAGTATTAGTGGCTACTAATAACGAAGGAGTCGTAAAAGGATCTGCAAGAAGTATCAAAGGATTCAATATAACAAAAACATTAGAGAAGTATGAAATGTATCTTGAAAGATTTGGTGGACATGAACTAGCTGCGGGATTTACAGCTAAGCTAGATACGATCGAACAATTCAGGACAGAGATAACGAACTATGCAAATGAAACAATAACCAAAGAAAATCTAACAAGAGATGTAAAGATTGATTTAAATCTAGATGCAGAGAACGTGTCATATCAATTAATAAATAGTATGAAGGCATTAGAACCATATGGGTATGGTAATCCAAAGCCATTAATATATTTGGAGGATTTAATAGTTGTAAAAAAATATATCATGGGGAAAGAAAAATCCCATATGAAGCTCATGGTAAAGGGCACAGGAGTAGATCTCTTAAACATATTACTATTCAACTGTTTTGATGACACAGAGAATATTAATGAAAATGATTCAATAGATGTCATAGGGTATCCAAGTGTGAATGTATGGAATGGCAATGAAACTATACAGTTCCAAGCCAAGGAGTGGCGAAAACACAACATCTAAGTGTTACAGTAGCCCTTTCTTTTCAACTACTTCTGGCTCAGGTTGTACAATCTTGTTCTGTACATTGTCATAGTCTATGGCTGGGTAGTAAAAATCAAACTCTCCCTTTGTGTCATTGTTAAATATAACTTCACCAGAGATTACATATACAGGTTGAAGATATGGTTGTTCTGCAGCCGTTTCAAAATAGGTAAGATTTACATAAAGAATGGTAAATTTCTTAACTGATTTTGGAGTGTAATCGACAACCGTATCTCCCTTGGTATCATTTAAATAGACTAAGCTTCCCTCGCCAGCTTGAATCTTTTCAATAGCGATATTAGGATTAATCAGTTCATATGTACCGCAAGCAGTTTCCTGAATTGGCCAGTATGTGTAGTCAATCTGATATATCGAAGATAAATATTTATTATTTTTATCCGCAGCAACTCCTACGTATACAGAGATATTCCCCTTATTTGTATTCAAAAATGTAACGGCGGTATTAAAAGTATATATATCCAAACGTTCATCATTTACGATCATTGTTTCAGTACTTGGTTCCCCAAGCTTCTTTTTAAAGGAATCAACCATTGTACTTGCGCCAACAATATTTGATGGAATGGTGATCATAGATTTATTTCGGTTGAAATCTACCCTGACTAACTCCGCTTCAGAAAGAGAACTTGCTTCACTGTAGGAACCATCAGGATTAAGATTGATTAAAGTTGTTGTTGGTGTCCCATTTGAATAATCACTGGTTGTAAATCCTATACTACGAAGGAAGTTAACGGCAATCGATTTTGCCTCTTGTTCACTTGGAGTTGTTCCTGTGGCTGCAATCTTCTTTACATATGCTACATTAGTCTTCATTGTGAAGTTCAAATTTTTTGAAAGTACAACCAATGTTCTATTAGTATCGGACCAAGAATAACTCTCTGTTCCATTACGCGTGATTTTTTCTGCAGTGAATCCTAATTTATTCGCTAATATCTTTGCATCTGCTTGAGAGCTTAGTGATTGAACTGGGTTCTCAAACTTGTAAACATTAATAATGTTTGGAAGTGTATCAATTTTCCCAGAATCAGTTTGTAATTCAAAGTACATACTATTACCACTAGCTAATTTCAAAGAGGGAATTGTTAATTTGTTAGTTAAGAAAGCTTCTTTTTCTTCAGTACAAGCAAAATTAGCTGATATATACTGTGGAAGAATATTCTTCTTTGATGATGTGGTGAGGATTATTACGACGATACCAAATATGCCAAGCATTGCGAGAGCTATAACCCCAAATCTTTTTGTCCAGAATGCCGCTTCCGTTAATGTCATGGTATAATCTTAGCAACAGTTTAATATCGTATCAACATTATATATTACATACATAATAATGAGAACACCAGAGGAAAATATACAGTTAGCTAATATACTTTTTCCAGAAGTTAAAGAAACTCCCGAGGAGATAGAAAAGAAATATCCAAAGAGAAATTTAAAAGAAGGAGAGATGGTGTTAAGATTTGCTCCAAGTCCTACAGGGTTTCTACATATTGGGAGTGTATTTGTAAGCTTGATTGATAGAATTTTAACTAATCAAAATGGAGGCACATTTATTCTACGAATTGAAGATACGGACAAAACGAGAGAGGTAGAAGGTGGTGTAAATATGATAGTCAAAGGACTTGAGGGTTTTGGTATTAGCTTTGACGAAGGCATGACAGGGGATGATCAATCAAAAGGAGAATATGGACCATATCTACAAAGCAAAAGGTTAGATATCTACAAAGTATATGCCAAGGATATGATTACTAAGGGTAATGCATATCCATGCTTCATAACGGAAGAAGAATTAGGAGAAATTAGAAAAAAACAAACAGAAATGGGTGTTAGAACGGGTTACTATGGACAATGGGCTAAGTGGAGAAACGCATCTTTGGCAGAAATACAAGAAAAACTAAACAATAGTGAAAAGTTTGCAGTTAGATTGTATTCTACTGGAAATTTAGAGAACTCATTCAAAATACAAGATTTAATCAAAGGAAATGTAACATTAAGAGAGAATGATGTAGACACTGTTTTACTCAAATCCGATGGATTTCCAACATACCACTTTGCCCATCCAATTGATGATCATCTCATGCAAGTTACTCATGCTACTCGTGGTGAAGAATGGTTTGCATCTTTACCTTTGCATGTTGAACTGTTCAAAAAACTTGGATTTGAATTACCGCAATATTGTCATTTTTCTACATTGCAAAAATTAGAGAATGAGGGAAAAAGTAGAAGGAAATTAAGTAAACGAAAAGATCCTGAAGCTGATGTTCAATATTACATTAATCATGGTTATCCTAAGGAAGGTGTAAAAGAATATCTACTTAACGTAGCTAATTCCAATTTCTATGATTGGAAAATTCAAAACCCAGGGAAACCATCTACTGAATTTGTATTAAAATTAGAAAAGTTTAACAAAGCAGGTGCTTTATTCGATATCGTTAAACTTAATGATATGTGCAAAGACTATATCTCTACTCTAAACGCACAGCAGGTATATGATATGTCCTTGGAATGGGCAGATACATACAACAAGGAAATAGCAGAACTATTAAAAAATAATAAGGAATACTGTATTAATATTTTCAATATTGAAAGAGAAGGAACCAAAATTAGAAAAGATTTAGTTAAGTTTGAAGATATTATT
>CAIVJR010000007.1 GCA_903906305.1 uncultured bacterium | reverse complement strand
CAAAAGCACGCTATACATGGTTTGATTTCAATCATTAAAAATGAGAGAAACTTTAGAATACAGTTAGTTGTTGCAGTATTTGTAGTACTACTTGGTATACTCCTAGAAATATCCCATACCGCATGGATAGCGGTAGGATTCTTAATAGCTTTGGTATTAATATCTGAAGCCTTTAACAGTGTAATTGAAGCTTTAAGTGATACCATATCACAAGAATTTAGAGTAAACATTAAATATGCTAAGGATGTAAGTGCTGGATGTGTATTAGTAAGTGCAATAGCTTCAGTGGTATTAGGATTGATAATCTTTATACCCTACTTAATACCAGTTATTACAAATATCTTGTCAAAGATTTAATGTTCACCATTAATCTGTCTTTCAAGAAACATATTTACTAACTTCTTAAATAGGTTTTTATTGTTCATATATTGATCAAAGATAATATGATCAATATTAGCATTTTGTGCAAATTGAGAATCAACCTCCGAGTCACCAAAATATATAAATTCATCAATACTCTTACCAGATCTTTGTATTAAATCTACCAAACAATATGGATTAGGTTTCTTGTAACCCATATCTACACAAGAAATAACCTCATCAAAATATCCTGCAATATTGTTTGTTTTCAAAACATTCATTAGAAGTTTCTTCCTTCTGTTGGTACATATATATACTTTCTTTCCGCTTGATTTGAGAAATTCTAATATCTCAACTACTCCATCAAATAATTGCATCCTACTCACACTCTCCTGTTGGATCTCAAAATCTCTATTTAATAATCTTTCCATATCTTCGTACTTCATACCCACTTTCTTCATTATTGAGCTATACAAATCTTCTATTGCCATCCCTTTTATAGAATCATGCAACTTACATACCAACTCAAAATCAACAGATGGATCTATTTCTGTTAAGACTCTGGCTATGGTTTCTCCACAGAATTGTCTTCCATCTACGAGGGTATCATCTAAATCAAAAACAAAAGCACTTTTAAATGTCGAGGAGGCACTAGTACTTAGGTTACTATGTTCATCACCATTAAAGAATTCTTTTGTGGTTGTTCCTAGTATTTTGGATATTTTTTCTAACTGGGGTATAGATATCTGGCTAACGCCTAATTCATATCTACTAATCATGATTTCAGTACAACCAAGCTTCTTTGCAAGAGCTTTTTGAGTTATTCCTCTAGCTGTTCTTAATTCTTTTAATTTTTTGCCTATTTCATTTTCCACGAGGATGAGTATACATCTGAGTACTAGTTGTGTCAACAGGCATACAATTCACTTATAGCTTTAATTCGCTAGGTTTCTTACGACAATCCCTATGTTCAAAATCATCTATTAAATACCTCAAATGCTTTCTAATCTTTTGCAATGCTTTTACTTTCTCTTCAACCTCATCCAATCTAGTACGTAAAAATGGTAATAATGATTTATGTTTACATTTATCCGATTTCATCTGATTTGCTAAATCCTTAATATCTTTTAAAGAAAATCCAATACTTTGTGCCCCCTTTATGAAACCAATCATCTGAATATCTTCCTCAGAATATTCCTTGTACCCATTACTAGGATTTATCTTAGGTATTAAAAGCCCAAGCCTGTTGTAATATCTCAAGGTATCTCTAGTTATCTTTGATTTTGATATAAACTCTCCTGATTTCATATATACTAATATTTGACTTAGGTCTGTACACCTAAGTATATATTATATACACTAACATAGGAAGGCATAGAGATATGGTTAGAAAACAAACAATATACATACAAGGAATGCACTGTGCATCGTGCGAATTGTTAATTGAAAAATACATCATAGCTCAAAAATGGGTAACTTCAGTAGAAGCTTCCATTCAAGATTCAAAAGTCGACATATATTTTGAGGGGAAGGAAGAACTAGACATATCACTCCTAAACAAAGAATTTGAGCAGATGGGATATACTTTTTCAAAAAAGAGGAAGAATACGAAAGAACCTCCACTCTTCCATATTGAAGATGGAACACTAACAGTAAATAGGGAGAAGTTTGGCAAAATATTCAAGACTGGGCTAATCATAGCTATAGCCATTGTCATATTCATAATCGTAGATAGATTACAGCTAGGGAAATATATAAATGTAAATGGAGGATTTTCCTTAGGTGCATATTTTACACTTGGCATAGTAGCAGGAATATCTAGTTGTGCCGCTCTTGTCGGAGGAATGTTGCTCTCAATGAGTAAGCAATGGAATGACATGTATATTGGTCAATCACAAAAACAAAAAAGTATTCCACACACAATGTTCCATATCGGAAGAATAGTTTCATTTGCACTACTTGGAGGAGTACTAGGCCTCATCGGAAAATCAGTAACATTTAATAATCCAACAATCTCAGCAATATTCATAATCCTCATTTCTATTGTCATGCTCATACTTGCGCTACAAATGTTAGAGGTAAAGTGGGCTCAGAGATTAAGGTTTTCAATGCCAAAATCATTTACTAAAACAGTATCCAATGAAAACAAGTTTGCTGGTAGATTCATGCCATTCGTAATGGGGGCTGTAACATTCTTCGTACCCTGTGGGTTCACCCTCATAGCTCAAGGCATAGCCTTAACAAGTGGAAGCTTTCTCATTGGTTCCTTGGTTATGCTTTTCTTTGCATTAGGAACATTCCTACCACTACTCGGGATTAGTGTAGCAGGTATAAAGATGAATGAAAAACCAAAGAGTACAGCACTTTTTAATCAGATAGCTGGAATATTGATATTCTTCTTTGTCTTTTACAATATCAATGGGCAATTAAATGTATTAGGACTGCCCAGTTTGAATGATATTAAGGTACAACCCAATCAAGGACAACAAGATGAAACACAAAAACAAGATTCCAATGAAGATCAAACTCTAAATCTCACTGCGAGAGGATTTCAGTACATTCCTAATGGTTCTACAACACTCAAAGCTGGGATTGAGACTACTTTAATAGTAGACAATCAAGGTATACAAGGATGTGGTGTATATATGTCTGGGCGAGGATTATTTGATGGATATATAACCCTAAAGCCAGGGCAAAATACCATCAAATTTACACCTAAAAAGGGTACATACAAGATCACTTGCTCCATGGGTATGGTTTCTCCTATTTTGATAACTGTACAATAAAGGTTGTAAAACATACTAGAATAATTTACAATCAAAATTCATGAATTACAGAAAATGTAACCCATATAAAAATAAAAACCCTGAGAAGATTAGAATTGTAACAAAAAATTTTGTTCGCGGGTACGATATTAAACCATCATTCCTCAATGCTGCAAAGGATGATCCAAATGAGGCAATGTATAGAACAATAGTTGGAACTCTCAACTTGATAGAGAAGAAAAATACTGGAAGACTAGATATATCTGATGAAGATATAGAAAAAGGAATTGAAGCAAACGCAGAGCGATTAGGAATATCCGTTCCCGATTATCATGAGAAGATGAGCATGATCACAGATCCTAAACCTGAAGAAAACCCAGAATCTGATCCAGAAACCACTATTGAGACAAACGAACCACAAATGTAGCTCCATCTCCATCCATATAATGTATAGTTCCATTATGTTTCTCAATAATCTCCTTAGTTATAGCTAACCCTAAACCACTCCCACCAGTTTTTCTAGACCTAGACTTATCTACTCTATAGAACCTTTCAAATATCCTATTCTGCTTTTCTTGCGGTACTCCCACCCCATCATCCTTAAATGTAATTAATATATCTCTTTTGTTTTTCTTTAAATCAATATTTAAATTCTTCCCTTGAGAATACTTAATACTATTCTCTATCAAATTTTGAAAAGCCCTCTTAAGCAAAACATCATTACCTAGGACATTAATATCATGACCATCGTTAAAAGAAATTTTAAACCCTTTCCCATCAACCAACCTTTTTGCATCTGTTACTGCATCATCTAAAAGATTTCTCAAATTTAACTCCTTCTTTTCGAAATCAACATCCACCAAGGAAAGCAAAAGCAAATCTTCAGTTAATTTATTCATGAATATGATAGATTTCTTAGAATCATCTAACATATTGAATAGGTCTTTTTGTGGAATCTTAGAGTTCGCAAGAATGCTATCAACATTAGCTTGGATAACTGCTAATGGAGTCTTAAGCTCATGAGAAGCATTTTCAACAAACTCCTTTTGAGCTTCAAAAGATCTTCCTAATTGCTCAGACATATCATTAAAACTCTGTATAACCTCAGAAATCTCATCCCCCTTGTCTTCAAACTCAATTTTCTCACCAAGATTCTTTGTCGATTTGTTCTTCATCTCATCATTCAACTTCTCCAAAGGTTTTAAACTGTTATCTGCAATTAAATATCCTCCACCAAAACTCAATATGACAAATGGAATCATCGCATACATTGAAATCAATCGAATATTTTCCAAATCGTTTTGCCTAGATTCTCTTAACAGTTCTTTCTTCTCCTCATTTAGATTTGCTATGAATCCAACATTGTTAAATCCTACTAACCTTGGTGACCCAATATCCTTTTGCATATAGTCAACTACAAAGATATTCATAACTAAGAAGAATCCTACACAAAGAATCAGTAGGATTCCCGAATACAGTAAGGACATTTTAAATTTTAAAGATTTAAAAAACTTTGTCATATCATTATTCATTTTTTATGGCTTCTACGGGACTAACCTTAGAAGCAGATAAAGAAGTTATTATAGATATTATACTTGATATTCCAATTAACAGTGCAGTATATATCCATATGGAAGTGAAATTAATTCCAGAGAATATACTTGCATCTACTGTATTAACAACATTAAATGTCTTAGCTACAGTCTCTGTCAGGAATGTATTAAACCAACCTGATACAAAATAGCCAGCAACGAAATTCAAAGCTATTCCCAAGCCGATTCCCGCTACATATCCAATTAATACATACAGTAGTGATTGGGATATGAACATGACAAGTACGGAGTCTTTTCGCATACCGATTGCCCTAAATATTCCGATCTCTCTGATACTTTCAGATATGAATTTACTCATTGTGAATGCAACTAATGCACTTACAAGTACAATGAAGCTAATCATGAATACACTAGAAACAGTACTTAAAGTACTCTGTAATTTATCAAATACTGCCACATCATCCGTATCTTGGTATGCATACCCGGCATCGTTAATAGCTTCAATAATTGCAGTTCGGTTTACAACATTATCGATTACCACATCTAAATAGTCTCCATACTTTGTAGATGTTGTATATACATCGCTATCTGATGCCGCCCCTGTAACATTGTTGCTACTATCTACTTGAATTACCAATCCTGGAATGTAATATCCTGTGCTTCCGAACTCTCCACCAAAACCCAGCCCACCCTCAGTTGGTCTCTCAGGAGGTGTTCCCCCATTATTAATATTTCCAATTGAAGAACTGCTCTCAAATCTTCTCATTACCTGCCCCATCATTCCATTGCTACTAGTTTTAACTTCTACGCCATCATATGTAACACCTGTGAATGTACTATTTAATACTGTAGTTGGGATTGCAGTTCCATTCCTAGAATTGATCTCATGAGCAATATAATCTTTGACTAAAGTATCTGCAAAATTCTCAGGCACATATGTAGTATTTGCAGTATTATCATCAACTATTCCTACAACCACAAATGTATATGTCATTGGTGTTGAGACTTGATCGTAGTTCCAATATGTAGAGATAGCTGTCTTCCTTTCTTCTACTTTTGTTGCCATCTCTTCATCTGTAAGTTTTTTAATAACCATTGTTCCACTACTCCTATCCATTGTGTAATCCTGAATTGTATCTAACCCACCAACCTGCATTGTAAATGCTGTACCTATCAGACTCTCCTTATCGTATGTAATTGCTTCCGTCTTTAAGAATGAAAGCCTCTGAGCAGCACCACCCTGACCTCTTACAATATTTGAAGTATCCATTGTAATTTCTGTCTTGTCTCCCCAATCCTCAGTAGATGTAGTCAAAGCACTGGCATTAAGAATTATTGGAATAGCTTGCCCCTCTGTATATGTAAAATCGGAGGTAGTATATATTGCAGCTGCAGTTGTATCTAATGTTGAAAGAGAATTAAAACTTACCGTTTTGTCAGTAAATAGATCGGTCGTTTGGGCATTCTTTACGGGTAACGTAGTCTGTAAACTTACACTCTCTACTCCTTCAATTGTGGCTATTGTAGTTTCATCCAATGCAGAAAATCGATTATCCTCTACACTACTAGTAGCGTTAAATGCTTTGGAAGGATCAAATTCCGTAGTCTCAGTTTGAACCTCAATCAATGTAAATTTTTGGGCAATGGTTCCAAATACACTATTTGCCATTGCTGTTTGAATATTGGTAATCTGACTGGAAAGAATAACGCTCAAGGTTATGAGCACAAATATGGGAATTATTAAAAACAAGGCTTTCTTCATCTTTGTTTTGAGTTTCTTAATATTTATTAAGAGAATATCTTTAAGTTTCATTTTAAAAAGTTAGTAATATATTAATTATTTTTTGACTGAACCATTCTCAAGCTTTATGACTCGAGAGAATCGCTTTGCGATATTTTCATCATGAGTAATCATAACTACACTCATTCCATTCTCATGGGAGAGGTTCTCAAGAATATCTATAACTAGCTTTGAATTTGCTTTGTCTAATTTCCCTGTTGGTTCATCTGCAAAAATAATCTTTGGATCATTGGCTAATGCTCTTGCAACTGCTACTCGCTGTTGTTCTCCACCTGACAATTGTTTTGGTAAATGATTAGCTCTAGGAGAAAGCCCTACCTTTTCTAAAAGTTTTAAAGCTTTTTCTTCAGCCTCAGCTCTATCAACTCCTGCTACTAACATAGGTAACATGACGTTCTCTTTCGCTGTAAAGAAATCATGTAGATTAATCATTTGAAAAATGAAACCCATGGTTTGATTTCTAAAATCTGATATATCAGAATCCGACATATTCTTAATGCTTTGACCAGATATGATGACATCCCCAGATGTCATAGTATCTAATCCCCCAGCTAGTTGAAGTAATGTTGTCTTACCAGAACCAGATGGCCCAAGAATAGCTAGATCAAAACCCTCAGGAAGAGAGAAGCTGACATTGTCTAATGCCGTGACTTCAATATCCCCATCTTTGTATTTCTTGGTTAATTTTTTAACCTCTAAAATATTGCTCATGTTATGAGATAGAAACTATAATTTATATAGCAAGCAATTTACGCAAAATGCAGTGAAACGAATGTGAAGTGATTAACAATTAATACAGTATCCTTTTCCTCTAACGGTTTTAATATATTTCTTTGTAGGATCAACCTTCTTTCTTAAAGTCTTAATATGTGTCTTAACTGTTTCAGAAAACATATCTATTTCTCTGTCCCATACATGCTCAAGAAGCACTTCTGAAGATATGATTTCTCCCTTACTTCGAAGCAAGTATTGTAAAACTCCCATCTCTTTATTACTTAGTGATATTTCTTTCCCTTTTTTATTATCAATTACAAGGTTTCGCTCTGGGAAAACAGTATTATCTCCAAATGTCAGATTCTCTTCCTTGTTTGTGCTACTTCGTTTAATGACTGCATTGATTCTTGCCACTAACTCTTTTAGATCAAATGGCTTGGTAACATAGTCATCTGCACCTTGAGTAAAACCTTTTAGCTTGTCATATACTTGGGATCTGGCAGTAACCATAATTATGGGAACAAGATTTTTCCCTTCCCTTATCTTCTTCGCAACTTCTATTCCATCAACCTCTGGGAGATTTAAATCTAAAAGAATACAATCATATTCATTGGTATCAACCATATCTAAAGCTTCTTGCCCATCTCCAGCTTCATCTACCGTGAAGTTATTTCTTTCTAAAAAATATTTCACTGGTCTTCTTAAACTTTCTTCGTCTTCAACTAATAGTAATTTCATAGTAATAGATTATATAACTTATATATACAAAAAAGGGGAAGGCCATTGGCCCTCCCCGAGAACTCACCAATCTGCTCATAAACTATCAACCTGGACTGTGAACAACTTCAACGATCCATGTTAGATACCCCAATATTTTGTTTTTCATAGTAGCTTGTCTTTAGAACTTAGCTTGTACCTATACCGATAGAAATAGCTTGTAATTGAGCAGTAATATTTTGAATATTGTTTGAGCTGCTTACATTCAAAGGCCTATATTTCTTTTAGAGATTTTCTCTCATCATTAAAAGTACATGATCATGATATGCCAGATTAAGTGAAGTCGAGGAGAAGCCTAAAAAGATTATTATATCCCCTAAATTGAATATATTTGACTGAATCCTAATATATCTCTACAATGTAATTCCAAGTAGATATACCTAATTTTTACCAGAAATATATGAATATTACTTGGACTACACTAGCTTCCGGATCTGTACAAACCCCATACAAAAATACCCCTTCCAAGTACAAAATATATCAAACTAAAATCCTCCGTAATTCCGTTCCCATTAATGTTCTTCAATCTCCAGAAACCAAATCTCTCCTAATTGAACATAATGAAAAACCTGCAAGATTACATATAGGAATGCCTAGATCTGTAGATCTATGTGCAGCTACATATACCATAGCTTCAACAGACGAGTTCAAGAAAGCTATAAATCATAAATACAATCCAAGCAAAGAAGCTCTTAGTGCAATGCTCATTAGAGAGCCAATAACTCAATCACCATTTGTAAATACATATATGGGAAGTGGTTTTGAATCCAGGCTATACGTAATTATGGATGTACACCATGTTAAAGATGAGGAAAATGGTGTCAAAGGAATTGCAGGAAAGGTATGTAACTACAAAATCGATTTACCAAAAGGAGAAGAGACAAAGATCTTAGCAGATATAAAACTCGGTATAATGTATGACTCTATTGCCGCTGGTAGAAATTTGATTGCAGGTATTACTGACTTAAAAAAGAAATGTCCTAATTTGGAAAAAGTTGTAACAGTATCAGTTTATGCCACCTATACGGGATGTAAAAGATTAGCTAAAGCCTGTCATGCATTGGGTCTAGAAGTCGTAATGTTTTGCATGCATGAGCTTTTGGATGCCAGTGTTATTAATGAATACGATTCTTTCTATCCTAAATGGAATATTTCAAAATCTGATGAAAAAACTATGCAGAAGTTCTACGGCAAAAACTATCACAAAATATGTGTTGGAGGAGATTGGTCTGCTAATACACTGGGAAGTGAACAGGCCTTGGACGTATTCAAGCAACAGTTGGAAGATATAGGTATTGATCCAAAAACTTTCGAACTAGAGGCCTAGTAAATAAGCGAAATTCATTGACGCGAAAAGATAAAACGCATATCATTAGGTTATTATGCCCTTACTGAAACGCCTCATGAAGAAAGCATTGAAACTTACGCTTTTAGTAATAAGATCTCTAATTATCTCCACCCTCATTGTGGGGACCTTCGCTAAATTTCCTGTTCCTTCAACACTTGGATGGATGGATCTAGGTTGGCAATATAGAAAACCGGTAACCGTATCTAACAGTGGTTCAACTGCAACTAATGAGGACGTCCTAATAACTATAGATACTCTAGCTCTTGTTAATGAAGGGAAATTACAAAGCACTTGTAACGATTTAAGATTTACAGATAGTGATGAAAATACAACCCTTTCCTACTGGATTGAGAGTGGATGTAATACCACTTCGACAAAGATATGGGCTAGAATTCCTTCTCTTACTGCTGGAGGAAAAACGATATATATGTATTACGGTAATCCTACCGCTGTAGGTACAACACAAGCTTGGAGTGGTAATGTCATTATGTTTGCTGATGCAGCTTGTCCCACTGGTTGGACTAGAGCAACTACATTAGATGGAAAATTCCTCTACGGTAGTGCTACATACGGAACAACAGGTGGCTCTAACTCACATGCGCATACTGATGCTACAGCTACTTCTTCATCCATTTCAACTACAAATATTGCAGGTTCTACAACTGCTGGGACTAGTGGGACTACTACGACACATACTCATACCAACCTTAGAGCAACAGTTAACAATAATGCTTCAGTACAACCTCCTTTCAAGGATGCTATTCTTTGTTACAGTAATACTTTCCTCTTTTCCCAAGGATTAGTTTCAATGTTTAATACTACTACTCCTAGTGGTTGGACTAGATTCAGTGCTTTAGATGGAGTATTTCCAAAAGCCAATACAACATATGGGACTACAGGAGGATCTGCTACACATACCCATACGACTACAGCTAATGTAGTAACTGGAGCAGCTACAGGGACACAAAATACCATTACTGTTCCATTTAGTGCTACAGGAGGAGCAGTTACATATTCAGGAGGATATACAATACATACTTTCACTTCGAGTGGAACCTTCACAACAAACAAAGCGGGAAGTGTTGAAATTCTTGTCGTTGGAGGTGGTGGTGGTGGAAGTTCGGCATATGACTATTTTTTTGCAGGTGGTGGTGGTGGTGGTGGTGGCGCTGTATATAGTTCCGCTTATGCAGTAGCATCAGGAGGTACTGGAGTTACTGTTGGTGCTGGAGGTGCAGGGAATGGCTGGGGACAAAACGGTGGAAATTCAGTATTTTCAACCATTACCGGCTATGGTGGTGGTGGTGGTGGAAGATTTAGTAATGGTGCAGCAGGTGGTTCTGGCGGTGGAGGTGGTGGAACTGGACTAAATATAACTCAATACTCATTCTATGGAGGTACTGGTTCCCAGGGATATCGTGGTGGAAATGCTTTGGGATGGGGAGCTGCTGGAGGCGGAGGAATGGGAAGCGCAGGCGGAGACGTTACAGAGCCACATGGCACCTGGGGAGGATACGGTATTGCCTATAGCATCAGTGGCTCATCAGTCTGTTATGCGGGTGGTGGTGGTGGTGGTGCCCTGAAGGTGACATATGGTGAACCTGGTTATGGACAATGTGGCGGTGGATGGGGTGGTGGTGGTGGTGGGAATGGAGGATATGGGCTTGTACCTGCAGAAGGTGTCGCCAACTCAGGAAGTGGTGGTGGTGGTGGTTGTGGTTGGAGTGATAATTATGGTTATCCCATCGGGACAGGAGCCGCCGGCGGTTCTGGAGTCGTAATAGTTAGATACCCTACCCCTACCATCACAGCTAGCGGAACCATAGCATCAAGTACCCACACTCATACCTCTGCAAGTGCTACTGTCTCTACTGATTCAAACTTACCTCCATATTTAGATATGGTCTTCGCTAAAGCAAATTCAGATCAATATGTTACCGAAAATAATGTAATCATAACTTCCGCATTACCTCCTCTAGGATGGAATAGATTCACAACCCTAGATAGTAAGTTTGCAAGAGGAGCAGCTACATACGGAGGAACAGGAGGAACAGCAACACATACACACTCAACAACCGTAACCACAGGTGCCCCTTCAGCTACACTTACAAGTTATGGAACTGGAGCTAACTTTGCTAACTCTACACACACACATTCGGCTGCAGTCACCTCTGATGCAGTATCAAATCTACCAGCATATACAACAGTAATATATGCTCAAAGAAAGATATCTAAAACTACAGTAGTTGGTGCAGAAAATGTACAAAACTCTGCCCCAAGTGCTCCATCTACTCCACAAACAGAGGGCACAGCTAATCCTACCCTAGTCTCTGATTACACCCCGGAATTCTCTGCAATATTCACAGATATAGATGGAGACAACACTGGAAACTACTATCAAATCCAAGTAAATACAAACTCCTCATTCACAGGCACAAGTATGTGGGATTCTACACAGACATCCCTTGTACCTGCGGTTGCCAATGGAAGCAGATCACAAGATATCTCATATGCAGGAACTGCTCTACAACCAGGAACTACATATTACTGGAGAATGAAATTCTGGGATAACAATACATATCAAAACGTAAGCAACTGGTCCACTACAGCACAATTTACAATGAACTATGTCCCAACTGCACTTAATACAGACATCTCGGGAAGCGAAGATATATATGCAGGCAAAACACTTACCATCCAAGCAAAGTATTCTGATGCTAATGGTTCTGCAGACTTGGATAAGCTATATTTACAAATCAAAAATCCTGCAGGTACAAATATTGAATATTACATTACCCCTACAGGTTCAGATCAAACTGGACAATTTCCTACCCCAGTATCTGGAGCTACATATCTTTCTGGAATTACATATGACACAGCCGTTGGTTCTCCTACTGCAAACGATGTTACAGTTACATGGCATGTTACTCCAAACTGGACTTGGACCCGAGGTACAAGCATACAATATGGTGTGAAAGTACTAGACAAAAATACTGCTGAAAGTACATACAGTTACACCACTTCAACATACAAGTATGAGAATAGATTAAACTTCGCAGGGAATATATCCGCCACAGATGTTAATACAAAAATACTTGCATCAGGGGATTGGCTATCTATTAATTCCACAGTTACATTCAGCGGTATAAAAGTAGTATATGAAGGGACCACAAGTATATATCCTTTAGACAGTGACTTTGATGTTAAGATCGTTAATGAAGAATCAACTGAGTGGCAGGATTTGATATCTTCAGGAGAAGATATCACTATAACTACAAGTACCCCTGCAATTCAAAATATTGAAGACACATACAGCGTATCCATAATCAATATTCCAACGGGAGGAACAGATCTCTCAAGTAAATCCTTCATTCTCAAAACTGACAGCACCAATCCCATCATCTCATCGTTTACAAGTAGTACCCATCCAAATCAAACAATATGGTACTCCTCTACGACTGCAACCCTAAATTGGTCAATAGCTGACGGACAAAGTGGTATCGAAAATATTTGGTATATATGGGATAACAGTGTAGAAACAGATATTGTAACCACTATCGCAAGTGGCACTACAATAACTGGAGATACCATTACCATTGCAAATATACAAAATGGAACCGCATATCTACATCTTGCAACAAGAGATAACTGTGGGAATACCTCTTTTACTAGTTACACAGTAAATGTTGATTCCTCGACCCCAAATATTGTAGATGTCACTGGTTTTTCAAACAATACATGGCAAACCACCGATGATAGTCCAACAATCTCATGGACAGATCCAGTCTCTCCTTCTAATGATACTTTTTACATAACCAATGACGGAACTACACCTACTTCAACCAATTACACATATACAACAACCAACAATTCATATGACCTACCTGCTCAATCAGAAGGAGTAACAACAATAAAGGTAAGAGCTTTAAATGGGGCTGGAACTTACAGCCTGACAAGAACCTTCACTATGAAGTATGACAAAACTATTCCTGCCATATCATCACTCACCAGTACAACCCATCCAAACCAAAACTCATGGTATACAGATACATCTGCAACGATTACTTGGAATTCCTCAGATATACAATCAGGAATTTCAGAAGTCTGGAGACTCTTAGACAAAACAGAAATTCAATCAGCGGAAAACATAATGACTTCAGGCACACAAGCAACAGCTTCAGGAACATATGATGCAGACCTCACATCCGACGGTATTTGGTATTATCACCTCCTAGTAATTGATAACGCAGGACTCGTAAATACTCAGACTTACAAAATAAATATTGATACACAAAATCCTGTTTTTGGCTCTGTAACAAGTATAACCCACCAAGTTCAAACTAACTGGTATTCCAATAGCTCGGCCATAATTAATTGGACCTCTTCTGATACGGGAAGTGGAATTCTCGGAGTATGGAAATTACTTGATCAGAATGAGACTCTAACAATCGCTGAGGTATTAGCAGATGGAACACAATCATTAGCAAATGACACCCTAGCAACCCCAGAATTAACAGATGGTATCTGGTACTTACATTTGGCAGCAAAAGATAATACAAACAAAACAACATATTACAAATATACTTTGAAGATTGATTCTTCAACTGTTGATATCATCGCCGTAACAGGTGCAAATAATGGCGTTTTGCAAAATACAGAAAGTGGACCTCAAATTTCTTGGACGGATCCAAACTCGATATCTGAAGATATTTTCTTCATCACCAACGATGGATCAATTCCAAACACCTCAAACTATACATATTACACAACTTCCCCATCATATGATCTTCCTAATCAAAAGGAAGGAGAAACAACTATAAAAGTAAGAGCTCTAAATGGTGCAGGAACATACAGCGAAACTAGATCATTTGTAGTTAAATATGACTCAATTGCACCAACAAACGTTAGTAACTTTACAGCAACCGCTACACAAAGAACTGTTGCATTGGCTTGGCAAAATCCAACAGATACTGATTTCTCGAAAATCATATTAATGCGAAGCAATACACACGTACCTCTCTCAACAACTGATGGAACAAAAGTGTATGAAGGAACTCTCTCTGCATATTCAGACACCAATCTGAGTGTCAGTACACGATACTACTACACGATATTTGCATTAGATAATATTGAAAATAAATCCTCTGGGACATTAGCTCAAGCTACTACACCAGCTGCTACAATAGTACCAACTCAACCCACAACACCATCTGAACCAGAACCTGAGCCAGTAATACCAACTGTGCAACCACAAAATAAAACAATTAAACTACAAGATCTAAAAGAAGATCAAAAAATAATTGTAACCACACAAGAAGAAAAGCAACTTAATACTACGGACAACGGAGACATCCATACCTATGCAAATCAAACATTGAATATTGAGATTCCAGCTAAAACAATCACAGATAATACTACAAACCTAAAAAATGTAATCATTACTGTCAATAATCAGACCTACAATATGACATATGATTCAGAAAAGAATACTTACAAAACCACAATTGATAGTCCTAGTGTAAAGGGAACGTATGCTACAACAATACAGGCAATATCAAATGACGATACAAGTGATCTTTCAATAACCATGGCTCTTCGAGTTGATCCATATGGGTATGTATATACAAAGGATGGCACAAATGAATTAAGGATATTAAATGCCAAAGTAACCCTTTACACAAAGGATAATAGCCAAGAAATACTCTGGCAATCAAAAGATGGTACAACCAATCCTCAATACACCAACCAACAAGGAGAATATCAATTCTTTGTAACCCCAGGAGAGTACAAACTTGTTGTAGAGACACAAGGATATATGCCTACAGAAACCGAATGGTTTACAGTCGAAACAAATATTGTAGAAAAGAATATTGAATTAAAGAAAACTCCTTTCCTTTGGTTTGAAATCATAGCTGGAATAGAAGTCCTTGCCGGTATTGGAATAGCAATATTTGTAAAGAAAAGAAGGAAGAATAGTAGAAACAATGTCTAACCAATATCAAAAAATCATCATCGGTGCAGGACCCGCAGGGCTCTTTACTGCAATATTTGCCAAAAGAAATGGTGAAAAAATCTTACTAATCGAAAAGAACAACAGCATTGGGAAAAAATTGGCCATAACAGGCAAAGGACGATGCAATATAACCAATAATACAGACGATCTAAAAACCCTAGTTTCAAGTTACAAGAAAAATGGGAAATTTTTGTATCATGCATTCTCTGAATTTAGTGTAGAAGATACATTAAAGTTTTTTAATGAGGAACTTGGTATAAAAACGAAAGTTGAAAGAGGCAATCGAGTATTTCCAGAAAGTGACGATGCATACGAAATCATTGAAAAGATGTACGCACTTGTTAAAGACGACATTCTCTTTAATTGTGATGTGCAAGAAATATTAAATGAGGAAAACCATATAACAGGAATCAAAACAAACAAAGGGATATTTACTGCAGACAAATATGTAATAGCTACAGGTGGGAAGTCATATCCTCTAACAGGATCAAATGGAGATGGATATGAATTAGCAAAATCCCTAGGGCATAAGATCATTGAACCCAAACCTGCGTTAGTTCCAATGACTACAAAAGAGCCTTGGGTAAAAGACCTTGCCGGATTAGGATTAAAAAATATCCGAATGGATATATATCAAAATGGAAAGAAAATATTTTCAAAGTTTGGAGAATTACTCTTTACCCATACAGGAATCAGTGGACCAATAGTCATAGACTGTGCAAGAGAAATCGGAGATCTTCTAGAAAATGCACCTGTGAAGGTCTTAATTGATTTGAAACCTGCACTCACCTACCCTACATTAAAAGAAAGAATCAACAAAGATTTAACAGAAGCAAAAAACAAAGCCATTAAAAATTCATTAGGGGAATTACTTCCTTCATCCTTAATTCCAGTCATAATCAAGCTTGCAAAAATCAATCCAGATGAAAAGGCTTCTCAACTTTCTAAAGATTCAAAAAATTCACTCCTCCATATATTAAAAGAATTAACATTAAACATATCTGAAATTGGGGATTGGAATAACGCAATTGTTACAGACGGAGGAGTAGATATAAAAGAGATAGATCCAAATACAATGAAATCTAAAATCATAGAGAATCTCTACTTTGCAGGAGAAATCATTGATGTATACGGCCCAACCGGAGGTTATAACCTTCAATTATGTTGGAGTACTGGGTATTTAGCAGGGATATCGTAAAAGTAACAAAAATTTTGTATTCTAATATGTATGAAAGAGAACAAATCACCAAGAACAATTCTTTTCAAAAAGACAATGGTTGTACTATGTGTTCTCTCTGGAATTGAAATCCTAGCCATAATATTCTTTGGTCTTTACTACAATCTTTTCATAACCAAAGTGCATAACAATTCAAAAGGATTCTCCATTAGTGCAGAAGATATAAAAGCTAACCAAGATACTAATACGACTTCCAACTCAGAGCTAGCCAATCTTGAAATACTTCCTTCTGACTATGATACCTTAACTAAAAACTTCGGAGTATTTACACCCCATGAACTAACAACATACCTCAGATATTCAGAAGTGTTAAAGACAAAAGATACAACCAATTTGACCAATGGGTATAAATATCTTCAGGATAGCCAATTAAATATCCTCATTCCTCAGACATATATTAGTCAATATATACTCACTGAAGTTCAAAGTATTTCCCAAGCAATGATTAATGAAAATAAATCTAATGAAGATATCCTTCCATACTTAGAAATGGGAATAGAATCATCCATTGAGAACGAGCTTTCCTCTTGTATTAAAGAAAACATGAATACCTTTTTAAAGGAAGAAACATGTGCAGAACAACTTTCAAAGATCCACGATGAATCATTCCTCCCTACTCTAAACTTCCTAACTGCATCATTAAGATTTAAACCGCTTGAATCTGAAAATGAATACGATACATATGTAAATAATCATATGTATATGTATCAGATGAATAAGACATATACACAAGTTGCGTCTTCAGAGAATTCATACTCCTACTCCAATGATATATATCTAGATTTAGACTATTCCCAAATCCATAAAATTCAACTGATCATTAACTACCTTAAATCTGTAGATTCAAAACTAGACAATTTTAGTGATGCAACCAAAAAGAAGATTAGTAATTTAGATACATTAGTTGGATTGCTCGTTGCATACAAATACGGTGATACTGTCCCAACTGCTATTGAGGATTTAGTAAATAACCAACTCCTCAATCTTACAACAAATGAAAACTCCTACGCTCAAGCTAGTACCCAGCTATCCTTTCTCATTAAGTCTTTCAATCTTAACAATGAAATAAAAACATTCATAGCTCCAATATATACATTTGAAGGAAAGGATAAAACTGCGATACCTTCATTAACATTTGAGATAAATGATAACAACTTTGATGAACCATATGATGTAACTCCTTCTGTACAAAAGAAAGGATCTGTCAGAATCCCAATCTTCATGTATCATCAAATAGCACCTGTACCTGCTGGTCAAAACCAATTTAAATCGGGTTTGTATGTTGATCCATTGGATTTTGAAAAACAGATGGCATATTTGGTAAAAAATAATTACAAAACTATTTCTGCTCAGGAATACGCGAATATTTTGAAGACTGGTAAAAACCCTACTCAAAAAACAACCATGCTTACATTTGATGATGGAGTACTTAATCAATATACCACTGGATATCCAATACTTAAAAAATATGGTTTAACTGGAGTGTTTTACATAATTTCTCAACGTTCTGGAATTAACCAAGCTCAAACTAAAGAGATGTCAGACAATGGTATGGATATTGGTTCCCATTCTGCACATCATCCAGATTTAACAAAGGTAACAGATCCTAGTGAGCTTTCTGCAGAGATTGTTTCAAGTAGATATTCCTTACAGAATGCAACTGGAAAACCTGTTACTTCCTTCTGCTATCCTGGTTGTGGATATAACTCAACGACTTTGTCATATGTTGCTAGTGCTGGATATACCATAGCGGTTAGTTGTGGTGCTACAATAGATAACTATCCGGGACATGCCCTTACACTTTCAAGAGTTCATGCATTTGGAAGTATGGATAGTTTTAAGAATTTACTGTCTGGTCAGCCTGGGTGGTAACTACTAAGATCCTAAGTAATCATATATAATCAGATATATGAAAACCGATTTTCAAACACTTAAAGAACTACACGAATACTACGCAGTAAATAATAGATGTGGATTAAGAAAGATAGCTACCCAACCAGTATATGAAATAATTCCACCTACCTCAGGCATTGTATTCATAGGAGAAGCACCTGGTAAAAATGAAGACCTACAAGGTAAGCCCTTTGTAGGAGCAGCTGGTAAATTTCTCAATCAACTTCTTGAAAGTATCGGCTTCACTCGTGAAGATGTATATGTTTCTAATACTGTAAAATACAGACCACCTGAAAACAGAGAACCCACAGATGAAGAAAAGAATAGCTGTAGAGTATGGTTAAATGCAGAGTTAATGTTCATAAAGCCAAAGATATTAATACCATTAGGAAGACATGCATTTGAAAGATTTGTACCTGGTGCTAAGATATCTGCTTCTCATGGATTACCATTTGAGCATCCAAGTGGTATACCAGTATTTGCAATGTATCATCCTGCTGTAGCACTCTACAATCCCAATCTTAGAGATGTATTAAAAGAAGATTTTGCAAAATTAAAGGATTACCTAGATAATGGTGGAGAATTAAACAAGAATGAAATACCTGAATCTACTGCTTTTTCTAAAAGCAAGAAAAAAGATATTGATGATATTCTAAGTATGTAACTAATGAACAATTTCAATCCAGAGAATTACAAAATTGAGTTAGGTAATATATTTTCCTTAATAAAGGCTTCAACTAATTGGAGAACAGATACATTACAAACCATATTAAAGAAATATCCAAAAGATGGGAACAAACTCTTTAGGCATGATGAACTAGTAAATGGATACGAATATCTTGGATTAAAGGACAAAACTGTAGAAGAAAGAATCAGGTTAAAACCTACAAGAACTAACTCAGGTGTAGCTACAGTTACAGTACTCTCTAAACCCTACCCTTGCCCTGGTAGATGTATATTCTGTCCTAATGACCCAAGTATGCCCAAGAGCTATATCTCCTCCGAACCAGGGGCACAGAGAGCTCTAAGTAACTGCTTTGATCCATATGCTCAAGTATACAATAGATTGATTGCTTTGAAGAATATTGGACATAATATTGAGAAGGTAGAATTACTAGTACTTGGTGGTTCTTGGTCTGCATATCAAGAGGAATACAAGGTGTCTTTTGTGAAAGCATGTTTTGATGCAATGAATGATGTACAGAGAGATACCCAAGGATATATTCAACCTAGAACGGAATTACCATTAGCTACTGTAAATGAATTGTTTGAAGCTCAACATGTTAATGAGAATGCATATTGTAGAAATGTTGGATTGGTGTTTGAGACTAGGCCAGATTTAATAACCGAACAAGAGGTTGTTAATCTCCGAAAGCTTGGAGCTACTAAGATACAGATTGGTATTCAATCACTTGATGACAAGATAATTGATGCTAACCATATTGGTAGACCTACTAAGGATGTTAAGAATGCAATTAGATTACTTAGGCTTGGTGGTTTCAAGATTCATGGGCATTGGATGCCTAATCTTTACATGTCTAATGTTAAAAGAGATATTAATGATTACAAGAAACTTTGGAAGAAGGATTTCTGTCCTGATGAGTTAAAGATATATCCTACTTCCATTGTTCCTAAGACTTTGCTTTTTAAATTGTATGAGGATGGTAAGTTTAAACCATATACTGAGGATGAGTTGTTAATGGTTTTGTCTGAGACTATGCCTACTACTCCTAGGTATTGTAGGTTGTCTAGAATCATTAGGGATATTCCTTCTGAAGAGATTGTGGCAGGGAACAAGAAGACTAATCTTAGACAGATTGCGGAGGCGTTGATTGAGAAGAAGGGTAAGAGGATGAATGATATTAGGAGTAGAGAGATTAAGAATGAGAGTGTTGGGTGGGATAACTTGGTATTGGAAACTATTAAGTATGATTCTTCTACTGGGAAGGAGTTTTTCCTTTCTTACAAGACTAAGGATACTGACAAGATTTGTGGATTTTTGAGGTTGTCTATACCAGAAAAAAAATACAGGGAAAATAATTTCATTGAGGAGTTAAGGGATTCTTCTTTAATCAGGGAGGTTCATGTGTATGGTAGGGTTATGAGTTTGGATATTGATAGTTCTGGGGAATCTCAACATTTGGGATTGGGGAAAAAGCTTATTGAGATGGCTGAAGAGATTACTAAGAAGGAGAAGATACAGAGGATATCGGTTATTTCTGCTATTGGGACTAGAGAATATTACAAGAAGAGAGGGTTTGAAATGGGGAGATTGTATATGGGAAAGTTATTATAGATTGTATGTCAGATATTTCCCTTCACTTATAATCCCAACTTGCCCATCAGTAACTTTAAGTGCAGAATTATCATCCAAAGCATAAATTGGTTCTATTATATCTTTTGATGCTTCCTGTAAATTTTCTTCCCTTATTTTGTCAAAATATGGAGAGTTTAGGTGAGGAATAAATTGAAAATCTACTAATCCCAAACCTTCTTTTATCTCTAGCTCATATTCCTCATCAAAAAGATTTTGCACAGAATTAAAAATTGTTGGTCCAGCAATACAACTTCCAGCACTAATTCCTGCATACACTCGGGTCTTTAAAAGTTCAGGGAGCTCATCTTGTAATCCTGATTGCTTGACCCAGTACATTAGATGGAAAGTATTACCACCTCCTAAGAAGATTACCTCTGATTCTTTTAAACGTGGTAACCAAATTTCTTTTGATACAGCAGATATGTCAACGATATCTACTTCAAATCCAGCTTTACGAAAATTATTTAGGTCATCAATCATCCATGATTTGTCCCCAGGTTCAACATTAGCTGCGGTAGGGATAAAGGATAGCTTTACACCTTTGATAGGTTTATCAAGTAGATCCTCTAATGCTTTTGAGATTGATGGGTTTGATAGCCCAGCGGATGTTAATAATAATTTCATAGTTTCAATTATACATTTTTCTTAGGGTTTAAGTATACAAGGTGTATATGGGAAAGAAGAGATAGTTTATAACAAACCTTTATTGATAGCATTATTAACTTGGGTCTCAAAAAGTTTTCCATCCGTACGTGGACTAGATAGATTTCCTTTCAGCTGTTCCTCAAAAGAATCCTCTTTCGAAACTGATTCATACTCCTGTCCTTCGCGAGAAAAAGCTCCCGCTCTAAGATAAATACCTTTTCCTGAAGCATGTTCTTTAAAAACACTTTCTTCCTCTCCTAAAATATCGGTCCCTAAAATTTCTCTTAATCCAGCAACTAGTCTTATTGTTTCAGAAACATTAGTATTTTCATTCGTAAGATACGTCGGATAAATAGTAATTAACTTCCGCGATTGATCAGGATCATACTCCTCAAGGCTTTTGCGAAAAGAACAAGTCATTACCTTAAATGTAGTAGACTTCCCTTCCCTATTTTTGTTTAGACATAATTCAGCTATTTTGCGCATTTTCTCAACATAATCAATATCTTCTGTCTTTAAATTTGCATGGATCTTTAATCCTATACTTCTGAAATTTTCACTTGATGATGAAAATTCTGGAGTCCCTGCAAAAGTAAATCCCTTATTCAGATAAACACGATATTCACTTTCCGCTACTTTTAAACCATCGAGTATCATAGCGGTTTCTCTATCCCTCTTATCTTCTAGTCTTTTATCCTCTGTTCCTACTACATCAATCCAGAATTGTGTTAAATCTCCTTGAATAGGAGTTATTGTCTGTTTAGGGCTTCCTTTAGAAATCGTAAGATTATTATTTCCCGAAGAAGAGTCTTCGGGGGATGTAGAAATCAGAGGGGATTGTTCAGAAAGGTTCACAGCCGCTTCGCCTTCTTCTGTTTTAATAACAGCATCCATACATTAATAATACAAATGTATAGATAATCTGTCTAGAGGAAAAATATATAATCTGGGCACGCGGGGACTCGAACCCCGAACCAAGCGATTAAGAGTCGCTTGCTCTACCAGTTGAGCTACGTGCCCACAAACATGAGTATAATATCACTTTTAATACCATTTTTACAACTCTTCTAAAGGTTGTAATACTTCTTCAGTCTTAACTTTCTTAGGTTTCTTTTCCTGCTCAGGAACAACCTTCTCAACAGTAATATTCCTAATCAAAACATTCTCCTTCTTGTTCTTAATATCAGTAAGATTACTACCCCCTACAATCTTCCATTCGCCACTCAATACCTCCAAATCATAGATACCTGGATATATGAAAAATCTGAATCTACCAAGCTCATCCGTAACCCTCTTAGAAATCAACCTACCAAACTCCTTGTCCTTAAGTCCAAGTACAATACCTGTAAGCCTCTTACCCTTAGTATCCTTAACCAAACCATACTTCTCTCGTTTACCTAAGAAAGAAGTAATTAGTAAGAAAATGGAAGGAATATACAGGACTAATATGACATAGTTGTACCATGAGTTATCTACAGACAACGCATACAAACTAAACATCAAACCAACAATAAACAAAACCATATGGAAGAACTTCCATATTATTTTAGTAATGAAAGCAAATTGACTAAATATATATTTCAAATCACCAACCTCTATCCTATCCATAGGGATGGAGAAGTTAGGAATATTCTCTTTAGCAACATAGAACTCTTGACCATGGTATACATTCTCCAATGGAAAATCAGCCTTACCAAAAACAATCTTAGAAGGAAATTCATAGTCCATAGCCACAACCTTAATTGAGTATTCACCCGATTTCAAAGGGATGGATTTAAAGTAACCATTTCCATCAGTAACATCCGTCCATACCAACACACCATTTTGATCAAATATTCTTACAATACACTGAGCAATTGGTTCTTTAGTAATGGAATCATATACATAACCAGTAGGATGGCCTTTCTTTCTGAAACCAAGGAAACTAGAAATACTTAAGAACAGTTGAAGAAGAAGATATGGAATTGTACCAAGTCCATTTATGACAATACCCATACCAAGAAGGATATTAGCTATGGCTACAGTAATGGAAAGCTGCTCAAGTGTAGCTGGATTAATCTTCCCTATCGTATTCTCAAAAAATTGTTTTGAATCATCCAATATCTCATTAATGGTATCCTTAATCTGCTCAATAATTGGTATGACAGGTTTTTCAGGTTCTTCATCAACCCCGGGGTTAGGCACACTCAACGAAATATCACATATCCTTTTAATATTTCCCACCTCATCTACCGCCTCTGCACAAAATGAATAGCTAGTATACAAGTAATAGTTGGAATCATGTTCTAAATCACCAAGCTTAACAGAAATAGTCCATATATCCCCATTATCAGATTGGGTATCTAAGCAATCCAGAGGAGAATCATCTCTAGCCACACACCAGAAACTCTTACTAACCACTCCTGTATTATCTTTCACTCTCAACGTAAATGTTAATACATCCTGAGCTTCCCAAACCTGAGTATTGTTAGTTCCAAGCCCATCTAAACTTAGCAAAGTTATGGTTGGCTCCGAGTTATCCTGTACAGAATATACCGAATTGGACCAAGCACTCTCACCACTAAATGAATTCTTAGTCTTTACTCTGTAAAAATATATCTGACCATCAGAAAGATTTTGAAATTCATATGCCTTAGCAGAGATCCAATTACTCTCTGCCACTATGGTTGAAAATATGGGAGAGGTCGAAGCTTGTATGAGGTAAGAGTAAGTATTAGGACCAGACATAGTCCAAGTTAAGGTGTTAGATGTCCCTTTGGTATATTGTGGTTCTGGAAGTAGCACAGGAGCCGTAACAGGAACCACATACAATGTTTCGCAATCCAGTAAATATATATTTATCCCTTCAGTTGTGTCCATTGCACAAACCTCATATGTACCCGGTGCTGAAGAGAATACACTTCCTGAAGTTAGTCCATTAATATCCGAGACTGGAGGTTGGGTTATTGTTACACCAGTTGAACTTCCGTTGATATATATAACTAAGGTTCGGTTTGCTTTAGGATCTCCATTTGAATCAAGCATCTGGATATTTACCAATGCAGGTTCCATTGCTTCCACTGTACTTGGAGTTACATCTAATTGAGAATACAAATCTTGATTAATATTGGCATTAACAGTAACATCTCCACCTACCCCAGGAAATGATTGTGCATACAAAGAGGTCTTTGTTAGAAAAACCAAACCCAATATGAGTACTATGGTAATGATGGCAGTTTTTATTTTCATAGCTTTAAATTTCTTCTACAACCTTCTTAATATATCTATCTAACGTTCTAGTTAGTAGTAATGATGAATATGGATTATCCCCTAATGGTTTTCCATTCCCTTTACTGTAACAATTTTTGCATACAAGGGCAAAACTCATAGTGTCGAGATATTTAAGTTCTTCTTTGCCTCCGCAAAATTTACAAACTGTGAAGTCATCAAGAAAACCCATTTCTTTAAGAAATTTGATTCTTAACTTGTTCGTAGCCTCAAGATCTAGATTCTTTTGAAGTACTACTTGAAGTGCATCAAAAAGCTTTGGATATGGATCATAGTCCTGAAGAAATTTATTTAGCATGAAGGAAATCCTTCGTATATTTGCGACATTTAATTCATCAAAATTTAAACTCGAAACTGGAGAAGATTCAGTTAATATGGGCAAGCCTTTGCCCTCATAGAAAGCGATTTCACTAGTACAGAAGGTTTGCATATTTCCCCTATTCTTACTATTCAGTTTTCTAATCCCTTTTGCAAAGACTGTGAATTTTCCATATTCTCTTCCAAAAACGGTAAGGACCTTATCGGCTTCAGAATAGTTGATGGATTTTATAATTGTAACCGTATCTTTATTCATATACTCCTCTCCTTGTAAATACTACGAAAGGTGTTTTAAAAAATATTTTAATATCATCTTTAAAATTTACATTAGCTGCATACTTAGCCTCCATTATCATCCTATCCTTGAACTTAATATCATTTCTTCCCGAGATTTGCCATATTCCTGTCATGCCTGGCCTTACTCTCAATCTTCTTTTGTAATATTTCTTTCCCTCTGGATGATTTCCTAAATATCTATCCACCTCTCCTAGATACATTGGTCTTGGACCAACAATGGACATATCTCCTTTTAATACATTTAGCAATTGTGGCAATTCATCCATATCTGTTTTTCGAAGCAATTTACCAACAAATGTAATTCTTGGATCTTCAGCTATTTTTAATTTTCCATCATGTTTAACCCACTTTTCTTTAGCTTTTGCATATTTCGGATTATTCTGAATTTCCTTGTGTGCATTAGGAATCATAGTCCTAAATTTGTACATCTTGAATTCTTTTCCTTTCATTCCTAATCTTAACGGTTCTTTGACAAACACTTCATGATGATCAGCTATCCAAATGAAGAAGGATATGAGTAACAATATTGGTGAAAGGATGATTAACAACGAGAGGGAGAGAACAATATCAAATATCCTTTTACTTCTTCTGTAGGACATCTTTAACATAATTTTGCAGTTTATATACAAATATTTCAGATGCAAAATTATTAGCTTGTTTTCTACAATTATCTGGTAGGAAATCACTTGATTTAAAGTTCTTTAATATCTTTGCTAATGCATCTACCTTGTATTCATCAAAGAATATTCCTGTCTTAGGATTTTCTTCTGATATGGTTTCTAAAACACCATCTTCTCTGAAAGCTATGACGGGCGTACCTGAAGCATTAGCTTCAACTGGTGTGATTCCAAAATCTTCATGTCTAACTGGGAAGAGTAATGCTTTGGCTCTGGACATTAAATCAAACTTCTCTTCATCTGATACATAACCTAAGAATTTTACTAATCCTTTTGCATTTAATTTTTGAACTAATGATTGCATTGCATCAAGATCATCTCCTTTGCCAACTACTTTAAGAGGAACTCCCGCTTTCACACAAGCCTGAATAGCCAACTTTACACCTTTGTATGTCTCTACTCTACCTGAATACAAGAACCAATTTTCTTTTCTGTTTATTGCCTTAGATGCTTGGAGTGGTTTGGTATCTACTGGAGGATATATGACATCGGCATCGATATCGTAATATTTCTTTATTCTTTCCTTAACTACATTGGAAATTGCCGCTATTCTTGTGCATTTCTGAGCTGCTTCTTTGTCCCATTTTTGCCATATTCTTTCTAACACGGTATCCATGAAGAAAGCATAGAAACCAAACATGAATTTGTTGAACCCTGTAAATTTGTTTTTGTCTTTAAGTGTCCTACCTTCCTTTTCCCAGAAAAATTTAGGTGGAGACATGCATATATCTACATGAGGAATATTTTGGGGTTTTGCAAATTTACCAAAAGAGATTGATATGGAGATTACTACATCAAAACCTTTAAATTTGAAGGATTGATATGCCCATGGATGAAGAAGGAAGTACACATAGTGCATAACCCCTCTGACACCAGGAAGATATTGCATGAATGAGTGATGTACTTTTACGTGTGGGTAGTAGTCCGCTGTAAACTTAGGATCATGGTATGCTGTAAAAATTTCTGCTTTTGGAAATGCTTGTAATATCCCTCTTACATGATCTTCTGCTCCTCCACGCTTATACAATGGATCTGTTACTACAGCTACTTTAATATTTGCTCCTCTATTTCGAAGTTTCCTTTTCATATATTTGAGTTATGTACTTTTCTAAGTTATTTAGGAACTTGGCTTCTGTAAAATTACGAGCTTGTTTTACGATTTCTTCCCTATTATATCTTCTTTTGTCAAAATCCTTAAGTAAATTACATAATTCTTCTTCCGTTTTGAAAAATTCTCCAGAAATATGTTCTTTTATGGTTTCCAAAAGTCCACCTTCTCTTAATGCAAATACTGGTGTACCCGCTGCCATTGCTTCAACAGGCACTATACCGAAGTCTTCCAAACCACAGAAAAGAAGTAACGATGCTAATCTAAAAAGTGATATTGCGTCATCATCACTAACATAGCCAAGAAAGCTGATATTTGGATTTTTGTTAGCTACCTTTTCTAAATATTTTCTGTCTGGTCCTTCTCCAACTATGATTAACTTTTTGTTTGCTTTAATACATGCCCTAATTGCCCAATCTATTTTTTTGTAATCGTACAATCTAGAAACAATGAGAATAAAGTCATCAGGTAGAGAATATTTTGCTTTTACTTCATTGAGTTGTGATTGTTTTCCTTTTTCAAAATATCTTTCCTCAATGCCAGGATATATTACTGTGGCATCTACTCCATATGTGCGTTTAATTTTCTTTTGGATATATTTTGAATTAGCAGTCCAATAGTCGACACGTTTAGCAATATTGGTATCCCATATTCGCATGAAGACATTAATCGTTTCGGATATGGCAGAATACATTTTGCTAAGTTTTAAGGCTCTGAAGTTGTTTTCTTTGTCCCAAAGACTTCTGGGAGGTGTCATAGTCATTGCGATATGTGGCTGATCAATACCAGTAACAATTCCTTTAGCAGGACCGGCAGATATACTAATTACTAAATCAAAGCCATCAAAGTTAAAACTCTCGTATGCCCATGGGGTAAAGACTTTGAGATGTCGTGCTAAAGATTTTGGTAATCGTTCAAGCCATTTCTGTAGGAAACTTGTATGTACAATATTGGTTATCTGAGGATATATCTTCTTGTTGAAGGTGATTGTGAATATTTCAGCATTAGGGAAAAGTTTGAGCATAGATATCAATTCTCGATCTGCTCCACCAAAACCATTCATCTGGTCGGCGACAATAGCTACCTTAGGAAACAAGTTTTCAAGAGAATTCATGAAAGATTATAACTCAGGAACCTCTCCACCACCAAATGAATCAAAATCTTCAGAAGATGTATCATCTTCTTCATCTAATTGTTCGAGGGCCTTTGTGAGTTCTCCATCATCTAAAGCTTCAACTTTAGGATGTGATTCTTCACCATCATCATCACTTGGGAATATTATATCTAAACCATCATCACTATCATCAGTAGCTGTCGGATCTATCCCACCATCGTCAACAACTGTAGTCTTCCCTCCAAGCAATATGATATTTGGTTGCTCTTCGTCTATACTTACATACCCTTCCTCTTCTTCATCTGGTTTAACTGGAATCTGTTTCCTTATCTTGGCAAGAAATTCTTCAGCTTCTTCTCCAAATTTCTCAACTACATTGATAACCTTCATTGGTTTACCACAACTTGGGCACATCTTGATATCTTCTATTTCATCTCCACAGTGAGCACAGGAAAAAAATACAACATGTACACTCTTATGTGTAGTTACTAACTGGTCTTTCGTAATTTTCTTTTTGTCTGGCATTAGAGTTATGGATACAACTTGTTATATTCCAATAGTATATGTTTTGTGAGGAAAGTGTCAATAAACCCATAGAGGGCATAAACTACTCATACTTTGGGAAGCAACATTTCTTGTATTTTTTCCCACTGCCACAAGGACAAGGGTCATTACGACCAACTTTTTTGTTCTTTGTTATAGTTTTCTGCCCACCTGTTTTGCCAGGTCTTTTGTCTTCTTGGTCATTAGTTTTAACTGGAATTTGTTCTTGCTTTTGAACCAACCTTACTCTAAAGAATCTTGTAGATACTGATTCATCAATCTTTTTGAGCATATCATCAAACATTTGGAAGCCTTCATTTTTGTATTCTACTAATGGATCTCTTTGAGCAAGATTTCTCAAAGAAATTCCCTCTCTTAAATCAGCCATTGTGTCTAAGTGTTCCATCCAGAATTTGTCATATGCTTCAAGGATTAGCATCCTAGCAAGTGCTTTCATTGGCTCTGCACCAATTGAATAGACATGTAATATCATAGCTATTGCTATCATCCTTTTTATGATTGTTAACTTCTCTACCTTGTTCAATGATTCAAGATGTCTAAACATCTCAACCTGATCTTTGAATCCTAGCTGCTTAACCACTACTTCAAAGATTTCATCTGTTTGAAGATTTTTAATCTGTACATACAACTTTCTCTCCTCCACGTTATCTATCTCATCATCATCTTGTAATTCAGAAGCAAAGAGATATTCTACATATTCCAATTCTTTCTTTAATATCCATTTCTCCAAAGGTGAGAATATATATTGCAATGAATCTAACTCTGGTGTTCTCCAACTTTCTTCTCTAGCAAATGAGAATCCATCAAAACTGTCTTGCAATGTATCAATGTCTAATGCTTTTACCACTTCCAAATCATGTTTCAATGTCTTTGCAGATATTTCAAATTTTTCTGTAGTATCTGCCTGTAGAAGTTTCCTTCTAATGGTATATATGATTTCTCTCTGTTGGTTTAATACATCATCATATTCAACTAAATTTTTACGAATATCATAGTTGTAGGCTTCTACTTTCTTCTGTGCATTTTCAATTGTTCTACCAAGTATTCCTACCTCAATTGGTGTTTCATCATCTAATCCTACCTGAGTCATGAGCATTTGCATTCTGTCTCCACCAAAAAGTCTCATTAATTCGTCTTCAAATGATACGAAGAACCTAGATTCACCAGGGTCTCCCTGTCTTCCAGATCGTCCTCTTAACTGGTTGTCTATTCTTCTTGATTCGTGTCTTTCAGAACCGATTACATACAATCCACCAAGATCTGTGACTCCTTCTCCTAATGCGATATCTGTACCTCTACCTGCCATGTTTGTTGCTATGGTTACAGATCCTTTTTGACCTGCTTCGGAGATTACATGCGCTTCTCTTTCGTGTTGTTTTGCATTTAATACATTGTGTTTGATACCATCTTTAGCAAGCATATCTGCTATCCTCTCCGATTTCTCTACAGATGTAGTACCAACCAATACTGGTTGTCCTTTTGCATGATGCTCTTTGATATCTTCCACTATGGCTCTGAACTTGCCATCCTCGCTCCTGTAGACTAGGTCTACGTGATCTTTTCTTACTACCTGTCTGTTGGTAGGTACCACTATGGTATCGAGCTTGTAGATTGAGGAGAACTCTTCAGCCTCAGTTAAAGCAGTAGCCGTCATTCCTGAGAGATATTTGTAAAGTCTAAAGAAGTTCTGCAATGTAATTGTTGCCATTGTCTTTGATTCTCGTTTAACTTCTACACCTTCTTTAGCTTCAATTGCCTGGTGTAATCCTTCACTGTATCTTCTTCCTTCCATAGCTCTTCCTGTAAATTCATCAACAATGAGGATTTCTCCATTTCGAATCATATATTCATCATCAAGCTTGTAAAGTTCTTTTGCCTTCAATGCGTTATCTAGGTGATATGCTAATTGTGCATTTTCATACACGTTCTTTACTCCTAGTAATTTCTCAGCTTGGTCAATTCCATCATCAGTTAATGAGACTGAGTGAGACTTTTCGTCTACGATGTAGTGTTTTTCTGGTTGAAGTTGGTTAGATAGGTTTGCAAACTTCTTGTACATATCATTTGCGGTTTGAGCATTGGTAGAGATGATTAATGGAGTTCTAGCTTCATCAATGAGGATGGAGTCTGCTTCATCTACGATTACAAAATATTTAGGACCTTGTACTCTCTCTTCCAAGGTTCTAGCCATATTGTCTCGAAGGTAATCGAAACCAAATTCATTGTTAGTACCATATACCACATCACAGGCATATACCTCTTGTTTGGAACATTCCACCATATTCACTCCACTCATATGGTCATATTTCAACCTTCCATTGGTTTTAGCTTTTTCGTCTCTTTCCTTTAGTAATGCTTTTCCTTCATCTCCCTTTACTTTAAGAACTTCTTCATCAGTTATGAATTTGTACTGTTTGCCTGAGTTAACGGCACCTACAGTAATTCCTAATGCATTTAATATATGCCCATTCCATTCTGCATCTCTTCGGGCGAGATAGTCATTTACTGTTACTAAATGAGCACCTCTTCCTGTTAATCCACAAAGATACAATGGTAAGTTTGCTGCTAATGTTTTTCCTTCTCCTGTGAATAGTTCCGCAATCTTGTTATCAAACAATACATATCCAGCCATCATCTGTACATCGAAATGTCTGTGATTTGCTACTCGCTTGGATGCTTCTCTTGCTACTGCAAATGCTTCTGGGAGGATTTCATAGAGTTTAACTTTTTCTTCTGCCAATCGTGTTTTTAATGCATCTGTACTTAGTGTTTCGAATTCTTTTCTTGCAGTGGTTAGATCTACTCCTAATGTTTTTCTAAATTCGTCTGTTTTTGCTCTTAACTGTTCATTGGTGAGTTTGCCCATTGCTTCTTCCATTCCATTAATCTTGTCGATTGTTGGTTGGATCTTTTTAAGCTGTTTTTCGTTTGAGTCAAAGAGACTTGTTAGTATTTTGAACATGTTCTGATTATATCATTAAGTATTGTATTTTTCAGAAAAATTTCATTTCTGTTATGTATATTTGGGGTATGAAGAGATATATTACCATACTCATATTTACATTCATATGCTTTTTCACTTTACCAAACTTTTGTTGGGCGGAAGTAAGTGGGGTATTTCCCAAAAACAACTCAACTGTAGATACACGGGTTATCAATTTTCAATGGAAGAACAATGATATCTCTGATGAGTATACTTACATGATTGATATTGGCAATGTGATTGATTCTACTCAGAATTACTTTCCTAGAGTAGGTATTTCGATCCCAAGTAATAATGGGACAAGTTATGTATATACTATTCCTAAGGAGTTTGGAAACAAAATTTTGTGGTGGGTGAAATATTGTCCTAAGAATGAAAATCCTTGTGAACATGTGCTTTCCACAGTTATATATTCCTTTACCATTTCGGAATCTGCTATTTTTTCTGTAACCCCTACCCCAACTCCAGTTGTACAACCAACGCAGGTTAAAGCTTCCACATCGACAAAGTTAAATCCTGTGGTCAAGACAAGTGTTCCTACTGTTGTTAAAGAAGATATTACAGATACCATGGTTTGGAATGTAAATACTTCGCAATTGTCCAAACCTTTTTCATTTCCACTTAAGGAATATATTGGCGTTACTCAATGGCATGGGAATACCGCATTTCAAAAGCCCCATACTGGAATTGATTTTGGAGCTACACAAAAAGAAATAGTAGCTATTGGGGACGGCGAAATTATTGGCAAGGGTTGGGACAACTACAATGGGGAATGTCTGTCTGGTGGGAACTATCTTCTAGTTAAACACACAAATGGTATGTATTCTTCATACTTCCATCTTCAATCTACATATGTTGATGTTGGGAAAAAGGTTAAGAAAGGTGATGTTCTTGCGGTATCTGGAAATACTGGTAGTTGGAATTGCCAGCCATTGGCATTCCATCTTCATTTTGAAACAAGGTTGGGAAGAAGTCAGAGTACACATGTTAATCCAGTGGATTACATTGCTGCAGATTGGAACAAGGTACTTACTTTGAATGCAAAATCTAATCCTGGAAGATTGAGTGGAGATAATCCACATCCTACATTTTAATTTGAAACTATATGCATATGGAGAAGATACTCATAGTGTTGGGGATGATTTTCGAATTGATTTCTGGACAACCTCACAGAGAGTTAATCCCCAATATTGTTAATCCACAACAGGTTATTTGGAAAGATATGGATCATGTTATATTCGTTAAAGATGCTGATATATTTGAATACAATACTGTAGAGAAAAAATTAGAGAATATTGGTACACGGAAACCAAATGAATTTGTAGGATTGGATGGAAACAAAAATATTGTGTTATGTGGAATTGAGCATTTTCTAATCAATTCTAAGGATGAATTTTCAACGATATTTACAATCAATGGGAAAGAATTAAAGTTCTTTCCTACAATACGACCAATATCATTAGATAGCGATACCATTCTTGCGGTCACTGCTTTGGATTTCCTTGAACAACATTACTACGAAATATCCATAGCTAATGGAGAGATGAAGGAGATTGATCAAACAAAGGATATTGAATATCAAACGCTATATGTTCAAAAGGATTTTCTAGGAAATGTGTATCTGAACTATGATACTAGAGAATTGTTTAGATATGCTATTCGTACCTTAAAGCATCAATTGGATTGAGTCTTGCAGCTCTAGCTGCAGGATATATACCAAAAACAATGCCAATGAAGCTTGAGATTCCTACTGCAAGTAATACCGAGTCCAGGGTTATGACTGCACTAAAGTCTAAGAATTTGCCTGCCACTATTCCAATGGTATATCCAAATGTCATTCCCAATACCCCTCCAATGATTGTAAGTACTACAGCTTCAGTCATGAATTGAATCAATATATCCGAGGTCTTTGCTCCCAATGCTTTTCTTAAACCAATTTCTCTAGTTCTTTCGGTAACAGATACTAGCATGATATTCATAATGCCTATTCCACCAACAAGGAGAGAGATTGCAGCAATACCTGCTAAGAAGGATGTTAGCATACTCATAACTGTATCAATTGTAGAAAGTAAATCCTTCGAAGATGTTACTGTAAAATCTGCGAGATCTTTATCATCAATCTTATGACTTCTCAACAACACTGTTTCCAATTCTGCCTTTGCACTGTCTACTGTTTTCTCAGAAGTAGCCTTAGCTACAATACCATTGTAATTCTTGCTATCAAATATTTTAAATGCATCCGCATCCGAGATATATGCTTGTAGATTTGGATTACTGAAATTACTTTCTTCTTGTGCTTCTAAGACCCCTACTACTGTAAATTCAGTTTCCATTATTGATATTTTTTGTCCAATGGCACTAGTATTTCCAAAAGTATCTGTAGCTAACTGACTTCCTAATACAATATTCTTAGAATCGGAAGCATCAAGTCCATTACCAGAAGCAAGCTTCAAATCATACAATGCAAAATATTGACTAGATACACCTATGAGGGTTTGCCTCTGTTCTTCATCGTTTACTTTGAATATGACTGGACTAGAAACATAGCCAGCAACATTTTCTACCAAATCTTTCGATATCTTTGTTAATTCTGTTAAATCATTTTGTGTTAATGTCTCAACAGATCCAAGCATAGCAGAACTGTTTTGTTGTGCCTTACTCGCATCATCACTAGACATGTATGAACCTTTTGAATATGCCGTTACTCCTGAGGTAATTGTTAAATTTGTACTTCCTAGAGAGTTGATCTGTTCACTTATACTTGCCTTAACCCCTGCACCTAGAGACATCAACCCTATTACAGATCCTATACCTATGATGATGCCTAGCACAGTAAGAAAGCTTCTTACTTTGTTAGACATTATGGCTTTTACAGATTGTTTTAGAATTGTTAAGAATTTCATTTTGCTCTCTCCTCTCTTACGATGTTTCCATCTTGTATATGTATTATTCGGGACGCATGTTGTGCAAGATATTCTTCATGAGTAATCAATATTATGGTTGATCCTTTTTTGTTTATTTCTTTAAACAATGCCATAATTTCCTCTGATCTTTTTGTATCCAAATTTCCTGTTGGTTCATCCGCAAGGATTATGCTTGGATCCATCATCAATGCTCTAGCAATGGCTACTCTTTGTATCTGTCCTCCTGAAAGTTGATTACTTTTGTGTGATATCCATTTGGTAAGCCCTACCATTTCTATTAGTTCTTCTGCTTTCTGCTTTGGATTAGGGATATTTCCATAGATTGTAGGCATCATTACATTGTCTAGTATTGTAGTTCTAGCAAGTAGATTGAATTGTTGGAATACGAAACCTATCTCTTTGTTTCTAATCTTTGCTAATTGTTTTTCTTTAAGTTGGCTAACCTTCTGATCATTGAGGATATATGTTCCACTAGTTGGTGTGTCTAAGAGGCCAAGGATATTCATGAGAGTAGATTTGCCGGAGCCGGATGGTCCCATTATGGCAAGGAATTCTCCTTCTTTAATGTTTAGATCTATGCTTCTTAGAGCTTGAGTATCTCCTCCCTCAGATTTATATATCTTCCCTATATTTTTTAATTCGATGATATTTTTCGACATGGGATATATTTTATTCCTAAAGCATGAAGATTACCAGAAGAGTTAACTCAATATCCTCGTTATGGTAAATATGATGATGACTACACTTAGGCCGAGCTTGAGAACCATGCTTACGAGTATTCCTACGAATGTTCCCCACCCTGCCTTCAAGCTAGTATTAAAGTCTTTTTTTGCAAAGAGCATTTCAAAGAGTACTGCACCGACAAGTGGTCCTAGTAATATTCCCCATATACCTGCAAACATTCCAACTATTCCTCCGATTACTGCTCCTGCCATTCCCCATCCTGTTCCTCCAAATTTCTTAGCTCCCAGTGCTGCTGCTATGTTATCTGCAAATGTTGAGGCTAAGCAAAGGAAGAAGAGTATTAGTAAGATCAGTGGTGTGAGATTTTGAAACTTATCCATTATTCCTGCTACGAGGGTGGCACCGAATATGAGCCAGATTCCAGGGAGATTTATGACGGTTAATACAAGTCCTGCGAGTGAGACTATGCCTAGTAGTATGTAAAGTATTATGCTAATTATGTCCATATTTATATTCTACTATTTTTAATAACTTTAAGGTACTGATTCTTTACTTGGGATTAAGGAGAAAGTATAATGTAGATGAATAGACCTAGTATTCGAACAGTCACCGTATGGTGCGCGTTCTTAGACAAGCACTAAGATAGATGCTAGGTCGACTTTACTTATCTCCTTGCTTCCTATTATTCTTTTCTCAAGCATTTTTATGTATAAAAAGGCATCTCCTTTTTTTGAATCATAGGATCGTTTTACGCTACCAACAACAATATCTGCCACTTGGATTAAAGAATCAGTTGCTGAATTTACAAATTTAAACTCAATCTTGTTGGTTAAATTGTTACGTAGATGAGTTTTTATACTATTCGTTAAAGCTCTTTCAGCTGTGCCATCGAGTTGTATGTGCGTGATTTCCTTAGTAGATGCGCATTTATCTAAGAGAACTGTTAGAAGATAATCATATACTTTTCTTTTTGAAACATTATGGAATAAATTTATTCCTGTTTTATCAACAATTACCGAGTATATTTCAAAGTCACACCGACCTATACTCTTTAGAAAACCTAAAATAATCTTTTTATTCGTTTTGTTAAATTTGAATTCATATGAAGAAGAATATTTTAGTTTTTTCTTATACTCATTAATTTTGTCTACAACTATTTGAGCATCTTTTTCTCTTTTGAAAATAACTGCAGAAATAACAATATACCGGCTTGAACCTTTTTCTATTTTAAATCCAGAATCCCCCGATTCGTCTATGTATATGATCATAGATAGAGTGTAACAAAAGAAAATGAATTTCTCGGTTATTTAATAATTGTTTTTTTTTGCTTTGGGATGTATCAGAAGGTATAATATCGACGAAAAGATCTGGAGTTCGAACTGTCACCGTATGGTGCGCGTGTCTGAATTTATTTCAGAATAGGCTCTAGATCGCTTCGCAAATGTTCTTTGAATGAAATACGGAAATATACAGCTCTACCGGTGGGTATGATAGTTCTATGAATTATTACACTACGATGAGGGGGTCGCTGTCCTTCCATTCCAAAGACAACAATTACACAACATTGCTAAACTTGAGAATTCTCAACCTACATTCTAACCTTCTCAAACACCCCATGTGTTTTCTTTGCAGTTTCCTCCCATGAGTACTTTTGCGAAAGTATATATGCTTTCTCTACCTCTTCTTTGTACATGTCAGGATTAATATATATATCATACAAAGTTTTCCCTACTTCTTTTTCATCTTTTCCATTTACAAATATTGCCATATCTTTAAATACCTCTTTGTATACATTACTCTCATGGATAACTGTTGGTGTTTTGGAGCGTATAGCTTCTAATGGGGATATTCCAAAACCTTCATAGAGAGCAAGATGCATAAAGGCGAAAGCATTCTTAAGTAAGGAATATTTTTCTTCATCTTTGTAAAATCCGGTAAATATGACATTGTCTTTAACTCCTAATTCAGATATTAGTCTATGGAATCCTTGCACTTCTTTCTTACTTTCATCTTTAAATATCTTTCCTGATATTACTAAATATGGCTGTTTTTGTTTTGGATCTAAGAGTTTCAAGAATTCTGCATATCCTTTTATGACTCCATCTGTATTCTTAGTCCAGTTGAGTGCTCCTCCTAGATATATGACATATTTCTTTTCTTTGTAATCCTTAGGTAATACGTTAGATATATCTATTTCTTTTTCTTCCATATCTGCTCCTAGATATGAGACGCATGTCTTTTCCTTTGGATATTTAGGGTAGTATTTGAGGAAGTCATCTAAAGATGTTTGGGAGTTGGTAACAATGTATTTGCATTTCATTGATTTGTTTAATGTAAGCCAGTATTGGATCTTTCTAATGAAGTTGTGTAGCTTACTTTGTTGGGAATACATATTGAACATTGGGAGGTTCATATCATGTACAAAGAGTACTGTTGGCATTGAGTATGATGGATAATTTCTCCAGAAGTATGGACAGAAATATATACTGTCTTTCTGCTTTATCCTGTTTATTGCTGGGAGTATTTGAGTGAAATAGACAATATCGTTTTTGTAGTCATTTAACCTATACTTCCCTATTCTCCCTATTGTTACATTTTTGTAAGCTTCAATTACTGGTTCTAGGGTTGATACCTTTTCATTAAACAAGAGGATGATGTATTGGGTTTGAGGGAATGCTTTTACTAATGCAAATATGATTGATTTAGTATATTGCCCTATACCTGCATATGCTAATTGATCTTGGGTTGTAGTGGCATCGATAATGATGTGCATACTATCCTCTATTATACGCTTCTATTACTTCATCCACATCTCCTTGAACTTGGAATACTCCATCTTTTAGGAATACCGCTCTAGTACAGAAATCTTTTACAGATCCTGCCGCATGTGTAACTAAAATAACTGTTTTCTTTTGTTCTTTGTAATTTCTAAATACATCAAAACATTTCTTCTGAAATTCGACATCACCTACCGCCAGTACCTCATCTAATATATATATATCGGCATCAGCCATAATAGCAATTGAAAACGCTAATCTAACTTGCATTCCTGAAGAATAGTTTTTAAGAGGCATATCCATAAACTTTTCTAATTCTGCGAACGCAACTATTTCATCATATTTCTTTTTTAGTTTATCCTTTGACATACCAAGAATGATTCCATTAAGAAAAACATTCTCTCTACCACTTAATTCGGCATTAAAACCTACCCCTAATTCTAGGAAAGGAACAACGCTTCCTGTAACTTTTACCGATCCACTTGTTGGTTCATATATTCCTGCTAAAATTTTTAGTAATGTAGATTTTCCAGAGCCATTTCTTCCCATAATGCCAAGAAATTCGCCCTTATATACATCTAAATCAATATCCTTCAAAACTGTGAATTGTTCCCCCTTTGGCTTAAAAATTCTAAATGGATTTGACATGAATTCAACTAATGAATCATGTCGTTCATGAGGGAGAAAGAATGACTTCTTAAGATCTCTAATTTGTATTATTGGTTTATTTTCATCCATGATTAGAAATATTCAGCTATTTTAGAGACTTTCTTTTTAAAGAAAATAGTACCTAGCAAAAGAATTGCGCAACAGACTAAAAATACAATACCCATTTGTAAAAAATCCTCCAGTCTCACTTGATCCCCTGTAATAAGGCCTTTTCTAGCATAGGTCACTATTAATGTGAGTGGATTTAAAATAATTATTTTTTGAAGTTTTTCTGGCATCATTGCTAGGGTGTAATAGATTGGGGTTGCCCAGAATATTAACTGTACCCCTACTTCTATTAAATTATGAATATCTCTTAATCTTATATACAAAATACTCAAGAAAAGACTTACACCCATCGTAAGAACAAAAATGCATACTATAGCAGCAAGAAAGAGTAAGAGACCAATTCCTGTAGGATGTATTGGTGTAAAGAAACTAAATATTACAAAGACAATCATATTAAAAGCGAAATCCATCAATGCGATTGTTACCGCGCTGTAAATTGTAATTTCTCTGGGGAATTTAATCTTTAGGATAATGCCAGACTTTGTTAGCAATGAATCCATCCCCATCATTATCGCCTCGCTGAAGAAACTCATTATCATAATACCTAACAAAAGTCCCATTTTATAATCAGCATTCATAACCATAATATTTGACCAAATCAAATAGATGATTGAGAACATTGCTAATGGCTTTAGTACAATCCAAATGATTCCTAAGTAAGAATTTTTATATCTTAATTTGAAATCCGTTCGAATAAATTCTTTTAGTAGTTCTATATAATTATTCATTGGCTTTCTATAATATCATAATCAGACTTCAGATTAAAACTTTATCTAAATAGATTCTTAATAAAGGTTATATACTTATTTATATCTCCACTAATAAGGAATTTGAGCTTTTCTTTTAGGTTTAATTTCATAAATCTATCAAATTTATTGTTCCTTTTAAGCATTTTTTTAATCTCTTCGTAATATGGCGATTGTTCCATCTTTTCCCAATATAAATTTGCATATGGTGCATTAATATTTTCTTTTAACCATGGTTTAAGTACATAAGAGACAATCTTAGGTTGTACTTTTCCCCCTAAATAATTCATTTTCTCTTCTTCATTTGCGAAATCTTCAGGTTTTAAAGTTGGGGCACTATTAAAATAATTCCATTCTCTTGGAAGAGGAAGGGTTTCTTCTGCATCATACAAAAGGTTTAGAATATCTTGATCATGAGAGAAATAGTTGTTTAGTAATAATTTCTCAAGTGTACTTTGCTTTTCTTCTAAATCAGTCTCTTTTAGGTTGAAAACTAATATCCCAGAGCTAAAATAGCTTTTAAGAGGTTTATCCTTAAGAAGATAATCTTGGTAATAGTTAAGCGCTTTTCCTGAGTAATTTTCATAGCTAATGTTCTTTTCTCTCCACGGAATTTCATAGGTTATAGAATCTGGAGCTCCAGAGATTAGCTTCTTACCCATTGGTAATTCCATCAATTCTGCGATATCACCAAGTACATAGGAATCAGCATCTAGATATATTACTCTATCGTAATCTTTAAATAGTTTGAAAATAGCTAAACGATAGTAAGCAGCTTTACTTAAATGGCGAGATTCATATGCGAGGACGAATTGGTCTCGCATATCGATAAACTCGATTGAGAATCTATTATCTGCCTTTATTAAATTGAAGAATACCTCTTGATTCTTTATTCCCCCATCTAATATATATATATGATATTTGTTTTTGCTTTTTGCACTATCAATCATAGAAGCAATCGTTACCCATAGATGAGGTTCATAATTAGCGTCACATGATAGACAGATTGGTGTCAAACTTTCCTCCCTAAAAATCAATGGCGTCATCTTTTGCAGCTTCATTACCATATTATTTTTTTCTTCCTTACCTTCCATTGGGTTATTAGTTATATCTTTAAAAGCCTTCCTCCATATTTGCGAAGAATCTTTTTGATTGTTAGGGTAAATCCCTGATATTTACAAAGATATATAAATTTCAAAACTGGATTCTTTGGCTTTGATTGGAAAAAATTATATGAGCTTACACCATTTGTTCGATCCTCTTCTTTTTGTATTCTATTACTTAAATCTACAAATCCATTACATAGGTTTGAAATCTCATGATGATATTTTGAGAACTCGGGATCAGAAAGTATAAAAGAAAGAATATTTGTGAGACCCTGTAATTGTTTCTTTTCATCATTCGACGAGCTCTCGTGATTCACATTAACAATAGTATAAGCTTTATCAAGCCCAAGTAATTTTGAACTACGCAAAATCTCTAGCCAGAAACAAACGTCTTCCCCTATTCTCAAATGCTCTTTAAAGGAGAAGTTATTCTCTTGCAGATATTCACTTCTAATCATAACTGTAGGTGTAGCAATAAGGCACATCTTGATTATTTCTGGAATAGCATTACCTGAGAGATTTCCGCTATTCATATACATATCACTTATCCTATCGCGCCTAAGATATGATGTATGACTGACGTTATAGGTAGATAAACTAATTGCAATTAGTTGCTCTTCAATCTTATCTTTTTGAAACAAATCATCCGAATCCAAAAATGCAATATATTCTCCTGTAGCTTTTTTCATTCCCACATTTCGTGCAGCCGCTGCCCCAGAGTTCTTGGACAAATTTATAAGGATGATACGATTGTCTCTTTTAAGATACGAATTTAGTTCGGTCAGATCGTCCGTAGAAGCATCATTAATTAACAGAATCTCAATATTTTTGTGAGTCTGACTAATTACTGATTCTAATGATTTAAACAATAGTGGAATACGGTTATAAAAAGGAATGATTACTGAGACTTTCGTTTCCCCTATCTTCATTTTCATTCCGTCGTGCAAAGAATCAACTTTATTGTTAGCAAAATCCATCCCACCCTTATACGGCGTATTCTTCAGAAAAGTTACCATCTCTTTATAGAAATTTTGTTCGCCGCCTTCTAATCTTTCCTTCGTCTTTATTGGAAGATCAGACATCATTCCTATCCAAAGTTTATCCCCTTCAGATATCATATCTGGGTGTTTATTTGAATCTTGTTCTGGATGAATTCTTGTTTTCGTTTGAATATCCTCTGAATGAATAAATTTATAATTGCTCATGATTCTTTTCCACATATCATAATCTTGAGTACATTTAAGATCTTTATTAAATCCTCCATGCTCATCAAATGCTTTTTTAGGTATTAGTAAAGTAATTCCATTTATTGCACCTCTCAACAAGGCATATTCTGGTTTTTCAATTAATGTTTTGTGGTCTAGAGTAACTTTTGAAAGGAATTTTCCTTCTTGGTCCATTAGTTCATAATTCGAAAACAAAATAATATTTTTCTCTTTATTTTTTTCTAGAAATTCTATTTGTTTTTTAATTTTGTCAGGTTTATATACATCATCATGACTTAACCAAGAGAAATATTCTCCATTCATTTTTTCTATACCAAAATTCAACGCTGTTGCAACGCCACCATTTTCTTTGTGGAAATAACGTATTCTTTTCCCATATGAAAGACATATTTCTTCCGTTCTTTTCTCATCTGTACTGCCGTCGTTCACTACGATAATTTCAATGTTTTTATATGTCTGTGCCAGAGCACTATCAATAGCTTTCTTGACGAAATTTGAGCCATTATAGACAGGAATTATTATCGATACCTTTGGTCCTAGTTTATTATCCATATACTTGCTTAAGAGCTTAATAAAATTATTTTATCATATCAGGTACTATCTGAATAATCTGTTTTTTATTTTTAGTAGAATGTTTTTCGATGTTAAGACGATTCCTTGTTCACGAATTAAGTTATAAAGCTTTTTGAATTTCATTTTAAGATACGAATCATTTGAGGTCATAATCCTCTCACTTACTTCATTTCCTTCTTCCTTTTGTTTCTGAATAATTTCCTCATATGTAAGAACGATATCTTTCAAAAGTTTGACGGGAATTCTTTGGTTTCCAAAGAAATTTACATCTAAATATTTCTTTAAATCATCCTTCTCTAACTTCATGACATTATCTATTAGTGCCTTCCATTTTGATAATATTTTTTCTTCTGAATATTCTTTTGTCTTATCGTAGGCGGCTAATGAAAACCTTTGCAGCAATGACTTATCATTAAGCAATGTTAATATTTTGTTGGCCATACTTTGTATATCTCCGTTCTCTGCAACGAAACCGTCCTTTGAATCTGTAATCAGTTCTCCTACTCCGCCTCCACCAAATACAACTGATGGAATCCCGAACAATGCAGCCTCTAAAATCGGTAATCCAAATCCTTCTCTCTCAGATGTCATAACATTTATTGACGCTTTCATATAATATTTTGAGACATCTTTAACCTCCCCCACAAAAATCAAATTCTCGACTGGTATTCCCAGTCTCTCAATCAACTGTTTTAATGTCTCTTCGGGATTTTCAGGATTTGGCATAGACAAATCATATTTACCAAGGATGTATAGTTTCGTATTCGGTTTCTTTTTTACAACTTCGGCAAAAGCTTTTACTAAACGATCCAATCGTTTTCTTGGAGAATCAAATCTAGCTAAAGAGATTAAGTTCAGGGGCTTTTCTTGTTCTCTAAGTTTTTTCTCAACCGTAAAGCTCAGTGGGTTCTTCATAACACCAGTTCTAATTCCATAGACACTACCTAAGTTAGCACTAAAGTCGGTTAACCATAGCGAAACGCTTACCTTATCATATATTGTTTTTCTAATGTCTATACATTTCCCAAGTGCTGCTTCAAAATATGGGACAAAGAAATGCTCATGATTCCACATAATTACTTTAACTTCTCTGTCTTCAATTTCTTCATACAAATTTAATAGCGGAACAAAGCAATTATTACTGCTTATGAATATATCCGCATTTAATAATTTCAGATATTGTGGAATTCTCATAAATTCAGATTCTTCCAACTCTAAAAAGCGTACCTTTTCATCTAATTTATATCCATTTTCGTTCCCATCGGCTTTCATACAACAAACGATTATTTCATAAAATTCTGATAATCCTGATGCTATTACCGATATGACTCGGTTAAGTCCACCACGATCAAACCAATTCCCAGTAAAAAAGATAATCCTCGGCTTATTTTTTTCTCCTTGAGAAAGAAGTGTTTTTATTAATTCATTATTGGCATTAGCGTCGTCAAAGATATCCTGAGCAATTAACTGTACAAAATCTGTTTTTTGTTTAGCATTTCTACTATTTGTGTATTCAACCATTAACAAATTCAATAATCTCCCTTCAAGGTATCGGATAGCTTTGTCATATCCTGTTGTAGATTTGAAAAAATCATACATATTTTTGTAGAAGTTAAGTACAGATCCTTCTAACTCAATCATCTCTTTTTCTGATATATCTTCAAATACTTTTATCCAAAAAGTATTACATTCTGCTACGTGATTTTTTAACATCGTCAACCACCCCTGCTCTGGATGAGACCTAGATTTCAAAAGAATTTCATTAACATAATGTATTTTTGAGTTCCTAATCATCCTATACCACAAATCATAATCTTGTGTCGTTAGCAATTTAGAATTGAAGTTTCCAACTCTGTCAAAATGGCTTTTATGTATCAACATCGTGCAGCCATTTAGTGCAAGATGGAAGAATGGAAATAGTGAATTATTAATATTTTTTTCTCCATACTTTTCAGCAAAATTTTGTTTTTCAATCACAATTCCCTCAGCATTTACTAACTCTAAACCAGAAAAAATAATTGTCTTTTTATCTTCTAACTTACTTAATTCCTCTATCTCTTTTTCAATTTTATTTGGCATATACATATCATCATGACTTAGCCATGAAAAATATTCTCCTTCCATTTTTTCAATTCCCAAGTTTAATGCCGTAGCTACGCCTCCATTTTCTTTTTTAAAATACCTAATCTGTTTTCTATACAATTTACATATTTCCTCTGTTTTTCCCTGATCAATACTTCCATCATTTACTACTATGATTTCTAGATTCTTATATGTCTGTGCTAGAGCACTATTTACAGCTTCTTTTAAGAAATTGGCCCCGTTGTAAACTGGAATTATAATTGATACTTTTGGGTTAAACTGCTTATTCATATCTCTATTTTTTATGTAATATATTCTTTATTGAACGCAATGGTTTTGTTATTTTCCAACTGTTACTATTCTCGTACGATGAAAGCGCATTTCTCAATGCATAATTTTCTTCTTTAAGGTTAATGTTCTCTTTTTTCATTGGTAAAGTTTGAGCTTTTAAATCTTCCATCTCTTTTCCAAGGGTTTCAATCTTTGATTCCAAATCCTTATTCTTCTTAACCTCATCACTTAGAACTTTCTCAGCAATTTTTATCATATTTAAACTTGCATCAAGATTTCTTTGAGCTGTAATTGCCAAGTCGTTTGAGATAGCTTCAGTTTGTTTATTAAATTCGGCTTTAATCATTATTCGGTTATCTTCTTCTTCATACAATATTGTAATCCCATATTGCATAGAATGAAGAAATTCTACACATCTTACAGCACAGAATTCTGAATGTAATTCTATGTAAAATACTGGTTTATATCTTTGTATTGTATTTTTTGCACCAAGCAAGAAATCATACTCTGCGCCTTCTATATCCACCTTTAAAATATCAGGTGTTATTTTATTCTCAGCAACAAATTTATCCAATGTTGTAACTTCTACAGTAACTTCTTCAAATCCTTTTGGGAGCTGATCATTATGAAGAGTTGGATGGCTTTGATTGAGTCGAGAGGTGGAGCTATATCCATTATCAATTTGTGAACTAAGTGTCATTGTCATTTGTCCTTCTTTATCTGACAGCGCCAATGGAGAGACAGTTATTCTTTTTTTGAGTTCAGGATTCAAGGTAAAGTTCTCTGCTATTCTCTTTCTATTAAAAGGATTGGGCTCAAAACCAACAATTTTTCCATCTTTGCCAACAAGTTCCGCAAAGACGAGACAACTGGCACCTATAAAGGTTCCAATATCAAATATTATTTTTCCCTTTGGGAGATTATTTTTGATATCATTGACCATCTGAACATCTGTATCACCATTTGGATATGCAATTGCCTGGTATTCTTCAGTTAGATATATTTTGATATTCTTGAGATTTCCTTCACTAAATGTCGCAATCCGCTTTTTTGCTGATTTCATTTATCTTTTTATTAATATTATTTTATTCTGGCAGATATTTCGTCATACAATTTCATCATTCTTTGATTATACAACTCTATATTATAATTCTCTTCTACAAGTTTTCTCCCTGTATCTCCTCTTCTTTTACATTCATCCGATGATTTGACTAACCTTGTTACTGTTTCAACAAATTCATCAGGATTTTCTTTTTCCAATGCAATGCCACATTCAGGAGCAAAAGTTACACTTGGAAGCGCCGTTCCTTCGAAAACGACTACAGGTAGGGAGCAGCCCATCGCCTCAATTGCCATCATTCCAAAAGATTCAGCTATTGATGGCATTAAGAACAAATTCGCAACAGAATATAATTCTACAAGTTGTTCTGGCTCGTTTAACCATTCATATTCGATAATTGGGAATTTGTCTTTGTACTTATCTAATAAGCCTGTGTTCCCTACGGTTAAAATTGTTAGATTTAACGATTGGTCCAATTTCTCTAATAATTGTTTGATATATGGTAAACCCTTCCATTCCTGCTCATCCTGCCTAAACATTATAACAAAAGATTTTTCATCAATACTCATTTTTTTTCTTAATTCTTTATGCTTAATATTCTTCTTAAAAATGTTTGTGTCTATTCCAAAGGGGATGAGGTGAGTTCGTTTGAAATGTTTAGTCAAAGGACTTCTCTTTACAAGGTCTAACATCCATGGGGATGCTACTACAATATCTATATCTATATCTTTATATATTCCTTTTTTTATTTCCCAAATATCATGTGAGTTATCTTCTTTCAATGGAGAATATCTATCAAGATGGGGACAATTGTGACAACCTGTTAGCCATCCTTTACAATCAATTGGATGCACACAATGTCCTGTTAAAGCCCATGGATCATGCAATGTCCATACAGTAGGTTTCTCCTGAGCTAAATGTTTGAAAGAATAGAGAGACATAAAGTGATTAAAGAGAAGATGATAATGAACAATATCTGCCTCTTTGAAAGCAGGATGTTCTCGTAACAACTCTCCAAAAGGATATATCATAGATTGAATCGACAATTTCTCCTCCATCTCTCGGCATTTATTTCTAATGAAATATCCTCCTTCCGTATTTATTAGTCTTATTGTGTTAGGATCGGTTCCTTGCTTTGCAATCACAGCTTGTTTAGCCTCATATCCCTTCTTCTTATTCAACATAATCTGTAAATCATGCCCATTGAAACGTCTACCAATTAGATCATTATCATTTACATATAGGATCTTCATGATTTACTTACCACAAACTTATTCTTTATTTTTGCAAAAATCATTTTCAACATATATTTTAGGCTCGAGTATTTTGCCAGCTCATTTTCTAAGTATAAAATTTTCTTGCCCCTTTCTTCAGCATCCAAGGTTATTTTTCCCAGGAGAATTGTGAATTCTTCAAAAAGTTTTTGTGATTCTTTGTTACTATAATTATATTTTTCTTTGCTATTCATTTTTATACTTCTAATACTTCTTCCACACTGTTCTATTTATATATCCCTTGTAACTCAATATAATCCTTACAACCTTAGTAGCTAATTCATCCGTATTATAATCCTCAACCACGTGCATTCGCTTGTTTCCAGTAGTTACAACATCAATAGCAGTTATAACACTCTCCGCATCCAAATCACTCATTATGATTGTTCCCTCATCCATACCCTCAGGTCTCTCATGAGCCTGTCTTACAGTAATAGCAGGGAATCCAAGTAATGAAGATTCCTCTGTAATAGTACCACTATCAGAAATAACACAGAAAGAATTTTTTTGTAAGGTAATATAATCAGCAAAACCAAGAGGTTTCATTATCTTTACTAAAGGATCAAATACAATATCCCCTGCATCGATCTTCTTCTGAGTTCTAGGATGAGTAGAGAATATAATAGGCTTACCATATTTTTGGGCAACTGCATTTATAGAATTCACTAACTCTTCCAAGTTCTTTGGATTATCCAAATTCTCTTCCCTATGGGTACTTAACACAAAATATTCTTTAGGCTCTAATCCTAATTCTTCCAATACCTTGCTCTTTTCAATACTTTCTTTATTTTTTTCTAAAACCTCTTTCATACTTGAACCCACTTTAATAATAGTTTCCGGAGCAATACCCTCAGCTAATAAATATCGCCTAGCATGTTCAGTAATAGGCATATTAATATCACTCAAGTGATCTACAATCTTTCTATTTATCTCTTCTGGAACTCTTTGATCAAAACATCTATTTCCGGCTTCCATATGGAAGACAGGAATCTTGTTTCTTTTTGCAGATATTACTGACAAACATGAATTTGTATCCCCATATATCAGCAATGCATCTGGCTTATGTTCTTTAAAAAGTTCATCCGACATTTTGATAACATTACCAATGGTTTCTGCAGGATTCTCTCCGGCAGCATTCATAAAGATATCTGGCTTTCTAATACCCATACCCTCAAAGAAGATTTCGTTTAATTCATAGTCATAATTCTGACCTGTATGAACAAGAATATGATCTGTAAATTTGTCTAACTCATCTATAACACATGAGAGTTTAATAATTTCTGGTCGTGTACCAACGATTGTCATTACTTTCATTATTCTTGAAGAAACAATTTAAATTTTCATATCCCTAATTAAATCAGGATACATTTCTTTATGTGATACTACCCAATCTCTCATCTCAGAAACCATCTGGTCATAGCTTGGAACCTTAAAATCATAACTCGTATCAGTTCTAAAGATTGTTTTTTTACTTTCAACAGTATCATTCGGTTCAATAGTTATATCTTTATCAAAATATTTTTTGAAAAGTTCTAAAAGATCACGTTTAGGGATAACTTCATTATTAACAACATGATGTAATCCCACTAAGTTATTCTTAATGGCAACTTCCATTGCCTTCGCATACTCGATGGTTGTAATACCCGTCCATAATACTTTTGTATATCCTCCTGCTGTATCTTTTTGATTCATAAACCACTGAAAAAGACCAATACCATTTGGATTAACATCAGGACCCACAATAGAAGTTCTCAAAGTTACGCTTCTATCGTTAATCACTTCTCCCAAAGCTTTAGATTGACCATAGAAATTGTTTGCATCTCTAAAACTTGTTTCATCATAGCCCCCTTTATCGCCACTGAAAACACAATCGGTACTGACATGAACAAATTTGTAGTTATACTTTGCAGATAGCTCATCTAAATAGTGAGGAAGATAGCTATTCATTAACACTGCTAATGATTTGTTATCTTCTGCAACCTTATTCAAAATCCCAGTACAGTTTATAACTACAGCTGGTTTTTGTTTTTCAATAATCTTTTCAACATCTTGCAAGTTCTCTACAACATCCCAGAATAGATCTGATTTTCTATCATCTCTGTTTGTGCAAACTACATCATAGTCGTGTTCTTCAAAATATGTTTTAACAACATGTCCTAACATTCCTTGCGCACCAAGTAAAAGTATTTTCATTATTCTACCTCTCCCATTTTAATTAAGAGTTTTACCATTCCATCAACATCTAATCTCTCAGTATCTCTAGAATTATATTCCTCTACCTTTTCTATCTTTGTCTCACCCTTTTCAAAGTATTTTTCGTAGTTCAAATCTCTCTCATCCATTCCAACTCTGAAATAGTCACCCATATCCTCTGCTCTTAGCATCTCTTCCTTTGTTACTAAAGTCTCATATTCCTTCTCACCATGCCTTGTTCCAATTACTTTAGTATTTACAGGTACTCCTTTATGTTTACAGACTGCTTCTACTAATGTTTGAATGGTTGCTGCAGGGGCTTTTTGAATAAATAGATCTCCAGGGTTACCATTTTGGAAAGCAAATAATACCAATTCAACTGCATCATCTAATGTCATCATGAATCTAGTCATTTCTGGATTTGTGATTGTTAAAGGTTGATCTTTACTGATTAAATCATAGAAAAGAGGGATTACAGAACCTCTTGAACCCATTACATTACCATATCTTGTAACACAGATTACTGTTCCTCCTTCATCAACTCTTCTTGCCTTAGCAATTGCAACTTTCTCCATTAATGCTTTACTCATTCCCATTGCATTTATTGGATATGCTGCTTTGTCAGTACTTAAACATATCACTTTCTTTACCTTATTCTTTATTGCGGAAGTTAATACATTATCCGTTCCTAAAATATTTGTCTTTACAGCTTCAAGAGGGAAAAATTCACACGAAGGGACTTGCTTTAAAGCTGCTGCCTGAAAGACATAGTCTACCCCATTCATTACGTTATCTACAGAACTGATATCTCTTACATCACCAATGAAAAATTTAATCTTGTCATTTGCATACTTCTTTCTCATATCATCCTGCTTCTTTTCATCTCTAGAAAGGATTCTGATTTCTTTGATATCTGTATTTAAAAATCTTTTTAATACCCTATTACCGAACGATCCTGTTCCACCAGTAATTAATAGTACTTTATCTTTAAATATGCTTGATTCGTTTGTCATAGATATATCTTGCTTTTAAATAATGTATTTCTACATAGTATAAACTACAGAGGGAATTCATTCAACCAAGTTTTTTTCACTATATCGACACTTATCCATTTGTGCTACTATATATGTAGTAAATTATCATTAAAAAAACAATGTCCATTTCAAAAAGACTCTTAAGTATACTAGCAATTCCTTTGCTAACAGTACTCATCGGTATCGTAGCTGCAAAACCAGCTAATGCTGCAGAATTTCATTTTAAGGATTACACCTTAAACCAAGATCAAACCGTCGCGGATGATCTTTACATAACTAACAGTTACACCGAGATCAATGGTTTAGTCCAAGGAGATCTCTTTGTTGCTGCTACAGATGTAAAAATCACTGGAACAGTAACTGGAGATGTATATGTAGTAGGTTCAAATATCACATTCACTGGAAATACATATGGAAATCTCATTGCAGTTGGTAATGACATTTCTGTACAAGGCATAATCAAAGCTAATGCATATACTATTGGTTCAACCGTAACCTTCAGTGGTAATGTTGAAATGGACTATGTAAATATAGCTATGAGAACAAGTCTAACTGGTTCAGTTGGTGATGATGCAAGATTCATTACAAGCGATGGAACAATCGATACATTAATCAAAGGTGATTTAATTGTTTTAGGAAGCAAATATAGTTTACAAGAAGAAAAAGTAACTGGAAACATATATGACTCTGCAAGGATTGAGAATATTGCAAAAGATCAAGGCGTAATCTTTGATAAAGAGGTTAATATGAACACTCCAAAGGTATATACCACGAACTGGACAGACAAACTATTTGGAGCTCTATTTTCATTCTGTAGTTTAAGTCTAGTCGGGTATGTAATGATCGCTTCTGCACCTGTTAAAACGGGTAAGATTATGGCAAAAGTCACAGGAAGTCCAAAAGACTTTATCTTCAGTTTGCTGATTGGATTTGGAATTTTAGTAGTTGCACCAGTAGCCTTACTTTTGTTAAGCATTTCATTAGTAGGTCTTCCATTAGCATTCTTTGTATTCGGATTAATCCTGTTCCTAACCGTCTTCGGTCAGCTATGGGTGGAAACTGCATTTGGACAAGAGATATTACACTTGCTTAAATCAGAAGGTTACAGACCATTTAAGTCCCTCGCAATCGGACGATTAATCTCCGTATTGGTTGGACTAGTACCATTCGTCGGATTCTTCTACTCAGTAACCCTAATGTCCACAGCGGTAGGAGCATTTGTAAGGATGAAGTTAGAAGCTTGGAACAAAGGAAAAAAGAAATGACGACCTAAGGAGGACTGACCTAGGTCAGTCCTCCCCTCCTATCGAATGTCCTTTTTACAAATAACCATCGATATTTCTGGCCTGTTTTAGACGAGATTAATCCTGCTTCAATTGGGTTTCGTTTTATGTATTCTATAACCTTATACAAATCCCTATCGTCTTCAATTCTCCTCGCCTGAAATGGACCTTGAAATAAATGACCCACTCTTCGGTATTTTCTGTTGAAGTACATAACATATGAGGTCATGTATGCCCGCATGAATTTGGATATACCCTCTAAATCGTCTCTAAGCTTAATAATCATATGGAAATGGTTTGGCATGAAGCAGTAGCTTACAACTAACAATTTATTCTCTTTGGAAAATCTATACATCAAACCTCTTAAGGCTAAGTAATCTTTATTGGTACGAGAAATCAAGGCCTTATTATTGCCTCGGTTATATATATGGTAAAAGTTTTCACTTCGATACAGTTTGATAACCTGGAGTTTATTCATAAACCCAATTGTAGCACTGGGTTATTAAATCTGAATGAACCCCAGGACTGACCTAGGTCAGTCCTGGAAGGGGGTTTTACTTAGCTAGCATCTCATCAATTACTGCTTTGAATGATGCGAATGGATATGCTCCTTCGATGAGCTTACCTGTTACATTGCCATCACCATCCAATGTACCAACAACAAATCCTGGGGTCCCTGTGACTCCTGCAGCTTGTCCTGCTGTAAAGTCTGCGTCTACTCTACCCTTGAATGTTTGATTGGTTACACAAGCATTGTACTTAGTCATATCAACACCTAATTCCTGAGCCGCGGTATTGACTGCTGTCATATCTTTAGCCAAATATGTTTTGCTATGGAATTCTCTCAACTTCTCACTTCCTAATTGGTCAAGCACACACTCTCCTGCATATGCAGAGGTATATGTAATATCACCGTGGAAGCTCAATGGGTAGTTTCTAAATACAAATATAGCCTGATCGGTATCAACATAGTTACTTACAATATCAGACAAAGTATCCTTCTCAAAAGTCTGACAGTATGGACACTGATAGTCGCTGTACATAACTATCGCAACCTTTGCCTTATCCCTATTTCCTAACACTGCACCATCAGCTATCTTAGTAGTAGCTGATTTGTAGGTATCCCCTGTGGTATCTGTATTAGTCGTATCATTTGTATTTGCAGAACCTTTAGTATCTGCATTCCTGTTTGCAAAAAATATACCAAGTGCAATTATTACACCTGCGATTATTATTGCTAAAGGAATTGCGAATGTATCGAGGTTTATGACCACCTCTTTGGTCTCACTTTTCTTTGTTTCTGTCATTTCATTAAGCCCCAAAATTTAAGTAATTAATATTATACCATCTCATAGACAGGGAGGGTGAAAATACATATAATTATTGTATGGAAGATACAAAGAAAAAAATACACATTAGTGATATTGTACTCTTTATAGTCTTCTTACTCCTTTTAGCCTTCCCCGCATATCTTGCATACCAGGTATTGGTAGAAAAAAATCCTCCTAAGACAGAAACAAAAAGTGAAGATCTTCCTGTTACTGAAGAAGAAAAAAATGAAGATCCATATCCTGACAAATACGAGCCCGAAGGTCCAAAGTATGCCGAAATAGTTCGTGAGTTTGAAGGACAAACAGCATATATATCTGTTCCTACAAGTATAGATACAACTAACCCTCCCTCAATAATTTTGTATAGCCACGGCTCTAATACAAGAGTCATTTCTGATATGTATGACCCATTCATGATTGACTTACAAGGATATGGCAAATATTTTAGAGAACAGAACTTCATATTCGCCGCTTCTAATGAACATGATGAAAACTGGGGAAATGCAGCTTCCATTGCGGATATGCTACTTCTTCAACAATGGATCGAATCACATTACACTACTAGTGGAAAAATATATTTAATTGGATTTAGTATGGGTGGTTTGCCTACTACTCATTTTGCAGTTAAATATCCTGAGAATATTGCAAAGATTGCCTTGCTAGCACCAACAACAAGAACATATGAATGGACAAAGGCTGATGCTGAGAAGATGGCAGATGTGGATATGCAAATATGGCATGGTACAAAGGATGTAAATATTGGGTATTCAAACTCCGTAAACTTTGTAGCATATATGAAGAATTTAGGAAAAGATATTACATTAGTAACATTGGAAGGAAAATCTCACTTTGATTTGGATACTGAATATATGGATCAGATATTACAGTTCTTCAGAATAGACTAGTTTTTCATTACAAATTCATTATTCTACTCACTATTCGCATTGATTTGCTACAAACAAACTACTAAAATACTGTTAGTATGAAAAAACGAACTTACAATACAACTGAATTTTACGAAAAACCTTCTGAAGCCTTGTCTTTTGTTAAAGATGGAGGAATTGTATATCTAGGATACAAAAAAAATAAAGAACCTATTGCGGTTTTGACTAGTTTAAAGGATTACACAGTAAAAAAGAAACAAGTTACAAAATCAATACAGAAGCGCCCCTCCTTTATAGAAAGATTTGGGAAATACTCTATGTCTGCCCCAACATACAGAGATAGTGTTGGGTTCATAAGGCGACAGAGAGAACAGATATGAAGACATATCTGCTTGATACAAGTTTCCTAAGTGCTTTCTTAAACAATAAAGATTCTAATTATTTCGCAGCAAACGAAATAGCAACTGAATTTGGATCCGCTATAATTACTGTTCCCACAGTAGTATTTGCAGAGCTTACGAGCTTTTCAAGGAATAAAGAATTTCGTGATTTTAGTGTTAAGACAAGTCTAAAAATGGCAGATGAGACACCAAGTCTAAATGAATCAAACTTAAAAAGGTATATCGAATTTACTAAAAATTTATCCCATTCATTTACAGCTATTGATTCTGTAATACTTTTCTTAGCAAAAGAGAATAAGTCTGAGTTAGTAACATTTGATAAGAAGTTACAAAAACTATATCAATCTGTTTAGTTTACTTTTAGGATCTCCTCTATCTTCTTCATCTCTTCGTCTGGAAAACCCGTTCTATGTCCTTCTTCAGTGTTACAATGGGTATCCTCATATATTGGTTTGATATGCATATGGTAATGCATAATAGTTTGACCTGCCTTCTCACCGTTATTCTGATTAATCAATATTGCTTCTGGATGTAATTCGGTTTTAACCTTGTTCGCCATTATTCTAGCTACCTTCATAACCTCGCATAAGGTTTCTTCTGATGCCTCATGAATATCTTGGTAATGTGCTTTAGGAACAACTAAGAGATGACCTTTACTTAAAGGTTGAATATCTAACCAAGCAATAACAGAATCATTCTCGTAGAGTTTGTAACAAGGAATCTCTCCTTTTATAATTTTACAGAAGATACAATCATCCATCCCTCTTTATTCCTCTATAACTATTGCCATAGCAGGACATGCATCAAATGCTTGTCTAACCTTTTCTTGTATCTGAGGATCTGTAATATCTACTCCCTGATACTCAGGTTTAACATCAACGACCCCATCATCTCTCATTTCAAATACTTCAGGACATATAGCTACACATGATCCACATACTGCACATTTAGTCTTGTCTATAGATACTTTCATTACAGGTATATTTAAAGATTAGATAGGTATATTGTCACAGATAACTAACGATAGGTCAATTACAAATATCCTTCGGCTTGTTTTTTAAATGCTTGAGCATACTTCCCATCCATAGCTAGAAGCTCTGCATGAGATCCCTCTTCAACAATTCTTCCTTGGTCAAGTACAACTATTCTGTCTGCATTTCTTACAGTAGAGAACCTATGGGAAATGATGATAACAGTTTTGTTATCAAAGAATTTATATATCTTATTAAAAATCTTGTATTCCGATTCTGCATCTATAGCGGAGGTAGGTTCATCAAATATGGCAACAGGAGCATCTCTGTAGAAGAATCTAGCTATAGCTATCTTCTGTTGTTGCCCTTTACTTGGTTGTATTCCTCCTTCAAACCTCTCACTCATTACAGTTTCAAACTTCTTTGGGTACTTTTGAATGAAATCATAAGCATCCGCATTAACAGAGGCTTCTTTTACTCTATCCCGATCCATTGGTTTAACAGATTTTCCAATATATATATTTTCCTGAGCATCAAGCTCTCCATAGAAGTTAAAATCTTGGAAAAGTACTCCCAAGTTTTTATACCAATCATCCAATTTTATCTCCTTTATATTTCTTTCATTAATCAAAACTTCTCCGCTTTGAGGATCGTAAACACGCGCTAACAATTTCACCAATGTAGATTTCCCCGCGCCATTTTCCCCGACAATTGCTATTTTTTCTCCGGCTTTAATTGTTAACGAAAAGTCTTTCAATATCTTTATTTTATTATTAGGATAATGAAAAGAAATATTCTTTACATCAATCGATGGTGGGTTAATCAATCTTGGAAGTACATATTCTCCATCCTTAACTTTTGGTTCTAACTGAAAAAAAGCATATACGTCCTTAACTTTTAGCATGTTATCTCGATATATGACAAATTCTCTGAAGAACCTTTCAATACCAGAATAGAACCCATCTATGGTACCTAAATAGAAAGTCACATTACCAATAGTAATCGATTTGGCTAAATATATAACAAAAACTTGGATATATCCTAAAATCGTTACGAAATTGCTCAATAAGGTCAACAAAAAATCCGCAATATACTCTTTTTTAATTATCCTAAGAAATCCCCAGGCATAATAATCAAAAAACTTTTGAAATTTAGCATCAAGATAATCGTGGGCTCCAGTTATTGAAATTTCACCTATTGTATTAACATTTGATAGATCAGACGATATTTTGTAATGTTTACGTCTACCAGAGATGTGATCTTCTCTTCTGATCCAATCAAACTCCATTTTAAAATATTTTCGTTTATTAAAATAAAAAAGAATAGAAGCTAAAAGAACAATCGGAATCAATATAGGCACAGTACTATAAAGTACAACCCCTGAAACAATGATTCTGATTAGGAAAGATATAATATTCACAATTGAGCTATCAATGTTCCCAATTAATCCTAACCATTCCTCGACTTTTTGTTTTAAATTTGCGATATCCGGAAATTCTAAGGTTTGCAGTCCTAATTCACGAACTTTGTCATACTTCATTTTTTCATAAAAGGGCGAAGATAATTGATTCATCTTTCTGTCAGCGTAACCTCTTAATTCCGCAATTATTACAAATATTGTATTAACAACTAACAAAATTCCGAGATATGGCAAGAGTTTTTGTATCGTAGCATCTGTAGATGTAGATTCTTTTACTAAAGCATCAATTATCTTTGAAATTATATATGTATTGAACAAAAATCCCAGATTATTAAAAATTTGCCCTACTAATCTAATAATTTCACTACTTGGTGATATTTTGAAACCTATACTTAGCACCCACTTTGAAATTTTTATATACTCCCCGAACGTAATATCCTTTTCTTTCTTCATACTTAAAAAGGCTTATGTTATAAGGCAAATATTACCATCCAACCCTATTTTGAGTCAATATTGTATACAAAAATTATTTCTAGTATAATACAGATAGAAATATACTAATATTCCTCATTCATCAGATAGTAAAAACCCTGTGCATGGCCACATGATGGACATTCTACAGGAGGTTCCTTCCCTACAGATACATAACCACACTCAGAACAAATCCATATAACCTCGGTATCTTTTTTAAATATCGTACCATCTGTTAATACAGTATGAAGCTTAGAATATCTCTCAGCATGATGACCCTCAGCAATAGCAATAGATTCCAATCTCTTAGCAATATCCTCAAATCCCTCTTCTCTAGCAACCTTAGCAAACTCAGGATACATCTCCTTGTTCTCATACATCTCACCTTCAATAGCAGCTTTAAGATTCTCTTGTGTAGTACCCAATGTAAAGTTTGCTTCAGCTTCAACTTTGAGGCCATTAACATCCTCTTTTAATGTTTGAATCATCTTCATTAACCAATTAGCATGTTCCTTCTCTTGAGTAGCAGTCATTTCAAATATTTGTGATATCTGAATATATCCTTCTTTCCTAGCAATACTAGAGTAAAAGGTATATCTGTTTCTAGCTTGACTCTCCCCAATAAATGCCTTTGTTAAGTTCTCTAAAGTCTTTGACATAATATTTTCCATATAAATTATTAATTCATTTTACAGAATATTACTTAGGATATACACTGTAAATAGAAATAAATTAAAAACCCTTTCTATGACTCCTACACCCAAAGCTCCACTCTCGATATTGGCCTGTGCATCTGGATTAAGTTTTGCGAAGAGAATAGAAAAGGAATTAAAGAAAAAGCATGGTGAAGAGGTACATCTCATTGATTCAGAAGAGATGCATTTTGCCAGTACAGAAGTAAAAACGATAATTAATGAAAGTATTAGAGGCAAGGACGTCTTCATTATCCAAGATTGTGAGAACCATTCAGAAGGAAAAAGTACCGATGAAAATCTCAGAGCATTGTATACCATGGTAGATGCGTGTAGAAGATGTGATGCCGAGAGAATAACCACGGTATTACCATCATATCCATATGCAAGACAGGATAAGCAATCAGGAAGAGAGGGGATTACTGCAGCTAGAATAGCATACGAGCTAGAAGGTGATGGAAGTGTAGACCATGTGGTAACTGTAGATTTACACAACTCGGCAATCCAAGGATTCTTTAGACGGGCAAAGATAGATAATCTCATGGGAGGATATGTATTGATTCCAGTATTAAAGAAGATGATTGAAGACAAAGAAAATACCGTCATCATGCCTACCGATTTAGGAGGTGCAAAACGTGCTAATCACTATGCCCAAACCTTGAAAACTGATATTGCATTTACATACAAAGCTCGAAACTATTGCAAAGCAAATACTGTAGACAAAATGTCTATCCTAGGAGATGTAAGTGGAAAGGATGTATATATTGTTGATGATATGATCTGTACTGGTGGAACATTAGTAAAAGCATTAGAAGAGACAAAGAATATGGGAGCAAAAAAGGTTATAGCTGTTTGTACACACGCGCTTTTCAATGGACCTGCTTTTGAAAGATTCCAAGAAGCATATGACAAAGGATATTTAGATTTAGTGATTGGAACAGATAGTACATATCATTCCAAAGAATTTATGAAATCTGCAAAATGGTTTAAAGAGGTCTCAATTGCCAGTTACTTCGCAGAAGCCATTAGCCGAGTAAATCAAAGAAAATCCATTACAGGACTTTTTGATTAAACCTGTTTATCAGGATGTGGAACCTCGTGCTTGGTATAGAAATCTATAGCCACTCTTAGTTCTTCCTTGTCCTTAGCATATTCTTCCAAAGATATTTTCTGCTTCCATGCCTCATATGCTTGTAGTACAGCAGTTGCGCCAGCTTTTGTTCCCATTGGATGTGAGTGTACACCAGCTCCCATTGTAGTTATGAAATCTTGAGTTCCTACTGTATCTATGAATTCTCCAACAAGTAATGGATTTAGACCGCCAGAAATAATTGGGCACATCTTCTTAGTTATTCTCCAATATCCAAGGTTGCTGTAATCTTCACCTTGAGCTTCTTTCTGTATAGCTAATTGTAAATCAGCATCCTTCTCTGGAATCTCAGACCAAATCTGCTTAAAGTAATCACCCTCTGAATACAATCTTAATGAATGATTTGCAGCCATGACATCCTCTTTTGGAGATCCAGCCATCTTTCCGATACCTGCTGTGCCAGTATGAATACCTGAAGCACCTGCTAGTCTAGCAAATTTAGTTAATACGGGAACTGTATACCCTATTGGATTTTCATCTCTTGTAAATGCTCCATGTCCTGCTCTATGGAAGTGTAGGAATACATTCGGATATTTTCTTCTAATGGTTTGTATTGCCATCCACCCTGCGGTTATACCATCTACTAAGAATGCATAGCTTCCTGGTTTCATCATAGATTGGATATAGTCGGCCTTCTTAATCATGGTATCGTAATCCGAGGAAGATATATTGAAGGAATGGACTTTAGTTTTACCTGTTTCCTGTTCTACTCTGTCCATTGCATGTCTTACATCCTGTACCATCTTGTCGTATGGGCAAAAGTCTTGGTCTGCTTGTGGCTCGTCATTTTTAACAAAATCACCACCTCCTGACCAGAAGTCATAGCAGAGTTCTGCATATTCCGAAGAGGTTAACCCAATCTTTGGTTTAATGATACTTCCAAATATTGGTCTTTCCTGAATATTTAAATATTTTCTCATATCATCAATGGTATATTCTGGTCCATCGTACTGTACTAACATTTGTGGCGGGAAATATACATCTAGGATTTTACACACCTTTACACTTGCCATACCAAAGACATTTCCGGCAATGAAGGTCATGATGTTTTGAACATTTCCACCCCTATCAAATATTCTCCATGGGTATGCTATCCATACGAGGTTATTTTTCTCATCTATTCGATATACCAAAGCATCTAAGCTTTCTGAAAAAGCAGTTGCTGTTCCTATCTTAACAAATGATCCAGTAGATGATTCAGCTGCGACTTCACTTGCTGTATCTACAAGTGTCATTCCTTCCTCTCCTTGTAATCTAAATACAGCCAACATATATTGGCCATTAAAGACATTAGGATTCCCTATCTGAATATATTCTTTTTGCATTTTGGGCAGGGTACAGTTTAGTTATTAACTATACGATATTCCCATGCATTTGTTAACCTAGTAACTAAGATCGACCATATAGCTGTTGTTTTCTACTATCTTTGCACCATCTAATTCTGCAGAGAATCTTTTTACCCATTTAGTTCCATCTTCAAATACCATCTCTACATCAAAAGAGAAAGATATATTGAGATCATTGGGTTGCACATCTGCATATTCCAATATCTTCTCACTATCAAACAGTCCTGAATTGTCCATTATTTTTCTGTAATTGTATTCACCTAATTCCTTTAGGAAGATACCCCATGTTGGCATTGAGGTTCCTACTTTGGAGACTTCGTCATAGTAGTGGGCTACATCTACTACATCAAAGGTTAAGGTTTTTCCACTGTCTTTGATTTCTGCTGATTTCATTTCGCCATCATATGGTCCCCATACATAGTCGTACATAGTGAGGGTATTGCTGATATGTCCTGGTTTAACAATTGCTACTTTTCCTTTCTTGTATCCTTCTACCTTAATATTTTTTATTGTGTAACTGGTTATTGCATCCATATGGAAGAGGTTTGCATTTACCCATATTTTTACATGGGCTAATTCTTTTGTATCTTTTACTTCTTCTGTACTGAAACCAGATATCCAGGCTATATTTTGAGATACTTCTACTTTCTTTTCTATTTCTTCTGTATTGGTTATGGTTTTGCTACTTCCTGAAGATACGTTTTTAACGATAGTGAATGTTCCCCTTACAAGGAGGATTATGGGAAGGATGAGTATACAGAGGGAGAGGATTATTCCTATGATTATGAGTAACCGTTTTTTGTTTTTTTCCATTTTAATATATAAAAATAAAATTACTAACTACAAAGATTTAGCAAAGTACTAGATGCTTTTTCCAAATCTTTTTCATTGAAAATTTCTTTTTCTTCCGTATCAACAATATGGATGGTATTACGCCATTTCCTTATTTCCTCACAACTTTCAAATGTAGAAGAATCAATTATAAGTTTATCTTTCGCTATTTCGTTTAATTTACAAAAATCTGTGCCACCTGTGATTTTAATTTCTTTGTTTTTTTCTATTCCCCAGACAATTCTTTCTTCCGGGGATAGTCTATGTATCTCTTTTACGTCCCTAAAATCTTTATCCTTAATAGGAAATTTTTCGTCTGGAAAACCTTTAAGAATCTTGTATCTTAATACACACTCAATTAAGGAAGCTATGTAGACTATACAATCTTTATAAATATAAGACTGCGCTTTTTTCCTTTGCTTACTTTTTAACAAAGTCGTTAAAAAAATCACATGCTCAAGTGTTGCAATCATTCGATTCTTTAAAGATGTATCTTCGACAAAACCAAAGATTTCGCTATCCATTAATCTTTTCTTGTTTCTTTTATAAGCTTAGACAAGGAGGGAAGGCCCTTTTCCTTTAAAAGATTCCCCAGCTTCATGTCTGATCTTGCTTGAAGATCAACGTTGTATTTTCTTTCAATTGTTCTTACCAAAGTATCACTTCTTTTCTCACGAATTTTTCCCGATTTTGTTTGATTTATTTGTTTACTCATATATTTTATCCTCCTTGTTTAATTCTAACAGAAATTTAAATTAACAAAAAGAATTATTCCATCTCTCCATTTAGCCACTCCCAGTAACCATCTGCTACTGCCATTACTGGAATGGCAAATATACAAGGAACATCATAGCTATGTATCTTCGTTATTTCTTTTTCCATATCGTCATATTTTGATTTAACACTCTTCAATAGCAATACAACTTCTTTACCCTTCTCTATATTTCCTGTTTTAGGAGGCCAGAAGAACATTGGTTGCATATCTTTGTATATATTCACACATGCACATAACTTCTTTTTCATAATCTGTTCCCCTATGTGCTCAGCTTGTTCTAAACTCTCGCAAGGGACATATACCACTATCATACAATCTGAATCTGGAGTAAATTTCATTGTTATTTTTGGTTAAATAAATATCGGGGCGACACGACTTGAACGTGCGACCTCTTGCACCCCATGCAAGCGCTCTAGCCATCTGAACTACGCCCCGTTAATGGTATATATTTTACACCCTTAAAGCCCTAGTTCACTAGCCCTAGCCTTCATAGCATCTAAAGATATATCAATAAATTCTTCTAAGGATATACCCGTTTTTTCAATATCTTGTATCAAATCTCTTCTAACACCCTTAGCAAATTCTTTCTTTTTTAACTTTCTTAAAACCGTATCAGAAGTAACACTCGCAATCTTTTTATCTGGCATAACCAAAGCACAAGCCACTAAAAAACCAGATAAGTTCTCAGAAGCAGATAACGCATAGTCCAAGTTGTTCTCTCGGTTTTCAGGAACCCCGGGGTTCTCTTCGTAATGAGCCTTGATCGCATGATATACATCCTTGTCTATATCCTTACCAACCTCAAGATTCTCCATCTTCAAAATATCATCAAACTCAACCACATGCCTTGCGGGATCCTTACCAACATAGTCAAAATCTAAATCATGAAGTAAGCCAGCCAATCCCCATTTCTCCTCATGCTCACCAAGCCTATTAGCTACAGCTTGCATAATGATATCGCTTTCCTTCATATGAAGTTTAAGCCATGGAGTAGTTACATATTTGTCTATTAACTGCATACATCTTTCTCTAGTTATCATATTTATATATCTTAAAATTTAAATATCTAAAGAAGCTAAGCTAATCCTTAGCCTATCTGCATCTACAAAAGGAATAGCTACCATTCCATATCTCTTAGCTTGCCTAAGATTATCCTTTCCATCATCTATATATGCCATCTCTTCTCCAACCTCACCTGTTACTTTAAGAAGATTTTCAAATGAGGCATCAGAGGGTTTAGATAGTCTTGTATCTTCAACAAGAATTACATTCTTAAAATATTTTAAGAAATCATACTTAGCATTAAGAATATTTATAGCCTGTTTAGATGTATTGGAAAAAAGATGTAACCTGAAATCAGATTCAGACAAGTCTTTAAGCAACTCAATCACATCCTCATTTATATGATGCGTACTGGAGTCAAAGATTACTCCATTAAAATCAAAAACTATACTCTTAATCATTTACAACTGTATCTCAACTATTACTTGGTTGGGGCTTAAACCTGCACTCAATTTGTAATTAACATCTTCAGTTAAACCATAGAAGGTATATATACTCTTCTCAGCAGCTCTCTCTGTTTGCATAGCCAAGTTTCCAGGTAATGCGATACCATCAACTGCAAGATATACCTTGTCTGTTTTTACACTACCAAAAGTAACAACTAGATGATGTTCTGCATTGTATGCTGCACTTACAGAAGGAATTGGATTAGTATCAGAGCTACTCACATTCCATACAAATTTGAATACTCCAGAAGTAGAACCATATGTATATGAGGATAGAGTAGAAGCCTTAGTAGCATCAACGCCCATAATGGCTTGAGCTGTTTTACCAAATTCTTTACTACCTAAATCTAAATTTTCAGTAGAGACTACTCCAGGATATTGAACACCAACTATGATATCCCATCCATCAGACATCTTAGCAGTAGTAATCTTGAAAGCAGTACTCTTACTTACACCAATATCATATATCTCCTCCGTTTGGTCAGAAGATACATTATGGTACAACTGAGAAATACCCTCCTTGTTAATTGCTACAGCTTTTTGATATCCGATATCACTGTTATCCTTCTCAATCTGATTTAAATCAATCCGTATAACTCCAAGATCACTCATGTATGTAGCAATCACATATGGATCATCTGTACCTGTAGAAGAAAGTGAGAATACAAATTCGTGATATCCTGTTCGAGCAGTGTTAGTTACATCCTCGATTGTGAATTTGGATTGCGAAGCTACACCCTCAGTTTGACTCTCAGTTGAGAAACCCGTTAGAGGCGTTGTTGTTTCTTCATTACTATTTGTAGTATCTGTATCGGTATCTTCATCCTCATCGGTTGTATCTGTATCATCCGTTTGAGTTTGATTAGTATCACTCCCTTTATCTGTATTGTTTGTCGCAGCTTTCTTGTTGAAGAATATGAAGTAAATGCTTACTCCAATGATTAGGGGTAATACAAGGAACCATATGATTTTCTTTATCATAGTTTTGTCCTAAAATATTATTTATATATACTACCACAATATTTCCATAGATTTAAATGTACAAAACGATATGCTAGTATATTGGATATATATTAAGTAAAACTGCCATGACTAAAGAGTTCAATATTTCTGATACAGGAAAATCTGAAATTGTAGAAACCAATATAACCCCAACACCAATTGAGACCACACCCGAATCCCCAATAGTAGAGGTAAAACTCTCCGATATGAAAAAGAAACTCAAATTTAAAAATTTCATATTTCCAATTGTGGCATTCCTTTGTTTAGTAGGTATTGGAGGCTTTTACTACTTTGGAATATACAGAGTTAAACCCCAGCCATTAAACAACGTACTTTCGTTTAATCAAGATTTCATTGCTTCCAATCCACTATCCGCACTTTTCAAGGGAGGACTTTCACTTCTCTCTACACCTCAAGAACCAAAAACGGAAGTAAGTCCATTAAATGGAATGCTATTTACCAAGTCAGAGATGGATATCATGAAAACCAGAAGACCTGTTGCCGTAATGACCAACAACCATTCAGAAGCACGTCCTCTTTCAGGTTTAAATAGTGCAGACGTGGTAATTGAAGCTAATGCTGAGGCTGGAATTACAAGGTTAATGCCAATATATTGGAGTACAGTTCCAGAGAAAGTTGGCCCTGTTAGAAGTCTTCGCCAATACTATTTGGAATGGGCAAGCGAATATGACCCATTACTCATACGTGATGGATGTGCTTCTTCAGATGATCCCCGAACCAATGCATGCGGGAATGTATATAGCTACGGCATAAAAGATATTGCAACGATTGGAGCATGGAGATGGAATGACGGAAGAAGAGTAGCTCCACACAATGAATACAATTCGCTTACATACGCATGGGAATATGCTGCTAAGATGGATTGGGATACCTTCCCTAAAAACTTTGAAAGCTGGAAATTTAAAACAGATGCAGAGATATCTAAAAGAGGAGAGAAGACTCAAGTACAGTTGATATTCCATGAGAGATTGATTAACAGTGGATTGTACAATGTAGTTTGGACATATGATCAAGCAACTAATACATACTTAAGAAAGGTTGGAGGACAAGCAGATATTGATCAAGAGACCAACACACAGGTATATGCCAAGAATATTGTAGTACAGGAAGTATCCATGATTCAGTCAGGAGATGACAAAGGCCACCTGATTATCACCACTATCGGCCAAGGTAAATCCACCTATCTTATGGATGGTAAAATCACATATGGTACATGGAAAAAGACCTCAAGGACGGACAGAACTACATACTATGATAGCGAGGGAAAAGAGATAGAATTTAATAGAGGAAGAATATGGGTCGAGATGATTGGTACATCTGACGGGAAATTTGCTATAATTGAGCAATAATATTAAGCAGGTTGGGGAACTATGCTAAAAAACTTTTTTATCTCAAAAGTGAGGGTGAGAATTCTCGAGCAGTATATGCTTGATTTGAATGCATCATTCCACGTTCGAGGGTTAGTTAGAATCTTAGACGAGGAGATAAATGCAGTAAGAAGAGAATTACTAAATCTCTTGGATGCAGGACTTTTGACTTCTAAGAAAGATGGAAACAAATTGGTGTACAAATTAAACAGAAAGTATCCAATCCTTCCAGAGCTTCGATCTATGTTCTACAAAGAATCAAATATCGGAAAAGCAATTTTAAGAGTTGCGGAAGAGATTGAAGGAATACAGCTATTAGTATTAACGGAGAGCTTCATTAAAAACAAATACGAGAATCCTACTGATGTAGACTTTCTTTTCATTGGTACAATGAAAGTTAGAGATCTCTCAACAGCAATGAGTGAATTAGAAAAAGAGCAAAAAAGAGATATCCGATTTAGTGCGATAACTAAAGAAGATTTTGACTTTGCTAGAAAAAAGAAAGAACCATTCTTGATGAACATCTTAGAAAAGGATAAGATGGTCATATTCGGACAGATATCTGACCTACTTTAAGGAATGAAGTTACTAAAACTGAAGTTTAACTTTAACGTTAAGCCTCTACTAAACTACATATTAATAATTGTTGTTACAGCACTTTTTCTTGCTTCCATATTCATCGCACTTCCACTTACTGAGAAATACGTTTCCAAAACCAACTACAATCTTAATCTCAAAGACAATACATATTGGTCTCAAGAGTTCATAGTCTCTACTGAAAATACAGAGACAAAAGCTCTTAATGATTTAAGAAATATCTTCTACAAAAGATTGAAAGGTTTTGGAGTTGAAGAAGTATCAACATATATAGATAATGACAAAATTAGAATTAATGTAACAACAAGTAAAGACAAGGATTTGGTTAAGGAGTTAATCTCAAATAAATTTGATGTTAAGGTTGTAACCAGAAAGAGTGATGTAAATTTTGATGATTCTGAAAACACATATGCATATATGCTCGGTACAAACTATGATAATACCGAATGGGATAGAAGTGATTTTAGAAATGTATATATAACCAAATTAAGAACAAGTAGTGGTACATATGCGAATTTCGCGATATTCAAACTCTGGCCAGCAGGAGAAGTAAAGTTTAATAAATTCCTCTTACAATACAACGGCCAATCCATTGGTGTAGATATTGATGGATTTGTAACTCCACATGTAGTTGATGCTACAAGCAAGGTATTTGCAATCCCGATTTCAACGGAAGATGCACAACAACTCAAGGTAATGAGTCTCTTGTACAACTCGGGAGTAGTAGGCACAAATTTCAAAATAGATTCACAGACTGATTTGACCGTAAACGTTCCAACCGTAAACTACATACAAATAACCCTTGGAATTCTTGTTGCGTTGGTTGTCTTGTACCTTTACCTTTTCATTTCAAAAACAACGTCTCCTGACGTGCTTTTGAAATCTCTCTTAGCCACTACACTTACCATTTCAATATATCTAGCATCCTTAAAGATATTCCAAATCCCTGTAGATCCATTCTTGCTCTCAATTGAAGCGATATTGGCAATAGCTGTAACTAGGATAATTGCAGAAGGAAAAGATTCTGTATTCTACATAGAATTATTCTTGCTCATCGTACTTGCAAGTACAATATTCTTGGGGAATGGATTTGTAAGTATAATTGCACAAGATATGTTGATTATCACTGCATTAGCAAAACTTTGTTTGGTTATTTCAGCTTGGTATATTAATAAAGTGAAGAAAATATAACTATGGATATAATAATAAATCTTTTTAACAACTGGACTATATTAGAGAAGGTAAATACCTTGATCCTAATATTCATAATCTTACTCGTCGTACCTGGTTTTGTATGGATATTTACTAAACAAGCGAAATTAGCCCATATCTCTTTTGACTCATTAGCAATTGCTGGGGTATTAACACTCATCACGTTAGTTGTAACCAACTTAGTATTTAAAGTAGATATTACATATACCTTTAAACTCATTCCTTTCATTGTTTTCTTCATTGTCATTCTTTGTATCGGTACCATGACTGGTTTCTATATGCAAAACCACAAACAAAGAGATTTTGATATGACCAAGGTTAAAGCCGAAGCATTTAATGATGCATTTAGATTAACAATCTCTTGCATACTTCTCTTTACTGCTTTTGCAGTACTCACACCTTCAATATTACTTCCAATATTGCTCTCCTTAGGCCTTTCACTTGCTACCATATGGCTTCACTATTTTTTGGTATTCAAGCTTTTAAAATAGTATGAACTTCAGACCTCTCATTGTAATTGCAGGACCTACCGGAACTGGTAAGTCGGATATAGCTATTAGATTAGCCAAATCTATTAATGGAGTCATCATAAATGCCGATTCTAGACAGGTTTACAAAGAGATGAATATTGGGACAGCAAGACCATCTGAAGAACAGCTAGCACAAGTACCACACTTTCTGTATGGTACTGTCTCCGTAAAAGATTCCTACAATATCTATGAATACCAACAAGACGTATTTGAACTTCTTAAGACCATCCCAGAAGCTCAAACTCCCATACTAGTAGGTGGTACTGGTTTGTATATTGATTCAATCATTTACAATTACAATCTAGTCGAGTCTGAAAAAATACAGAATCAGAGTAGGGGGGCTTTCGAAAATTTCTCCGTCCAACAATTACAACAACAGATACCAGAAGATGTATTGTCTCAACTCAACAACAGTGACAAGAATAACCCAAGACGATTACAAAGGATTATTGAACGAGGTAATTTCCTCCCAGAAAAGAAATCAACTACCCCTACTTTTCCATGTAAATATTTTGTCCTTGATCTCCCTACTGGTATATTGAAAGAAAAAGTTGAGAAACGTGTAGATCAAATGATTGAAAATGGTTTGATTGAAGAAAACAAAATACTAAGAAAAGAAGGATTAAATAAATATCCTGCATGTAACTCAATTGGATACAGAGAATTTGATGGGTATTTTGAAAATGAAAAAACGATAGGGGAAGTAAAAGATGAAATCATAGCCAACACTATGCACTATATTAAAAGGCAAAGGACATGGTTTAGAAGAAATCCCGATGCAATATGGACTAATGATTTTGACTCAATTCTAAAAGAATCTGAAAACCTGTTGAAGTATTCTTAATCAATTTCAATCCTGTAACTTCAAATTCAATCTGTTGAATATCCAAATCTTTGGCAACTCGATATAGATCTTTAGAGATATTGGTATATTCTTGGCTACTCAAGTCCTCACTTACCCTACCCAATACAAGATGAGGTATAAACTTACCCTGATCATTAATAGTTAAGCGTTTTCTAAGCTCAAATAAAATATCACGCATCTCTTCCCCACCCTCTTTAAGATCAAGATATATTAATTCTTTGTATTTCCTTGATATACCTATATGTACAGTATTGAAAACTACCTTAAAGGGCTTAACTGTAAAACCTTTAAGTTTGTATTTAAGCCAAAACAATCTTAAGAAGGAAAGACTATGCCCTAAGGTGAGAATATACAAGTGGTAAGAAGCTGGATCACTCCATCTAACAGGAATTTGTAGTCCATCAAATACTTTCCCCACCTCACCTATTATCTTTCGTATTTTGTGATTAGCCTTTTCATCAGGACAAAAGCCTAAGAAAAAATTCATACGATTATATCTCTATTTTATCTACACCCATGAATGGTCTAAGTACTTCAGGAACAATAATGCTTCCATCTTTCTGTTGGTATGCTTCTACTAATGCTACCATCAATCTACTTGTAGCTAATCCAGATCCATTTAAGGTATGCATGTACTTTGGTTTACCACCATCTGCTGGTTTGTATTTCATATTTCCTCTTCTAGCTTGATAGTCAGTAACATTAGATACAGAACTTACTTCGTAGTAGGTATCCATAGCTGGCATATACACCTCAATATCATATGTTCTAGCAGCTCCTGCGGAACAGTCTCCTGCTGCAAGTTTAACTACTCTGTAATGAAGTCCTAATTTCTTAACTAAGTCCTCCGCTTTTGCTACTAATTCCTCAAATGCTTCTTTTGATTTGTCCTCTGCTACAAATTGATACATCTCTACTTTGTTAAATTGGTGTACTCTAATTAATCCCTTTTCAGATGCTCGGTATGTACCTGCTTCTCTTCTGTAACATGGGGTGTATGCAAAGAATTTCTTAGGTAAATCTTTTTCTTCCAAAAGATCATCTCTGTAGATATTTGTCAAAACTGTTTCTGCAGTTGGAACTAAACATAATCCATCTTGTACCCAATATACATCATCTTTGAACTTTGGTAATTGACCTGCTGCATATGCAGATTGTTCAACAACAAGATTAGGAGGTATAACCATCTCATATCCAGACTTGTTATGCTCAGATATGAAGAAGTTAATCAAAGCCCATTCCAATCTAGCACCCATTGCTCGGTACATAGAGAAGTTGGTTCCAGATACCTTGGATGCGGTTTCGAAATCAAACATTCCAAGGTCTTTACCTAATTCAACATGATCTTTAATTGGGAAATCAAATGTTGGTTTTTCTCCAACCATTTTAATAACCTCGTTGTTTTCTTTTCCTCCAGCTACCACATCCTCTTCAGGAATATTTGGCAAGACTTCCATCTTCGCCTTTAATTCTGCTTCTGCATTCTTTAATTCAACTTCCAATGCTTTAACTTCCTCTGCTTTAGCCTTGAGATCTGTTATGAGTTTCTTGAATTCATCACTTCCCTTCTCTACTTTTGACATCTGTTCATTGAATCCATTCTGCTCACCTCTTTTTGTATCATATTGAGTTTGTATCTGTTTTCGCTTCTCATACAAGGCGATTATTCCATTAAGATCTAATTTGTCTTCATCCATTCTCTTAAGTAATCCTTGTTTTACTATTTCTGTCTCTTCTACTATTTTTTTAATATCTATCATCTAACTGTTTTCTTAATTTAATTCAAAGAATTTATGAAATATCTCCCTTAAGACTTTGTTTATTATATTCTCCAAACTTGGTATTATCAAGATTATGTTACAGTACAACAAAGAATTTAAACAATTGATTGAAAAGTCAAAGAATATTTTAGTCCTAACACACAGAGGTCCAGATATGGATGCTTTCTGCAGTATGATTATGGTAAAGAAATTCATAGAATTGGGATATCCCCAGAAGCATGTCATTATGAAATCGAAGCAAACTCCGACCATTAATATCCCATGTATGACAGAAATTACTGTTGTAGAACAGTTGAAAAGTGGAGATGAAGATTTAATTATAGTAACTGATGCTAGTAATCTTTCCCTTTGTTTAGATTTTGCTAGAGACACACTAATGGATACTACTGTACCCGTGATATTCATAGACCATCATAAAGAGTCAGTCCCAGACCCAGATAGGTTGCTTGTAAATGAATTTAGAAGCTCTGCAGCTGAGCAGGTATATGCAACTTTTAAGGATATTTATGGAAAGAATTTTAAACCAACTCCAGCTATTGCTCAGTTAACACAGTATGGAATTGTAGCTGATACTGGAAGATTTATGTATGATGCAACCACACCCGATACATTAAGAATATATGCTGATGCTAAAGAAGTTATGGATGTTGAGCTTGAAGAAATGGCCTACAAGATGGGGAAATTTCCTAAAGAATCTACCCCTGCTATTATTTCATATCTCAAATCTTTAACAATAGTGGACGACATGGCATATATGTATATATCCGAAGATACAATTGTAAAAGATGGTTTAACAAAGCAAGGAATTAATGAAGCGCAGAACTTTTTAAGGGATAGATATATCCGATATATACAAGGAGTACATTGGGGATTCATTATAAGGCTAGACTTTAGTCATGAAAATTCATGGTATGTTTCATTTAGAAGCACTAAAGGATATCAAGAGGTTGGGAAAATAGCCCAATCACTAAATGGAGGAGGACATCCATATGCAAGTGCAGCACGCATTGATGCGCAAACTGGAAAAGAAGCATTAGAAAAAGTATTAGATGCAGTACATAAGATAGTTAAATAGCTATCCTCCGGCACTTACATATTTCCTAACATTCTGTTTCCATACCCAATAGCTAAATCGAACAAAAAGAATTGCTAATCCTGCTCCAATTATTAAAAATGATACCCCCATCCTTCCAATAATTAAACTAGCGGGAACAGTACTAACAAAAGCAATTGGTAGAATGGTAAAAAATATCATCTGTATAGAATTAGAATAAATATTTACTGGATATTTTGCTAATCCCAATATCTCTTTCACTAGTGCCAAGAATCCATTTCTAGGATTAGCCAATGTAAAACTTGCCAAGAGTAAATAGAAAGCATACCAAAAGACGAAAGCCACGATAATACCACCACATCCTAATAATATCCTTTCCCATGTAAATGTCCCCCACTCTAATACAAAATAGTATGCAATCAATGCAACACCTGATAAGGAAGAAATAACACTATATGTTGAGAAATCATAAAAGGAGGAAAACCATGCGGAAGATAATGGTTTTAGAAGGGTGAAGTCAAATTCACCACTTAATACTCTGCTTTCTAATCTTTCAAGATTGATTCCAAAAAATGCCCAACCTGAATAATTTAATAAATTCCAAATACCCATTACTAGATATGCTTCTGCTTTTGTCCAACCTACGTAAATCTCACTATTTCCAAAAACTAGAGTTAGAAGAAGAAGCTGTATACCTAAGATAAAGATAGTTCTTAGGAAACGAACCACAATCTCTCCTTTGTATGTATTACTTTTTTTGATACTTGCTCTAAGGTTCAAAAACCATATTCTTGCATATCTCCATATTGTTGTCCTATATCCCTTCTGCTGCATATTTTTTTATGGATATCTTAAAGAAAATAGAATAGATGATATACAAGGCAATTAGCCATACAATTCCAATTAAAAATCCTAGACCAATATCATAGTTTGTCATTCTTCCTAATAGAATTTCAATTGGAAAGGAAAGTGTATATCTGAAAGGTAATACCTGTACCGTGAACAAAGCCACTAATGGTAATGCCACAAAGGGTATGTATTCTCCCGAAAAGGTTGCTGTAATATTACTATAAAAGATTCTCATTCCTTCCATATTTTTGTTGTAAAAGGCCAACATGGCAAAAATATTCCCTAAGAGGAAATTGATCAAAAAGCCTAGTACAACAGCAAATAGCCCTAGCAGTATCAAATATGGATTGAAATCCACTATCCAAAACCCAAGTCTATTCGTAATATACATTCCTAATCCAAAAGCAGGGATTGAGACTATTAGCCTAAAAAAATTCGACCCCATATTACTTCCCAAATATTCTGTCAGATATGACATAGGTTTAAGAAGAGAGTTGGAGAATTTTCCGTTTAAAATCTGTCTTACCCCATTTTCAGGAGTAATATCTTGCATAAGTTTGCCAACTAAAATCATCATTACGTAGTATGTGATCACATATCCTTGATCCATATTCCCCGTCATTCGAGCAGATGCAGCCCATACAAAACATAATCCCGCAATCTTAATAATATCCGCAATAATCCAAACAAGTAGCTGTTCTTTGTGCATAAATTCCTGCGCAAAAAACATCTTAGTTATTCGCTTAAGAATATTTTTGAAATTACTCTTTTGGTTTATTTTTTCTTTCATCTTCTAGTTCTTTTACTTTCCACATAAATATCTTACTTTTATCTCTTGCACTTGGATAGTCTATACAGAAGCTATATGCCATTTCTAGTATTGCTCTTGGTTTTTCCTTAGCCCATTTGATATACATTGTAGCTCGTTTCTTGTCATCTAGTTTTCCTGCTAATCTAAGTCCATACATTTGATATTCAGTAGATATGTACTTATGTTTGTTATCAAACAGCTTGTTAGGGTTAGTGGCTAATTTCTTTGTATCAAAGAGTGTATTCTGCGGAGTACTGGTTTCATCAGCCTTCTCTTCTGCTCCTTGTTTGATTTGTTGTAATAAGTCTTTGATTGATTCCATATGTTAATGATATCAGAAATATATAGATTGTTTTAGATTGACCGATAGAAATAGTTATATTATAATTTCTTTATTATTAATGAAATTTGTTCTTTGAAATTTTTGTAGTATATCTACTGAGCTCAATAAGAGTGCGATTTGTCCGTTAAATCAGGTAGATATCACAATATTATGGTGCAATGTGTAGCTTAGAAAGAAGCATCGCTCTCGCTTGGATACCGAGACGGTAGGGTCCCAATCCCATAACACATGCACCACTTTTTGTTCCTCGTTAGCTCAGTTGGTTAGAGCGGGTGATTGTAATCACTAGGTCGCGGGTTCGAACCCACGCACGAGGAGCCAAATATAGTCCAATCCTTCTTCTTGCCACTATGTGCATTACTCATATGTGAGAATATAAGAGAAGAAGGATTGGTTAACAAATTTCTATTATTTCTTCTCCTCTTTCTTAACCGTTTCCTTGAATTTGACTTTGTCCTTGTATATTTCTTTAGTCGTATTCTCTACTTCTATCCTCATAGGTGGGAAGAATATACCTTCTCTACCAGAAACATCTTCTAAGAACCAGAATATTCTCTCACTTTGACCATAACCACTCGTAGGTGGCATACCATATTCCAACATCTCAACAAAATCAATATCTAACATCTGAGCCTCATCATCCCCACTCTCTCTTAAAGCCTGTTGTTCCAAGAATCTATCTAATTGATCTTGAGGATCATTAATTTCAGAATATCCATTACCCAATTCACTCCCTGCAATTATTACTTGGAATCTTTCTGTTAATTCAGGATTATCCTGATGTGATTTTGCTAAAGGAGAAACAAATTTTGGTTGATTCACTAAGAATGCAGGGCCAGATATTGTAGCCCTAATAGCTTTCCAAAGCGTATCAATTAATCTATTTCTGTTTACTTCACCACCCATCTCAATATGGTTGTCCTCTATAACCTTTAACATCTTCTCATCTGAATCGTTGAAGATATCAATATCAAACCTTTCCTTGATTATTGTTGTATAGTCTAATTCCTTCCATTCATCAGCTAAATCAAATGTATGACCTCTAGTTGTAAACTTGGTTCTACCATATACCTTGTTAGCAATCTCTAAGAACAATCTTCTTACTAAATCCATATTATCTCTGTAATTGGCATATGCCCAATACCATTCGATATCTTGGAATTCTGGAAGATGTTCATCATCCATACCTTCATTTCTGAAGTTAGGACCTAATGTATATATCTTTTCATATCCACCACCTATTAACCTCTTTTGATACAATTCCGTAGAAATTCTTAAAAAGAAATCCTGATTTAAAGCATTATGATGTGTAACAAATGGCCTAGCATCTGCTCCACCAGTTATAGCTTCCATTACAGGAACTTCAACTTCTATAAAGCCTTCGCTTCTTAGAAGATCTCTCTGTACCTGCCAGAATTGAGCTTTCCTCTTAAACATCTCAAAACTTTCCCTATCTACTACCAAATCCAAATATCTTCTTCTAAATATCTGCTCTTTGTTTTCCAATTTTCGTGGAATTGGTCTTAATGCTTTAGAAAGCAACCTTATGTTTTTAACCATAACCGAAATTTCACCAGTTTTAGTTTTGCCGATGATTCCATAGACTTCAACAAAATCTGCCAAATCCAAAAGCGTCAACTTATCAAATCCCAAATATCCCTTAGCAAGGTCTTCAACAAGCTCACTTTCTCTAACCATGATCTGGATGGTTCCAGTTTGATCCATTATATTTCCAAACAAAAGTTGTCCATGCTCTCTCCAGGCTACTACTCTACCCGCAAGACAGACTTCTTGCCCTTCATATTTTTCAAAATTGTTTAATATTTCTCCATTGTGAAATTGTTTATATGACTTCGCAGGATATATCTCCACACCTAACTTCTTGAGTGCTTCGATTTTCTCTAATCTTACTTGTCTTTGTCCGAGCATGTCACTCCTTTGTGTATCCTCCATGGGAACGAATCATATAATTTAAGATAGTAGGATTATATCATATAAATAATCTGTCCTTACACAAGATTTTAAGATATAATCAGGAATATTAATTTCATCTTTCGACCTATGGAAGATCTTCTACAAAAAGTCACATCCCTCAGTAAAAGAAGAGGTATTATATTTCAAAATTCTGAAATATATGGTGGTATAGGAGGATTCTATGATTATGGTCCTGTAGGTGTAGAGATGAAGAACAATCTCAAAAGATATTGGTGGAAGAACATGGTAGACAAACGAGAGAATGTTGTTGGTATTGATGGAACCATTATCACCCATCCAAAAGTATGGGAGGCATCTGGTCATATCAAAGGTTTTGGGGATGAAGCTGTTGAATGTAAAAAATGTCATGCAAGATTTAGACCTGAAGATATAGATGGCAAATGTCCAAAGTGTGGTGGAACAGAATTCACAGAACCAAGAACATACAATATGCTTTTTAAAACCGAAGTCGGTGTAATTGAAGGAGAAAAAGTAACAGCATACCTCAGAGGTGAAGCCTGCCAAACCATATATCTTGATTTTAAAAATGTTGTTGATTCTACAAGACAACAAATTCCTTTTGGTATTGCACAAATTGGAAAAGCATTTAGAAATGAAATCACTCCGAACAAGTTTACATTCAGAACTAGAGAATTTGAGCAATGGGATATGCAGTATTTCGTTCATCCAAACGATATGGAAAAATCATTTGAATATTGGAAGGAAGAAAGAATGAACTTCTACAAGAAGCTATACCGAAAGCATGAGAATCTGAGATTCTTTGAACATCCAAAAGAAAAATTAGTCTTCTATGCTAAGAAAGCTTTTGATGTTGAATATCTAGCACCATGGGGATGGGCTGAAAATGAAGGTATACACTGGAGAGGTGATTACGATCTAACACAGCATAGTAAATTCTCTGGGAAAGATTTGTCATATACCGATCCTCAAACAGGTGAAAAATACATGCCAAACATTGTTGAAACTTCAGGTGGTGTGGACAGAACATTCTTGTTCTTACTTTTAGACTCATATGAGGAAGAAACTTTAGAGAATGGTGAGATTAGGACAGTATTAAAGATTAATCCTGAGATAGCTGCATACAAAGCCGCGGTATTCCCATTGGTTTCTAACAAAGAAGAAATTGTTAACAAGGCTAGAGAAATATTTGAGAAGCTTACAGATACCAAGAAGGTTGTATGGGATGCGAGAGGCAATATCGGGAAAAGATATCGATACCAAGATGAAATTGGTACACCATACTGTATAACTGTGGATTATCAAACACTAGAAGATAATACTGTAACAGTTAGAGACAGAGATACAATGAAGCAAGAAAGAGTTAAGATTGAAGATTTAGCAAATCTCTAAGATCTTGTATTCAAATTTTCTTCCCTTTACCTTGAAATCAACGGTCTTCCCTACTTGAGCTTTTAACAAAGCTTTACCTAATGGAGAACCTTCAGATATATATCCTTTTAGTGGATCTGATTCCAATGTAGTTACAAGTTTTAAATCCTGTTTCTTTCCATTGAATTCAACTTTGATTTCAGAACCAACACTTACTTTGTTTGGAGTACAGAATTTTTTATCTATAACCTTGGAATTTGCCAAAAGTTCTTTTAATTCCTTGATCCTATCCTCAAAAGATTCCTTCTCTACCAACATAATGCTTAGATCATCCGTGTCATCACTCAAATCATTTTGCCTTGCTAATGCCAAAGCTGCAGAGATTTCAGGTTTCTTAACTTCAATTAAATTCTTTAATTCTAATTCTAAGGCTTCTTTCTTTTCCTTGGTTAGGAGTATTTTTTCTTTCATTTTCTTTGTTCTTAATTTAGAACTCTATAGTATATTATATAGTCTATGAGAATATTATGTAATATAGCCTTAATTCTTACCTATTAGAGGCTTTTGAGAGGCTCTCCATTTTTTAATTTCTTCATGATTTCCAGAAAGTAAGACATCAGGCACTTTCCAGCCATTAAACTCTATTGGTCTAGTATATTGAGGATAGTCTAAGGTTTCTCCATCATTAAATGATTCTTCATTAAGAGATTCTTCATTACCCAAAACTCCTGGTAGCAATCTGGTAATTCCATCTACCAATACGAGGGATGCTAATTCTCCTCCCGAGAGGACATAATCCCCGATTGAGAATTCATAGTCTACCAAATTGTCATGGATTCTTTGATCAAATCCCTCATATCTTCCACATAGGATAATCATGTGTAAGTCTGATTTGGTTGAAAAATTCTTTAATTTGCTTTGTACTAATTTCTCTCCCTTAGGAGTAGTTATAGCTACTATGGTATTTTCCTTTTTTAAATCCTGTATTGCTCTGTATATGGGTTCTACTTTTAATACCATTCCTGGCCCGCCACCACATGGGGTATCGTCTACTGTTTTATGATTATCTTCTGTCCAATCTCTTAGGTTGTGTACGTTAATTTCTACCAATCCTTTTTCTCTGGCTATGTTTACTATTCCTTTGTTTATATATTCTTCTATTATTTCAGGGAAGATTGTTATGATATCGAATTTCATAGATTTTCATTAAACCATTTATAACTTAATTCTATATCAAAATTTTTCTTAAAAAATTCTTTAAATGATTCCTTCGTAACTGGAGTTTTAATATCCTTTAATGCTTTTAAGAATTTTTTCTTTCCAATCTTCTTAATCAATATTTCAACTGCAAATCCTGCCTGGCTATATGCTTCATCTCCAAGTGTATCGAAGAATTCAAGAAATTTAGAAAATTTCTTTGGCCTTTCATACCTTTCTAATTGTCCTGAAGTATATACTGCTATCCCTTCTGTAAACCAAAGTGGCTCAAAGCTATCAAACAATATCTGACAAAATAGATGGCTCAATTCATGCTTTATTAATCCCAAATATTCTTTATCCGAATATTTATGAATACTATCCTTTTCATACGCATCTGGAGAGAGAATATACAAGATTTTGTTCGTTCCCATTGTATCCCCAACAACCCAATTTCCAGTTTTTTCACCCCATAAATCATCAAACGTCTTCCTATCTGGAACAATATGAACTAAAGGTGTATTTTCATTCCATTGAATATCATAGAATTCGCATAATTCCTCCATTGCCTGGTTGTAAAATCCAATAACCTTTTCATCCTTAGATGTTGTTATATTAAAGACTTTTGCCATTGAGGAAATATTAAAATATTTATATGGTACCGCTACGGGGAATCGGACCCCGGTTGTATGATTGAGAATCATATGTCCTAACCGTTAGACGATAGCGGCATTTCTGGCTGTAATTCTATCATAAACTGGGTATATTTTGTATCTATTGACTTCTTTCCCCCATAATATTAATATGTTCCGTTACTAAATTAAATACCGGGATATATGACACAAAACATATACCAAACAACACTGTCCGGTTTTAAAAAGTTAAAAGATGAGCTCATCAAAAGAGAAACTGAGCTTAGAGCAAAGATTGCGGATACAATCAATGAAATGCGCAATCAAGGAGATTTAAAAGAGAATGATGGCTATGCTATGGCTCTTGAAAATCAATATGTAAACGAAGAAAGAATCCTTGAGCTAAAGGAGAAAATTAGAACTGCGAAAGTGGCAAAAGACAAGAACAAGAGTATAGTTGGGCTTGGAGACACTGTAACATTGAAAAATGGAAAATCTGTAAAGTATGAAATCACTGGAGAGGAAGAAGCTAACCCATTAGAAGGTAAAATTTCTCACCTATCCCCAATTGGACAAGCTATCATGGGAAAGAAATTGAACTCAAAGGTTACAATTACTACTCCTAAGGGTGCAACGGAATATACCATTGAAGCTATTGCTTAATGTATCAAAGTTCCTGTTTGAAGAATCTCTTCTACCGTAGATTTTTCTTTTAACGCATCTCCACCACATATGAAGAATGATATTCCCTTCTTAAGACAGAATTTAGCACAAGTTACATCAATTGGAATGTTTTTGTTAGCTTCATGATTAACATCATCAGTGATGTTGAACAGCCCTGAGTATTCAACCCATGTTAAATCGTCAAATGGCTTAGCATTAGGGTTATTACTTGGATCTACATCATATACATGATCAATATCTGAAACCTTGTATACCGTATCTACATCCAACATATCTGCAAATATAGCAGCGTCCATATCGGTACTCCATCCTACTTTTAATCCTCCACTAATTAGAGTCCTATTCTTCTCCTCATTCAAGAATTCATATGCGTCACCAAGTCTCCTTGGCATATATGAATCGAAATCTTCTAAATACCCCTGTATTATGGCTGCATTAGTTTGGGTAATGGACATAGCAATATTATGCTGGTATTCCTTCTCAGTTACAGAACCTTCCATTTTCCTCTGTATCTCCCTTGAAAGCATACCCCCACCTGTTACTATGACAATCTTTTCATATTCCTCTTTATGCTGGATATACCAATCCTTAAATTTCTTTAATACCGAAAAATTAATATCTAAATTACCATCGTAAAGTACCGAACCCCCTATTTTAACAACAATCTTTTTAGGCATTAAATTGTAAGAATTAATATTAAAGCTAGAATCACATACAAAATTGGTAAGAAGTAATCAACCAAATGTATTTTACCTGAGAATCGGATATTCCATATTGATATAACTAGATAGAAACCTAAAGCTGCGACAAGGGGAATTACAAAAATATTTGTGCTCCAGAATATGATTGTAAAACAGGATATGAATACGGAACTTAGCAGAGAAACAAATATCTCCATTAATCCCAGTTTTCGGTGTAGTTTTAATGAGAAAAGTAATAATACAAATGCAGTACCAAAGAGGATTAGTGAGAAAGTGACCATTGAGAAACCTACTCTTACAAATATGTTTGTGAGTAAATACAGAATTGTAATACAAATGAAGTCAAAGATCGCTCGTGTTGCATTGGCAACCGAATATATCTTGTTTAGTGAGCTCTTTACATTCAAGAAAAGTATGAGGAAAAGCACCATACAGATACCAAGAACTACATGACCAAGTAGCAAATTACGGTTGAAATACAAGAACGCTAGAATGGATATGTAAAATATCAGTGGGAGAACAAAATAGCTAAAGAATCGATCTTTGAGTGATATTTTGACAAGTACATCACTGTATTTTGATATCTTTTTGCCAGAGTAGAGACTAAATGTTCGTATGAACCATGTTTCAAGAAGAAGAATTCCTAATCCTGCTGTTATCATTAATCCTACGCCTCGTGTATTTAGGACGAGATAGTTAAAAAACTCCGTTATGGCGAGGAGTATAAATAGATATATAATATCGTTTTGTACCTTTAACCTGTATTTTTTCACTGGGCAGTAAATTTTAATTAATTAAACCAGTAAACCCATTAAATATTGCAATTGTAAGTATTAACCACCATGTACCAACTGTAAATAAATCCCCTGTTATATCCTTTAATTTCCCTTTCTTCCAGTATACAAAAATTTCAATACACAACAATACAAAAATTAGAGCTACAATGCCAATACTTATCTGATCTCCAATGTTTGCGTTAACCAAACTCAATATTATACTTGCACCCTTACTACTCTCTTCATCTGGGAAATATTCCGTTATATCTAATTGGGATATGTTTCCTTGTGCATCAGTTGCCATTATGACTACTTTGTTTCCTAATCCTTTAACAGAAATTTCTAAAATGATCTCTGTTTTATTTTCAGATGTTACAGGAATTGATGTAGCTCCATTTACAACCCGAAGGTCTACCCAAGTTTCATCTATTTTAAAGCTTAAAACATAGTTTTCACCATTTTGTTTAACAGATATTGAGGCTGTCTCAACCATTGGGGGTGTAGAATCAACAGAGAAAGTTACATTTGGAGATACTGTTTCCTCTCCTTTGATCTGTGCTTTTAATACGTGAGTTCCTTCTGACCAATCACTCTCTTTATCAAATTCCCAGTTACTAGTATTCGATGATGTTTCGCCTACCACATTTGATTGATCATATACCTCTACTGTGTACTGACCATCAACATTTTTGACCTCACCAGCTACATTGATACCAGGATCAGTAGATATTGACGATTGTACTGGAGATGTAATCATTATGCTCTTTATATCCCCATGTTCCGTTCCTATGACAGTTCCACCCGAAGTAGTAGTCTTAGATCCCCCTGTAGTGGCACTAGCGACCTCTGTAGTAAGATTTCCGAACATCTGGACTACTAGGGTTGTTTGCTTACCAAGAAGCGTTCCTTGGACTACAGCGACTCCAATATCCTTGTAATTTGCACTCATGATATTTGCAGCGTGGGTTGGGCTAGCCATCCATGCTTCATGTACACCCTCAGTGGTTTGAAACCCTTTTGCTAAGTTCTCTCCTGCATACACATAGTTATATTCTTCAGCACGTATGAATTGCCATGGGGTCTCTCCATTAGGACCAAAATGATCCCAATATTGGACTTCAAACATGTTATTTGCCTTTGCTAATGCGGCTGCAGCAAGGGCTGAGTTTTCTTTTAATGTGTTCAAACCGTTAGCAGCTCTTTCCTGATTGGTTAATTCAATGATATTACTAGGTGAAATGTTACTAGCCTGGGCTTGATCTATACCGAATATTCCACCAAAGCTATTAACAAAGATTAGTAGAAGTGAATATGCAACTAAAGCTATTTTTCGTAGGAGGTATGGTTTGTACTTATTCTTTTCAGTTGGAATAAAGAAGTTCTTCATATTGGGCGTTTATATATTTATCCAGTTTAAGGTATTTAAACTAAATAGTCGAGAGGAAATTCATATATCAGACATAGTTTGTAGCTTGATAAGGGTTTTAATAGAAAAAGGACCCATTTTATTGGGTCCCCTTCATCTACCTTATCTGCAAATAAATACCGGCGGTACTTACTTTACTGCAGCTTTCAAAGCCTTTCCAGGTTTGAATGCTGGAACCTTAGTTTCAGGTAATTGAATCTTTGCAAGAGTCTTAGGGTTGATTCCTGTTCTTGCTGCTCTTGTTCTAACTTCAAATTTACCGAATCCTGTCAAAAGAACAGCTTCACCGTTCTTTAGAGATCCTGAGATTGCTTCTAGGACTGCGTCCAAAGCATCACCAGCTTGTCTCTTTGTTAAACCTGTAGATGCAATTTTATCTACTAAATCTTTTTTCAACATAATGATGGCCTCCTTTCTTAAGAGATACTATGCCAGATGCCAAATATTAATAGGGTCTCTGTGCATATCCAACTTAAAAATAGGTTATATCAAGCTAATCGTCAAGCATCTACTTTACTACAGGACCGAGGAGGAGATGTACAAAAACTTTGTTATAACAGGGTTTCTTAATGATTCAAAATTTGAAACATAAAAGGTATACCTAAATTATTAAAAAATACAAAATTTTACCAGTTATGCCATTATACGGGCATTTTCACACATATGGCGGTATGTTTCATTATCTAGAGAAAATTCAGTTGAACATTGGTACGGAGAACAAAAAGGGGAAGCATATAACTGTGCTTCCCCTATAGCAATTACTACTAGAAGATACTTATCTAGCTACCTCAATTGCCCTTGTTTCTCTAATAACTGTGACTTCAACATTGCCTGGATAGCTTTGAGTTTTCTCAATTGCTTGAGCTATTTGCTTTGCCATAACCTTAGCTTCATCATCTGAAACCATGATTGGTTTAACAATTACTCTCAATTCTCTTCCAGCTCTGATTGCGAATACGTCAGCAATCTTGTCACCTGCTACATCCTTTGCAGCATTCTCAATACCTTCGATTCTCTGTATATACTGCTCGTAGCTATCTTTTCTTGCACCTGGTCTTGATCCAGAAATTGCATCAGCAAGATAGACTAAAACTGCTTCTACAGATGTAGGCTCAATATCTAAGTGGTGTGACTCGATAGCATTTACAAGCTTGTCGCTTAGCAAATACTTTCTAGCAACCTGTCCTGAGATATGGTGGTGAGGAAGATCAACCTTGTGAGTCAAAACTTTTCCAACATCATGAAGCAATGCTGCTCTCTTCACTAAAGATACATCAGCACCGACTTCTGCAGCCAATACTTCTCCCAATCTAATTACTTCGATTGTATGGGACATCAATGACTGACCATAACTGGTTCGATATTTCATCTTTCCAATTAACTTCAAAAGTCCAAGATCAATATCTGGCCATCCAGCTTCTTCAGCAAGGATTTCTCCATTTTTCTTAATTTCTAATGAAATCTCATTTTTTGCTTTTCTTACACATTCCTCAATAGCTCCTGGGTGGATTCTTCCATCCCCTATGAGTTTAGTCATAGCTACAAAAGCTATTTCTCTTCTCAATGGATCAAATGAAGACAAACCTATGGATGTTGGAGATTCATCAACGATGACATCAACTCCTGTTATCTGTTCAAATGCCCTGATATTTCTACCTTCTTTACCGATAATTCTACCTTTAACTTTCTCATCTTCAACCTTGATACTCTTTGTAGTAGTCTCACCAACATAGTCTGTAGCAACTCTCTGCATTGAATCAACAAGTATATGTCGTGCTTTTTCATCAGCCACAGCTTCAATATTCTTTTCAGCTTGTCTGATTTTCTGAGCTTCAAATCCTTTAAGATCTTCTTCTATTTCTTTCTTAAATTTTTCAGTAGCTTCTTCTCTTGAAAGTCCTGATATCTTTTCTAACTCAGTTTTAAGTTGAGTTCTTGTTTCTTCAGTTCTTTTAATGGCTTCTTTTAATTCTCCATCCTTAGTCTCTAATTCTTCACTCTTGTCATCTAAGATCTTTGATCTTTTGTTTAAGGTCTTTTCTCTCTCGATGAGAATTTCTTCATGCTCAGTATTTTCTCTTCGCATATCCTTAAGTCTTTTCTCTTCTCTCTCTCGAAGTTCTGCAAGCTCCTGTTCAGATTCTTCAAACTTCTTACTCATCATTTTCTTTGCGGCTGCTTCTATCTCTGCTTCTGGGATTTTATTTACATTTACCCACTTAAATACATATTTAAGTACAGCGAAAGAGCCTCCAGCACTTGCCAGTATGGCAACAATTATAGCTAATGCTTCCATTATGCTCTCTAATTAAAATTTAATATGTCCCCTTAAACGCTTTTGTGAAAAGACACAGCCGAATAGCTGCGTTTTAATGAATTATTCTCTTTAATTTTATTAGAAATCGATTTCATAAAATTAATAATCATTACAAATACATTCAATAGTATAAAAGTGTTTAATCATAGGACTTTTAATCATATCATTTTTAGGGGAATTCCTCAATGAAGAGGTTTAGAGACCTGCGTTTAGGTCCTCAATAAGTCTTTGATAATACCTCAAGTTGTGTATTGTAGCTAAAGTCATACCTGTAGCTTCGCCAACCTTTAACATCTGATGTACATATGCCCTACTATGGTTTTTGCAAGTATAACAATCACATTTTGAATCAATAGGTCTTTCATCAATAGAATAATCTTGATTGGTAATCCTTAAAACCTCATCTTCAATATCAGAAGAATACAAAGTCCCATGTCTAGCATTTCTAGTAACAAGTACAGTATCAAAAACTGTATACCCAATCTTTGCAGCTCTTCGAATATCCTCAGGCTTACCTACTCCCATTGCATATTTAAACTTATCCTTTGGAGTATTATCTATAACCGCTTTCATTTCATCAATCACCAACTCCCCATCCTTATCCACTACAAATCCTCCAAAGTTGTATCCATCAAATCCTATTTTCGTTAATTCCTCTGCACATTTCTTTCTTAAATCTGGGAAATTGGCACCCTGTACAACACAACTCAAAAGTTTCCCTGTCTCTTTAGTACCACCATATACATTTTCAAAATGATCTTTACACCTCTTTGCCCATTTAATTGTCCTATCTACCGATTGTTCTGCATCCTCTCTACTCAAATCAGTACCCCTACAATCATCTAATGTAACTAAAATATCTGATCCTATTTTGATTTGTATATCAATTGAACTCTCTGGAGTTAATTCATACACATCACCCGTCCATGGAGAATGAAATGTAGCACCATTCTCATGTACTTTACCCTTCCATTTACCAGAATGAATCAATGAAAATACTTGGAATCCTCCAGAATCAGTTAAAACAATACCATCCCAGTTCATGAGCTTCTTGATACCACCTAATTCCAGCATTCTTTTAGGGCCAGGATTCATTAACAAATGTAAAGTATTTGTAACTAGCGCCGTTGTTCCAGTTCCTTTTAACTGTTCAGTCGTCAAAAATCTAACCGCTCCTCTAGTGGCATCAGGCATAAAGACATATTTTTTACCAAAATCTTGTATATTCATAGTTAGATTATTAACATGCTATCACCATAGCTAAGGAATTTATATCCATTATCCAATGCTTCTTGATATGCCCTCTTAATGAATTCAGTTCCAGCAAATGAGGAAACTAATAATATGAGGCTTGAATCTGGCATGTGGAAATTAGTTACTAAATGATCCACACATTTCCATGTATATCCTGGGTATATGTATAACTGGGTCTCTCCAGAATATTCTTCTACTAATCCTTTTTCATTACTTACAGTTTCCAATGTCCTTGCTACTGTAGTTCCAAATGCCCACACCTTCTTCCCTGTTCTTTTTGCTTGATTAATTATCTCTGCTGATTCAACTGATATCGCTATTTCCTCTTTATGAATGTCATGTTCTTCAATATTTTCCTCCCTAATTGGTGCAAATGTCCCCCAACCTACTTTTAGCTCTACCTTAACGATTTTAGCCCCTTTTTGCTGTATTTGGGCTAGTATTTCATCTGTGAGGTTTAAACTCGCTGTAGGGGCCGCTACGGAGCCCAGGAGACGTGCAAATACCGTATTGTATCTTACATAATCTTCTTTAGTATCCGGTCTTTTCATATATGGGGGAATTGGTGTATGACCAATCTTGTCAAAAATCTTTTCTCCTTCTTCAGCCATTGGTTCAACCAAAAATCCCATATTACTTCTTTCACTTATCTTTATCTTAATATTTTCATCTTCCTCTCCTTTTAGGATATCTCCAGGCTTTACATATCTCGATCCCTTTATGAGGCAATACCATCTTCCATCTCCAATCCTATTCAGGAAAAGCACTTCCAATTTTCTTTCATTTGCGGTTAGAAAGAATGTTCTTCTTTTCTCAACCTTAGTTTCGTTAAGTACAACTACATCTCCAGGTTGTATATATTCTGGAATATTGAAATACTTTTTGTGATCTAAACTTCCATCCTTTCTGTCTAAAACAAGTAGGTTTGTGGTACCTCTTACTTCTGGGGGAAACTTAGCTATCTTCTCTTCTGGTAAATTGTATATGAATTCTGACATTTTCATGGTCGTATTATATCAATTTTTCATGGATTAAGTTAAAATTAGCAATATGAGAGATTTAATAAAGGAACCTGTAAAAATACTATTTCTCGGAACGGGGTGGGAATCTGTTGCAACGCTAAAAGCACTTCTTGAAGATGAGCGATTTGATATCGTAGGAGTTATAACTACACCGGACAAATTGGTCGGAAGAAAACAAATCTCTACTCCATCAGAAGTTAAGGAATATGCAGTAGAAAATAGAATTCCTGTATTCCACACAGACAAGAAACCTGAGTTGTATCAAAAAGCTTTAGACAAATTCAAACCTGAATTAGTTGTATGTAAGGCTTTTGGAGAAATAATTCCAAAAGAATTTCTAGAATATCCAATATACAAATGTATTAATGTTCACTTCTCAATCCTTCCACAGTATCGAGGTGCAGTCCCAATACAAAAAGCGATATTGGATGGTCAGAAAATTACGGGCATTTCCATAATGCTTATGTCCGATGGATTAGATGAAGGAGATGTATTGGATATTTACGAAGAAGAAATCAAAGACACAGATACCAATCTTTCCTTAAGGCAGAGATTAGTTAAGAAGAGTGCAGAGATTTTAGGCGATGTTTTAGAGCAATGGATTAATGATGGAATATCTGCAAGAAAGCAGATTGATGAAGAAGCTACGTATTGTTGGCAAAAGGATATTTCTAAGGAGAATGCTGAGATTGATTGGCAGAACAAGACTCCACAGGAGATTGAACGTATGGTACGTGCTTTCATTCCATGGCCAATTGCTTGGACTAAGCTTTCTACAAGTTTAAACAAGAATATATCAGGAAAGATTATGAAGATTTTTAGAGCAGAGCTAGTAGAAATTCCTTCAGAGAAAGATCCAGGAGAGATATTTGCATATGATGGCAAGGTGTTATTCGCAACTAGAGACCCACTTGTATCCCTCAGGGTTTTTGAGTTCCAGATTGAAGGAAGAAACAAAACTAATGAAAGAGAATTCCTAAATGGAATTGGAAGAGATATCTAATACCCCTGTTTGTATGTATGAAAGTGCGCAAGCACCCAATAAGCCGAATTCTGTTTATGATGATTATCTATCTAAGCGGTTTTAACCTTGCTCTAGGTGGGGGTTGCCTCGCAATATTGTATTACTACAATACCCGGTGGTCTCTTACACCACCATTTCACCCTTACCTCTTTCGAGGCGGTATAACTTTCTGTTGCCCTTTTAACCAAAAGATCACTCCCTTCCAGCTCACACTGGCACCTATCTCGAAATATTCGAGACCGACATAGAGTCCGGACTTTCCTCTCTCACCAAAATAGCAAGAGCAATCATCTAGGAATACTTGCGCCCTGTATTATACTATTTTTTCGCTCTTTTAAGTATTAATACAACAGGAACAACTACTGCAGCGATTACTGGTGAAAATACCAATACATAGATTAAGCCTGTTCCTAGGAATTTCGCAAAGCCTACTAAATCTCTACCGGCTTCTTTCAGTATTCCAACTGGTCTCCATTCATTGTCTGAAAGCTGTGTACCTGTTGAGCTCTGAGATACGGTTAAAGTGATATATGAATAGCTTGTTTGATTATCTATATTCTTCAATTGAGTTTGTATTGCTTCGATATCTGTTCTTGTTGTGGAAAGCTCCTTTTGTACTGAAAGAATTTCATCAACAGTTTTTGCGGATTTAAGAATTTCATTTAACTGGGTTTCTAGTTTCTGGAGATTTGCTAACCTACTCTGTAAATCGGTGACACTTTCAGTAACGTCGCTAGATCCAATTGATGAGTATGTAAACTCTCCTGGAAGATCCTTAAGTTCATTGTAAAGATCTTCAAACTTTGACTCTTCAACCTTTATGGTCATATATATGTACCTGTCGGCACCTTTGCCTGAATCTTGAAGATTAGTTGTTGATGCATTATATTCTGTTTCTAAAGCTTCTACAGATGCTAAGGTTTTATCCATATCATCCGCAGCCATGTTCATAGAGGCTGTCTTTATGATTTCTTGGGTTGTGTTTCGGATATATGTGCCCGCACCAGAATCCATGTATACACCACCGTAGTAGCTACTTGAGGTTGGGTCATAGGCTGGGACATCGGATGCTTCCTTTATGCTTACTCCGTAATTAGTTTGAATATATCTATCTGCATATGTAATTACTAGATAGCCAATAAACATACCAATAACCGTTAAAGGTATTGCTAGTACTAATATCCAAAATTTCTTTGAGGTTTTCTCCATATATGCGAGGTATTAACTTAGATACAGTTAAATACTACGATATTTGAAAATCCAAGGCAAATAGAAGAACTATCTCTTTGAGAACTGAGGTTTCTTTCTTGCTTTGACGTGATGATATTTCTTTCTTTCAACTTCTCTAGGATCTCTTGTAACAAGATTCTCTTTTCTTAGAGCTGGTTTTGCTTCTGGATTCATCTCACAGATTGCTCTAGAAAGACCTAATCTGATTGCATCAGCTTGCCCAGTGATACCACCACCACTTACTTTAGCAGTGAAGTAATGTTGAGTTTCTAATCCTGAGACTGTTAATGGTCTGATGATATAGAGTTCTGTTTTAGTATAATCTTTCAAAAAGTCGACTGCTGGAACACCATTAATAGTAGATGCTTTATCACCCTTATATATTCTTACTCTTGCAGTAGATGTTTTTCTTCTTCCGATTCCTTCAAAATATTTCTCCACTATTAATATAATTAAAATTTAATCTCAATAGGTTTTTGACCACTTTGTTTATGATCTGCACCCTTATATATGAACAATCTAGCCATTCTCAATGCTCTATGCTTGTTCTGAGGAAGCATTGTTACTACAGCATCTTTAATGATTTTTGTAGAATCTAATTTCAACTGTTCATCAAATCTTATTTCCTTAAGTCCACCTGGGAATCCAGAGTGTCTGTAATACATCTTCTTAGTTTCTTTTTCTCTTGTTAATTTGATGTCATCGGTATTGATTACAATTACATAGTCACCACAATCAAAGTTTGGAACTGCTTCAACTTTATCTTTTCCAATCAAAAGTGATGCAATTTTTGTAGTAGCTCTTCCAAGAATCTGATCTTTAACATCAACTACATACCACTTTCTTTCGATATCTTCTTTTTTTGTCCAAGTTGTCTTGTATTTCATTCTATTTCTTCACTAATTAATTAAAGTCCTGATCTAGAAGTTGCTCTACCAGTTTTCTTAACTGTAGCACTCTTATCTATTCCTTTATCTAAAATACTCTTTGAGACTTTAGCCTTTGGAGCTGCATTCTCAACTTTTACTTCTTCTTTCTTTTCGGATTCAGTAGCTTTCTTAACAACTTTTCTTACCTTCTTTTCCATTCCGATTAATTCAACTTTTGTTACTTCTCCGTTATCTCCAGCTCTAAATCCCATTTTTATACTTCTGACGCCGGTAATTTCTTTTTCGACGTATTCAATAAATTTCTTTACTAAACCGTCTTCTTTCAATGTAACTGCTAATTCTCTTCTTAATGTAAGTTCTCCCTTTTTCTTTTTACCAAGTGCTATTAAAGATTGTGCATTGCTCTTAAGAACTTTTGCCTTAGGAGATGTAGTTACTACATGACCACTTTCAAACAAAGATCTTAATTGATTTTGCATCAATGCTTTTCTGTTAGATGCTTTTCTTCCTAATTTTGATTTCTTTACACCCTTGTACATGTTTTTTAGTTCTTAATATTAACACCGTACTGATTTAAAAGTTCGATAACTTCATTCAATGATTTGTTTCCAAATCCAGGTAAGTTCAATAGCTCAGTTGCAGTTGTATTTCTCAAATCTGCAATTGTTTTGTATCCACCTGCTAATAGACCTGTTTTAGATCTCTTAGAAATTGGTAAGTCTTCAACTTTCCATGATCCAATTTCATCACTCTCTTCAGATGTTGTTTCTGCAACGACTTCAGCTTTGTTTGCTTCTTCTGCTAATTCAACAACTTCCTTCTGAGACATTCCCATAGCGATCATTACTTTGCCTGCGAATTCTTGAAGAATCTTTGAAGATTCTACTAATGCATCTTTAGGTGTAATGCTACCATCGGTTGTGACTCCAAGCAATACAGCATCAAGGTCAGTTTCCTGTCCCTTACGAGCTTGCTCTACACTTAAGCTAATTTTTTCGATTGGTGTGAAATCACAATCCAAAGGAATCAATCCAACTTCTTTTCTTTCTGCATTTTTAACATCTCTGTAACCAACACCTGATTCTACTATTAATTCTATTTCTAATTTTGATCCTGCATCTGTCAATGTTGCTAATACCAAGTCTTTGTTTACTACTTCTAGGTCTCCAGATACTTCAATGTCTCCTGCTGTTACAACTTTCTTTCCTTTTACAGAGATCTTACATGTAAATTTCTCATCTACACCTGTTTTAAATTTGATCTGCTTAAGATTCATGATGATATCTACAACATTTTCCTTAACACCGTCCAATGTTGAATATTCATGATCTACACCTTTGACTTTTACACTAGTGATTCCTGTTCCTTTTAGACTGGAGTACAAGATTCTTCTCAATGCATTGCCTAATGTATGACCATATCCTCTTGGGAGAGGAGATATTTCAAACATTCCATAGTTCTCGTTTTCTTCTTTAATTACTACTTTAATATCTTTAAAAGCTTCCATGTAGATGTATATATAAAATTATCTAGAGTAGAACTCAATGATTAGGTTTTCTCTAATACCCTCATCAATATCTTCTCTAACAGGCATTCTTGATACCTTACAACTCAAGTCCTTTCTCTCTATCCATGTAGGAGTTGGGAACAATTGCTGTGCTGGTGCAAGTTTTGCCAATTTCAAAGTCACTGTATCACCTTCTTTTACTTCATATGAAGGTATAGACATTTTCTTTCCATTCAAAATCATATTTCCGTGTACAATTGCTTGTCTTGCGGCACCTCTTGATGGTGTTAATCCTGCTAAGTAAACAACATTATCTAATCTCAATTCCAACATCTTCAAAAGTTCTAAACCTTTATCTGTATTTCTTGTCTTTGCTCTTCTATCTGCTTCCATGTATACACTCTTCATCTTTCTTTCCCTTAATCCATAGGTTCTTTTAACTTTCTGTTTTTCTCTTAGTTGGATTCCGTAGTTGGATAATCTTGCTTTCCTATCATTACCGTGTTGACCAGGAGCAAAAGGTCTTCTAACTGATCCTGCTTTATCTGAGAATGATCTCTCACCTTTAAGGTGAAGATTCACACCCTCTCTTCTACTTAGTTTTTCTTTTGGTCCGGTATATCTACCCATCTATATATAAATCTAAAAATATTAACTACTTTCTTGGTATTTTTCTTGGTCTGCATCCATTATGAGGAATAGGTGTTCTGTCTACCAACATTGTTATCTTGATTCCAGCTGCATCCAATCCTTTGATTGAAGCATTTCTGCCTGCTCCAGGTCCAGCTATAAATGCCTTAACTTCTTTTAATCCATATTTCTTAACAACTCTTTCTCCTACTTCAGTAGCTGCCTTAGTTGCTGCGAATGCTGTGCTTCTCTTAGCACCTTTGAATCCAACTGCACTTGGGCTACCTTGTCCTAATACTTCTCCAGCTTCATCTGTTAATGTGATAATTGTATTGTTAAATGTTGATTGAACAAAAGCCATTCCTGTATTTACAGTCTTTTTTGCTTTCTTCTTTACAACCTTTGTTGATTTCACTACTTTTGCTGTTTTTGCTGTCTTTGTATCTGCCATTAAAATATTTAAATGATGTTAAGTTTTAGCTAGTACTCTCTTTAAACCACCAACTGCTCTGGTCTTACCTTTTCTTGTGTGTGCATTGTGTCTTGTTCTTTGACCTCTTACAGGTAATCCCAATTTATGTCGGATTCCTCTGTAGCATCTAATATCTTTTAATCTTTTAATATCTCTGAATATGCCTTGTCTTAAAGCTCCCTCTACCTGATACTTCTCTTCGATGTATTTTCTGATTACATCTAATTGAGCTTCGGAGAGATCTTTAACTAAAGTATTTTCGTCAATGTTTGTATCTTTACAAATATCATGTGCTCGCTTTGTACCAATACCGTAAATTCCCATGAGGGAGATCCATATTTTCTTTTCATTTGTTACTTCTATTCCTGCGATTCTTGCCATCTTAAATTTGTAAAAACTAAAAAGTTAAATTAACCTTGTCTTTGTTTATGCTTAGCGTTCTTCTTACAGTAAACGAAAACTCTTCCACCTCTCTTAACGGAATAACAATCGGGACATCTCTTTTTAACAGAAGCTTGGACTTTCATTTTATTTATTCATTGATCTAAAAGTAATTCGACCCTTTTCCTTGTCATAGGGTGTCATTTCTATCTTTACCTTATCTCCTTCGAGAATTCTGATGAAATGCATTCGCATTTTTCCAGAGAGGTACCCTATCACATCATGCTTAGCTCCATTTACATCGATCTCAATTACGAATTGAGTATTAGGAAGACATTCTTTGACTATCCCTTCAAACTCGTAAACTTTTTTGCTATCGATCATAGTACAGTCTTTCTTTCTATGTAAATGAATCTCAGGAATTATATCAGAATAGTGACGTTCTTTCAATACAAAATGCTATTTTGATATAGATTCTTGTGATATACAACGGAACAGGGTAAGGATATCAAAAAATGAAGGTATTTACAAGTTCAATTTAGTGATTATTTCCTTCTGTATCTCCTCTATCGATGGACTTGCATCGATTTCAATGAGAATTCCTCTGCTTCTGTACTCATCTAATATTGGTTGTATGGTTCTGTTGTACTCCTCTAGCCTACTTTTTATCCTTTCTGGCTTATCATCTTCTCGCTGTGTTAATTTCATTCCGCAGGCATCACAAAAGCCCTGGACACGTTCTTTCTTGTATTTCTCATGATAGATCTGATTACAATTAGGACATACCCATCTCAAAGCCATCCTTTCAATTGCAGCTTCCTCTGAGAGCTTGAAATGTACAAAAGCATCAAGAGTTCTATTAGATTCTTTCAAAAGGTTGTCAAATAATGCTATTTGTCCTTGGCTTCTTACAACAGATACAAATATCCAATCTTTTATAGGATTAAACCTCGCAAGCCACTTTGGTAACATTCTATATGTTATATCATCAGGTACAAATATTCCTTTTCCCCATGTCTCATGTGCTTTAATACCATCTATATCAGCCATATCGTACATAGTTCTGAACATCTCACCCGTCACTATCTTTTCGAATCCGAAATTTTCAACCAAGAGATCTGCTTGTGTATCTTTTCCGCATCCAGAAGGACCATGAAGTAGTATTGTTTTCATAATAATTCATTTCTAGCAGCTTAGCTTATTCAAGAACCATTGTACCATATAGGACTATATGGGTTTAAGGGCAGTACTTAACTTTATTATAAGGTTGATTAATCAAAATTTAATCTCAAAAAGATATAGTTAGTCTATGTCGACAAAAACCCCAAGAAAAAATAAAATCTATCACATATATAATCGTGGGAATCATCGAGAGATACTTGGGCATGACAACGAAGATTACGATTTTCTATATGGATTAATCAAATTTTCGTTTGGTGTTAGAAACTATGAATTGATGTGCTTCTGCGTTATGCCAACACATTACCATATCTTAGCAATACAAACAGGAGAAAAACCGCTTAGTTTTGCAATGCACAATATTGATAGCAAATATACAAAATACTACAATCAAAAATATGGAAAAAGCGGGCATGTGTTTCAGGGTGTATACAAACGCAAATGGATTATTGGGACTTGGAGCTTCCTTATTGTTTACGCATATATTCTAAACAATCCTAACAAAATCAAGAACCCAACATTTCAGATTTCTCCATACCCATGGCTTTTCGATAATCGTTTTCTTGTTAAAAATTATTTAGCAAGAAAGAGCATGGAATATAGATAAGAAGGTGTTTTAGAAACCGATAGAGATATTAAATCGTCCCCGAAAGCCCATATAGTGATTGATATAGCATAGGTTTACAGTACAGCCAGGCGTCCTATTTACTAAAGATACTTGTCGTATCTTCTAACCACCATCATAGACTCTACTTGTCTCTTCATATCAAGAATTACTCCTATGACAATTAAAAGCCCTGTACCAGTTATTACGCTTGCTGTAATGAGTCCAAAGTGAATCATGAAGCTTGGCAATACAGAAACCAATGCTAGGAACAATGCTCCTACAACTGTTAGTTTTAATGCCGTAGATTTCAGATAGTCAGAAGTTGTATTACCAGGTCTAACACCCTGTATGAAAGCTCCTTGCTTTTGGAGATTCTCTGCTAGTTCATCAGTATTAAATACGACTGTTAGATAGAAGAGTGCGAACGCAATGATGAATATAAATACCATAGATTCATAGATATAGGTATTCGAAAGCCAAGTTTGCACATTATTAGCAAAGGTTGTTAAACCCTCTGAGTAGTTTTTACTTACTACAAATTTTGCTATCAATTGTGGAAATGAAAGTAATGACATTGCGAAGATTACGGGCATAACTCCAGATTGAGTTAACTTGATTGGGATATAGCTATCCATAGCCCCACCCTCTCTTACCCTTCTTGAATATTGGATTGGAACTCTTCTTTCAGCTTGTGTGATTATAATTGTGGAAACAACTAATACAATTGCGACTACGAAGAATAATATTTTCTGAGTAGGATCCATAGTTATGAAGTTGGTTCTAACTGTTCCTGGGATTCCAGAAAGGATTCCTAACATAATTAGATATGAAGATCCTCCACCAATACCCTGCTCAGATATGAGTTCACTAAACCACATCATCATCATTGATCCTGCAGTTAAAGCTGCAGACATAGCAACTAATTCTAATGTTCCTAATGTTCCGATTAAACCGAATCCCCTTAATGTTGAATATATGACGAATGACTGAAGTATTGCCAAAGGTACTGTCGCGATTCTTGTGTACATACTAATCTTTCTTCTTCCATCAGCTCCTTCTTTCCTTAATTCTGCGAGTTTTGGAATTACTGTTCCTAATAGTTGGAATATGATTGATGCGTTAATGTATGGTGTTAATCCAATAGCTACTAATGAAGCGGATTCTAAGACACCACCTGATACAGTAGATAATACATCACCTAATTGAGTACCTTGGAATAATTGAACTAAAGCTTCTGCTGGTATACCTGAAACTGGGATAGCAGAAAGCACTCTGTATGCAACAAGAATTAATAGTGAAAATATGATTTTATTTCTAATCTCCTTTGTCCTGAAAAGGGACAGGATTTTCTCTTTTAGATTTGTCATTTTTTGAGAGGCTATTTAATAGTTCCCCCGGCTTTCATGATTTTTTCTTTTGCAGCGGCGGAGACTGCAACACCTTCAATGTTGAGTTTGATTTTGATTTCACCTTTTCCTAGGATTTTTACACCCTGAGAATTCTTCTTGATAATACCTTTTTCTTTCAATGTATCTACTGATACAACCTCACCTGCTTTAAACTCTTTCTCTAATGTATTTACATTTACTGCATCATTTTCAATTTTTCTACTCTGGTTGAAACCTTTATATTTAGGCATTCTTCTATAGAAAGCAACATTACCACCCTCAAAGAATTCCAATGATTTATGCCCAGTTCTTGATTTCTGTCCTTTAGAACCTCTACCAACTGTGTGACCTCCAACACCGGATCCATATCCTCTTCCGATTCTCTTGCCCTTCATTGTTCTATTGTTTCTTTTTGGTATGTTTTCTAGATACATTATTTTTTGTTATTTACTTTAGGTGTTCTTTTATTTTCTTTTTTGAATGCTTCTTTCTTAGCTTCATATTTCTTCTGTCTCTTTACATCATCCTTAGCTTTCTTTTCTTTGTCCATTTCATTCTTTAACTCAATTCTATCTCTCATCTTTGACATTTTCTTTAAAACTCTTGCACTTCTTAATGATTTCAATGCTTCAACGGTACAATATGCATTTGCGTTTACTTCTTGTGTTCCTAATATTTTACCATATACATTTAATACTCCTGCTAATTCCAAAACTGTTCTTACTGAAGATCCTGCGATTACTCCTGTACCTGGTCTTGCTGGTCTTAGCATTACTTCTGCTGCTCCAAACTTGTAAACAACTTCATGTGGAATGGTATCTCCAATTAACTGTATAGTTGTAACTGATTTAGTTGCTAATCTTTCTCCTTTTTCTACTGCGCTCTTAACATCAGCTCCTCTTCCAAGTCCAATACCTACTCTACCATTATGATCTCCAACAATTACAATAGTGCTGAATCGCAATCTTTTACCACCTTTGGTAACTTTAGCGACTCTTCTTATTGCAAGAGACTTCTTATCAAATTCTTTTCTTTCTTTGTTGTTTCTTCTTAGATCTACCATCTCTTTTGTATTAAACTAAATTTTAACTCCGTTTGCTCTTAATTCGTCTGCAAATATCTGGATTAAACCATGATATCTGTAACCACTTCTATCAAATACTGCACTATCAAATTTTGCAACTTCTTTTCCAAATGTTGTAGCCATTCCTTTGATTCCTTCTGCATTCTTCTTACACATTACAGACTTAAGAACAATATTCTTTTCATCATCTGCAATACCTGCATAGAAGAATTTGTTGCTTTTGAATACAAAAATTCTAGGCTTAGTTGCAGTACCATTTACATTCTTTCTTATATGCAATTTTCTTCTTGCTCTTTTTTGTTCTTTCGTATTTTTCATTCTTATTTACCTAAACTAGATTTAGAACTCTTTCTCTTAACATATTCTCCTTCATATCTGATTCCTTTTCCTTTGTATGGCTCTGGTTTTCTGATTGCTCTTATCTTAGCAGCAAACTCACCAACCTGTTGTTTATCAAATCCTTTGACTGTTATCTTTGTCTCATCAGGAACTTCGATATCTATTCCTGTTACTGGTTCAACTTTTGTAGGATGATTCCAACCAAGGCTCATTACTAATGTTAATCCTTCCATTCTTGCTCTGTAACCAACACCTACCAATTCTAATTTCTTTTCAAATCCATTCTTTACACCTTCTACTGCATTTGCAATTAACATTCTAAATGTACCATGGTTAGAGTGAGATTGTTTTGTATCTTCTACTGAAGATAGATATATTAAATTCTCTTTAACCTCTACGCTAATATCTTTAGGAAGAGTAAATTTTAATTCACCCTTAGCTCCTGTAACTGTGATATCAGCTCCATTTATCAATACTGTTACTCCATCTTCAATTGTGATTGGTTTTAAACCTATTCTAGACATTTCAATTACCAGATTTTACATATTAATTCACCGCCTAAGCCCTTGCTCTTAGCCATTGCTCCACTCATTAATCCTGAAGGTGTACTGATTATTGCAATACCTCTTCCATTCATAACTGGAGTTATCTCTTTTTTAGACACATAAATTCTTTGACCCAATTTGCTTACTCTTGTGAAGTGAGCAATTACTGGTTCATTTCCATCATATGCTAATTCTACTTCAATGTTCTTTTCCTTCTCTTCGAAGCCCTTTATCATCTCTTCTTCCTTAAGTACTCTTAAGAGTTCTTTATTCATCTTTGTATTGATGACGTTAACAACTCTTTCTTTTCTCATTATTGAGTTTTGCATTCTTGCTAACAAATCAGCAATTAAATCGTTCATTCTATTTATATATAATTAAATTACCAAATTGACTTTTGAACACCAGGGATTCTTCCCTCACTAGCTAACTGTCTAAAACATATTCTACAAATTCCATAATGTCTGATGTATCCTCTTGATCTTCCGCATAATTCACATCTGTTGTATACCCTTGTGGTATATTTAGACTTTATTTTTAACTGTCTTGCTTTGTATTCTTTAGCTTCTGTTGACATCTTTTATAAAAGGAAATCCAAATTTATCTAAAAGTAATTTTCCACTCTTCGCATCCTTAGCAGTAGTAACTATTGTTACTTCCAAGCTTCTTATCTTTGTTACATTGTTAGGATCAACTTCAATGAAAATTGTGTGATCTTCGATACCTATTGAATAGTTCCCTGCTTTATCAAATGACTTAGTTTTCAATCCTCTAAAGTCTTTGACTCTTGGGAACACAACATTTATCAACTTATCAAAAAATTCCCACATCCTCTCACCTCTTAATGTTGCAGATACTCCTATTTCCATACCTTCTCTAAGTTTGAAAGCTGCAATAGCTTTCTTAGACTTATTTACTACTGGTTTCTGACCTGTTATCAATTCAATCATCTTTACGATTTCATCCAAAGCACCTTTGTTAGCGATTGCTTCTCCAGCACCAATGTTTACAACTATCTTCTTAAGAGTAGGAACTTCCATAACATTAGTGAAGTTTCCATCTTTCATTAGTTCTGCTTTTATTGTTTTGTTATATTCTTCGCTTAATCGTGCCATTTTTATTCTTTATTATTAGTTTTAGATTTTGTAGTTTTCTTAACTGTCTTTTTTACTTCTGCTTCTTTTTTAACTTCTACTTTCTCTTCTTTCTTATCCGCTATTTCTTTTCCACACTTTTTACATATTCTAGTTACTTTTCCATCTTCTCTCTTTAATCCAACTCTTGTTGTTTTTCCACACAATGGACAAACCAATATCACTTTTGAAACTGCCATTGGTTTTTCTATTGTTAAAATTTCTGATGTTCTAGTTCTACCATCTCCTTTTAAATGTCTCTTTGAAACATTTACTCCACTTACTACAACCATATTGTTTTTAAGATCTACAGCAACAACAGGGCCTGTCTTTCCGTTATCCTTACCGTATAATATTTTTACTGTATCGCCTTTTTTAATCTTCATTTTCTTATTTCTTAAATTACAATACTTCTGGAGCAAGAGAAACAATCTTATCAAATCCTTTCTCTTTTAATTCTCTAGCAACTGGGCCAAATATTCTTGATCCCTTAGGTGCTTTACTCTTTGGATCAATCAATACTCCTGCATTATCATCAAACCTAATGTATGTTCCATCTTTTCTTCTATATTCTTTATGTACTCTTACGATTACTGCTTTTCCAACTTCATGTGTTTTAACCCCACTATTTGGCAATGCCTTCTGTATAGCAACATTAACAACATCACCGATATGTGCATATTTCTTTTTAGATGCTCCAGGAATACCAAATATTTTGGCAATCTTGGCACCACTGTTATCTGCAATTGTTAATAGTGTTTCTCTTTGTACCATGTTATTGTTTGCTTACTACGACCCAATTTACATTCTTTGAGAATGGTTTAGATTCTCTAATTGTTACCTTATCTCCAATTTCCAATGGTTCATTTGTATGAGCAAAGAATGTCTTTTGTCTTCTCATGACTTTAGAGTATTCTTTGTGACTGTATATTTCCTCGATTTGAACACGAACTGTACCAGTCATTTTGTTGCTGACTACTACACCGCTTATCTCTCTCTTCTTTGTTATTTTTGCTATTTCTTTTTTCATATTTTTATTTGGTAACGGCTTGTATTCTATCAATTATTTATCTTATTCTCAAGCTATATTGCAGTCTTTGTTACAAACTTAGCTTTTAGTGACAACTTCTGTGCACCAAGTCTCATTGCTTCTTTTGCAGTAGCTTCATCTACACCACTCATTTCAAAAAGTAATGTACCGGGAACTATTACTGCTACATATCCTTCAATTGCACCTTTTCCACCAATCATCTTACTGTTTACTGTTTTGTGTGTGTATGGTTTCTGTGGGAACACCTTAATCCAAACTTTCCCTTTTCTCTTAATATGTCCTGTGATTGCTTTTCTTGCAGACTCTATTTCTCTAGCTTCCAACCATCCATTTTCCATAGCTTTCATTCCATAATCTCCAAAGGCTAATTTATTATTAGCTGTAGCTACTCCACCCATTCTTCCTCTAAATTCTTTCCTGTATTTTCTTTTTTTAGGTTGTAAGTTCATAGTAGTCTAATTAAATAGTTTATTCTTCGTCTTGGTAATCTGTCTTAGTTCCTTTGTATATCCATACCTTTACACCCATCAATCCTGCATCCAATGTTTTTGCTGTATCCATTGCAAAATCAATATCTGCTTTCAAGGTTTGAGCTGGAACTGTTCCTGCGGTTGTTTTTATTGTTCTTGCCTGACTTGCGTTATTAATTCTTCCAGATACCCAAATTCTCAATCCTTTTGCACCTGCCATCATTGCTTTTTCTTTTGCACTCATCATTAAAAGCTTAGAAGGCTGTCTTCTTTCGATACCTTCAGCTATTGTTCTTGCAATTATTCTTGCAGACATATCTGCTTTCTTGACTTCTTTAATCTTTACTTCTATCTCCATCTTAGTCATGTTCTTCATTTCCTTCTGTAGCTTGTCTATTCCTTCTCCACCTCTTCCGATAGCGACACCTGGTCTAGCAACACTTACCAATACTTCAATTTTGTTTGCAGATCTCATGATTTGAACTTGATCAACTCCTGCATCTTTCAATGTTTTTCTAATTTTTTCTTCAATTTTCAAATCTTGTGCAAAAATCTTAGGGAACTGAGCTTTGTCTGCATACCAGACTGCATCCCAGATTTTATTTATTCCCATTCTTATTGCGTTTGGATTGACCTTTCTTCCCATGTTACTTAACTTTTAATTCTAAATTAAGATGTGATCTTCTTTTATTTAATCTTGATACTCTACCTCTAGATGCAAATTGTGCTCTTTTGAGTATCTTGCCCTCATCTACAGATATACTATTTACAATCAAATTTGCTTTGTCAGCACTAAATAAATCTCTTGCACTTGCTACTCCTGATTCTAATGCTTTTTTAACAGTTAATGTACCTTTTTTATTTATCAATGTAAGTGAGTTCAATGCTTTCTCAACATTCATTCCTCTTACGACATCAGCTACCAATCTCAACTTTGTTGGTGATTCTGCTATGTCTCTTACTTTTACTGTTACTAATTTCTCTTCCATCTTAATATTTTTATTTAATTATTATTCAAATCTTCCGCTACTACCGTAAACTTGTGAGAGCTTACCCTTCTTAGCATGCCCTTTAAACTTTCTAGTAGGAGAAAATTCTCCAAGTCTATGTCCTATCATTGATTCAGATACCAATACCTCTTCGTGCTTTTTACCGTTGTATACTAAGAACTTCATTCCAACCATTTCTGGTGTAATTGTAGATACTCTAGCCCATGTCTTTATTGGAGAAAGCTTTCCACTTTCTTTAGCCTTAGTTACCTTCTTCATCAATTTTTCGTCTGTATATGGTCCTTTCTTTAATGATCTAGACATATTTCGATTTTTCTAAATTATTTCTTAGCAAAAGGTCTATTCTTTGACCTTCTTCTCTTAATTATCAACTTCTCAGTTCTCTTATTATCTCTTGTTCTGGTACCAATTCTATTACCCCACAAGTCCTTAGCAGCTCCACCAATGACACCTTTACCTTCACCACCACCGTGTGGATGCTCAACTGCGTGCATAGCCATACCTCTAACTGTTGGTCTCCATCCTAAGTTTCTTCTTCTTCCTGCTTTTCCAAGTTTTACATTTACCTTATCTTCATTTCCAACCTGTCCAATAGTTGCCATACATGTTGCTGCTACCAATCTGATTTCTCCTGATGGCATCTTTAACTGTACGAAGTTTCCTGTTGGATCAATACCTTGTACTGTGATTACATTTCCTGCTGATCTACAAAATGCTGCGCCTCTTCCTGGGATACTCTCTACACAATGTACTTGAGTACCAGAAGGAATATTCTTAAGCTGCATTGCATTACCTGGTAATACATCTGCTTTCTCTCCGGATACCAATGTATCTCCGATACTTACTCCTCGAGGTGCAATTATATATCTTTTATCACCATCTGCATACATCAAAAGTGCTAAGAATGCAGTTCTGTTAGGATCAAAGTAAAAACCTTCAACCTTTGCTGGAACTCCATATTTTTCTCTCTTGTAATCTACAACTCTGATTCTTCTTTTGAAACCACCACCTCGGTGTCTTACAGTTATTTTACCTTGACTGTTTCTTCCTGAATTTTGATTTTTTGCAATTGTTAAACTTCTTGGACCTTTTTTCTTGGACAAGCCTGATCTATCCCCAAGTCTGGTATTCCTTAATGACGAAGTTGTTGCTTTAAATGTTTTGACTGCCATTGTTATATATTTAAGAATTCATCAATTTTATCACCTTTTTTAAGTGTTACTACGAACTTTACTAAATCAGACTTTCTAAGAGTTCCGTTAGTTTTTGGATTTCTGTGTGACTTTCCTGGTCTTACTACACTGTTTACCTTTTCAACATGTACCTTATATTTCTTCTCAACTGCTTTACCAATCTCTATTTTATTATTACCTCTTGTTACTAAGAATGTGTACTTACCACTTGCATTAGCTAAGTTATAGCTTTTCTCGGAAACAACAGGTTGTAATTGTATTTCTTTATTTTCCATCTGATAGTCTTTCTTCAAGAATATTAACTGCATCCTGATCTACAAGAATATTTCTTGCGGATACCAAATGCTTTGTATTTACTTTTTCAGGAGTAATTACAGTTACGTTCTCAACATTACCTAAACTTTTCTTTACATCAACATTTGCAGTTACTATCAATGCCTTCTTACCTATCTTCTCTTCCAATGCTTTTCTGATCTCTTCCTTAGGCATAGTTACAAAATTCAATACTTCTTTTCTTAATCTTTCAGACAACATGATACATGTTGCTTTTCTTGCCATCTGTTTGTTAATCTTCTTACTCCAGTTCTTGTCATTAGGTGTAAATGTAACACCACCACCTACCCAAAGTGGAGATCTAGTAGAACCTGATCTTGCTCTTCCAGTACCTTTTTGCTTCCATGGTTTTCTACCACCACCTCTTACATCACCTCTTGTTTTTGCATTAGAAGTACCCTTTCGCTCGTTGCTCATGTAAACATAGAGAACTTGAGCTACTAAATCACCATTGTAAGGTGCTTCCCAAACAATTGGATTAAGTTTTACCTCTTGTGCTTTTGGCTTTACTTCTTTAGTTGTTGTAGTTACTTTTGTTTTTTCCATTATTATTCAGTATATATTGCTATTAAATCACCATTGGAACCAGGAACAGGTCCAGATATTAATACATATGTATCTTTAATATCAACTATTTCTTTCTTTTTGATTGTGATTGTATCTTGACCCATTCTTCCACCCATCTTCTTTCCTTTTAATACTCTTCCTGGATCTGTACCAGCACCAATTGATCCTGGATGTCTTTCTCTATCTGATTGTCCACGTGTCTTTGGTCCTCCTGCAAATCTGTATCTCTTAACTACACCTGCAAATCCTTTTCCTTTTGATATTCCAGTTATTCCAACTTTCTCACCTGCTTCAAATATCTCAGCTTTAATTTCATCTCCAATTTTAATATCTGTAATGTCTAATTCCCCTTGAAAATATTTTCTTTGTGCTGGAACCTTCTTAGTTTCTTTGTATTTCCCTGTTAAAGCTTTGTTTGAATGCTTTTTCTCTCCAATTCCTAATTCAAAACCCATAGGTTCAACAAATGAAAGCACACAGTCCTTAACATCAACAACTGTTACAGGGACAACTTTCCCCTCCTTGTTGAATATTCTTGTCATTCCTTTTTTAATTCCAATTAACGCTTTCATCTTTTTTATCAAATATATTATTGTATTTCGACACCAACTCCAGCAGGCATTTGTAGATGCTGTAATGCATCTATGGTCTTTGGAGTAGGATCAATGATATCTATTACTCTCTTATGCGTATTTATCTCAAAATGTTCAATTGAGCTCTTGTAAATAAATGGCGATCTGTTAACAGCAATTTTTCTTTTTCTAGTAGGCATAGGGATAGGGCCAGCAACTTTAGCACCTGTGCTTATTGCAGTCTCTATGATGCTTCTAGCAGACTTATCTACTACTACTGAATCATAACCTTTCAACTTTACTCTAATTTTTGCAGTACTAGCCATTATTTAAAAGAGCTAAATTAATTACATAGTGAGGCGGGAACTGGGTCCCCGCCTCATTACATTACTTACTTAATAATCTCGGTAACAATACCTTGACCAACTGTTTGTCCACCCTCTCGGATAGCAAATGTCAATCCTTTTTCAACAACCACTGCAGAAACCAACTTTACAGTGAATTCTGTGTGATCGCCTGGTGCTACCATTTCAACACCCTCAGGAAGAGTTACTTCTCCTGTTACATCTGCAGTTCTGATATAGAACTGTGGTTTGTATCCAGATACAAATGGAGTGTGTCGTCCACCCTCTTCTTTGCTCAATACATATACTTCAGTCTTAAATTCAGTATGTGTTTCTACAGAACCTGTAGCAGCAATAACCTGACCTCTTTCAACATCTTCTCTCTTCAAACCTCTTAGTAATACACCTACATTATCACCTGCTTGAGCTTCTTTCATGCTCTTGTTGAACATTTCGATTCCTGTAGCAGCTGTTTTCAAAGGTTTCTTACCCATACCTAATACTTCAACATCTTGTGCTAATTTCAAAATACCTCTTTCAATTCTTCCAGTTACAACTGTTCCTCTACCTTCAATTGAGAACACATCTTCAACAGGTAGTAAGAATGGCTTATCAACATCTCTCTCTGGCATAGGGATATATTCATCAACTGCTTTAATCAATTCTCTAGCAGAAACCAATCCTTCTTCTTCACCCTTTTGAGCTTTCAATGCATCACCAACAATTATTGGTGCGTTCTCATCAAATCCATATTTCTTCAATGCATCTTGTACGTCTGCTTTGATAAGTTCAAGAATTTCTTCATCTGCTTCACCAAATTTGTTGATGAAAACAACAATCTTAGGAACACCAACCTGCTTTGCAAGCAACAAGTGCTCTTTAGTCTGAGGCATAGCTCCATCATTTGAGGATATAACCAAGATTGCGCCATCCATTTGTGCTGCACCTGTGATCATATTCTTAATGTAGTCTTTGTGTCCTGGGCAATCTACCAATGCGTAGTGTCTTGATTCGGTTTCGAATTCAACATGTGCTACAGCAATAGTTATAGATTTTGCTCTAGAGATTGGATCTTTATCTAATTTATCAATCATTCTTGCCCTATCTGCTTCTGGGTAGAATGCGTTTAGAATACCTCTTACCAAGGTTGTCTTACCGTGGTCGACGTGACCAATGGTACCGATATTCATGTGTGGCTTTGTTCTATTAAAATCTGCCATGTATATATTGTTAATAAATTATTTATATTATTTCTAATATACCGGTTTGTCATCTTTTGCAAACCTGCAATGGATATTATCAAAAAGTAGCCCGACTTGCAAGTGTTTTGTAGTAATTTAACGATATTTTAAAGTATATGATTTCTTCAAAATAAATAAATATTTCATATTGATGTAAAAAGGCTCTGAATTACCAGAGCCTTTTCTTCAATCCTTGCAAATTACACCTATTTCTTACCCGCAACCTCTTCTGCAACATTCTTAGGAACATCTGCATAATGAGATGGCTCGATGTTTGCGCTTCCTCTACCACTAGTGATAGATCTAAGCTCACTGGTGTATCCAAATAGCTCGGAAAGAGGAACAATAGCATCAATCTTACTGATACCGTTTCCAAGACTTTCAGATCCTTGAATCTGACCTCTCTTGCTACTTAATGATCCAGTTACATCTCCCATATATTGGTCTGGCATTTCGACTTCAACTTTCATAACAGGTTCTAGCAATACAGGGGTTCCCATTCTACATCCTTCTTTGAAAGCCATTGATCCAGCGATCTTAAATGCTGCCTCAGAGGAGTCCACTTCATGATATGAGCCATCAAATACTGTGACTTTAATATCCACTACTGGATATCCAGCTACAACACCTGACTTCATAGCTTCTTCAACACCCTTCTGTATTGGAGCAATATATTCCTTAGGAATAGAACCACCTTTAATCTCATTTTTGAATTCAAATCCTTTTCCAACTTCATTTGGTTCTAACTTCAACCAACAGTGACCGTATTGACCCTTACCTCCAGATTGTTTGACATATCTTCCTTCAGCTTGATCAACGACTTTTCGAATAGTTTCTCTGTAAGCTACCTGTGGTTTTCCAACGTTAGCTACTACATTAAATTCTCGCTTTAATCTATCTACAATGATTTCCAAATGAAGCTCACCCATTCCAGAGATAATTGTCTGACCAGTTTCTTGATTAGTGCTTACTCTAAATGTAGGATCTTCTTTAACAAGTCTTCCCAAGGCATCTGTTAGCTTCTCTTCATCGGATTTAGTTGCTGGTTCGATAGCTTCTGAAACAACTGGTTCTGCAAAGGTTATTCTCTCCAAGATTACTGGCTTTGCTTCATCACAAAGTGTATCTCCTGTTGTAGAATCTTTTAATCCAACAATTGCGCCGATATCTCCTGCCTTGAGGAATTCAACATCCTCTCTGTCGTCAGCGTGCATCAATACCAATCTACTGACTCTTTCTCTAATATTTCTTGTTGAATTCAATACGTATGTTCCTGCATCTATTTTTCCAGAATATACTCTAAAGTATGAAAGTGTTCCGATATGAGGGTCGTTTACAATCTTGAATACCAAAGATGAGAATGGTTCATCCTCTTTTGCATGTCTTTCGACTTCTTCACCTGTCTTTGGATGCACACCTTTTACAGATGCAATATCAACTGGTGATGGAAGACATATTGTAATGTAATCCAACAATGTTTTTGCCATTGCAGTTCTAGAGTCTCCACCTAATACAGGGAATACCTTTAATGCTAAAGTTCCTTTTCTTAATGCAGCGTACAATTCATCAGATGTTAATTCTTCTCCTTCAAAATACTTGTTCATCAAAACGTCATCTTGTTCTGCCAATACTTCAAGCAAAAGTTCTCTATGACTTGCGACAGAATCTTTCATATCATCAGGTATTGGAACTTCCGTTAATACAGGATTATCTACTCCATCGTATGTATATGCTTTCATTTTGATCAAGTCTACATATCCATGTAACTGTTGTTCTTTTCCAAGTGGTAATGTAACTGCAACTGCTTTGTTACTCAATCTAGTTCTAATTGTCTGGAAACTATGTTCGAAGTCTCCACCGATTAAGTTGATCTTGTTCATAAAACAGATTCTTGGAACACCATATTTGTTTGCTTGTCTCCAAACTGTTTCAGATTGTGGTTCTACACCTTTTCTTCCGTCAAAGATAACAGCTGCACCGTCTAAAACACGAAGAGATCTCTCAACCTCTGCTGTGAAATCCACGTGGCCTGGTGTGTCAATGATATTGATTCGATGTCGTTTGTTGTTGTAATCCCAGAAGCATGTAACTGCAGCGGACATGATTGTGATTCCTCTTTCCTGTTCTTGTACCATGAAGTCAGTTGTTGCTGCACCATCATGTACTTCTCCAATTTTGTGAACCTGTCCAGTGAAATACAAAAGTCTTTCTGTTGTAGTAGTTTTTCCTGCATCAATGTGCGCAATGATTCCGATATTTCGGATTTGTTCCATTGGCATTTTGATATTATATGTAGATTTGTCCATAAAGTTATTAATTAATTTAACAGTTACAAAAAGGAAAGTTTACACTCTCGCAGTTGCGATTATATCAGAACTAATCAACACTAGACAACAGCTTGCTCGCTTCTTCTGTAATTGCATAGTCCAAGTCGTACTCAAGTGCCTTCTTTAAGGAGTCTGAAGCCTCTGTTGCATTACCCTGCTCGAACTGTAATCTTCCTAACAAAAAGTAATATTTAGGGTTATATCTATCAATCTCTAACAAGCTATCTAATACCAAATTTATCTGTACTATATCTCCATTTTGGTCCAACAAAGTTTTAGCTTTGTAATACAGGTATTCAAGTTTATCTTCTCCATCTAATGTAGAAGCATCCAAAAGGGAGATATAATAGTTGATTTTTTCGACATTACTTAACACATAGTTTATCTTCAAACCATATATATACAAATATGGAGTCTTCGAACCTTTCAAAATACTTTGTAAAAGTTCATCTGCCTTCAAGGTAAAGTTGTTTTCTAAAAGAACATCCATATATTCTTTTACTAATTCTCTTGAAGGTTCTTTTCCTTGATATCCAATTGCTTTTCCGTAGTTAGTGATTGCATTATTCAAATCGTTCTTACCCATATATGCTCGCGCTTTAGTCCAAAGAATTGTATCCTCGAGTCCACCCAAAGTAACTGACTTGTCTAACTCAATTAAAGCTTTGTCATATTCTTTCATTTCTAAGTATGCTCTTCCCAAGTAATACATTCCTTCTAAATATTCTGACATCTCCGTTTCTAGTGGCTGTAACATAGCAACTGCTAGTGCAGGATTTCCATTATTTATATATATCCTCGAAAGTTTTGTTGCATTAAACTTTGTATCTGTATTTAAGGATGCTAAAACTGTAGAGAATTCATCATAGTAGGCTTTCCATTTTTCAGTTGAAGATACACTTCCAAGAGTACTTTTTGCAGAATCTACATCTGAAGTGGATTGAATATATGAAAGAAGAAGCTTAGATTCAGAAAGGTTATCCCCCTCGAAAGAATTTTTCTCTAATTGTTTTGCAGCACTATCAATATCTCCTTTTTTAAGATATACCTTCCCTATTATCAGTTCGAGATCTTGATTGCCTACTCCTACCCCTTGTCCCTTTTTGAATGTTTCAAGTGCTTTATCAAAATTAGAAACTTTGTAATATGCATTTCCTACCAAAGTGTAGAGTATCGCTTGATCTTGATTACTAATCTTCTGTGCCGATTTCTCCAATATGGAGAGAGCATCATCAGGCCTTCCTTTTTCAATTAATATTGTTAGAATTCCTTGAAATGCTTCTACTCTGGAAGGAATCATATCTGCTGCTTCATAGTAATATCCCATTGATGTAGAATATTCTTTACTGTTATACATTGTCACAGCTTCCTTTATCTTTGCATCATATGAGGCATTTTCAGCTGTAGTAACACGGTTGGCAATAAAATACCAGGCCGCAAGCCCTCCAATTACAAGAACAAGGATAATCCACGGAAGTAGTTTTTTGAAATTGAAGGCAGTTTTCATTATTTGAATATATCACAGATCATACTTGCCCTCAATTATGTGTTAAAATAGTCCTACCTATGAAACTCGCAAAAGTCTTTGGAATCGTATTAGGAATTAGTATTTTTCTTTTACTTAATAATTTAGATAACCGATATTACCAAGCCAGTATCCCTGTATTGAATTCAAATTGGACAAAATTAGTTTTTGAAGTTGACGCGCAAGAGGCTCAAGCAGAGATACCAACGAAATTCATAACTGTAGACAATGACGGGGATATTCAGCATTTTCTAACCAATGCTCCAACCCCGATGGATGCTCTAATTGAAAATGGCTATTCGGTAAGTAGTATGAATCGAGTACTTACAACATCACCATTAAATGTGTTAACGAATAACGCATACATTACACTGCAGACATACAGAACAGTGATTGAGGATATCACCATCACACTTCCGTATGAGAAAGTTACACAAGGAGGCTCTCTTTGCCAAAAACTAAGTGAACAGGTTATTACTCAAAAAGGTGTATTGGGTGCAATGACTCAAACCTTTAAAAGAACATATCAGGGTGGAGATTTGGTTGCATCTGAAATCATAAACCAGGATATTATTAAAAACCCTGTTAAGGAGGTTGTTGTTTTAGAAGGACCCGACGACAATCCTAGCCAAGTACCACAAATTGGATATAACTGTTCATATTGGGAAGCATATATAGATAGTAGCGTTTCAGCATCTGACGAGGAAAAGCAATGGCTTAAATTTACTATGAAGTGGGAATCTGGATGTAATGGAGAAAGCAACAAAAGTTACTACAAGGGATTGTTCCAGTGGGATCCTTGCCTATGGTATGAACAATTTCCAAACGAAAATATCTTTGACGGAAAGATTCAAATTGCCAAGACTCTTTACAAACTTAGAGCGGGTGCCAAACCTCAGTATATGTGGCCTGCGGTATACAAGAAGTACGTAGCTACCTATGGAGAACTAAGTTGGTTAAAATAGATTTAAGCATTCCAGCTGTAGTATTCACAAATCTCTTGAGGTATTTCTCCTAAGAATCTTGATGGTATTTGAGATGTAAATCCTTCTCTTGTAAGTCTTGTTTCTGCAAAGGTTAAGGTTAGCTTACGCTTCGCTCTTGTTATCCCAACATAGCAAAGTCTTCTTTCTTCTTCTAGCTCATTTTCATCTGTAAATGCTCTGGAATGTGGAAGCAATCCTTCTTCCATTCCTATTACAAATACATAGTCGAATTCCAAACCTTTCGATGAGTGAAGTGTCATGAGATTAACATATGATCCGCTTCCATCTTGATTTTTGTCTTGTTCTTGTTCAATTAAGTTGATTTCATTTAAGAACATCTCTAAGCTCTTATTCGGGTATTTCTTGGTATATTGATATGCTACATTTTTCAACTCAGTTACATTTTCCTTTTTCATCTGAGCCTGATCTGTACCATCATCGAACCATTGAATATAGTTGGTCTTTTCAAGGATGATATCTATTATATCCAGTAGATTTTTCTTTCTCGCTTCTACATACAGATATCCGAATGTTGATATCAAAGATGCAAACTTTCCGAGTTCTGAAGATACTTCATTGACTCGGTTTAATAGTCCACCTCCAAGATCAATGATTTGCTGGCTTTCTGGATGGCTTAAAGCATATGCTCCTACCAAGAGCTCACCTATTGCACAATCTGCTTGTCGGGCTAACTCATGCAAGGAAGCTACTGTTTTAGGACCAATTTTTCTCGTTGGCACATTTATTATTCTTCCTAAGCTAAGTTCATCTTTTATGTTATACAAAAATCTAAGATAGCTGATTACATCTTTAATCTCCTTACGTTCATAGAATCTAAAACCTCCTACTAATTTGTATGGAACTCCTGTTTTAAGTAGAGCTTCTTCGATTGCTCTGGATTGATAGTTCGTTCTGTACAATATTGCAACGTTTGAGAGCGGGATATGCATATCACGCATATGGTCTATCTTTCCAACTACATATTCTGATTCGTCCTCTTGATCTCTAGCTTGGTATACCGAGATATTCTCTCCGTCCTCATTGTCTGTCCAAAGCTTTTTACCTACTCTTTTGTTGTTTTGTTGGATAACTGCGACTGCAGCTGAGATTACATTCTTGGTTGAACGATAGTTTTGTTCGAGCTTAATTACCGTTACTTTGGCAAAATCTTCTTCAAATGATTGAATGTTTTTTATATCTGCACCCCTCCATGCGTAGATTCCCTGATCGTCATCTCCAACGACACAGATATTCTGATGTTTTTCAGAAAGTAATCTTGCAAACTTGTATTGTGCTTGATTGGTATCTTGGTACTCATCAATTAGAAGATATTGATATCTATCTTGGTAGTATTTTCGAACTTCTTCATTTTCTTCCAACATTTTTACTGTTAGATACAGAAGGTCTCCGAAGTCTACAGAATTTTGTATTTTAAGTTGTTTTTGATATGCTGGATATATATCGGCAACAATATCTTCAATATATCCACCATAGTGTGAGCCAAATGTTTCTGGCGAGACCATCTCATTTTTTGCTGCACTTATGAAATATGATACTGACTGTGGCTTTATCTGTTTTATATCTATCTGTCTTTCTATCATTAGCTCTTTTATGAGGTTTTCACTATCATCTGAGTCATAGATGGAGAAATTATTTGTAAGACCAACTGCCTTCGCATTATGTCTTAAGAATAGTGCCCCTATTGAGTGGAAAGTTCCCACAGATGGGAGGTCTTCAATATCTGCATTAATATCCTTTAAAATGCTTTTTATTCTTTCTAACATTTCTCCTGCCGCTTTCTTTGTAAATGTTACTGCAAGAATATTCTCTGGTTTAACATTTTTCTCACTTATGAGGTATGCAATTCTACTTGTGATTACACGTGTTTTTCCAGACCCAGCCCCTGCAAAAACAAGGAGGGGGCCATCTGTACATTGAACCGCTTTTTTTTGTTCTGGATTTAAACCTCCAAGAATTTTTTCGAGTTTCATAATATGATTTTAGGATTAAATCTTTTTCATGTATCTAGAGAATACCCATCCTACTGTATTTTCAGTGTACTGAATCTTCATCCAGCCATTTTCCTCGGCAAGGAGTATGTATACCACTCCATTATCTACTGTATCTATTATCTTACAGCTATACCATTGGCATTCTCTAATATTCGCAAATCCATATTCTGATGAAGCGACTTGTACTAATGTTTTATCTCCTTTTACAATGTTAAACTTAACTTCAAATTCCGTGTCTGCAAATGGTTGTGCATCAAATTTCTGTACTACGAATTTTTCAAATGTTTCGCCTGGTGCTATTTGAGCTGAGAGGTCAAATTCAAATGTAGCTGTTTCTCCTGGAAGAATTGCATTGTCGGAGATATGTGTTGGTTTAGTAAAACTATCCCATACCCCATTTATGGCAAATTTACTCTGTTTTACATCTTTCGCAGATATATATATTGGGTTTTTGTCTGTTAACCATGTAAAATCATTTAAATTTTTTACTTTAACAGTTACATGTAATTTTGAACCTATGGTTACTTCTTTGTTGTATGTAACTTCTTCTACCTTGGCTTTGTATTGTAATTTTTCAGAGGTATATCCTGTCCATCCTGAGAATGTATCCAATACTGATTGTTTGAATTCTCCGCTTAGTTCTTCTGGTACTAATTTACTTAATTGGCCTTCTTGTTGAGAAATTGTAAGTTTTACTATTGAAAGACTTGAAATTCCCCATGTTGAAGCAGTTGAATCTACAAGGTTACGGAGTGATGTTGAAGCTCTGTTCGTTAATATTGAGTCATTGGAAAGATATCCAATTAGGATGCTCCCTTGAGCATCTCTGAGCTCAGGGTTAGCGCCTATTCCTCCGCTTCGTCCTACATATATTGCACCGTTAGTATCAACAAGATAGTTGTATGGAATATCAGCAAAATGTAATCTGGTTATGGAATAGTAATACAATGTTTTAACCCAAAGTGATGGATTTTTCTGCAGTTCGGGTGAGGTTGTAGTTATTTGGGATATATATATTGTTGTTGGAGTTACATATTTCGTTTGTGTCTGGTCTGCAATGGTTGCGTCAAATTTCTGATCTGTTACAGTGTTGATTGTATATGCAAAAATCTTTGCTGGAATTAGCAAAAGGAGGAGTGTAAAGATGAGTTTGAAGAGTGATTTCATAGACCTATTGTATCACAGTTTACTCTGCCGTAGATACATATTTTGGGTCAATTGCATTAACGTAGCCGATTGCAGGAATTGTGTATTTTGTATCTTTATATGTTATCTCACACTGTAAATCTAGTTTGTATACAGGGGTTAGATTGCCTTGGGTGAGAGATTTGTACAGATATATAATTGATGCAGATGAACTTTTGCAATTTGTGATAGTTTTCACTATTGTATCAAAATCTTCGCTTTTGTAATCAACTGCTGAGAGTATTGTATTTTGTATTGGTCCATACTCTGGATATATTTCCTTTGGATAGCTTTCAAGATTGAGATATTTATCCAAGTCTTCAGAGCTGATTAATGGGAGCTTACCTTCTACTTTTGCAAGATCTGATAGTAGGATTTTGCCGTATACTATTTTACCGTTCTTTGTCGCAAGATAGTCGGTAGATTGGTTATTTAAAACCATTTCTACATTCATTCCCTCAATCTGTCTTTTTGCATAGTATATTGTTTCTCCACTTGGTTGTTTTTCGCTTTCAGAGGTTGAATATGTCCAGCTTTCCCCAAAGTAATTCTTAGTAAATTGCGTGAAGGAGTATCCATTGATACTTGCCTCATTCCAAGTTATCCCTTGTTTCAAAGCAAAGATAACGGTGTTTTGTTCAAGTTCGTAGATTACATAATCCTCTCCATTACGCCATTCATAGTATGATCCTTTTTCATTGATTGTTTGTATTAGTTTTGGGCTAAGGCTGTATGCAAATTCTCCAACTTTTTCAACCATAACCATCTTTGAAACTGTGTATAGGTAACCATCTGAGGATTCAATATTGGTATCTCCAAGAGCAATCGTTTCCGTAGTTGAATTAAGCGATTCCTGGTTGATAGCTTCCTTAGGATATGGATTGGTTTGAGATTTAAATACAAGATACAAGGCTATGATTAAGGCTATTACAAATATTCCTATAATTACTAACAGAATTAATTTTTTCTTTTTATCCATTATCAATATTTTTCAAATTATGGATCACATACACTTACGCTACATGAGAATCCTCCGCTTGAAGTATTGTTGTTTAATACATCTCTTGGATTCACTACACTTCCATTCATCTTCGTTTGTAAATGGAGATGCATTCCGGAAGAACAAGCATTTGTAGTTTCTTGAACTGTCATCACTCTAGCAACACGTTGCCCAGAAGAGAGTGTTGCTCCACTTCCAGCACCAGGTTGTACATGTATGAGCTTAAATTCGTATGTATTTCCACCATATGAGGCAGTAAATATCATCATTCCTCCTGCATAACCATTAGTACAGGATGTAGATCCTGAATATGTTACTTTACAGTTATTATTCCCACAGAAAGCTGGAGCATAGAAATAGTTCACCCCTGTTATATCTACTGCTGCTACCCTTTGGTGTGAATAACTACCATATGGTCCCTGAGTACAATGGAAACTTCCGGAGCCCAAGAGACATTTTTCTCCATCTGGAAGAGTCCCACCTACAAAGTTTCCAATATTGCTTGGATCATCTGGTTGGATAATTGGGCTTGTTCCTTTAAAGTTTGGATTAGTAACGACTTCACCAGGGACAACATTAGTGTAAGCATAGGTTTGAGCGTCAAAGTCTTTTTTAGCACCAGAAGAAACAAAGAATATAAAGCCTATCATTCCCAGAGCTACAAGTAATACTACTTGTACTACAATTTTAACAAGACCATATAATATATCGACGACAATAACACTTAAAATTGGGACGATGAATGATCCAAATCCACCAGTAGCGGCAATTCCTAATGCATCAAGGATACCTATAACGATAGCCTTTGCTACAATCTCAAAGCCACCCTTTGCTAACCAAGTCTTCAGTAATGCTAATGCTTCTGCATCTGTGATTTTCTTTATCAAACTGTTATATATTTTTTGCCTCATTTGCTTGAAGAAATGATCATCCATCCAGTTTTTGATCATATCTCTTTTTCTTTGTCCAAAAGAAAAGATTTGTGCTAATCTTCCACTAAATTTTAAACTAGCAATGTGACCCTTCGTTAATCCCTTCCTTGATAACTCTGTAAGCAAAGTACTATCATTTTTTAAGAGCTTAACGAAATCTAAATTTTGTACACCGTATTCCGTAATAAAGCGTTGTCTTTTAAGATAAGCAAGGTATACAAAACCTTCTCCATTAACAAACAGCGTTCTTAAAATAGATCTGGGAGTAAGATAGTAAATATTTGTTAAATAAGCTTTATATGCAGAGGATAATTTGTTAGCTCCATCAGCAGCACAAAAGAATGTAATTTCTTCAGCGTGAGTTTCTGGTTTTTTTGTTCCAGTTTCATCTTTTAAATCCCATGTATGAGATCCAAAACTAATTTCTTCTTCTTTTATTGGAAGATAGAAGCTATTTCTGTTTTTATCATACAAAGATCCATTTAATACACTTAATAGTGCATTTGGGGCAAGTCCTTCTCCAAGAACATCTTTTAGTGAATCAATTTGACCTTCCCTTTTTCCTATTTTCCCCCAAAAATTTAAAGCATTAAGTTGTCTATCTCCCTCTTTTAAATTTTTTATTTGATCTTTGTAGTACCTTACTCCATTTTGATCCCCAGCTCGCTTCGCAGCTTCAAGTTTTGACTTGTAGTCCTCAACCATCCTTCTCAATTCTATTTTCGATTCTTGAACTTTATCCAGGTCTAAATGATTTCCAGTTACAATTACACTTGCTTGTTGCAGTTTATCAATCCCCATTTGAATTTTCTGTTTCTCATTTATGCTTAGTCCTGGATTCCTTGCGATATATATTTCCATATCACGGATTCTCCCCTTAATATTTCCAATCTCTAACTTGTTATAAGTATTTAAATCAAGAAGATTAATTCCCTTATCACCATTATTGAAACCTGTCGGAGAAATTTTCAATCCACCTCTTGCTACCAAATTATCATATTTAGATAAAGCAATTGCCCCAAGTCTTGCGCTTGGAGTCACAATCCGGAGACTTGGGTCACCATATGTACTAGTCATAAACTTTTTCACAGCGATATTTCCTCCAATGATTGCTTGTTGTAAAGCAATCTTCCTTGCCTCACTCATGGACTCCCATCCATCCCTTCCAAACATTTCCTTTCCTACAAGGTTTGCACTTCTGCTTATAACATAATTTTTTCTGGAATTATCATCTCCACCAATAGCAGCTCCTGCTGACATTGCGAAAGCTCTCTGCGCTTCTGCTTCTCGACCTATCTTCTCAGCTTCATAATGGCCTCTAATTGCCTTTCTAGCATCTAGATCAAGATTATATTTTTTAGCCCATGCATTAGATATTAATTCTTGCTGAATTCTACCCATAAATCCAGCTTTCATTGCATCTCTTATGCCCATTTTGGCTCCTTCTTTTGGTTTATCAAAAAACTTATTTGGATCAGATAGGAAGCTTATCAGACTTGTAGTTGTGAATTTAGCATTTTGAGAACCCGACTCATTCGCCTTGATTCTTCCAAACTCTATAGTTAAAGAATCATTCAGACTTGAAAGAATTTGGTCGCTAACAAACAATCCAGGTTGTTCTAGTGCTGCAGCCAGCCCATCAACAACCTCTCCTGATGTAGATATTCCTGTAGGTTTAATTGGTTTTCTTTTACCCGGCTTCTTTTTAGCCTCCTTAAATATGAAGTCAAATATTTGACCTAATACCTCTTCTTCACCTTTTGGCTTCTTACCCTTTCCCATCAGCTATTTAAGTCTATATTCAAATTATGCTATTTCCCTGCGAACAATCCACCAATCAAAGGAATCTTTGCCATACCCATCTTTGCACTAGCCATAGCATCTGCAGCTGCTCTATTTGTTTCTAATACAGGCACAATAGCTTCAGCAAATTTAGGAGCTTGAGCTGCATAGTAGAGAACAAATACTCTAAGAACAAATGCTATAACAAGTCCCCAATATCCTGCTTCAGAAGATATAGTTGCAGTATCTCCTACCGCACTCTCAAGATTCGCACCAGTTAACTTCTCAGGTAACTGTAATGCTACACCACTGGATTGCATTAGATATACTGGAATATTGATTATGAAATACACAATTGGAAATACTAAAACATTTCTGACTATACTTGTAAGCCAGTTCATCTTCATATTCTCTTTTCCTGGTAATGTTCCAAGCATTATAGTTATTGGTCCTACTACTACATTTAACAAAAGTTCAAAGTAGGCTTTGTACAACACTATGATGAGTTTGATAGCTCCAACAAAAACAACACCCATACCGATTAGAAGTGCAAGGATTCCTATAATACCCATATACAAAGATTTATCTATCTCCCAGAGGAGATTAACAAATCCTTCAAAGATAGATGAAGAGAAACCCGTTAATACATCAGCAACTCTTCCATTGAAGACATTTACTAATTCTGTATCCATTCCTTTAAAAAGTACAGAAAATAGTTGCCCTATATTTTGTATTGAAACACTTTTTTCATCAAATATATTGTAAAGTAAATTCACTATTACTCCCCCAAAATCTATAATCACTCCTGCTATTGCAAAACTAAATGTTACTAATATTAAACTGACAATAACACTTGGAATTGTGTTCCCTATTGATACCATTGTCTGACCCCCTAGCTTACTTCTGAACATAATCATGAACCCTATTACAATCATTATCACGATAAAAAACACATACGCTATATTTCTCATTTGATTCCACAATGGTGAGATACCTGATTGCATTAAGCTTTCATATCCGGTTGTATTATCTCCATTGCCTGCATACAATCCTGTATTTGCTTCTTTATATCCTGGAACCCATTCTTCTTGCAAATGTGCCACGACGTTAACATTTCCCTGATTTCGATACACAAATGCTAATGCTTGGTCTGAGATTCCTAATAGTCCCATTTTCAAATCAGAAGGAATATCGGGATTGTTCATAACCACCGTACCACCTTCAGTATATTCTGGGGCCAATGTAGCCAATACGACCCATGCAGTATTTAGTCCTAATTGTCCCGAATGGCTTGTCATGTTATCTTCATCTGCTGTTGTTCCACTTGCTTCGTTGTAAAATGCTTTCGTCCCTTCCCAGTTTGGAGAAATCTTTTCACCTTCTTGTGCATATACATTCATAACTCCAAAGAATAGGAACATGCTAGAAATTGCTATGAATGCAGTTTTAAACATCTTCCTATTAAAAAGACTTTCAACTTTTCCTAGAAATTCGTAGGTTTTTGATACGTAACTCATATTAAATATTTAATTAATTTAAATTATTACATTGAAATCAGTGTTTCTGATCCTCTTTTCACTGTTTCGGTTTTTAAGTATTCCATAAACTGTTCATCACTCATTGTATCATCTGATCCAGGATTACTATCATAGGCAGATGCAGCATTTTCATAAAATAGATATGACATATCCCATACGCATTTAACTTTAACGTCAAAGGAACTAGATTTCCCTGTTACTCTGGCTGTACATGGTGTTAGAACATATATAGGGACATATAATTCTGCAGTCTTAGGATCCATGGCAGAAGAATTTCTAGCATCCATATATGAATTTGTTTCTTTAAAAATTGGATTCATCTTTACTACTAAATTTTGTGAGCTTACACATCCAGTATCTTCTTCAGGATCACATTGGTTCCAGTCATGAGATGGAAAAAGGGAAGCTAAAGTTCCTGTCAGAATATTCCACGGATTTGAACAAACGGTCGGATTAATTATAGATAGCATACTAAAATCACGATATGCTGGACATTGTCCCTCAATTTCAATGACATTATCATCTGTTTCCATATATCCAGGAGTTTTGAAATTGATTGCCGAAAAAACAGCGGAGGAATCATTTGTTTTCTTAGGATTAGGATTTGAAATGTTACCACATTCTACACAATCACTTTCGACATATTTATTGACTACAATATCACCCTGTGGCTCTGAATTGGGCGTATCGGACGTGGTAATAGAATACTCCGTACCAAAGCTTTTCTTTATTGGAGCACTAGCCAACCTTGCCTCGGCCTCATCGTGTCCTTCGCCTGGGGTTGTAACAACATCTGATTGTTTTTTACTAAATTGTTCCCCAGCAGGTTTATATACTCCTGGGTTATTCCTATTCGAATTCGCTATATCATACTTACTCGATCCTGAAAAGAGGATCAATGGTGCAGTAATCCAATCCATCGTTATATTAACCTCAGATGCCAAGAATGTTTTTCCATTTATACTAAATTGATTATCCTTGCTCTTTACACATGCCAGACTTCCCGAGTATAGACTATTTGTTGTACATCCACCTGTGGATGCTCCTAGTACAGTATTTTGAGATGGAGATTTTACAGGAGTTATATCAGATATTTCCCCACTATCGTCGACCAGGAAAAACTTAGATGTGTATTCATTACTTTCATCTACAACTGTTGTTCCACAACAATTTGAAGTTTGAATATTGTTATCCTTCGCCACAATATCCTTAACCTTGGTATATTTAAACGCCACAAACCCAAATACCCCAAGTACTAAGAGTAGTAATAACGCTTTCTTGTTTTTCTTTGTTTGGTTATGTTCTGTATACATGCAAGTCCCTGATTATATCAGATATTATAATGGTTTCTAGTAAACTATTAAATAACTCCATAGTTAGATAATTTAGGTATCGTAGTTGTAGTTTCTCTTGTACTAATAGATAGCCCAATATCCTTCCCTGTAATACCATTCATAGACACAGCTACAGGTGTAAACGATGGTATTGTACTAAGAATATCAAAATACATACTATCTGCAGAAGTATATTCAAAATACACACTCCCATCAGAAGATCTACTATCAGCTATGGAAAGTATCCATTTCCCATTCTCATCTAAGACTGCAGAGATCGGACCAGCTTGATTAGCAGTACCTGTACCATCCATATCCTTAATATATCCAACCACAATCCCCTCTTCACTCTCAGGCATATTACTAACCGTTCCCGTTATGGATACATATGAAGGAGGTGTACTTAAAGTAGCAAATGTTGATACCGTATATTTTTTTCCACTGTTATCAAATTTGTTTGTTCCAGACACTACTTCAAAGTAATATTTTGTTTCAGGTTGCAACCTCGTTAGAGATACACTGTGTATGTAATATGTGCCCCTGTTAGTTACTCCATCTCTTTCATCATTTCCTTGGCTTGAAAGATCACTCGAACTTGTACCATAGTTAATATATCCTTGTTCGCTCTTCTGTGACGCCCATATTACTGTAAATCCCGTGTCGGTTAAATTCGTTATTTGTACCGTACTTGCCCCGTATGGCCATGTTAGTCCTCCAGCTACAACCATATCCTCCCATGACAAATCTTTAACTAATCTAAAGGTACGTCCTCCTGTTGTAGGTTCTTCCTCTGTTGGAATTTCTTCTTCTGGTTCTTCTGGAACAACAACTGGATCTTCATTGTCTTCTTCAACTACAGTATTTTCTGCAAGTAACATAGCCGTATTCGGGAAAGATGAATACAATTCTGTATTTTCTCCAATATTGAAAGCCTGAGTACTCTTTAATTTCCCATTACTATCAAAAAGTTCTGAGTAAGAGCCTGAGAACATATCTCCACTCCCAGTTGCAGATATTGCTACAAGAACAATATTGGTATCGCTATTTGATATTACTAATGAATTGTCCGAAATTTTTCTAAATGCTGATAGATCCATAATCCAATTTCCCCCACTTGGCATGGTTGCAGATACAGGATATACCGATTTGTCTTTTAGAACTGCAAAAACAAGAACATCGTCTCCAGAGACATCCTCCACTGATCCGTGAATTGGGTTGGGTGTTGGTGTCTCCGCAGTTATAGCTGCAGTTTTAAATGTAAATTTACTGTTACCTGTTGTTGCTGTGTATTTTGTTGTATCCGAAGTGATCACAAAACTGTAAGTTGTATTAGGTTCTAAGCCTGTTAATTCTACAAAATGGGTATATCTTTTTGTATTTCCTCTAGTATCTATAACTGGTGTTCCTTCCGTGTTGTTTTTGACAATAGCTACGGTTCCTCTTGTTTGAGAATCTGTGGTCCAGGTAACAGTTATGGAAGATGTTGTTAGATTGGTTAACAATACATTCTTTGGTTCAGTATTCGCGCTTGCTTTAGTCACCAATTGCACGGCTTGGTATGAGGCATAAACTAAAAGTGGTAATCCGACAATTAGTATTATTAACGTTAATATATTACGTTTTTTTGATGGTACACGAGCAATCTTCATTAATAACTATAATAGCTAGTAATACGGAGAAATACAACGTTATTCTTCAGTTCTTGATTCTTTTTTCTTAAGACCTCCAAGGAATGCAGATGCTGTTAATATTCCTCCAGCTATTTTCCTAATTGGAGCTAATATTGATTGGTTTACTTCTTCAACTGTTCCTCTGATTGTGGAAACACTGCTTTGAACATCATTGACTATGAGTTCTAATTGTTGAAGCATCTTAGTTGCCTGTTTCATTGTATCTCTTGCGTCTGCTACAGTCGTTCTAGTCTCTTTTATGAGCATAGCTACATAGTAGAGTATGAGACATACCATTATGGTCAAGACACTAACAATTATCATCCAAAATACTGGTGGTATTGTATCCATGTTATTTAAATATATTTAATTTAGTTATTTTGTATTTCCACAAGTTCCATTTAGACTTCCACCTGCATTCCAGATCAAGGATTTACACTTGGTATCTGTTGGTGCAAATTTAGATATTCTTACAAAATATCCATTATTTGGACTTATTGAGAAATCTAATCCATATTGTGTTCCATTGTCTACCTCTACTCCTTCATACTTGCTCTTTGATGTAGGCCACCATGATACATTGTTTGCAGTTAACCCCGTTACTTTGTTTATCGAATCTATGAATGATCTTGCTGTGTATGCTGTGGTATATCCGTGTACTCCTATGAGGTTCCATCCTGCTGAGAATGCTACTGGTACTGAGGAGGTTAAGTTGTATCCGGGTATTGTTACTGTTCCATCCTGAGTTGCATATACTAAATATCCTTTCCCTGGAACTATGGTGAAATTATTTCCTGTACATGTATCGCTTGAGCATGAATATCCACTATTCCATCTTCCTCCCTCGAAGGTTGAGATGTATTGGACTTCTACACCATTATCCAAAGCTTGGGATATGACATCTTTTGCTGTGTATGCTCCTGTGTCTGTTGATACAGGTACAAAGTCAAAGGATATGATGTTTATTCCTTTTTTAATTACATATTGTTGAGCTGTGGATTCTTGTTTGTAGGTTATCTCTGAGGCACTTGAGCTTAGAACTATGTCTTCCTCAGATGTTGGATTATCTGGATCTGCTGGCATTTGGAAGCCTTCAACATCGTTTGCTTCTACATAGAAGAGATACATTGTTTTACCGTCAGAAACGTTTGAAGACATGGTATAGTCTCCCAATTCAAAGCTATACATTCCATACTCAGGCATATACAGTGCGTACGAATTTACAGTAGCTGTTTCAGCTGCATAGACTTTTGAAACTACAAAAGGATTTTTATTCTGTGTTCCAGAAAAATCACACTTAAATGGATAGGCAAGAGCATTAGAAGTTCCTCCTGCTATTTCACAATATCCATTAAATTGGGTGGAATTAGGACCTGAGTTGGGAAGATTCTGTGCTTCCATTTTTTCTACTTCATCCTTTAACAAATCTTTAATCGAATCTGTATTTTCTGCCAATTTCTTTATTCTTGGAATACTCAGTTCTAAGATCTTAATCTGGGACACAACTATGTCGTGTGGTATTTCCTGGTGTGTACCGCTTGCTGCAATATTAGGAGGAAGAACTACTTCAGATACTATGGCTTTACATGAGCTTAATCCCATCGTAAATGATTTGCCATTGTTACATGACATCGAGCATGTTAGCAATCCGCCTTCTGCATCATAATTTCCGACAATGCTGCATTTCTCCTGTGACACTGCGCTGGTACTAGCACCTGTGTAATATCCACATTTTTCATTTATAAATTTCCAAGAATTATTCGAACAATACTGGTTAGAAGAATTACATGAGCCTTCTGTACATACATATGTAGGAGTTGGAGATGTTGTGCCACTGGTACTCGTTGTACTCACACATGTACTATTCGGAAATGATTTAACTACTCCATCAACACAAATCACTGAAGATGCAGTGCTAGTCGGCGTACAACTAGCTGGGGAACAAGATGGTGACGGTGACGAACCTGGGGCTGGGTTCGAGGCTTTATATCCACACTTTCCCTCAGTTTCAGAGCAATTGCCATTCGAACAATATTCCGTTCCATTACAATATGCCACTGATGATTGTTGGCTTGTTATATACTTTGCTTCATTTGTAGACACTCCTAATGTATTTAAGACGGATTGGGGTACAACTCCCCCATTTTCGGCTGCTGCTAATTTTAGTACATTTCCAGCACCAATTGTAGATGCCTCCGCTGCCAATTCTGCTGCTGTAGCTTTCTTCCACCCTCCCTCGTCGTCAGTGCAAATATACCCCCCAGGAGCCACGCCTGCGACTGTTTGGTTAGAAGTATTTTTTCCACAGCTTGCATAAGCTCCCATAACTAACCTATCCAATATCGAGCTACTTACTGGCTGTGTTTTCTTTACTAAGATATCAAAAGTTGTAACTTCAAAAAATCCAAATATAAACTTTTGCTCATCGCTCTTCCCATAATTAGAATATATTCCCCTTATTCTAAAGGTATCATTTGTGACTTCAAGTGGTAATACATTCCCTTGCACATCTCTAACACTAGAAGCATCCACATACCATCCACCATCATCGTTAACAGCACTACTGTAAACAATACTATCCTTACCCTCACTACCATCATTAAAAGTAATATATACTATTGCATCTCTAGAATATGTACCATCATCACCAGTTATTCTTCCAAATACAGGCATAGGTTCTCCAACAGTATCTAGTACAGTAAATGTTTTAACTATTGAAAAACTCTCTTTAAAACTCCATATACCATCTCCAACTACAAAATTGTATGTAGAATTTTCATCTAAATTAGTCATCGTCACACTGTGGGAGTAGTAAGATCCTATCTTAGAAACCTTAGCATTCTCACAATCAAAGTTACTACCACTTACACTAAATGTAGAATCTTTAGTTTCAGAAGCCTTCTTGTTAAATGCATCAACACAAGCCTTTTGAGCATCACTCACATCCCTATCATCATACGCCATACTAGATCCTACAATTCCAAGAGGTCCAGGAAGTAATGCTTTGTCTTTCTTAACATACACAATACCTTTCATAGGGGAAGCTGTCGTCCAAGTCACTGTAGCAGATCCATCCGTTATATTTGTAACTACAACATTTTGGGGTTTAAACGCTATGGATTTGTAAACATAGTATCCTGCAATACCAATTAATCCTACACCTACCAATATCAATATTATTTTTGATATCAGTCTTAATACTTTTTGTGTTTTAATACCCATTTGAGCAGATTGATACGAATATTAATATATATACATATATCAAACAAAATAATGGGAGATATGTCAAATATAATGGTATAATCAGCACATGCAAAAATATTTTGTAAGACACAAATTAAGCGTAGGAGACATAACCCACCTATCCGATTCGGACAGCGAGTTAATACTCTCTCAGAACAAGCTCCAGGTTGAGGATGTAATTGAGGTAGAAACATACCAAAATACATACATTGCACAAATTACAGATATGGAAAAAAACTCTGTAGAAATACAAGTTTTGGAAGATCGTGGTATTAGAGAAAACTCATATGTACCAAGCATTTCAATCATACAAGCATTAAGCAATGATACAAAATTCAATTACTTTGTTGAAAAAAGTGTAGAGATCGGAATTGAAAAAATCATACCTACAGAAACAAGATATTCATTAAGAGGTAAGAGTAAAGCAATCAAGGACTATGGTATGTGGAACAAGATAATTCGAGATGCTACAGATCAATCTAGAAATACCTTCCCTACTATGATTGAAAAACCAATTAGGATAAAGGAACTTTTGGAATACAATTTTGAAGAAGATGCAGTTAAGATATGTTTAGCTACTGAAAATGTCGATGCAAAATTTCTAAATGAAGTAGATGTAAAAAACAAACCTGTATACATAGCTATTGGTCCTGAAAAAGGATGGAGTTCTTCCGATTTAGATGTATTTAAGGAATTGAATTTTACATTTGTTAAATTACGAGGCAATATTTTAAGAACAGAGACTACTGGGTTAGTAATTGGAAGTATAATTAAGTATATAAAGGAAGAAATATAATGTTAAAGTCTAAAAGAACAAACTACAAAAAGCCACGAAAAGAACCTATTAATCAAAAGAAGACTTTCTTTACCAAGGAGAATCTTTTCATCTCTAGAATGGCTAGTATCTTAATGGTTCCTAAACCTATGATCATGGGTATTTTTTCTTCTCGAGCTGTTACTACAATTAGATTAAATCCTCTAAAAGGAAATGTTGAAGCTACTAAAAAAGCATTGGAAGACAAGGAGTACAAATTAGTAGAGATTCCATGGGCTAAAAACTGTTACTATGTATTAAACTATGACAAATCTGAAGTATCCCAATCACTTGAATATCAAGATGGGAAATTCTACATTCAAAATCTTTCTAGTATTTTAGATTCATTGGTTTTAGATCCTCAAGAGGGAGAATACGTTTTAGATATGTGTGCTGCGCCTGGGAGTAAGACTACGCATATTGCAGCATTGATGAATAACAAGGGTAAGATATTGGCAAATGATATTGATATGAGCAGAGTTTCTTCCTTAAAGAATGTTTTGTATCAGTTTGGTGCAAAAAACGCTAAGGCTACATACAGTGATTCTGCTGAATTCGGTAAAAAATATCCTGAATATTTTGATAGAGTACTTTTGGATGCGCCATGTAGTGGAGAGGGTATGATCTATATGAATAGTCAGAAGCCTTTGAGATTCTGGGGGTTGGATAAGATTAAGAGGAATTCTTTCTTACAAAAGGATTTGATTATATCTGCATTTAGAACATTAAAGACTGGTGGTACGTTGGTCTACTCTACTTGTACGTTGGAACCTGAAGAGAACGAGGGAGTTATATCTTTCCTCTTACAACATTTCCCAAATGCTACTGTAGAAGATATTGATATCGATCTAGCAGGAGAAAAAGGATTTACATCAAAGGGAATCACAAAATGGAGTGGTAATACCTTCAATCCCGCTGTTAAGAAGACTTTGAGAGTCATTCCTAACAGCAAGATGATGGGTTTTTACATAGCTAAGATAAAGAAGAACTAAGCTACTGCTGTTACTTCTTCGTTCTTATCTAAACCTTTCATACTCAACTTGATCTTACCCATGTTATCTATACCAACGACTTTGACTTTAACAATGTCTCCTTCATTAATGAAGTCACGGACATCTTTAACAAAGTCATCAGATAGTTCAGATACATGTACTAGACCTGAGATACCTGGTGCCAAATCTACAAATGCGCCATATGGCATTATAGATGCAGCTTTACCTTCGTAAATCGTACCTATTTCTGGTTTGAAATCATATCTTCTGATTGCTTTAACAGCTTCATCAAGAGATTCTTGAGATGTGGAATAGATATTAACTGTTCCATCCTCTTCAATTTCGATTTCTGCACCGGTTCTCTCGGAAAGTTCTCTAATGTTCTTTCCTCCTGGCCCGATTATTTCACCAATCTTGTCTGTAGCTACTTTCTCTTGAGCTACTCTTGGTGCGAATTCAGACATAGTGGTTCTTGGTTGGGCAATTGATTTACTCATTGCTTCAAGAATCTTTGCTCTTGCTTCTGTAGACTGTTTGAATGTTTGTTCAACAATTTCCATAGAGAGTCCTTGAGTCTTAGTATCCATCTGTACTGCAGTTACGCCATCAGCTGTACCAGCAATCTTGAAGTCCATGTCACCATAGAAATCTTCAACACCCTGCATATCAGTTAATACTTTGAAGCTACCGTCATCAGCTACAACTAATCCACATGCTATACCTGCAACTGGTTTTCTAATTGGAACACCTGCTGCCATTAATGACATACTAGATCCACATACTGAAGCCATTGAGCTTGATCCATTTTCACCTTGTACTTCACCCATTACCAACATTGTGTATGGGAATTCTTTTTCTGTAGGTAATACAGGAACTAAAGCTTTTTCAGCTAACATTCCGTGACCAATTGCTCTTCTACTTGGAGAGAATTTGATTCTGTCACAGATTCCATATACAAATGGAAGATCATTATAGAAATGCATATATCTCTGTTCTCTTTCACCTTCCATATCATCTACTAGTCTTGCATCTCTCATACTACCTAATGTAGTAATTGTTAAAACCTGAGTTACTCCTCTTGTGAAGAGTGCAGATCCATGTACTCTTGGTAAGAGATCGACTTCTGTGTAAAGCTCTCGGATTTCATCCATAGCTCTACCATCTACTCTTGTATTTTCTTCAAGTACAATCTTCCTTGCAGCTTTCTTTTGAAGGTAATCATATGCCTCCGCTAAAACTGCTTTAGAGAATTTACCATCAAATTGTGTAAATATTTCTTCTTTTGTTGCTTCATGAATCTTGTCATTAGCTTTTTGAAGATTTTCTTTGATTCTTGCTTCTGTTAAGAATTCCTTAACACCATCGATTGCTTCCTCTGGAGTTGCATATGATGTATATGCTTTGTCCTTCATTTCCAATTTCTTGAGGAAATCATTCTGTGCAGCTATCCATGGTTGCATTAAATTCAAAGATTCTTTCATTGCTGAAATTATCTCTTCATTTGTAGATTCATAGCATCCTGCATCAATCATTGTGAATGTTTTACCATCACCTGCTACAACATAGTTCATCTTTTCTTCAGGAGTTGTTAAATCCATTGATTTAGATATACTTGCAGCTTTTCCTTCAACCATTCCCATTCTGACACCTGCGATAGGGCCTGAGAAAGGAGCGGAAGAATACATTAATGCAACGGACGCAGCATTGATTGCCAAAAGTACAGGATCACATGCACTATCATATGACATTACTGTCACAATCAAGTTCAAATCATTTCTGTAGTCTTTAGGGAATCGAGGTCTTACTGCTCTATCTATCATTCTTGCTTTGAGAACAGCATCATCACTTGGGAATCTTTCTCTCTTAACAAATCTAGATCCATTTATCTTTCCTGAAGCATAGAATTTCTCTATGTATTCAACTGAAAGTGGAAAAAAATCTGATTCCTGTTTTGGTGTTGCAGTATTAACATTTACTGTTATTACTGTATCTCCCATTCTTGCCAATATGGCTGATTCTGATCTTAGAGCAAGTTTACCTGTTTCAAAGGTACATTTCTTTCCCTCTATCTCAAATTCGTGTTTTATTTCGTTTAAAACCATTTTAATTAATTAAAAAATATAATTTAAATATATCGATGACATAATACAGTCATCAATATTATATGTTTTGGAAAGTTTTTACAAAGAAAGAGGAAAAAAGGTTATTACACCTTTAACTTCTTTGACAATTCGGTATATCTCGAGAGTTCGCTATCTTTGAGGTACTGTATCAATCTTCTTCTTTTACCAACCATTTGTAACAATCCTCTTCTAGAGTGATTATCTTTTCTGTGATCTTTTAGATGTTCGCTTAACTTCTCTATTTGGAGAGTTAATAATGCAATTTGTACTTCTGGAGAACCAGTATCACCTTCGTGAATGGCGTACTTACTTACTGTATTTAGTTTTTCGTCTATTGTTAGTGACATATCTAGTTTAAGATTATCATTATGTATTCTTAATTACAAGCGAAGTCCAAAAAAAGGACAGAGAATATTGTATAATTTTATAGGTCATCTGTCAAGCTACAACTGGCATAACCTTAATATATACTTCTTACTTCTGTTGCATTTGTCTCAATTGATCTTCTAACTGATTAATTGACTGAGTATCATAATTAGCTTGTGCAGGTGCTGGGACAGCAATATCAGGTGTTCCTTGCTGTTGTACTGGTATATTCATAGGCATTGGTGGCACTTGTGCGACAGGTGTAGCTACAGGAGCTTGTTGGACAGGAGCCATTACCGGGACTTGTTGTTGAGTATTTCCCTGGGGATTATCTATATCCAAATTTAGAAATTTCTCTTCTAGATCAGCTGCCTTACCTTCTATTTCTAAGATTTTAAGAATTCTTTCCTTTATTCCTGGTGTACTTATGACTCCAAGTAAGGGTAGTATTTCATTTTTTGCACTATCTGAGATTGCGCTACTAAGGATATATTCTCTGATTTTTAAAGCTTCGGGTGTCATTGTATTGGTTTTAATAAATTATATCTTCTATGCTACAGTTCCATATGCACTCACTAACTGAGCTACTCCTCTTACGCTTTCTTGTCTTGCTTTTATATTTCCCCTCCATTCTTCTAGTTTGTTAATGATTGCAGAAGATTCAATATTACGTTCAGCAATACTTGCTCCATGGCGTACACTTCCACTTATCTTTTGTACTGACTCAATATTATTACTAAGTTGTCCTACCCAATCCACAGTAGGTTTCTCCGCTATTTTTGCATCTCTAAGGCCACCAAAATCATTCATTCTTTCACCACCAGGAACAAAATCAACGGCTTCCTTACCAGATCTGAGATTCCTCTCTCCAAGTCTTACATCTGGAATAAAATATCCACTTCCGGTTTCCCTCTGCATCGACTTTTGAAAGGCGAAACTCTCACGAATATCTTTCATAACTAAACTCTTCCCTATCTTTTTCTCCACAGTTGTTAAGAAGTCATAAACCTTACTCTCTATCTTCATTTTCAAAGTCTCCTTTGCTGTTTCCTGTAATTCTACCTTTATACCATTTTCAAAATCAGGACTAATTGCTGAAGCTTCCACTGCAAGTCTTTCAATTTCAGCATTTTGCTGAGCCTCAAAAGCTGCTTCTGCCATTCCATCTTCTCTATCAGGGGCAACGCTTCCAAGCATTTCAGGATCATGAGTAAAATTCATTTCCCCATTTCTTGCGGCAGCCACAAGACTAGGATTCGTTTCATTTGATGATGTTTCATTTTGATAATTAGATTCATTTTCTCCAGATACTCCAGGCATATATTTAGGCAGTAAAATTTATACATGTAAAATGTATCACTTCACAATATCTAGGTCAATGATTATTTAACCACCTTGAAACAATATATCTCATCACCCTCTTGGATATCAATATCAGCATCCAGTTGTATACCACATTCAAATCCTGTTTTAGCCTCTGTAACAGTATCTTTGTTGATTCTTAATGACTTAATCTTTCCACTTCCAAGTATTTCATCTTTCCTTACAACATCACATCTACAGTCTCTTTTCATTATTCCACTCTCTACTCTGCTACCAAATACCTTAGTACCATTCGAGAGTACAAATATTGTTTTAACAATTGCTTTTCCGATTTCTTCTTCAACATCCTTTGGTAAAGACATAAGGGAGACAACATCATTAACCTCTTCAAGAAGTTTGTAGATAATGTCATATGTTCTTACCAAAACCTTGTTATTCTTCGCATATTCATTAACACCATTTTCCATTCCAACTTCGAATCCTAATACAATAGCTTTTGAAAGACTTCCCATTTCTACATCTTGAAGAGTAATATTTCCTACTCCAGACTTAATTATCTTTGCTGTATATCCATCTTCCTCAATCTTACCTAAAGACTTCTTCAATGCTTCCAAAGACCCTTCTGAAGAACTTTTAACAATGACATTAAAGAATTTGTCATTAGTTGCTAACTGATCACCAAAGAAATCGTCCAATGCTTCTTCCTCTGTTATTGCTTCTGTAGATACTTCTTTGTACAAGGATTTTAAGAATTTCTCATCATTTTTTTCTAATACAAATACCTCTGTACCTAATTCTAACGAATTGGATATTCCTAAGATTTTTCCACCACATCCACCACCTAAGAGACATAGGTCTGCATTGTCCTCAGCTATTACTCCTTTTACCTTTTCAATGAAATATTCCTTCCCTATTCTGTATCCAAAGAGATCTCCTTCACATATATGACCACTAATTAGGGCCATAGAGGATACATTTCCCTTAGATTGATCTTTAACTGATTCTAAAACAAATGCTTTCCCTATAACTCCTTTTGGCAACTCATCTCTCTCTTGCAATCCTTCTACTTCTGCAACGAGAAGTATTAGGTCTAAGAGTTCAGGAATTCCTTTTCCAGTCTTTCCAGATACTTCAATAACAGGAACTGATCCTCCTAATCCTTCTACCTGCATTCCATTACTAACCAATTCTCGCTTTATCTTTGCAATATCTACATCTGGTAAATCACATTTGTTAATGACAACAATTGGTTTAGCTGTAGAACGGTTTATGATCTCTATCGATTCCTTAGTCTGTGGTTGTACACCATCATCTGCAGCAACAATCAACAATACGATATCTGCAATACTTCCACCTCTAGACCTCATTAGATCGAAGGCTTCGTGACCTGGAGTATCAATGAATGTAATTCTGTTCTCGCCTTTTGCACATATTGTAAACACAGAAACCCTCTGAGTAATACCTCCAACTTCACAACCTTGAACATTACTCTTTCGAATGTTATCCAATATTGTAGTCTTACCATGATCAACATGACCTAAGATAGTCACTATTGGTACCCTTACACCATCTTGATTTGTATTCTGACTTTTCTTAGACATTATTTAATCCTTAAAGTTATTATTCTTCCTTAGCTGCTTCTTCTACTACTTCCTCTGGTTTTACCTCTTCTACAACTATTTCTTCTGTAACAGGAGTTTCCTTTTTATCCTTCTTTGTTGTTTTCTTTTTAGTAGCTTTCTTTTTTGGTAATACCTCTGGTGCAACTTCATCTGCCATAGGTGTTGCTACTGCTTCTTCTTTTCTAACTCCATTTCCAACAATATCAATCTTGAATCCAGTTAACTTCCATGCCAATCTTACATTTTGTCCTTCTCTACCGATAGCCAATGATAGTTGATCTTCATCAACAGTTACAGTAGCTGTATCTTCACTTAGGTTTACTCCGTCAATCTTTGCTGGACTTAATGCATTAGCAACAAACTTTCTTGGTTCCTCATCCCATTCAATGATATCAATCTTCTCTTCACCAATTTCATTCATAACGTTTGCAATACGGATACCTCTCTGACCTACGCATGATCCAATTGGATCTACACCATCCTGATGAGATACGACTGCAATCTTACTTCTAGAACCTGCTTCTCTTGCAACAGCTTTGATTTCAACAACTCCTGATTCAATTTCTGGAACTTCTAATTTGAAAAGTTCAATTAAGAACTTAGGATCTGCTCTAGAAACAATGACTTCGGAATCATCGATAGATTTCAACAATACCTTGTATCTTTCACCTAATCTGTAGAATTCATTAGAAATCTGCTCTTCCTGAGGCATTACTGCTGTAGCTTTTCCAATTTCGAAGATTACCTGTCCTTTTTGCATTCTCTGCATCAAAGCACTGAATACTTCTCCAACCTTGTCGCTAAATTCACTTAATACTGCTTCCTTCTCTGATTCTCTCATCTTTTGTAAGATAACCTGCTTTGCAGTCTGTGCAGCAATTCTTCCAAAATCTTCAACAGGCATTTCTAATTGAATTGAGTCTCCAACTTCAACGTTTGGAGAGATCATTTCTGCTTCGGTTACTGATATTTGAGTATTGTCGTCAGTTACTTTCTTTACTACTTCTTTTGTAGCTATGAGTTTAAACTCACCTGTCTCTCTATCAAGCTCTACTGTTAGGTTACTTCCCATAGATTCTTCCTCTTCTTGAGAGAGGTTGAGATCCATGAATTTTTCTTTTTTGTATGCTACCAATATTGCTGATTCTAAGGCTGTAAAGATTTCTTCTTTTTCAATGCCTCTTTCTGATGCTATTTGATTGATTGCAGAAACAAATTCTGATGTCATTGCCATGGTTTAATTATTATTAAAAATTATATTTAAAATAGTTCTTTCAAAAAAAAAGGTGAGAATTTTCATCCCCACCCTCCTCTTTGTATTACTTTCAATTAGTAGTATATCACAAAGAGTTAGAAAGATGAATAACCGAGTTATTTCTTCTTCTCAACCGCAATTTTAGAGAGTAGTTTTCCTAGTCTGTTTGGAGTGTTAGGTAAGTATGTGGTTTCTAGGATACTTCCAAAGCCTAACATCTTCATTAGGACTCTTTCTGTTCCAATTGCAAAACCACCATGAGGTGGGCAACCATATTCAAAATATTCTAGGTAATCTTTAAGCTGTCCATCTAATTCCATTCCTCTCTCTGTTGCATTCTTCTTTAATTCTTCTAATCTATGTTCTCTTTGTGCACCTGTTGTAATTTCAATACCTTTCCAGAATAGGTCATAGCCTAATGCTAGTTTTGGATTTTCTGCATTCTTCATATGATAGAAGGCTCTTCTTGCATGTGGGTAATCAATTACAAAGACAAATTCGCATCCTGTTTCTTTCTCCATTATCTCTCCCATTGCTCTTTCTTCTTCTGGGGAGAAGTCTCCGGTATCTTTACTTTCTATACCTGCTTGAGCTAGTTTTTCTTTAGCTTCTGCTACTGTGAGGTATGGGAAGTCTCCTTCTGGTACTTTGATATCTATACCGAATACTTCTTTTACTTTGTCTCCATACTTTGCTTTTACATTTGTAAGCATGGTTTTGATCATTTCTTGTTCATATTTACATACATCTTTGAATGAATCGATATATCCTAGTTCTACATCGAAGCTGGTATATTCTGTTAAGTGTCTAGTTGTGAATGATTTTTCTGCTCTAAATACTGGTCCCATGTTAAAGACTCTTTCCAAGTCTGATGCTATTCCCATCTGTTTGTGGAACTGTGGAGATTGAGCTAGGTATGCTTTTCTGTCAAAGTATTTTACTTCGAATACGTTTGCTCCTGATTCACTTGCTGCACTGATTACTCTTGGTGCATTGATTTCTACACATCCGTTATCTACACAATATTGTCTGAATGATGCTCCCATTGTGGTAGCGACATCCATCATTAATTGGTTCTTTTTACTTCTTAGGTCTATCCATCTTGAGTCTAATCTTTTGTCTAGTGCGGTTACATTATCTGTATGTTCTGCTTCTATTGCTATTGGTAATGGGGTTTGTGCTAATGAGTCTATGTTTAATGTTTTTATCCCTATTTCATATCCACATGCTACTTGTTTTGCTTCTTTTACTTCTCCTGTTATATCTATTACTGATTCTGCGGTTAGGGTTTTTGCAGTTTTGAATACTTCTTCGTCTCCAAACCATGCTACTGTTTGTACTATTCCGGATCTGTCTCTTACCATTATGAATATGATTTTGCCTTGATCTCTTATGGTATCTACTCTTCCTCTTATTCTAATAACTTGTCCTATGTGTTGTGCTAATTCCCCTATATGGGTTCTTTCTAGTAATTCCATGAATATGGTTTGATTAAATAATCTATATGTGGAGATTATATCATTATATGGAAGAAATTGAACTAGGAGATTAATAGCTTGAAAGCTACCACTCCGTATTTATTTTGATCTTTAATTGAATAGTATTTTTCCATTGATTTCGCACAATCTTCTATAGTGAAATTTGATGGCCAATTTGCCTCAGTTACTGGAAACATTGTAAATAGTTCATTGAAATTCTTCGCTCTGATGATATTTGTAACCTTAACTTCTGTTTTTTCTTTTAAATCAGGAAGTTTATAGAAAATGATTGTATCTCCAATTTGGATCTTACTTCTTTTTTCATCTAATAACCGAGTCTCATATTTCTGAATTCCCTTTTTTACTCCTCCAAAAGCGGTAGAGTTTAGTTTCATCTCATGCTTCATATTTATTCTTCTGTCCAAATTACTTCTCCACCCAATGCTATAAAATCATTAAATGTAACAGGTATTTTGTCTATTGGTTTTACACTTGTATTACTCTTTACTTGCCAATTTCCAGGATTATCAGTAGTAAATGATTCAGATGGAAGAATATAAAGAAAGCCAGTACTCTTCTCCACTTCTGATTTCCATGATTTAGGAATTTTTGCTACTAAAGTATTTTCTTTCTCAGGGAAAATTCCCCAAACTCCATTTAAGTTGTGACCTGCACTAACAATACCTTTAATACATGTTTGTGAAGTATTGGAAGCATAAACAGCTAAATCACTATTAAATTTCTCATCCGTAACATCACTTGCCTGTCTTGGTTCTAAAACTGTTATATCTGGATTAGGCGAAGCATGAAAATAACAACCCTCTTTCTCATATTTCAATATTTTAGAAATGGTATCTGTCATACAAAAAGTATACCACCAATACAAATTCCGTGTTAGAATTACCTATGAAAGTTTTTATTTTGCAAATTCTTTTTTTTATTGATAATAATATT
>CAIVJR010000006.1 GCA_903906305.1 uncultured bacterium | reverse complement strand
TATAGCGTGCTTTTGACTTTCAAAATATGTTTTAGAGGTTGTGAAAGAGTCTTTCATTGATATATGGATATATATTATTATCCATTATATCAGTATTTAGATTTTACTTTCCTATCTCTCCATACTCCCTATCTATATACTTTGCTACCTCTATATCTCTAGGAGTAACTTGTCCTACACTGAATCGCTGTAATTCAAATACAGCTCTTGTGTAATATATATGAATATCTGGATGGTGGTCTATCTTTTGGAAATGGGGTGTTAGTTTCTGTACAAAAGAAACTATGTTTTGGAAATCAGAGAAGACAAATTCTTTAGAAATTTTATCATCCTTGTATATCCATCCGGGGATCTGTCCAAGAGATTTAGTTATCTCTTCGGGGGTAAGTATATTTAAGTCTTCCATATGTATATATGTACTGAACTTAGTTACTACATATATATTATACTCCTTTTTGAAAGGGATATTTTTGTTAAGGGAATATGTCTGATGTTGCTAAGGAAACGCATGTATGAAAACGTATACGTTTCCTTAGCTTAATCAGTGGAAATGTGTTATCGCCAGGTAATAGGATCAGTCCATTCGGGCCTTACCATTACGGCAATTTCGACACCTTTTTCAATCCCTGAAACAAGTCCAGCAGGAGCATTTTTGTTTCTTCCCCAGAACTCGACCTCTAAGCCAGAATATTTGCTAATATAGCTGAGCAAAAATTCAGGATTGGTAGTGGCGATGTCCACATGGATACCGTTTCGAGGTAAGTCTTCAGGCCATTGTTGGAATTCTGTCCAAAAACGTCCATTCGGAGAGAGTCCCGTATTGTGACCAATGTAATATCTCATATGGTCAGATGCGGGCCTGTTTAAAGCGATGGTGTCCCGTAGGGCTATTTCCATTGCGATGGCACGATTTTCGTCCTTCGCGAACTTAAATCCTACGTGATGTAACCGTACTTCTTCGTTAAAACTGAAGTCAAACAGGGCTGAAAACATTGCGTCAATTTCATCGTTTTCAAAGCCGGATACTGCAGTAATGTGGTTATTATTTCTAATACCACCATGATATTTGCTGTCCCCGATAGGGGTTGTACTGATGCCTGTTAATGCACCAAATTTCAGCAAAGCTTCTGCTTTTTGAGGACCATAAATATGTCCTTCAGTTTCTAAATCTTCAGGTCCAGACCAATCGGAGAGAAAATTAACTTTCTTTCTTCCCGTTGCCTTGTCAGCTTCAATGAAGGTGACATGAGCTGGTAAGCTTGCTACACCGAAGAATAGGTCGGCTAAGTTCTTTGAACGCTTAAACGTTGATAACATTGTAAATCCTCCTATTGGTATTACAAGATTAGGGTTTGATATATTAATAAGAGAAAATAATTTCTCTTAGTTTCCACTGATTGTAAAAGATCACTAACAGATATATTATACTATAGGGCTATGCATAAATCCATCCTTAGTTTTAATCCTCTAAAGGGTATATAATGAAATATATGGAAAACAAAAAGAAAATATATGCATTCATAGATAGCCAGAATATAAATATGGGTGTATTTGCTAAACGATGGAATATGGATTGGGGTAAGTTTAGGGAATATCTTAGAAATACATTTGGTGTAGAGAAGGCATACCTATTCATTGGGTATATTGATACTAATGAGGATTTGTACAAGAGATTGGAGAAGGAAGGGTTCATAGTTATATACAAGAAGGTATTGGCTGTTACTAAGGATGAGGTTACTACTTACAAAGGTAATGTTGATGCTGAGATGGTATTACATACTATGATTGAATATCCTAATTATGATTCTGCCATTATATGTACAGGGGATGGGGATTTCCTATGTTTAATTGAATATTTAGAGAAGAATAACAAATTAGAAAAGATTATTGCTGCTAACAAGAGGTTTAGTACATTATTAAAGGGATATACCAAATATATATTAGATCTATATTCTTTAAAGAAGGTATTAGGGTATACAAGTAAGAAGAAGAAAAAGGAACAGCAGAAATCAGTACAACCTAATCAGAATCCGAAGGATATAACTAAACAAAATAACTAAGAAATTTTCTGACTAGCCAAGGAACACGGTGTTTGACACATATGTGTCCCTTGGTTTAATCAGTAGAACTATTTATATCTTATTTGCTTGGACACATACTGATGTTCCATTCTTGCCATCGGCGTAGATTTTTGGATCATTTCCTTGGCAACTTGTTATGCCTTGTATTTCGTTTGCAAAGAAACCAATCATGAGATGGGGATTATTGGTCTTGAAAATGAAATTCATGTTATCGAATCCTAATGTACCCTCTTCCCAATCTTCAAAGCCGACCCAGAATTTGTCATCACTTATCTGATATTTATTCAGAATGTAATTCTGCATTTGCTCTGAACCTAACAAGGTAGCTTTTGCAATACTTACTGCATTAGCCTGTTGTGTTTCAAAATCGTGATGATGGATATATCGGACACTCAATCCAATGAGTTCGTCCTCTGGATTAATGAGAAGCCACATCAGAACGGCACGCATAAGCTTGCCTTCCTCATTAGCTAACCCACTAAAGAGATCCGCTGGTATACATGGGGTATTATCTTTTTTCCCATACACAGAGAAAAGCTGTGCCATTGCCCGTGCTTTTTGGATTTCCATTTTTTCCTCCCAGAAAAAAATCTTGATATGAATTTTTAAATTCTACTGATTATATTGTCAACGAGCGACAGCATATTATACTATAGGGTAATCTATATTACAAGAAAAGGTAGTCTTATGAATGAAGTTTTTATTCTAAAGAGTTCTGTGTGAACATTTCTGCCTGTTTTAACACCATTTCTGTAGCACTTGCTTGTTTATCTGGTGGATAATTGTATTTTCTTAGTGTTCTCTTAACCAATATTCTTAATTTTGCTCGGACGGATTCCCTAATAGTCCAGTCAATGCTCGCATTTTTTCTAATTTGATTTAATAAATCTTGAGCTATTTCTCTTAATACTTTATCTCCTAGCAAATCCTTTGCACTTCCGTTGTTTGCTAGTGCATCATAGAATGCCACTTCCTCTTCTGTTAATCCTAAATCTTTCGTATGAGCATCTTCTTTTTGTATATCTTGAGCTATCTTTATAAGTTCATTAAGTACTTCTACAGAAGTTAATATATTATTCTGGTACTTCTTGATGGTTTCCTGAAGCATTTCTGAGATCTTCTTTCCTCGTAGGAAGTTGGATTTTAATCGTATCTTTATTTCATCATTTAAGAGTTTCTTTAAAAGCTCTATTGAAAGATTTTTGTATTTAATATTTTTTACTTCCTCTAAAAATTCTTCAGAAAGGATAGAAATATCTGGATTCTTAATTCCTGCTTCCTTGTAAATATCTATCACTCCTTCCGAAACAACAGCCTTGTCGACAAGTTGTCTAATAGCAGTTTCGATCTCCTGATCACTTCTTCCTTCTCCCTTTGGTTCATATTTTACGAGTCTTGCTTTTACTGCTTGGAAGAATCCGACTTCTTCTTTAATCTTTAGTGCTTCTACATTTGGTACGACTAAAGCGAAGGCTTTTGAGAGTTCCATTACATATTTAATGAACTCATCTTTTCCTTTGCCATTATCTTTACCTAATATGAATTCTTGAGTTTCAAGTAAGACTCTTAATTTGTCATTAACATCGGTCGTAAAGTATCGTTTGTATTCATATCCCCAGAGTAAGTTTTGTACTATTTCATATTTCTCCTTCATTACAGCTACAGCCTCGTTAATATCTAGTGTTGGTTTTCCTTTTCCACCGTTATCTGCATATATGGCTAATGCTTCTTTAAGGTCTGAGGCGATACCAATATAGTCGACTATTAATCCACCTTGTTTTTCTTTGTAAACTCTATTTACTCTAGCAATTGCCTGCATGAGTGTATGGCCTTGCATTGGTTTATCTACATACATTGTAGTAACACATGGAGCATCAAAACCTGTTAGCCACATGTCTCTGACTATGACTATTTGTAATTGGTCTTCTGGGTCCTTGAATCTTTCTGCAAAGTGTCTTCTGTCATCTTTTGTTGTGTGATGTATTTGCCAGTTTAATGGATCTGTAGATGAACTTGTCATTATTACCTTCATTTTTCCTTCTTGTTTGTTTTCACTGTGCCATTCAGGTTTTAGTTTGATGATTTCGTCATACATTTTTACAGCTATTCTTCTACTCATACATACGATCATGGCTTTGCCTTGGAATGCTTCCTCACGGGCTGTGAAGTGTTCTAGGATGTCTTTTGCAATGTCTTTGACTCTTTCATCATGTCCAACGATTGCTTCTAGTTTGGTCCATTTGGCTTTGGCTTTTTCTGTAGCCGTTGTGCTTTCACTTTCTTCAATTTCATTTACTAATTCATCTAATTCTTGTTTGTATTCTTCTTTAAGGTGTATCTTTGCTAGTCTACTTTCGTAATATATTCTTACGGTTGCTCCATCTTCTACGGCTTGTGATATATCATATATGTCTATGTAGTTTCCAAATACTGCGGGTGTTGATCGATCTTCTTTCTCAATTGGTGTTCCTGAGAACCCTATGAATGATGCATGTGGTAGGGCATCTCTAAGATATTTTGCATTTCCATATGTTGTTTTTGTTCCTACTTCATTTCCTTCTTCATCTTTTACATATTTTGTTTTAGCTCCAAATCCATATTGGGATCGGTGTGCTTCATCTGCTATGACTATGATATTTTTTCTTTCACTTAGTAGTGGGTATGTGTCTTCGTCTTCAAATGGAGAGAACTTTTGTATTGTGGTAAATATGATTCCTCCTCCTGTGGTGTTGAGTAGCTCTCTAAGGTTTTGTCTTGTTTTTGCTTGTATTGGTTCTTGTCTTAGTAGTTGTTTGGATGATGCGAATGTGTCAAAGAGTTGGTCATCTAGGTCATTTCTGTCTGTTATGACAACAACTGTTGGGTTGTTTAGGGTTTGTACTATTTTTCCTGCGTAAAATACCATGGAGAGGGATTTACCGGATCCTTGAGTATGCCACATTACTCCTGCTTTTCCATTTCCGTCTTCTGATGAGGCTTGGATTGTTGATTGTATAGCTTTTTTTACTGCAAAATATTGATGGTATCCTGCTATTTTCTTTGTTGTTTCTATTCTTGTTAGTCCTGTTTCATCATCATATTTCTTTTCTTTTTCGAATACTGTGAAGTCTTTTATGATTTCTAACAAGGTTGAATGGTTTAGTAATCCTTTTACTAGTGTATTTATTTGTGGCTCTGTTATTGGGTCTTCTTGTATTCCATCTTTGGTTTTCCATGTCATGAATCTTGTTAGTGGGGCTGTTAGTGACCCATATTTGGCATCTACTCCGTCTGATATTACTAGTAGTGAGTTGTAGTCATAGAGGAGGGGGATGTAGTTTTTGTAGGTTTGGAATTGGTGGTATGCTGATTCTAGTGTGGCGTTTTGGTCTTCTGGGTTCTTAAGTTCTATTCCTACTAGGGGTAATCCGTTTACAAAGAGTATTATGTCTGGTCTTTTTATTAGGTTGTTGTATTGTATTACGTATTGGTTTATACAGAGCCATTCGTTGTTTTCTGGGTGCTCGTAGTCTATGAGTATGACTCTTGTTCCTTTGAGGTATCCATCTTTTAGGTATTCTACTTCTATTCCATTGGTTATGTAGTTATGGAAGGATTCGTTGTTTGCGGTTTGGTCTATGGAGTGTATGTTTATTATTTGTTTTATGGCTTGTTGTTTTGCTTCTTCTGGAATGTTGGGGTTTAGTTTGTTTACTGTGTTTATTAATCTTTGTTTTAGGATGACTTCTTCAAAGGAGGTTCTTTCTGCTGTTGTTATATCTGGTGCTATGGTTGGTCCATAGATATGGGTGTATCCTTCATTCTCTAGTAACTGTATTATGTTGTTTTCGAGTTGGGATTCGGTCATGTGAGCTATTGGGTGATGATTGATTTTAATTCTTGAACTTGTTGCTTCAATTCGTTAATTTGTTCTTTATTAGAATTCCCAAAGTTAATGGTTAAATTATTATTTCCAAGGGAAGAGAAAAATATCCCTCCCAATAAACAAATAGCGGAAAATATAAATATCCATAGAAATAGTCTTTTCTTAGTTTTATTTAATGATTCTTTTAGAAGCAAAACTTTTGAGGAAAGAAAAATCAAAGATATCATTAGTAGTATTCCAGCTATTAATATAAGTGTTAGACCGAGGAGCTGATAAATTCCTTGTGCGGACTCTAGAATTTTTATCTCAACTGAGATAAAGGTGAATATAGAAGCGAAAATTCCGAATAACTCAAGATTCCCTTTACTTTGTTCAGCAAGAGATCTTTCTTGGATTTTGAATCTCTTTTCGTGTTCAGTAATCCTTGCGTTTTGTTTTTCCAAATCTTTTTGGCTTAATTGGATATTTTTTGAAATTTCTTCTTGCAATTCCTCTTGTGATTTTAACCTAGCCTCTTGTTTATTCAATTTCTCCATGGAAGTTGCTACCATCTCTATAATCTTGTCATAAAGTCTTAGCTGCGCATTCCATAATTTATCATTTCCTGATAAGGCAATGGTATTTGTTCTAGATGTCTCGCGATTGTTTTCTATTGAGCTTGAAGATTGAGATGGTATTGAGAATGTAGATCTTTTTTTTGATTTCAATTCTTCGAAATTGGTCATGATACTTGTGTATAAATTGCTTCTATTTTATCTATAATGTTGAAGATATCATCATTTGTTTCATTTAAGAAGGTGTTTAATTTCTCCGCAGAATTAATAGGGTAGTCTTTGTGAATATTATTAAGATCTATACTGATAAGAGTTTCAAGTTCATCACTTTCTGTTTTATATTGTGAAAATAGTAAATGCTGAGTCTTTTCAAGATGATTGGGATCGTTTTTCTCTGTAACAATTCTAAGAGATTTCTCCTCTTGAATCTGTGCAAATCTATTGGCATCATCGTTTATCAAATCCTGCCATAAGATAGAAGAATCTTCTCCAGTAAGTATAAAATCAAAGACAATTCCTACCTTGTCGAGTAAAATGTCTCTATTCTCACGAGTTTCTTTAAAAACCGCTTTTATCTTCTCTAAATAAGGATTTTCTAAAGATGTTATTTCTTCAGATATATTTGTGAATATAAGGTCAATTCGATTATATGTAAATATAAAATTAGTCTTTTCATCGCTTACTATTAATCTTGGAATATCCGGAGGGGCTTCTTGTGGAAGACCGAAAATCGTTTCGTGCCCACCGATCAAAGATTTTATCTTTTCAGAGTAATTATTAATAAAGTCTGCAGACACAACTGCTTTAGGAAATATGACGAACTGGATTTTTCTTAATTTAAGCATTTTTTTAATTGATTAATTTATACAAAGATATATTTTTTTGTTGATCTAGGTTTGACAGAACTTTATTATTTGCAGCTGTCTTTATAAAAATTTTATCACAAATCTGATTAAATATTCTTAATACATTATGCTCTGGGATTAATACATCTAATGTTGCAAACATATTCGTATTTATATTGAATGTTGTAGATCCTCTATTTCCAATTTGCTCAAGATACCCTTTCATATTACTTAATGTAAAATAAAGGTACTCAAGAGTTCCTTCTTTTGGAATAATTGTATTTATCTGTTGGTTGGTGAAAGAGTCTTGTGTAGTTATTGAAACTTTTCCAATAGTTGCTATACAACTTACACAAATAGATCCAGAAGGTAGTAATTTCCCAGATAGTTGTTTTGCTCCTAGATCTGTTAATGAATCTTCACTTCTCATAATAAACATATTCTGCATGTCTGGAATTTTGATAAAAGGATATATACCATTGAAATATTCAGAAACATTCTTTGAGGGAGTCTTTCCACATACAATTTTTCCAAACTCTCCCAACTTTCCAACTCTCCATCCTTCTGGTATTAATCCTAATTCACTATCTATCATCTTTCCGTTATTATCTCTATATGGTTTACCATCTTTATTAGGGAAGTTATATTTAATAAACCATTCTTTAAATATACTTTGTGCTATATCTTCTAATGTATTATTTTCTTTTTTTAATAGTTCTATTTTATTATCAAAGGAAGATAATATATTAGCTATACGATGTTGTTCGGGGAGGGAAGGATATGGTATTTCCTCATTCTTAATAGCATCAAAAGTTATTTGAGGAAATGTACCTGATCGCGATTCTGCAATCATTTGGAAATTTTGTAAAGTAGAGGGCATCGTCAACCATATATATAGATACTGTGGATCAATGTTATCTTTCGGTCTAAGTACCATCAATTTAGTTGATACTACATAGTTATCCGCATCAAAATCTACTAAAGCATATCTTTTGTTTGCAGGTCTTATTTCACTGAATAGGATATCTCCCTTTTTGATAGATTTCTTTGCTTGCCCTGGAAGAGAAGATGGATATGATCTGTTTGAATGGAGGAATTTTCCTTCTGATATATCTCCAGTATTGATAAAGATAACCGGTTCGGAGTCTTTGAATTGATAGGTCTTTGATATGACATTTACAACATCTTCAAGTTTTACTTTTTTGTTAATCATTATTTTTGTCGTCTATAAGTACGGTTAAAATATAACCGACTAATCCTAAAATAGCTATTGCTAACTTGTAATACCATTCTAGCTCTGATGGTGTAACAAATAAACTTATTCCGGCACCAAATAACGCACTATATATCGTTTTAAAAACATCTTTAACCCAAGCCCTTTTTGTTTTGTACGATAATAAATTATTATCTGATTCTAAATGTGAAATCCTTTCACGAAGCTCAGTCGTCTTATCTTGTTCCTGTTTCAAACTTTTCTTCAAGCTTTTTAGCTCCTTTTTCTTTTCAGAAATGCTATCATTTACTAATGCTGCTACCGTCAATTCAGTTGTATTTGTATTGTCTGTTGGCATTAGTGAGAGAGAAAAAACAACTGAATTGTTTCATACTGTGACCAGCCATATGAATCTATTGGACGAAAGGGAGTAAACTGTCTGAATGGTCTAAATGGCTCAAATTGAACAAAACCTGCGAAAGGCTTAAATTGTTTGAATGGGAGGAAGGGTTTGACAATAGCTATTGGATTTTCTCCAAAACCTGCGCATCGTCCATAGTGATCTCTTAGAATACCATTCTCATACCACCCAACATGTTTGCCTTCGTAATTGTAAGCATTCGCATTTTCTAGAAACCCAACACTTTCTCCGCCAAAGGTTACGAACCGACCATTATTAAGAAGCCTTAGTACTGGCTTTCCATATCTATCATAAATTGTATCGATTTGATCATCCATGCATTGACAGCTATATCAACTTAATAAGTATATAAACTACCTCCAAAACAAATCCTAGTATCACAGTTACAATTTGACAGTTTTGTACTATTTTATTTGCTTGTTTCTTTGCATTTGCAAACAAACCTTCTTGATATCCAAGACATTCTTGAAACTCTTTCTCAGGAGTACAGTCTGGATTCAAAGAGAGATTTCTTGGTTTATTCCAGCTGTCCATAGCTAGACCCCATCTCTCATAATTATCTTTCCAAAAGCTGGCTTCTGTAAAATGGTTTACAATTCCAAGTATTATGGAGAGTGCTAATAAGCCAACAAAAGTTAGGAAAAGAACCGTTTCAATATCTCCAGAAGGTCTCATACTTTCTGTCGTTATTGTTATTGGCAAAATACTAATCGAAATTCCAGCAAACCAAAACAATCTATTATTTAATGCTTTGTCATTCTCATTATAATAATCGACGGCGTCAATATGTCTTCTTTCTGCTAGGAGATAATTCTCTTTACTTAAATCTTTGTAAAGTTTCCATTTGTATTTGTTTCTTTTTTTTATCTCTTCATCATTCATTTCTTTGGTTCTGTGATTTTAGGTGGATTAGAAGGATTATTATTTGGTTGAACAGGGGAGGTCGTTGGTGACGCTGGTCTAGAGCTTGGTATCGCTGTTTTTATAATTACTTTGGTAGATCTCTGTTGAGCCATATTTTTTAATTAAAAACTTAAATATTCTCCATATCAAACCCAACCTCTTTCAAACTCTCCTTTATCTTCTCATCTAATACCTTCCCCTCATCCATCTCTACCTTTAATTCTTTTACCAACTTATTCATCTTCTCTTCAAAAGGAATACCATCATCAACCTCATCCTCAATACCAACATACCTACCAGGAGTAAGTACCCAGTTATTCTTCTCTATATCCTCCAAAGAAGCAGATTTACAATACCCCTTAACATCCTCATATCGGTTATCCTTTTTCTTCCACTCATGATATGTACTTGTAATCCTCTTAATATCCTCATCAGTGAACTCCTTGTGTGTTCTGTCCTTCATATATCCTAACTCACTGGCATCAATGAACAATACTTCCTTAGATCTATCCCTATGAAGACCATCCTTCTTGTTTCTAGATACAAACCATACACAAGCAGGAATACCAGTATTGTAGAACAACTGTTTAGGAAGCATTAATATACAATCTATTAGGTCTGCTTTAAGAATATTCTTTCTAATCTCTCCCTCATTGGAAGTATTAGAAGAGAGTGAACCGTTAGAAAGAACCATAGCCATGGAACCATTAGGAGCTAGATGATATATCATATGTTGCATCCAAGCATAGTTTGCATTCCCTGTAGGAGGCATACCATATGCCCATCTAGCATCATCTCTAAGTAGTTCTCCAGACCAATCACTATCATTAAAAGGTGGGTTAGCTAATATGTAATCTGCTTTAAGAGTAGTATGTACATCTCTAAGGAATGATCCTTCTGTATTCCAAAGTACTTGAGTACCATCAATTCCTCTAATTGCTAAGTTCATTCTACATAGTCTCCATGTAGTCTCATTGGATTCTTGTCCATATATGGATATGTTATCTCTTCTTCCTTGATGTTCTTGCACAAACTTGTCACTCATTACAAACATACCACCACTACCACAGCATGGGTCATATACTCTTCCATTATATGGTTCAATCATCTCTACCATTGTTTTAACAATGCTCTTTGGCGTGTAGAATTGTCCTCCCTTTTTACCTTCTGCTAATGCAAATTCACCTAAGAAATATTCATAAACACGTCCAAGAAGATCTTTTGAGCTTTTTGCTTCTTCATGAAGTGAGACATTGCTTACAAGATCAACTAGTCCTCCAAGGGATTGTTTATCTAAGTTTGGTCTAGAAAATACTTTTGGTAAGATGCTTTTTAAAGAAGAATTCTCTTTTTCTATGGCTTCCATAGCATTGTCTAAATCTTCTCCAATGGTTGGAAGTTTTGATCTTGATTGTATGTATGACCATCGAGCGATTTGGGGAACAAAGAATACATTCTCTGCTATATATTCATCTCGGTCTTCGGGATCTCCTGCTTGTGGGCCTTCTTGTTTAAGCTTGTTATGGAGATTCTCAAATGAGTCGGATATGTATTTGAGGAATATGAGCCCTAGAGTGATATTTTTGTATTCACTAGCATCTATATTCTTTCTAAGTTTGTCAGCTGTTTTGAAAAGGGTTTGTTCTAGTGTCTCTTTGTTTGTTGCCATTATATGACTGCCAAAGTTAATTAGGTATTATATCTCAATTCCACAGTAAAGCCTATATATTTACATGTATTCCCCATGTATATACAATATACATATGCTCTACACCATAACCAAAACAAACAAAAACAAAGAAGTACGTAAGTACAAAGTAGAATATACACTAACCTCCATATAATACCTTCTCTAAAAAGGATAAGTAAAAAGCATATAGAATAGAAAGAATAATAGATACCTTAGGAGAAGATAATATAGATGAAACAAGTGATAAGGACTATAGATTCCAAACAGATGATGATAATGGAGAACACCTATTAGATGGAGTAGTAAAGAAGGATGAGCAAGTAGATGATCCTCATACCATTATCTCCCATACAACAACAAGAACTCTTTAAATAAAATCAGGAAATTTTCTTCCCCATTTCATACATCGTTCATAATATATTGGTATAATTGAACATATGAATAACTCAGAGATAATAATATACAAAACAAAAGACGGTAAAACCAAGATAGATGTAAAGATGGAGAATGATACCGTATGGCTAACCCAAGAGCAGATGGCTATGTTATTCAGTAAGGGAAGATCAACCATAACAGAGCATATAAATAATGTTTTCAAAGAAGGCGAATTGGATGAGAAATCAGTATGTCGGGAATCCCGACAGTCCCATAGTTTTGGCAGAGAATCTAATGTAAAATATTACAACCTAGATGTAATAATATCTGTAGGATATAGAGTGAAATCATTGCAAGGGACCCAATTTAGAATATGGGCAACCCAAAGATTAAAGGAATACATAATTAAAGGATTTACCTTAGATGATGAAAGATTAAAAAATCCAGGTGGAAGACCAGATTACTTTGATGAATTCTTGGCTCGTATTAGGGATATCAGAGCCTCGGAAAAAAGATTTTACCAGAAGCTTAAAGATCTTTTCTCCCTTAGTAAGGACTATGACAAAACAGACAAGGCAACTCAAATGTTCTTTGCTACCGTACAAAACAAACTACTCTATGCAGTAACAGGTAAAACGGCAGCCGAGATAATACTTTCTAGAGCAGATGCTAACCAACCAAATATGGCTTTAACCAATTGGCAAGGTAAGATTGTTAGAAAGGAAGATATCTACATTGCAAAGAATTATCTCAATGAAGATGAAATAGATAATCTTAATCGTATGGTAACAATATTTTTAGAAATGGCAGAACTTAGGGTTAAGAATAGGCAGAATATTGATATGAAGTATTGGAAGGAGAATGTAGATGAAATTATTAAGTTTAATGAGAAAGAGGTACTTAATAGCAAGGGAAGAATCAGTAACAAGGATATGGAGAAGAAAGTAAGGGAAATATACAAAAAATTTAATAGTAGTAGAAAGATCCTAGAAGCTAGAGTGGCTGATGAAGATGACATTAAAGAGTTGGAAATATTGGAACATAGTAAGAAAAGAATATAGAAATATTATAGGTTTGTTGATATAATACCCCTATGTCTTTTCAATTAATAGAAGAATTACAAGAAGAAAGAAAAATACCCGAGGGCTATATAAGTGGTTTTACTTTTTTCACAAATCCAAAGGATCAAGAATATATTTCCAATCTAACAGTTGGAGATCTTATGAAGCTATTCAAAACAAAGGAATATTCTAAAGGGCAATTAGTACATGAACTTTGGAGAATAGGAAGACTACAAACAATATATTCCCTTATGCAAAGCAGTGGAGGACCTGATGAAGAATCAATAATAGTTATTCCTAATGGTGAAGATTATGTTAGTGACCAGCTATCTGAAGCTGATTTGGTCGTAGGAATCTCTACAATGATGCAAAACTCCATGGTTTCAAGCGAAGAGTGTCAGATATTTTTACATGATATTCTTTGTGTTTCTGCAAATGTACATGATGGACAGGAATTTGGAGAATCTCCAAGATATCCAGAAGATATTAGTTACAAGATGGGTGAGATAATTGTACAGGTCATGGAGAAAAAATAGACTTACACCAAAGGAACACACATTTATGACACATATGTGTCCCCTTGGTTTCAGTCAGCGAAATATTCTTCTATGTTGATAAAACAGCTTTCGGACTTGCATAAATCTCAATTCGTTTTCCTTGCAGTAAAAGACCTGTTGAGAATTTCCCTCCATCAAAATCATTTGCAATTAACCCTGAGTTATTAGCTATATAGCTGATCATAGCTTTTGGATCAGGAGTTAATACACAGATGGTAATCTCGTCATGAGGAGATTCCTTGTCGTATTGATGAACAATCCGATATGCCTTGCTAAATGTGAACGTCATCCTGTCATAGAACCCCTTGGTGGTATGTTTGTAAGGCCCATACAATTGAGAATCGATTTCAGCAACATTATCTCGATCCTCGAGACTTTTGTAGTTGAAGAATACCGATTCGAGCATGGCAGGATTCTCCAAACAATAGCTGAAGAAAAGACTTAACATCCGATCTACCTCTTCTCCTTTATCCCAACCATATACGACGGCCATGAAGTTATTATTTCGGACACCGCCTTTTCTTTCACTTAGATCCCCAAGTAGTGTAATTCCACTCAGATTACCATCTACAGTTAAGCTCATCATGTCTTTAAGGCATTTCCTCCTGATCTCTTCATCTATCTTTCCGCCAATACTTTCTCTTTTGAAGGCATATATTTCTCTCCCGTCGATACATGTTTGTTCGAGATAGAGGAAAAACTTCATCTTTGTAGCTTCAGCTATCTTCACTGCATTGCTATATGCTGAATCAATAGGGTTTTGCATGATATCCTCCTTAAAGATATCTTTCATAGATTTTTTTTGTGAACAACGTACAAACAAGATACCAAAAGATATCTTCTTTGCACGTTGCTACACATATTTCACTGACTTGTTAATGAACATAGGATTATACTATGGGAGGTCAGGTGAATGCTAGATGAATGATATAATCAATAATGAAAATATATTCTTGGAATGTAAATAGTCTTAGATCATGTGAGAATAACTTCTTACAATTCATTAAGGACTATCAACCAGATATAGTAGGTATACAAGAATTAAGAGCAACTTCCGACCAGCTATCATTCTTCCTTAAGTACTTAGATGGATACAACTGTATCTTCAATGATTCCGGTAGACCAGGGTATGCAGGAACTGCAATGTATTACAAAAATACATTGGATGTTAAAGATATATCTAACAAGGTAGGAAATGAAATACTAGAAATAGAGGGTAGGATTATTAAGATTAAGGTAGGGGATATTACCATCTTCAACTTCTATACTCCCAATGGAAATTCCTCCGACATTCGTTTGAAATTCAAACTCCAATATTTTAATGAGATCCTTAAATTAGTAAAAACAATGATTGAAAAAGGTGAGAAGGTAATAGTAGGCGGTGATTTAAATGTTGGTCATACTCATGATGATATGTATCTTAAGGATTGTAAGATGTCTGGGTTCTTACCTGAGGAAAGAAAATGGTTTGATGATATGTTATCTATAGGTATGATAGATTCCTTTAGAATGTTCCAAAAGGGTGGAGGATATTATTCTTGGTGGCATATGAGGGATCCAAAGAGAGTGAATAACAATGGGTGGAGGTTTGATTACTTCCTAGTGTCTAAGAATCTAGGAAAGGATGTAAGGAGTGCAGGGATATTGAAGGAGGTATATGGATCGGATCATTGTCCTATATTTTTAGAGCTGGGCTAATCTATTGTATACACCCAGGATAGTATATATAATTGAAAATCATTAGCCAAATACTGCCAAAATGAATTACTGGATAAACGATATTAGTCTTGCTAATAAAGGAAAAACTGAAGTGCAAAATACCCTTCGTGATATGCCAGGAATATCTGAGATAAGAAAATTATTCGAAGGTCAAAAGCCATTTAAAGATGTTAAAATCACCGGATGTGTATGGGTTACTTATGAGACTGCAAACTTCATAATGCTTTTAAAAGACCTTGGTGCCAATATCCGATGGTGTTCTGATAATAAGTACGCATCATTAGATGATGCTTGTGCATATTTAGTATCTGAAAATGTTTCGGTATTTGCAAAGAAAGGTATGACAGATGATGAATATTATGAATGTTTTGAACAAGCTTGGCAATTTCCAAACCCTGATGGCTCTATTTCTGGTCCTGATTATATCATTGATGATGGTTGTGATATTACAAGATTCCTGCATGAAAAACACCCAGATGTTATGTCAAAAGTTAGGGGGCTAACAGAGCAAACTACATGTGGAATTACCTCACTTATGAAGTTGTATGCTGATGGAAAACTTCTTTGCCCAGCTTTTAATGTTAATGACGCAGTTACAAAATCTAAATTTGATAATATATATGGATCTAGAGAGTCATTAATAGAAGGTATTCAAAGGGTATTAAATGTACAAATAGCTGGAAAAAAGGTGATTATTTATGGATATGGGGAAGTTGGGAAAGGATGTTGCCAAACAATGAAGGGATTGGGTGCTCATGTTGCTGTTTGCGAGATTGATCCCATAATGGCGATGCAAGCCCATATGGAGGGATATGAAGTATATGATAGGGATACTGCGAGTAGAACAGGTGATATTTTCATAACTGCAACAGGATGTATTAAGGTGATTGATAGAGAGGATATTCTGAAAATGAAAAACGATGCAGTTTTAGCCAATATGGGGCATGGGAATATGGAAATAAATACGGAGTATTTAAATAGTGACGAGTATAGGAAAGAGGAAATAAATCCTTTGCTTCATAGATATGTTGATAGCACAGGAAAAGGATTATTCCTTCTTTGTAATGGCTATCTTGTTAATGCTACTGGAGGAGCAGGGCATCCTCCAAGAGTAATGTCCATAACATTTAGTAATCATTTTGTTGCGTTATTATCTATGATTAGGAATCCTGAGGTATATTCTGATAAGAGAGTGTATAAGCCAACAAGAATACAAGAAGAATTTGTTGCACAATTAAATTTTCCTGACTTGAAGGGGAAACTGATTCGATTGACGGAAGAACAAGCTAATTATTTGTCTATAAATCCTAACGGACCATATAAGAGAGAGGATTATCGTTATTAAATAGCCGTATTAGACTATTCATTATCTCCAAACTGTATATAGTCAGATTTATGATCTATATCTTTCTCTTCAAAATAGTCTAATGCCTTATCTGCTCCAAATGAAAGCATATCCATGAATATGAAGAAGGTACCCTTATTCCAAGCTTCATAACAAAGCTCGAAGCCTAAATCTACATTAATTTTTTCTTCTGAACCTTCTTCTGGAACTGCAAAGATTTTCACTAGTTTTATAATGTCATTTAGTCCAAGAATATCAGCAGCTTTCTCCTTTGGAATATCCCTGAAGAGTCCATTAGTACATACAATTACAAAATCTCCTGAAATTTGAAAACTTACTAAAGTAGATTCCTCGTTACTAAGCATCATTGGGGCCAAAAGATATGGTTTTTCTTCTGTTGTATTTTCTCTGTACTTCCAACCTAGTTCATCCAGATATTGTTTTATTTCTTCTATTTGGGGTGTTTTTATATCTGCAATATTGTTATCCATATTATTGTTAAAAATATTATATTCTTGATTATATATTATAATATTGGTTATGAATAATATCCTCATATATACCTTCTTCAATTACACCCGTAAAACCTCAAAGATATTGTATGAGTTAGATGCTGAGAAATACCATATAGATAAACTATTTGTATCAGGTACATTCTCAACAAAGAAACTCTTAGAACAGATACCTAAGTATAGATATGTAATTGGGATAGCAGATAATAATAGAAATGCAAAAAGATCTAGATATGATCCTAAGTATGTAAATAGGTATGGAAGAAGAATAATCATTGAGAATGGTACGGAGGAATATATTTCTAATTTGGATATTGTATTACCTAGTACATTCTATAAATATTCTAGTAATACTAATGGACCATGTAATAGGTCTGCATATTTAATAATGAATGAGATTAATACTAACCAATTAGATACTAGGTTTGGATTTTTTCATTTGTGTAAGGAAAGTGTAGAGGAAGATATACGAATGATATTAGATTGTTGTAATATATAGTTATGGCAATGTATAGAAAACCAATAGTACCAGATACCTTTGTAATACCTCAGGAACTTGTCCTCTCAAATTGTATCCTCTTACCATTAACCATAAATATTTCAGAATTAGATTATGCAGCAGTTATGGATATGCTAGATGAGAATGGTAATACCAAATATCCTAAACATACCTTGTATCAAAATACCGTTGATTTGGGATATCATCAAAAAGAATTTCAAAAACGAGCTTCATTTACATATACCATATTGAATAACAGTAGAGATGAATGTTTAGGATGTTTGTATATGTATCCATGTGATGATATGGAATATGATGTTGAGATAGATATGTGGATTAGAAATAAATATTCGAATATTGAAAAAGAAGTAATGGAAAAAATTAAAGAATGGATTAAGAGTGTATGGCCGTTTGAGAAACCTAAATTTATATTTTAAATACAATGCAAATAGATGAGAATACAAGGTATATAGCAAGACTACATACCAAGCCAAGTCCAAGAGGGTTAAATATATATAATCCATTTCTTGAAGAATCCGGATTAAATACTCTCTATGTATTACACTATGACGAAGATCCTAAACCTTTGATAAAAGGGCTAAAAGATTTCAATTTTCTTGGAGGAATCACAGCAGGTTTTGAGTCTAATGTCGAATTACCTACTTTGCTGGATGAATTAGATCCTGTAAGCAAATTTGTACAAAGAGTTGGATATATAAAAAATGTAAATGGTAGATTAACAGGTTATTCTCAAGGCGGAGAGGGATTGTTAAGAGCTATACAAGAGAAATGTGATATTAATAACAAAGAAGTTGTGATTGTGGGTGCTGGAATAGTAGCTAAGGGCTTACTTTTCAATATTCAGGAAAGGGGTTTAAAACCAATTAAGATAACCTTATTAAACAGAACAGTAGAAAAAGCAGAGGAGTTAGTGAAATCTCTCAATCTTGATATTGTCGTAAAACCATTAGGAGAACTTGAAGATACGAAGGGGGATGTTCTTATAAATATTACTGATATTGGAGGAAGTGAAGAAGATACTTTGTATACAGAAGCTATTGTACAAAACTTCTCATGTATATCGGATGTAACATTTGAAAAAGAAGATACAAATCTTCTAAATATTGCAAAGAAATTTAACAAAATAACTTCTAGTGGATGGGATATGTTTACTCATCAGGGTTTAGTTATTCTTGAAAATCTTTTTGAACAAAAGATGGATGTTGATATGTTTAGAAAACATGTTAGAAATGGATTATCTACGGTAGTAAAATAGCATAGAACTATTTACTCCCTGTACTCCCAAATCCACCTCGATCATCATTCTCTAAATGATCTACATCTTGTATATTTACTTGTTGTACAGGTAGTATTAGCATCTGACAACACCTAGTACCTCTCTCTATGGTAACAGGTTCATTGATATAGTTACGTGCTGCAAATCTATATTCATCATTATCCCCACAGTAATCACTATCTCCAATACCTACACCATTAGCACTAGTAATACCCATCTTAAAGGTAGAACTTCTATTAACTAATAGTATGAAATATCCTTGAGGAATTTCTATGGCTACATTAAGAGGTATTAATCCTACTTCACCGGGTTGGATAGTAGTGGTCTCTCTAGCATAGAGATCAAATGCCGCTGCTCCTTTTGTTTTATATTCTGGCAATGGGAGTTCTTTATCAAACCTTTTTATTTTTATATTCATAGAGTTAATAATACCAGAATAATATGAATTGAAATATGCTTAAAAATGAAAAGGACCGAGATCAGCGGTCGGTCGAAACCTTAGGCTACTTAACTCGGTCATCGTGATAGCTAGTTATATTATTTTTGATTAGTGAAATCAAATAGTTAATATTTATTTTTTCATAGCCTCAACCTTTAACTCCTTGGGCATCTTTTCAATAGCATATCTAAGTGCAGTTCTAGGCATATTATCCTTATGCTTCATCACATAATCAAGTACCTCTTTCTCATGCATATTACTTGCTACCTTTAACATCCATCCATATCCCTTCTGTACCATATCATCAGGATCTAAGAGTAGAGTATCAGCAATTTCAAATACATCATTTAGAAATAGGCCTTTTCTAGCAGGAATAATTAAAGAAACAGCAGCAGCTCTTTTCATCCATCTGTTGTCAGATTTCGCCCATTGTTTTAAGGTAGAAATATATTTAGGGTACATCTCAATGAATTCTCCAACAGTATGGTTACAGAAAGTATCACAGGATGCCCAGTTATTTACATATGAATTAATCCACCTTTCAAATATCTGTATATCCTTATCTTCAAAATCCTTATGTACATTGTATGACCAATTACAAGCAATGAATGATTCATCCATATATCCGGTTTGCCACAGCTCTTCACATAGGGTAAAGACTTCTTCCTTAGTTTTACCTTTCACCTGTTTGTAATATTCCTTAGAGATATTTAAAGCAATCGCAGTTTTTACACCATGCATTTTTACTTTTTCTTTAAAGAATCTCTCACCACTTTCTTTAGTTTTTAAATCGGAAAATTGTTCTAATTTCTGAGATATTTCTTTAACAATTGTATTCATGATGTTGAGGATCAGCTATTCTTCTATCTGTGCAAATGCTACTACATAGTTATGTCCATATTTCTTCGCACACTTTGGACAGTATGCATAGTGGAAGTAGTATTTAAGTGCCTTTAAATTCTTTTTATTTAGATATTCATCAAACTCAGCTATCCATTGAGGGACAGCATTATATGGCCCATCAAATACCTTAGAAATATATTTTCCAGAAAGAGTAACATTCTCCATATCGGGAATATTTTTCATAACCGTAAAATACAATTCAGATTTCCATGGAGAAGGATCATATGCAAGCATTAAAAAATCTTCAACCTGTGTTTCAGCCTTAGCTTCAGTTATCTTTGCAAATGTATCAGTTATGACCTTACCCATATTTAGAGGTATATGGAATATCTGCTTTACATATGCCTTTACAAATGGCTTATTCTTCCAAACATGCTCTTTGTTTTGATATCTCTCAATATCAAGAGGAGAACAACATATTTCTGTATTTTCTGACATATTAGAAAAGTAAAAATTGATTAATATATATTAATATCCCAGTACATCTATTTCAAGTAATTGAACAAAAGTCTATTGCTCAACCATCTTCCACATAGCTGTTTTGTTCTGTGTAAATTGATCATATGATGAACTAGAAAGCTCTATAACCAAAGCATTATATCCATGCCCCTCAGCCCATTCCTCAAAAGTTCCCGTTATATCATATGTAAAAGCTCCAGCTGCATCAGGATTAACATATGAATATCCTGAAAGCTGGGAATAGGTATGCCCTTTTTCAATAGCGTAAGAACTATTCGTAGGAATAACATATCCCGCCGCTGCATGATATGTAAGTGTAAGGTATGGACTTTCCCTATACATAAAATCCCTAATATCCTGACTCTCTGGTTCTGAAAATGGAGCAGATCCCCCACCAGTAGGATAGAAATCAGTTTGGAGATATGTACCTGTAACCCAGCTAGGGGTATCAAAATTTCTATTCAAATCCACCCCATTAGCATTAAATCTGCTCCTGTTTGCAATACCATCCGGATTAACAGCAGGAATAACTATGATAGTCTTGTCTGCAGGAATCCTGTCACTGTTATTCTCCAACTCCGTAGCCCATCTATTCATCAATGTACGAGTATTAGCCTCAGAACCATGTATAGCTCCAAAGAATACAATCTTGTTAGCCCCAGATCCAAAGTAGTAGGCATAGATACTTCTACCCTGTACAGAAGTCCCTATATACACCGTACGTTTACATGTAGTCTTTAAGGTATATGAAGCTCCAGTAGAACCAATCAATCCTGTATTACTTGTAAGCCCTTTATTTAAACTCACGGTATATTTTTGACAAAACCCAAGGTCTGAATCAGGATTGATAGTAATCTGATTACCTTTAATGGAGTAGGAATAGTTTGTAGCAGAATTAAGTTTAATATATGTTTTAGCATTCTGTGTTGAAAGAATACTTTGATTAAATGTAAAAACAATATTCCCACTAGTAGAGAAACCACTTCCAATATTTGTGCCAGTTATCTTAGGTCCATCATCTATGGAAAATTGTAAAATATATTCACTCTCCAACTGACTACCATCTAATCCTCTTAGTCCATTAATCTTGAGTAGATATGTAGTATTTTGTTTGAAAATCTCTTTTGGATATATTGAAAGTAGATTGCCAATGACAGAACTTTCATAGGTTATATTGTTGCCTGCACTATCTATTAGTTGGACCTGGTAGCCACTCTCAACCTCTTTGTTTAAGGTTAGATCTATTTGTCCTACCGATGGATTTTGTAAAACACTATTATTGGGAATACTACTTTGTTCAACAATAACGGCAGTACGGGTTCTAATCGTTGTTGTATTTAATTTCTCAACAAGTTTATCTTCATATTTGCTTAGAAGAGTTAGCTCATATTCCTGCCCTTGTTTCAATGTGAGTCCACTAAGATCACACTTAAGCGATGAAGATTCAACAATACATTGGGTCTCTAATTCACCTTGTTGAATATAGTAATCTAAAAGCCCACTAGGATATGTCATTGCATATTCTAGTATCTGATTATTATTTATCTCCTCCTCAAACATAGTTTCATTAACCTTTGGATATGATGTAGTAGCTATGGATATGTTTTTGTAGAATATTCCAAGGTTAAGAAAGTCTAAAAAGGATAGCCTGAGAGAATATCGCTTGGATTCAGGTAATAGCTGTAAGGGAGTTATACAAATTTTTCTTGCGAATATATCCCAGTCTGTAAAAATTGCGGTCTTCTCTTTTATATTAATCTCTATTGGAAATGAAGATTTAATTTTGTAACCTTTAGGGAAAGGGAAGTATCCTTCTAAACAAAACTCTTCGGTTGGTTTAATGTTTTCAGAATATTTAGTTACACTTATTTGCCCAATTAGTAGAATGAAGAAAAATGGACTAAAAAGAATAGCTACTGAAAGTAGGATATATTGAAGAGTACCTAAATTGTTATTCTTTGGGACAGATTTCACAATATATGTGTTTTAGAAAAGACAGATTAATGGTTAAGTCTTGCTTAGTACTTCCTTAACCCTAAATTCAGTTATCCTTCTTACAAGATCATATGGCATAGATTTAGCTATGACAAATTGGATTGCACCTTTAGTAGTAACATAGTTTTTTAGTTCCTTTTGAAAAGCAGTTATTCCTGATGGAGTAGGATACAAACCAATATGGTTCTTGTATGCAGCGAAGTGTATTAGATTTTCATCATTTAATACAAATGTAGGCATTTGATATTTAATAGCTTCAGTAGCTTGTGGTGCTTCCTCATGAATTATATCCCTAAACTTCTTTAAGATGTCTTGTACATTAGAAGGACAGTTGGAAATATATTGATCTATGGTTGTATATTTGTGCATTAAGCTTAGCCTAATAAAGCTTTAAGTGCTTCATATACTAGGAATGCTGGCCAAACAAGAGCTTTAAGAAAGCCTAATACACCAACCCAGAAGGTTGTTGCTGTAGATATGTAATATATTGCAGCTCCTATGAAGCCTAGTCCATAGACTGCATTTCCCGTTGTATCTTTACATGGATTTTTCATAATGAATGTAGCTCAAATTAATATTTATAGTCTATCATTTACTGTATGGGGATGTATAGAAGGTGATGGAGAAGGAATAATACGGAATGGAAGGGGCTCGAACCCTCAACCTTCTCAGTGACAGTGAGATGCTCTAACCAGTTGAGCTACCACTCCATATTTCGTCAAAGAGTATATCAAACTATCATTTAAATGACAATTAGCTTTATTTACTCTCTTTTTGTAGCTTAAAAGGTACTAAGTCAGTAATATCCTTAAACAGTTCTGTATTATTCTTAACAACTATCTCTTGTTCATCCTTAAAGTAGGTTACAGAGACACCTGCATCCATCATGTTTTGAGTTTTACTCTCTACAACGTTCTCGTCAACATATGCTTTTAAAGTTGCGAGCTTATCTTTTGAAATAAAACCTCTATATAAAGTAGAGTGACTCTCAGTAGACATAATCATACTATCATCTTCTCCCTTAAGGGTACCCAAGGTATATTCTCCTTCGTCTTTTACAAATTGCCCATCACCATATACATAGAAATTGATATATCCAGATCCAGCACTGTCAC
>CAIVJR010000005.1 GCA_903906305.1 uncultured bacterium | reverse complement strand
TATATTCATCTTCACTCAAGACTGTTCCAACTTTCAATTTCTCGATTGTTTGGAAAATCTTTACGTAGAATGAATCTAATTGCTCTTCTTTTTCAGCAAATTCCTTTCTTACTTTTGCCAATGCTTGGTTTCTCTTATGTTCTAATTGGCTTACTTTGAATTCATTAGATTTTTCTTTTCCTTTTTTGTTGGATTTAATATCTTCTGTGAACATTGCATCAGTTGCAGTTAATTCTGCTTCGAGTTCAGTCTTCAATGCTTCTGCTTCTTGCTTCTGTAGATCTTCAGCTTTGGTTACTATCTCAGCCTTTTTATCCTTATCTACCTCAACAACCATATACCTAGTGTAGTATATGACAGAGAGCAACTTTTTGTGTGAAATGTTTAATACAATGGACATTTTGTTAGGAATACCATATGCAAACCATACGTGTGCAACAGGTACAGCTAATTCCAAATGACCCATTCTTTCTCTTCTTACATCAGAGGTTGTAACTTCTACTCCACACTTATCACAAACAATCCCCTTATACCTGATCTTCTTGTACTTACCGCAATAGCATTCATAGTTCTTGGTAGGACCAAAGATCTTCTCACAGAAAAGTCCATCTGGTTCTGCTCTGAAAGTTCTGTAGTTAATAGTCTCTGCTTTTGTAACCTCACCATATGACCAATCTAAGATCTGGTCAGATGAAGCCAATGTTAATCTTAAGACATCAAAGTCTTTCAATCCTTGTTTGTTATTTAACTTCTTCATTTGTTACCTCCTCAACTTCTCTCGAAGAATTGTTTGAAATTAAGTCTAAGTTCAAGCAAAGTGCGTTTAGCTCTTTGATTAATACTTTGAATGATTCTGGTATGTTTACATTCTCTATCTTGTCCCCATGGATGATAGCTTTGTAAGCTGCAGATCTTCCCTTGATATCGTCTGATTTGATTGTCAACATTTCCTGTAGGGCATAAGGTGCACTATGTGCTTCTAATGCCCAGACTTCCATTTCTCCAAATCTCTGTCCACCCATTTGTGCTTTTCCACCAAGTGGCTGTTGAGAAACTGCAGTGTATGGTCCTGTAGATCTAGCATGTACCTTCTCATCTGCAATGTGATGTAGTTTCAATACATATTTGATACCAACAGTAATCTTGTTTGGGAACATCTTACCTGTTCTTCCATCAAACAAATCAACCTTCTGAATCATTTCCTTACCTTGTTTTGCAAGTTCCTGCTTCAACCATTCTAAGTTCTCACCTTCAAAGATTGGGAATGCTAATTTTTCATTCAACATCTTTGCATATCTACCAAAGTGAATTTCTGCTGCCTGACCCATGTTCATTCTCTTTAGGAATGTTGGTGTCAAAACAATATCAACAGGTTCTCCATCTTCAGTAAATGGCATATCTTCAATAGGTCTGATTGCTGCAATTGTATTTTTGTCTCCGTGTCTTCCTGCTAATTTGTCTCCGAAGTCTACTTTCTTTGTATCTGCAACCCATACCTTAACTTCATGTAATACTCCTGGTTGTAATTTGTCTCCCTTGTCTGCAGAAAGAATCTGACTTCTGACTACTATTCCTTCTTCTCCGTGAGGCATTCTGAGCGAGTTATCTCTAACATCACTTGCAGATTCTCCAAAGATTGCTCTTAGTAATCTCTCTTCAGCGGTTAATTCTTTTTCTCCTCTTGGTGCAACTACACCTACGAGAATATCTCCAGCCTTAACTTTAACACCAGTTCTAACAATACCTTGCATATCCAATTTCTGTAGAATTCTGTCATTTACATGAGGAATATCTGCAGTAATTGTTTCTGCACCTAATTCTGTGTCTCTAACTTGAACGGTATGCTCTCTGACGTGTATAGAGGTTAGTAAGTCATCTCTTACAATTCTTTCAGAAATGATTACTGAGTCCTCATAGTTATATCCTTCGTAGAACATCAATGCTGCTTTCAAGTTGGTACCTAATGACAATTCACCATTGATCATAGTAGGACCATCAACTAATACATCACCTTTCTTAAATGTTGTACCTGCATTGATAGCTGGCTTCTGTGAGAAACATGTGTTGTCGTTACTTCTGTAGAATGAGATTAAATCATAGTCTCTAAGACCTAATTTCTTGTATTTAACAGATAGCTTCTTACCATCAACATAGTAAACTTCACCATCATCTTCTGCGAAGACACCCCATGAGGATTGCCTTGCAACTGTCTCTTCCATTCCGGTACCAATCAATGGGCTCTCTTGTTTAATCAAAGGAACAGCCTGTCTTTGCTGGTTAGCACCTGTTAACGCTCTCATTGCGTCATTGTGTGACACAAATGGAACCAATGCCATACCTAGACCTGCTTGCTGACCTGCGAGTACATCTACAAAATCAACTGCTGTAACATCTTCCAATACAAAGTCACCCTTGTGTCTTACTGGTACCAACTTATCTGTGATATTTCCCTGCTCGTCAGTCTTAACTGTTGCAGAAGAAATGTAGAAACCTTCTTCATCCATAGCGTCAAAGTAAACAACTTCATCAGAGATGAATGATTTAACTTTAACTTCTTTAATTTCTTTCTCAGCTGAAATCTTTTCTGCCAAAGCTTTATCTATTGTAGTATCTGCTTTTGCAATTGTTTTCTTTCCTGAAACAACATCTTCAGAAAGAATTCTTCCTTCCAATACTGCTTTGTTATTCTTCACAACTTTTGAAACTCTTCTGTATGGTGCTTCTAGGAATCCAAATTCATTGATTCTAGCTAACATTGCGAGCTGTGTAACAACACCAATGTTTGCACTCTCTGGACTGGTTACTGGGTCAAACTTTGAGTAATGTGAGTTATGGACTTCACGAATTGAGAATGTTGCTCTCTCTTTTGTAATACCACCAGGACCACCTGCAGTTACTTTTCTCTTATTTTCTAATTCTGAAAGAATATTGGTCTGATCCATGAAGCTTGACAATGCATTTGCTCCAAAGAATGATTGAATGGAAGCTGCAATTGGTTTAGTTCCAACTAACATAGAAGGAGTAACCTTAGCATCTTGACCATACAAACTCATCTTATCCTTAATATTCTTCTCTAATCTTCCAATACCTGCAATTAATTGTCTTTCTAAAATTTCACCAACACTTCTGATTCTTCTGTTACATAGGTGATCGATGTCATCAGCAGGAATTACTCCATTGTTTGTTTGGATTAATCTCTTAACGATCAAAACGATATCTTTAGGGTAAAGCATAACTTCATCAGGATTATTGATGTCATATGATGTACCTAATTTTCTGTTTAATTGGTATCTACCAATTTTTCCAAGATTAAACTTTCTTGCATTGAAGAAATTACTCTTGATATATTTCTCAGCACTATCAATAGTGACTGATTCATCTGGTCTTAATTTGTTGTAAATACTGATTACTGCTTCTTCCTTACTCTTTGTGAAATCTCTTGCTAATGTTGATTCAATATATTTATTCTCTTCATCGGTATCTACATCTGCAAACAATTTTCTAATTTCATCATCTGATTCCCATCCAAAGACTCTCAAAAGTTCTGTAATCAAAACCTTAGGTCTCTTAGGCAAAACTCTCATTGAAATGACATTGTGTCTATTGGTATCTATTTCATACCATGGTCCTATACCAGGCATTAATCTAACTTTGTGCAATGTTCTGTATGGTAATTTCTCATCTACTTCATACAATACACCCTCAGCTCTAACGATCTGGTGGGTAACGACTCTTCTGACACCATTAAACACAAACACACCATCTTCAGTCATGATTGGAAGATCAGCAATGAAAATCTCTTGCTCTTTAATCTCTCCAGTCTTGTTGTTTAGAAGTTGAACCTTTGCATATACAGGAACTTCGTAAGAAAGACCTTTTGCAATCGCTTCTTCTACAGTTCTGTATGCATTACCGAATCTAAAATCTTTGAATTCTAAAGTCCACATCTTCTCCATAGTATCCTTAACAGGATTGATCTTGGTGAAGAGCCTTTGGAATCCACTAGCATAGAAATCATTAAATGAAGCATTTTGAGCTTCGATTAGACTTGGAAAATCTGTACCAGAGGAATACCCTAGTCCCAAATCTATTCTCCCGGACCTATTACTTTGAGGTTTGATCATAAGACGATTATTTAGTAATGTTATAACATATTACTCTTGCTATAAAGCGGCGGTATGATTCCTGCGAACCAAAAATAAACCGCATTGTAAAGCAAAAACTTAGGAACTCGAAGGATATTACCATAATTAGCGGTATTAGTCAAAGGTTTTTAACACTCTTTTCGCTATTCCCTTAAAACCTTCTGTATTGTATGGTATATATGTACTTTGAAATAATCTCAAATTTACTTTATTATATACTACAAATGCCCAGAAGAAAGAAAAAAGAGCCCATCACAATCAAGAGCAGCGAGATTAAAATTCTCATTGGTATAGCACTTTTCCTGCTTGGACTCACTATTGGCCTCTCCCCATTCATACGTCAGCAATCACCTCTTTTTGATACCATAACTCTACAGTTAGGATATTCAGCAATTTCATGGGGTATTTTACTCATATATATATCATTCTTTTTACTAACCAAAAGTAAGCGATTTAAATCTGTACGACAAGTAGGAGGATTACTCCTCTTTTCAGCATGTTTAAGTACATTACTTTCATTTTGGCAGACAGCGGAGCAGTTAAATAGCTCGGATGCTTTAAGAGGTGCAGGTGGAGAATTAGGTAAGATGATGCATTTAGCATTAAATAGTACATTTGGAAATTTGTTGGAGATAATCATCGTATTGGTATTTTTAGTAATCGCATTCTCATTAATAACTGGTACTACACTAGAACAGATCCTAGAATTCGTAGAAACTCCTGTCAGAGATGGAGAAAAGAAAAAGTTTAGTTTCGCGAATCTCTTTGGTGGATTTAAAATCGAGGGTGAAGAGGCAAGAAATATTGACGGAAGCAAGATGAATATTCCAAATTCAGAGATGGATAAAGAGCCAGAGATTAGAATGTATGGAGAAGATAGTAAAAAAGATGATGAAATATATGTGGAGCCACAAATAAAGACTCAACAACAAGAAGATGTATTTCCTGATGATGTTCCAAACCCTCAGACTAAGATTGATGAGTTAGCAGAACCACAAAGACCAAGGTTTACTAATTGGATCTTTCCAAATATAGATGTACTACAAGAGGGCGAGGTACAAAAGCAGGATGAAAAACTTTACCGAGCTAAAGCAACCGTCATTGAGACTACACTTAAAAACTTTGGAATTCCTGCGAAAGTAGTAGAAATTGCAGTAGGACCAACTGTTTTAAGATTCTCACTAGCCATAACTGTAGGTATAAAAGTATCTAGAATTAAAAACTTGAGCAATGATTTGGCCTTGGCACTAGCTTCACAGTCATCATGTGTAAGAGTCGAAGCTCCAATCCCAGGGACATCATTTGTAGGTGTTGAGATTCCTAATCCAACTCCAAACTATGTATATACCAGAGATATGATCAAGAAATTAAGGCAAGAAGCTGAAAAATATGAGCTTCCTTTGATTTTAGGTAAAGATATTACTGGCAAAACAACAATTAGAGATCTAAACAAGATTCCACATCTCCTAGTCGCAGGTGCTACTGGTACTGGTAAATCTGTAGCTATTAACTCCTTGATTACCGGCCTTTTGATGACTAAAACCCCTGATGAAGTTAAATTCATCATGATTGACCCTAAAATGGGTGTTGAAATGGCTGCATACAATGGAATTCCCCACTTGCTAAATCCTGTCATTACCGATATGGAACTCGTTGTTAATGCGCTCCAATGGACAATTGATGAAATGATGAGAAGATACAGACAGTTAAAACAGGTACATGTTAAGAAATTAACTGAATACAACAAGGCCTTAGGATATACCGCAATGCCATATATTGTTGTAGTCATTGATGAAATGGCAGACCTCATGCTTACCTCAGGTGTAGATGTAGAAGCTAAGATTCAAAGACTTGCACAGATGGGAAGAGCCGTTGGCGTTCACTTAATACTTGCAACACAAAGACCAACTGTAAACGTTATCACCGGTTTAATCAAAGCTAACGTACCAGGGAGAATGGCATTCGCAGTAGCAACCGCTATGGATTCCAGAGTAATCCTTGATGATACTGGTGCAGAAACATTACTTGGGAATGGAGATATGTTGTTCAAAGACCAAAGCACTCCTAAGGCAATTAGAATCCAAGGCACGTACACATCAACTGAAGACAGTGAGAATGTAATTAATGCTGTAAAAGAACAGGTAAATGAGGAAGATATTGAATATTCTGAAGATCTAGCACAAGCAATCGAAAGAGGTGGAATAGCGGCAACTTCAGGTGGAAGTTCAGACAGAGATCCAGATTTTCCAGTTGCTTTAGAAATTGTCATAAACAATCAAAAAGCTTCATCCTCATTCCTACAAAGAAAGATGAAGATTGGATACAACAAAGCTGCAAGACTCATAGATGAGCTTTACGATGCGGGTGCCATTGGCCCTCAAGATGGCAGTAAACCAAGACAAGTACTCGTATCTTCTTCCAATCAAATCTTACATAACGAAGACAGTAGTGACGGATTTGATGAATAAGTAGTACAATTGCCAGTATGATAACAGCTGGAGAAGTACTAAAAAAGAAAAGAGAAACCCTTAGTCGATCTATTGAGCTTGTCTCACATGAGACTAAGATACAGAAACGCTTCATAACATATATTGAGGATAACGACTTTGATAAGTTTGACTCAGAAGTATTCCTAACTGGATTCATAAAGATATATTCCCATTACCTCGGTTTAGATACCGAAAAAGTACTAGCGTTATACCGAAGAAGCAAACCACAGAATAAAACCTCAAAGGGAAAATCTATAGAACCAATATGGACTAAGTACAAAAAAATCATATTAACCCCAAAAAGCTTAATAACAATCCTTTCTGTCGTATTCTTTGTACTAATTCTTGGATATATTGGATTACAGATCTACAAGTTCCAGAGTCCACCCAAATTAGCAATAACAGCACCAATTGATGCAATTACTGTTTCAGTGGATAAACTCTCTGTAGAAGGCATCACACAGCCTGGAGCGACACTAGAAATCAACTCTTCACTTGTCACAATTGATAACCAAGGGAATTTCAAGCATGAAATTACACTTAAGGAAGGAATTAACATCATTACTGTAAAATCTAGAAAGAACAGTAACAATATATTGGAAACCGTTGAGACAAGAAAAGTCACATACACGAAGCCAGCTCAAACTGAAACTCCAGTTGATACGGTTAAAACATTTACATTAACCGTAGAAGTAAAAACTACAGCCTCATGGATTAAATTAGATATTGATGGACAAAACAAAGTATCCAAGGTTACAGAACCATCAAAACAAACGTATGAAGTAAAAGACAAATTCTATATAATTACCGGCAAAGCAGCTAATACACACATCTCAATGAACGATGAACCATTAGCATGGAAAACCAACAGTACCACAGGTGTTGCAGAGATAACATGTGCGATAGTAGACAATGCGTTGAGTTGTGAATAAAACTTCCCCTAGTAAGATGCTATAATCAATCACAGTATGGATGATTCCAATCAAATAGAAGAGATAAAAAACAGGCTCGACATTGCCCAGGTAATAGAGAAATATGTACCCTTAAGACAAGCAGGAAAAAACTACTCCGGACTATGTCCATTTCATCACGAAAAGACTCCATCATTCATTGTTAGCCCCGATATTCAAAGATACAAATGCTTTGGCTGTGGAGAAACAGGTGATATCTTTAATTTTGTACAAAAGATTGAAAGTATCGATTTCCCAGAAGCATTAGAAAAACTTGCTAAAGAAGCTGGTGTTGAACTAAAAAAACAGAACAAAAACCCTAAATATTCAAAGCTTGAGGAAATTAATTATCTTGCTACTAAGTACTACTACAAAGAATTTAAAAACAATCCAACCGCGAGTAACTATATAAAACAAAGAGGCTTTAATGATGAATCCATAAAGCAATTTGGCATTGGCTATGCCCCCCGATATCCAAAGCTACTGGAATATGTCACAAAGAATAGCTCTAAGCTTTCAAATCAAGAATTAGTAGACTCAGGACTATTTGTAAATAAGGAAGGAAAGATCCGAGAGAAGTTTTACGACAGGATAATGTTCCCAATCCGCTCTACAAAAGGATCCGTCATCGGTTTCACAGGAAGAGTATTGCCAGGAAATGATTACGGGCCTAAATATATGAACTCTCCAGATACTCAAATTTTCCATAAAAAAGACAATCTTTTTGGACAATATGAATCTAGACAAGAGATAAGGAAATTGGATCTTGCGATACTGTGCGAAGGCTCGCCAGAAGTGATATTCGCACACCAACATGGTATTAAAAATATCGTGGCACCACTTGGTACAGGTTTAACAAAAGAACAGTTAGAGCATCTATCAAAGCTTTCGAAGAACATACTCTTCTTCTTCAATAGTGACACAGCTGGGCAAGCCGCAATAATTAGAGCTTTTAAGATAGCTTCAGAACTAAATCTCTACCCATATGCATCCACACCTACACCATACAAGGACATAGATGAAATGATCCAAAAGGAGCCTGGTAAAATGGAGCATCTAGTTGAACAAAAACAAGAAGCGTTTTCATACATTTTTTCAAACTTCATAAAAGACAAGGATTTAACAGAGTTAGCGGACCTAACCAATACCAAAAATTTCGTAAAAGAATTGCTCTCACATGTTACAGACCAATTCCTACAAAAACATTACATAGAGAAAATTAAGCAGATTGGAAAAATAGAGCTTGTAGAAAGCATTCTTCCCGTATCCGATAACAGTTTTTCACAAAAAAATACTAGAAGTCTTCCCGTGAAAGAGAATATATGCTTACTAGAAAAAACCTATCTACAATTATTAATCTTTAGCAAAGACAGATCTGAAGAAATATTCATCCCTAGTAGGTACTTCTCGTCACCAGCACTTGGTGAAATGTATCTAACGATTAAACACTCTCCAAAAACAGAACTGGCCGATATTGTAAAACTATTTAGTGAAAAAGATGAAAAAAAACTATTTATGGAAGAAATCGTATTTAGAGCCACTGAAATTGATGAAGATTCTAAGAAACAATTAGTGAAATTAACACGTAGATTAAAGAAACAATATCTTACAAGACAACAGAAAGCATTAAGTGTTAAAATAGCCATAGCAGAAGAAAGCAACAACTCCACTGATATGGAAAAGCTTCTGACTAAAATGCAACACTTAACTAAGCTTTTGAAAAAAGTAACCGATGATTGAGGTCTCAAACTATGATTTCTTTGACTATGACTATGCACAGTACTGGAAAGTTAGACAATATGAAGATTGTGCAGAAAAACATCTCTTAGAAAAGATTTTTAATAACAAAAAAGGCAAATGGTTCATAGATATTGGAGGATCATACGGAAGATTAACACCTACCTACTACAACAGCTATACCAATCCTATTGTCTTAGACTATTCGCTTAAGACACTTCAAAAGAACTATTCCACGATTAAAAAACAATTTCCAAACGTAGAAATGATCGCAGCCAATGCGTATCATATGCCATTTAGAGAGAATATGTTTGATGGAGGGTTGATGGTGAGAGTTTTACACCATATTTCAGAGCCTACAGTGTACTTTAACGAGCTAAAACGGATAATGCACAATGATTCTAGTTATGTACAGGAATTTGCAAATAAAGTTAATCTCAAGGCCTCACTTCGAGCTATATTCCATCTTAATTTCAAGTTTTTCTCAAAAGAACCGTACCAACAACCTACTTCAAAGAACTTTGAAGGTACAAAAACTGGGGAAGAAGCACTTTTCTTCAACTATCACCCATCATTTGTATCAGGTGCTTTGAAAAATATTGGGTTTGAGATACAGAATAAGTTTGGATGCTCATATTTACGTTTCCAGGGATTAAAAAAGATCTTAGGAGATCAAAATATGCTTAAAATTGAGTATTTTCTTCAGAAACAACTTAAAACTTCCAACATCCCCCCAAGCATTGTTTTTGAAACGAAATTAAAGAAGGTTAATGATTCTAATGAAATAATAACTGGCGAATTAAAGGATATATTAGTATGTCCAAAATGTTTTGGAGAGCTATCATTTAAAGAAAACTCTGCACACTGTGAATGCTGTGACAAAACGTATATGAAAAGTGAAAATATTTGGGATTTTAGAATAGATTAATGATTAAAAAATCACTTGGACAAAACTTTTTTGTAAATGAAAATCTTGGTGAAAAAATCATCAATTTTGTTAAAGAAGAAAATCCAGAAGTTGTAGTAGAAATTGGCCCTGGAAGAGGTTTCTTTACACAAAAACTAGCTTCATTTGCACAAGATTTGGTACTAGTTGAAAAAGATGATTTACTTGCAAACGAACTTAAGAATTCATTTCCCAAGGCAACTATTTTAAATATCGATTTTCTGGTTTGGGATTTTAAAGAATTGGAGCAATTTAAAGACAAAAAGATTGTTTTCTATGGTTCTCTTCCATACAACGTTAGCAAGCCAATTATTCACAGGATACTGTCATCTCAGTTCTTTTTTAATAACTGCTATTTCATAATTCAAAAGGAAGTTGCAGAGAAATATATAGCAAAAGAACCTAGTAATAATATACTTTCCCTACGAACACAGCTGTATGCTAAACCCAAAAAGCTTATGGATATTAACCCTGGAGCCTTTATGCCACGCCCAAAAGTAACAAGCAGTGTTATAAAGTTTTCTCTGATTACAAAACAATCAATAAATATTAATGAGGACAAATTTGTTAAATTCATTGAGAATTGTTTTAGGTCTCCAAGAAAAACATTAAGGAACAATCTAAAAAACATCTCTTCCCGATTACAATCAGAAGAATTGTTAGACAAACGTCCACAGGAACTCACACTAGAACAATATATACAGATTTTTACTAACTTGGCCTAGACTTTGATATAATTCAATCATGAAGCGAGTCAAAAAACAGAAAACTCCTAAACAAGAGGAGAAACAGTTGGACCTCGGTATTAAAGATCCTTTTAAAAACAAGATTTACAAAATCAAGGGTAAGACTGATGCGATGATTTTACAATTTGAGGTCAAGAAATTTCTCAAGGATAGCTTCTTCTGGTTTGTTATCGTTTCAGACGCAATAATGCTTGCTCAACAAGGGTTTTGGCTTTACAACAACATTGAAAAGTTTCCATCACTCACCCCAATCTTAAACTACAATCTCTCTGCAGAAAATCGTGTTACTGACAAATACTTTTTGTTAATATTTCCAATAATTTCCCTACTTAGTATAATTATTGGCATAATAGTTACAATGAAATATTACAACAAAGAGAAAATGCTAACTAAATTCATTTTGCTCTGTACGTTACTTGCATCAGTTTCAGGTTCGATAATATTAATTCAACTTACCCTTAATTACTAATGGATCTATCTATTGCATCAGATCTTCTAAATAAAATCCTCTCTTTGCCTATATTTACAGTGATAAGTGGGAGTGATTACTACAAATATCTCCAATATCTTCCATTGTTCTTAATTGGAGTCATACTCGCTTTAATTCTAACCCCCATCATTGGCAAAATTGCTCTAAAACATGACATTACATACAAACCTGGTATCAGAAAAAATCATAAAGACTTTGATAATCCTGAGAAAGCCCTTCACCAAGGGATTACTCCTGCATTGGGAGGATTAGCAGTAACGATTCCGATCCTAGTCGCAATTTTGGTGTTCTTTAAACTAGATAGTTTTACAATACCCATTATTCTTGCCATATTAGTACTAATGGTTGGCTCTACACTAGATGATATTTTTAATCTTCCTGCTAAAACACAGCTTGCATACCAGATATTAGCGGCACTAATAATCGCATTCTCTGTCATAAATTTAACAAACCTATCTTTCTTTAATCTTAATCTCGATCTTTTAACTTGGAACTTCTCTCTCTTTGGATTACAACAATCGCTCTCTTTACCAGGTGATATCATACTTTTTGGTTGGATACTGGTATGTATAAACGCATTTAAGTGGACCGCTGGTTCTCCTGGCATTATTGAAGCCAACTCATTTACTATATTCTCATTGATCTTCATAATAGCAGTAAGATACTCCTCGATATTTTCCTCTACCATTGGTATAGTAGCTACTGGTGCACTATTAATCTTCCTTGTGTTTGCATTCCCTCCGCAAAAAATTATGTCTGGTTCTACAGGCAAAACATTGTATGGCTTCCTCATTTGCATCTTTGCAATTGTTGCTGATGCTAAGCTCTCAACAACAATAATGCTCCTTCTTGTTCCATTAATAGACTTTGCTTACGTCATAGTTAAACGATTCATCACATACAAACCTAAGAATTTGATTGAATTGTTAAGAATCAATGATACTAATCATTTACATCATCAACTGTTAAAACTTAATATCACAAGAGCTCAAATCGTATTGCTTGAAATGGCGATGACCTTACTAATTGGCTCGCTGGCCATATTAAGTACTGGTGCAATTAGATATTTTGCTCTCATCTTTGGAGCAGCTTTAGGTATAGCTTTCATAGTCCTTGCAAATATTCGAGCATCTCGACATAAGGAAAAAACTGAAAAGGAAGAATCTCCAGAATCAAAATACTCGTACTAATTTCTAGACAAATATTGTCACTACGAATATAATCTAGATAATGAAAAATCGAAAAACTACCCTAATAATAGTAATAGCTATTATTACCATATCCATAATTCTCTACTTTCTTCCACTTGGAAAGATTTTGAGTAATATCCCTCTCATTAAAAGCTTTTACAACAACACTTCAATTGAAATAATCACAGAGAAGGGGAAAGCTCTTGTCGCTATAAATGGTAAAGATTACGGTCAAACACCAACTACAGTTGAAAATCTACCTGAAGGAAAATATACAATAGAGTTGAAGAAAATTGCTGACGAGGATACCTTCTACGAGAAGCAAATCTTTGAAGTCGAATTAGCAAAAAATACTTCAGCTAGAGTAGATCTCGAAATTGGTCCAGAGAATATCTTAAATGGCACCATCCTTTACTACACGTCAGTTCCGCATACATCTTCCGGGAAAGGATTAATTACTGTCACTAGCTCAGCTACAGATGCCAAGGTATATATTGATAAAGAATATATTGGAAATGCACCAATAAACAATCTGGAGGAAAAAGATAATCAATATCAGATAAAAGTCTCCGCGAATGGATACGAGGATATTGAAATTCCAGTCTTTGTACGAGCAGGTTACCAATTAAACCTTAAGACATATCATTTCCCAATCCCTGTTAATTTTGATACAGTAAGTAATTAGTATGGGTAATTCAAAGTTAGAAAAAATTAAAGCACAAACACCTGTATCCATATTAATCCATGGTGGAAATCGCCAGGGCTATCTGGTTACAAAAACATTGATAGAACAAGGTTGCCATGTCATCATAATTGATAATTACAACTCACAGACTAACAAATACATCTCTGAATTTAAGGGCTCTCCACTGGTTGATTTCTTTGAATTTAAAGGCTTGGATGGTGTATTTAAAAGTATCAAAAGGTATGACTATCTTTTTTACTTTTTAAATAACGCCCTAGTCTCAAAAGAATATGATAGTAAGGAGTTCATCAGAGAAGCTGGATATCTAGAAGAATCACTCAAAAGTGCTAAGAAAAATAATGCTAAGGTAGCACTCATAACCTCACTTGCTCTAAATAGAGAACTCGCCAATCGAGTTAACAATCTTAAGTTAGCTTCTCCATCTCCATATTCAAATATTGAATTACAGAAATATTGTGAGACTCTTTCTGCAGAGTTTAGAGACAAAACAAGTCTAAATATTAGAATATTAAGATTAGGTTCAATTATTGGAAAAGGTGTCTTAAAAATTGATAACGAAATTATTCACAATATTGTTAAGGATGCTACTCAAAAGCCACAGATCACCATAAAAGGGGAGGGGTTAGACATACACAATATAATTGATGAAAAAGACGCAGTATATGGCATTTTGAAATTAACATTTTCAGACAAAACAAAAGGGGAGGTCATAACACTCGCAAACAAAAATAATTACACAACGCTTTCAATTGCATATAAATTACTAGAACTAAATACCGAAGCTCAGTCCATTAAGTTTGTAGAGAACCCCGATATGGATTTTGTCATGCAAGACCTCTATGTTCCAGCTCCGCATGCTTCTAAATATGGATGGACTCAACAGATAACGCTTGAGGAATCATTCATTGACCAAGTACACACCTACTACGATGACATCAGTAAGACATGGGACTATGCTGACAAACCTCAAAAGAAGGCAGTGGAAAGCATAAAAACATCTAAAACCAAACTTGGTGAATTTTTTGATAATCTTCTCAATCCTTTTGCAAGACTGACCCAAAGAGCAAGCAGTAAGCGAGAAAAGAAAGAAATCAGCTGGAAACAGATAATTAAAACTTCTACCATAACCATCGTTGCCATATTAGTAACATACTTTCTCATATATCCAATCATTGGTACTACATTAGGACTAATCATAGTTTCTAGCACCGCAAAGGATTTACAAAAGTCTGTTTTTAGTATGGATTCAAAAACCAGTGAAAAGAAAATTCAAATAATTGAGGATAATATAGAGCGAATTTCAGCGAGTATGGGTAACCTTCAATGGGCTTTCAAACTAGTAGGGCAAGCTAAACTCTACAGCAACACAACACAACTCCTCCTCAGTGCACAATATGCAACCGATGGAGCCACAAATATGCTCGGGGCAATAGCTCCTCTTTCGGAATATATTCAGAACTTTGAGCCATCAATTGATTTCCAGTCTTCCACACCTAAAACAACTCGAGAATATACTGAATACTTAAATGATATTTCAGACAACAGCTACAAGGTAAAAGAAGCTGCATACAAAATATCCTTAGCAAATGGAATCATAAATCAGGTGAATATTAATGAATTTCCATCATTTACAAGAAATAGCATTGCTTCTGTTAAGGACTTAATTACCCAACTAACCAATGGTACAGAGATATTCCAAGAAATTGTAACTTTTCTCCCAGACTTACTTGGTGTAACTGAAAGACAAAGGTACTTAGTATTACTTCAGAATGAATCTGAGCTTAGAAGTACAGGTGGATGGTTAACAAGCTATGGAATAGTTGGAATTGAGGGAGGACAGATTAGAGAACTCTTTGTTGATGATATTTACAATGCAGATGGGACTCTTAAAGTCCAAGGCAAATCATTTACAGCTCCTAAGTCCATGCAGCAAGCATTAGGAATAACTAATTGGCCATTTGCATTAATAAACTGGTACCCAGACCTTACAGAGACTGAGGTATCCGCAGAACCATACATCGAAGCACTTGGTAAAGGCAATGATTTAGATGGAGTAATTACAATTGATATAGCATTCATGCAAAAACTTTTGAATAAATGGGGAGGAATCGAAGTCCCAGGAGAGACAGAGATTGTAACAAGTTCAAACCTGTATTCAAAGATATTCCAAATGCACGAGGATTTCACACCAGGCTCTACTCAGAAAACCACTTTCTTAGCAGATCTTGCTAATCAAATCATTACCAAGCTACTTTCAATGAGTATTACGGATATGATTGGACTTGGAGATGTATTTGAGGAGTCATTAGATGAGAAACATCTACAAGCAACATTTAAAAATACCGATGCTTTTAACTTCTTCAACGATAGATCATGGGCAGGAGCGTTAGATTCCCGATACAACGAAGCACCTATTGCAGTCGATTGGAATTGGGGGGGTAACAAAGCCAATTTGTATCTTAGTAAAAACTACAATTTAGCTGTAAACATCCAAGATGAGGATACCATTGATTTTACATATACCATATCAACTGAAAATAGTTCAAAGACAACAACATACCCCGAGGGCGACTATATTAACTATCAAAGAATATATATACCTTCAGGTGCAACTGTACTCTCTGTAAAGGGTATGAAGGACAACAAGTTTGATACGTTTAAAGAAAGTGGATTCAAGATAATAGGGGGATGGTTTAATGTTCCAGCAAACAGTACAAATACATTAGAGATATCATATCGTATATCAAGTCCTCCAATTTACTTAGTTTCCCACTTGAAGTTAACGAGAAAAATATTTTCTTAAATTTGGATATATTTAAACAAGCAGGGGAGACATCTCATGCATACAAATTAGATATATCATATCCTGAAAGTTGGAATGTTGAGTCAAATGCAAATCTAAATAGTATTAAAAATCAGCTATCAAGCAGATTTGAACTATCAACTGACCAGGAATACAATATCGTTTGGAATACAAATAATTAGACAACCACCTTAGGATTATTTTTTAAACAGGTATATATCTCCAAAATATCCTGAGTAGATATCTCTTTTTCAGTAGTGAAGCTCTTTATCTCCTTCACATCCAAATCAGTATTAACCGATACTCTGTTACTAATACCAAGTGGAACAATCAATGTAGCTATGTGTTTTGATTTACAATTATGACAAGAAAAGTGTATAATGCTTGATACTCCGGTGTTCTGGATGATGTTTACATCACCTAGTGAATACTGGGTACCGCACTTATCACAGAACCTGGCAACTGTGTCCAGAAAGAATTGTTTTTTTTCAAGTAAAATATCTTTTTTACTGTCCATATCTAAAATTATATCACAAAATTTTCTATGACAGACAAAGAGAAAGCTGTTAAAGTCTTAATCGACAAAGGCAAAGATCAAGGATTCCTTACACAAGAGGACTTGTTAGATGTATTTCCAACCATAGAAGAAGATGTAGATCTCCTAGATGATATCTTTGCATCTCTCCAAGAGAACGAAATTGAGGTCTTAGAACCAGAAGAGAACGTTGATGTTCCTGTAAAAGAAGAACTCACATTAGAAAAGAAAATTCGTATTCTTAAAACTATCCAATCTAGTCTTTCAACCGATGCCATTAGATCCTACCTTTACGAAATTGGTAGAATTCCTCTTTTGACAGGTGAAGAAGAAAAAATTTTAGCAAAGCGAATAGAAAAGGGTGATGAAGAAGCAACTCAATTACTCATAACTGCAAACTTAAGACTCGTTGTAAGTATTGCAAAGAAATACAGTAAGAGTGGCCTAGAACTTTTGGATTTAATCCAAGAAGGTAATATTGGATTAATGAGAGCTGTTGAGAAATTTGATTACACCAAGGGATTTAAGTTCTCTACATATGCTACATGGTGGATTAGACAAGCTATCACCAGAGCAATTGCAGATCAAGCCAGAACTATTCGTGTTCCAGTACACATGATCGAAACGATAAACAAATTCAACAAGGTAAACAATTCATTGACCACAAGATTAGGTAGACCTCCAAAGGATGAAGAAATTGCAAAAGAAATGGATATTGAATTAGAAAAAGTTGCTGAAATTAGAAAGATCAAACAGAATCCTACATCACTCTCAACACCAATAGGTGAGGAGAAGGATAGCAAGCTTCAAGATGTAATTGCAGATGATTGGTCTCAATCTCCAGAGGAATACGCAACTTCTGAATATCTAAAGAATCAATTAAAAGATATCTTAGATACACTCCAAGACAGAGAAAGAAGAGTATTGTCACTTCGATTTGGCCTTGATGACGGAGTCTCAAGAACCCTTGAAGAAGTTGGAAAAGAATTTGGAGTCACAAGAGAGAGAATCCGACAAATTGAAGCTAAAGCATTAAAAAAACTCAAAGAGAAATCTACTCAACAGAAACTTGATGACTATATTGATTAGTTAGAGCTTTCTGTAAGATTCAAAAACTCAGAAGGGGAGACAGAGAAACTCTTTTCTGTTCTTTGCGTTACAATATCTAAAGCATCCGTATCAAACGAACTTTTGATTTGCTTTGTATATGAAGTTGCATTTGCGTTAACATTCACATAACTCTGTTTGAAATACATGGAGGCAATTACCCAAGCAACCACAACTACAAGCAGTAATACTGTTGCCAAAAGAGATTTTTTTAAGATATCCATATGTTATTACTCGTAAAAGTTAGTATTATCTATCTTGTATATACGCATATTTATACTAAAGTTTGTTAATCCACTCTCATCCTTCTGATCTGTGTATGAAAAACTCTCTATCACAGGGAACATTGGAAGAGCTTCCAAATCTTTTAACAGATTTATTGCATTCGCTGTCTTACCTTTTGTAGATATCTTTACTGTCCAAGGAACTAATACCTTTGGTGTGAATGTTATGTTTTTATCACTATACTTATCAAAACTTATTCCATTAAGAAAGAAACCGTTTCTAGACAAGATAGGGTTAATGTTTGCTAACAAGATACTAAAATTCCCATCAGCAGGATATATCAGTTTTAAATTACTAAGATCTGTTCCAACTTCTTCAAATTGTTTATCAAGTGTACTTAGAGTACTAATCTTTGCATCCAAGGCCGTACTTAATCTATTCTTCTCCTTTATCGAAGCATTAATCCCTGTGATTTTTAGGATTGTTGGACGCACTGCAAAGATTATTAGTAATATTGAAACAAGAACTGTAGCACCTGCAAATATATATCCTCTCTTTTTTTCAGGAGATTCCTTTATTAACTTAATATATTCTTCTGTGTTTAATCGTTTTCGTTCCATATCTAATTAGTTACAAATGCAAAATTAACATTTACATTTATTTCATCCTCATTTTTATCAATTGAGAACGCAACGTTGGAATAGTTAGGATTATTTTTTAATGACGCTTCATAGTCTTTAATAGAGTTCAGGCTATTAGATGTCAGTCTCAAAGTAACCTTGTTAACTGAATAGCCAAATGAGGCAAGATGAAGCGAGGAAGGAATACCACTAATTAATTCACTCATTTTAACTGAATTGATTGTTTGTTTATCCTTAACTGTCTTTATGTCACTTAATAGATACTGGTAGTTCTCATATATAGCGGCATTCTTCTGCCAACTTTCATTTGAGAGTAAGGTAACCTTAGCGTTTACCTCTTCTGTAAGGTCATTATCCTGCCTGTCCAGTATAAATCTGGAGAAGAATACTCCTAGAACCAGCACCTCTACCGCTATTAACAGATATTTTCCAACATTGGTAAGCCAAATATACGCAGTAGACCAAACATCCGTTGGAGAGTATGACGGTTGTAAAAAATCAATCGATTGTGACTGTTTTCCAAACTTAAACATTAGGCAGTTCTAAATTTTTATATTTTTAGTATAGCATATTATGCTTCTAATTTAGGAAACAAAATGAGCTTCTCCCTCTTCTCTAAAGCTTCAGATGCTTTTACACTGCTAACAGGAAGAATAGGGGAATATCCGGCAATTACATGCTTCAAAAGATAGCTTAAGTTGTTCAATATTTTCTCTGCTTCGGGTTTTTCCTTTGACCATGGTTCTTCTTTGGTAATATATTTGTTTCCATAATCTGCAAGTTGATCAATTTTCTCTCCAGCAAGATATATTTCATAATCTTCGTAGAAACTATTAATCTCTTTTACATATGTATCTACTGTTGCTTTAAACTCAGACTCTACGGTAGCTTCATTGTTCATCTCTGCTTCTTTTGCATTAGCTAAATGAATGACACGATTCAGAAGATTTCCAAAATTGTTAGCCAATCTTGAGTTATATTCATTCACCAAGTCATCTTCCTTGTAAGCTGCATCGTCATATGTAGGAATACCTGTTAAAAGGTAGAATCGAACTACTTCAGCACCATATTTTTGTTCTTGTTCAAATGGGGAAACAATATTTCCAACTAGTTTAGACATTTTGGTTCCATCAAGACCTAATACCATTCCATGCACAAGTAATTTCTCTGATTGCGGTAATCCTGCAGAAGCTAACATTCCTTGCCATATAGCACCTTGGAATCTCAGGTTGTCTGGGCCACATGTTTGTACTGGTCCCCACCATTGTTTAAATCTTTCTTCATCAGTTCCGTACCCAACTGCAATAGCATAGTTTGTTAATGCATCAAACCATACATACATCATCTGAGTAGGGTCATTAGGTACTTCAATACCCCATGGAAGATTTTCTCTTAATCTCGATATACTAATATCTTCCATTTCAGATATGAATTTCTTTAATTCATCCATTTTGTATACAGGTTTTACAAATGCTTTTTTTTCCTCCAACCATTTGAGTAGGGGCTCTCTGTATTTTGATAGTCTAAAGAAATAGTTTTCCTCTGTTTTTAATTCAGGTACTGTATGGTGATCTGGACATTTTCCATCTACAAGTTCTTTGTCTGTTAGATATCTCTCACATCCTACACAATATTGTCCTGAGTATTGTTTTTTGTATATATCTCCATTCTCATTACATTTGTTCCAGAATACTTGTGCTAATTCATGGTGTTTTGTATCTGATGTTCTGTAGAAGTTATCATATTCGACATTAAAGAGTTTACAAAAATCCATTACTCTTTGTGCATATTTATCTACAAATGGTTTTAATTCTAATCCTTCTTCTTGTGCTTTGTTGTATATTTTTTGCCCGTGCTCATCTGTTCCTACATTGAAAAATACATTTTCTTTTCCTAATTTGTTTCTAAAATATCTTACAATTGTATCTGCTTGTACAAATTCTAAGGCATGTCCTATATGTAGTTCTGCATTTACGTAGGGGAGTGTGGTTGTTAGGTAGAATTTTTGTTTATTCATTATATATTCTCTTTTAATTATTACTGTAGATGATATCAAATATTGGTAGATTAGGGAATTGTGGAAGCTAAGAACCTATAGTGGTATAATATCCTTGTTGTTTAAAAACTAAATAAGGAGTGGAAAATGGATCTAACTTTGTACTATGGTTTAAGAAATTGTATTGGCCCCTCGGAGACAGCATCTTCTTTGCACGTTAAAGATTTTGTTCTCCAAGGAAAGATCTTCATCAAAGATGGTCTTATCACAAGCGAGGACGGAGTTTTGTTGTTAAAGACAGCCTCCGACCTGAGTCAAACATATCAAACATGTGATATCTGGTTACTCTTAACGGATGTTGAGACCATAATTAGCACAATTACTAAGATCAACACCGACAAAACAATTGCTGGCCAAACGGCTTTAATGCAAGACGCTATCGATTCGTTTCATAGCCCAGCATATGACCAAGCAAGAGGAAATTTGATTTTAAATCATGTCTTAGCATGTGCCAAAGATTTTTGGGAAAGTTTTGTTCCAAAGTAATAGATACCACTCCAATTGAAAACCCTGTGCATTATGCACTTTGTTGTAGCATAGGGTTTTCTTTTGGTTAAATCTGTTCAACCATTAATACTCCCTCCGCTAATCCCAATTTTACTAACTCTTGCCATACAGCCTCAGTAACAAAAGGAACAAAAGGATGCATAATCTTTAAATTCTTTTTTAACAACCATAACAATTCAGAAAGTTTTTCAATTCTTAAATCACTACCAACAGGTTGATCCTTAATCTCTGTTTTAATCTCCTCAATCCATTTGTCACACAACTCATGCCAAAAGAATTCCCGAATAGTTTCAGCACCAAGATTTAATTGATACTTCTCCAGATATTTACCAACCTTTTCAATATGCTCTTTAGTAGCCTTAACTCTGTCAGTATCAGCCACTTCCTTCCCCTGTATCTTCTCTATTTCCTCATCCTCAATATTCATCAATATGAACCTACTAGCATTCCAAATCTTGTTAACAAAGTTTCTGTTACCCTTAATCTTCTCTTCTCTAAGAGGAGCATTAGAACCAGGTAACGCATCAGAGTAATACCAAAGTCTTAAAGCATCGGCACCATACTTTTGGAATACATCATTAGGTTCAATACCATTACCCTTAGATTTAGACATCTTAGAACCATCAGCAGCAAGAATCATACCCGTAAGTAATACCGTAGAGTAGGGAACCTCACCAGTTCTGTAGAGACCAAACATAATCATACGTGCAGTCCACCAGAAAAGAATATCCCTAGCATGAATCATCATCTGAGTAGGATAGTACTTCTTGTAATCATCACCCTCAGGACCACCAAGGGTGGAGAAAGGAACCTGACCAGAACTAAACCAAGTATCAAACATATCCGACTCTTGTTCCCATATACCCTCTGGGCTATCCTCGCCCAACTTAATCTCACCAGTACCATTAGCTTTTACATTAAATTCCTTTTCAAAATCTCCAACCGTTTTACCTTGATTTTCATTCAACCAATCATGTAGCTTCTTACTCCCAGAATACCAAACAGGAATTCTCTGACCCCACCAAAGTTGTCTAGAAATACACCACGGTTGAATATTTTCATAGAAGAATTCTAAAGCTTTTTGCTGACCCTCAGGTATGACCTTAACATCACCATTATGCAGTGCTTCTAATGCTTTCTTCGCCAATGGTTCGACATTTGCATACCATTGATTAGATATGACAGGCTCTATAGGGGTACCGCATCTCTCACATACTGCTACCTCATGCTTAATATTTTCAATCCTTACTAACAATCCTAATTCAGTTAATTCACCACACAACGCTCTTGAACAATCCGTTGTCCCCATACCTTTGAATCTGTCAGGAATATTTCCAGTCATTTTACCTTCCTCATCAATTACATTGATGATTTCTAAGCCTTGTCGTTTACCAATCTCAAAGTCGACAGGGGAGTGAGCAGGAGTAACTTTCAAAGCACCCGTTCCTGTTTCAAGATCTACTTCTTCTTCAGCAATGATTGGAATCTCTCGGTTTGCAATTGGAAGTAAAACCTTCTTACCTATGAATTCTTTGTATCTAGGATCATTTGGATTAACTGCAACAGCCGTATCTCCTAACATAGTTTCAGGTCTAGTTGTAGCAACTGTAATGCCTTCTACACCAAACCTCTCTTTAGCTAATTGTTTATCTGCTTCATCAATGAGAGGGTAGATGATATATGCAAAGATACCTCTTCGCTCTTCATGGTCCGTATCAATATCTGCTAAAGCTGTTTTACAACTAGGACATACATTTACAATACGTTTATCTCTGTAAACCATTCCATCCTCATACATCTTGTAAAATGTTTCGTAGATGATCTTGGTTAACTTAGGATCTAGAGTGAAGAATTCTCTACTGTAATCTGCCGAAAGCCCTATGTTCTTTTCCTGGGTTCTAGCATTATCAGCATTCTGCATACAGAAGTCATAGCATCGTTTGTAAAATTCATCTCTTCCCATTTCCCATTTATCCTCGCCATTATTTTGTAACACTTTTGTAAAGGCACTCTCTGTTTGGATACCAGCATGATCTTTTCCAGGCACTAGGAGAGTAGGGTGACCTGTCATTCTATTGAATCTTGCAAATGCATCATGGAATGAATACCCACACATATGACCCAAGTGTAAATTACCATTGGCATTTGGAGGAGGAAGAGTAATCGTGAATGGTTTTTCAACATTCAATCCGTTCTCTCTCAAATATTCTTCTACTTTTTCAGGAGTAGAGTAGCCAGAGGATTCCCAGAGTTTGTATATTTCTGGTTCCGATGTTGTAGATTCAAATACTTTTGGTATATTTCTTTCCATGTTTATTTATTATTATTTGAACTAATTTGTCTTTGAATGATTTCCGACGTTTTTCTAAAAGACTCCCTTAATGATCGCATGTCTGCGGCCTCAACCGGAGTTAAACGTAAATTATTTTGTTGGGTTTCCAGAAGTGAAACTCTTAAGTTAATATACTTCTGTATAGATTCACCAAAGTTATTTCCCTTCGTTTTTTCATATCCATGCTTTATTAAATTCTGCCATCCACCCCAAAGGGTCATATCATCTGCAAAGGAGCGAAGCATATCCCTTGGATAGCTATCCAATATTGTTTTTATCTCTCCTCTAGCTTCACGCATACTACCAATCATTTCAGCTGATTCAAGATCTTCTTTCTCGTAAAGCTTAAATTCATATACAAAGGCTAGGGGTGTTAGAGGACTTTCAGTTCTAAGATCATCTTCTAAAATCTTTGCCGCATTTTCTTCTGACAATTTTTCTTTTAGCGGGACTTCTGATTTCGAAGAATCCTGATTCAAGGTAAATGCTCCACCTCCAGTACCATATGTTTTTACAAAATCATCCCAACTTAATCCCTCGGAATCGCTACTTCCACCTATTGGGGGAGTTGGATTAATTGAGAATTCTTCACTCGAACCTTCCGTTGATTTATTTTCGTCCGACATAGTTTTGTAATATAAATAAAAAGGCCCTTACACCAGAATACCATATTGATATTCTAATGTAAGGGCGAATATACGCGTTACCACCTTACTTCTTTAAGATATTACTATCCTAAACTCACAACCCTTACAAGGGTAGAGGATTCTACTCTCTATACATATACTACATATAGATTTCTTTCCAAGCCTCCAAGATGACTAGTCTTGTACTAACGACTTCCATTATTATATCACACCCATATCTGGTATAATCTCAAATCATGTTTACAAATAGAAAAGAATTGTTAAAGCTCTGCACGCTTTCAGGAACTACAGAAATCGGAAGAAATTGTAATTTCGTTGAGTACGGAGATGAGATAGTAATGATAGATGCAGGATACTCATTCCCAGGACAAGAAATGTACGGAATAGATTACCTCATCCCTAACGTTAGCTATCTAAAGCAAAACAAAGCAAAAATCAAAGCCATATTAATCACCCACGGCCATTTAGACCATACGGGTGCTTTAAAATGGATCTTGCCAGAATTAGGATACCCTCCAATCTATGCGGGAGGTTTTGCAAAGGCCCTCATAGAAGAGAAAATGAAGGAATACCATATGCTAGACAAGGTTAAGATATTTGGAGTAGATAGAAAATCACAGTTGAAGATTGGTAAAAATTTCCAAGCTACATTCATAGGTATTAACCACAGTATTCCAGATGCATTTTCGATCTTTTTGGAGACACCAAATGGAAATGTATTCTTCTCAGGAGACTACAAAATTGATTTAACACCAGCAAATGAACCTCAAACAGATTACGAGAAATTAAGGCAATTAAGAGGAAGAATTGATGTTGCATTAATGGAAAGTACCAATGCTACTAACCCTGGAAAAGCACCTTCTGAAAAAGAAATTTTTGAAAATCTCGCAGACTTAATTAGTAAGCAAAAGGGCAGAGTAGTAGTCGCGGCATTTTCCTCTTTAATTACCCGATTGTATTCATTAATTGAAGTAGCAAAGATTACCAAAAGAAAAATTGTCCTTTCAGGAAGGAGTTTAGATCAAGCTATAGATATCGCAAGAAAAAAGAGATATATCACAGCAGAAGACTCTTTGTTCATTAAAGAAAAGGATATTAACAAATATGCAGACAATGAGTTACTTTTACTCTGTACTGGAAGCCAAGGAGAAAGATTTGCAGCATTAAACAGAATTTCATTAAATGAACATAAGTTCATAAAAATACATAAGGGTGATTTAATCATTATGTCTTCTTCAGAAATTCCTGAGAATATTAGTACCATCGGCAGAATGACAGACAGAATAATTGCATTAGGTGCAGATTTAGTAAAAGATACCATCGACTTAAAGATTCACTCAACAGGTCATGGAAACCAAGAAGATATGAAGATGATGTATGACCTCATCCAACCAAGAACCGTCATGCCTATCCATGGTCCTTTAACATTCAGATATTTCAACAAGCAGAACTTCCTAAAGTGGGGGATGAGAGACGAAGATATACTCTTAACCGATGATGGACAAGTATGGATGTTAGATGGACACAACTGGGTTAAAGGAAAGAAAGTTGAATCAAAACCAATCCTCATCGACGGACTCGGGGTAGGAGATACTGGAGATATTGTATTAAAGGACAGAAAGCAACTTTCAGAATTTGGAATGTTTGTAACAGTATTAAATATGAATATTAAGACAAAGAAAATCATTGGTAGACCAAGATTCATTTCTAGAGGATTTGTATATATGAAAGGCTCCCAAGAGTTACTCAAAGAGATTGAAAACCTCATCTTTGATATACATCACGATTGGGAGAGACAGGCACAAGATAACAAGAATATAAACATTGATAACTTTAAGGATGCAATCGAAAAAGAGCTCAGCAAGCTCATTTACAAGAAGACAGAGAGAGAACCAATTATCCTCACGGTGATTATCTAATTCCTCAAATGTGCTATACTTTCGTATGCTAAACTTGCCTTTTTTAAGAAACTTTTCTGAAAACAATTCATTGTTAGATTCTAATAAAAACGTCATTGCGTTAGACATCGGTACAGAGAAACTTAAGAGCATCCTCTTCTCAATGGAGAGTACAGGAATCAAAATTAAGAAAATCTCCCGTATTGAACAACAGCAAAATGCAATGCGAAGCGGAATCATAACCAACCTCGATACAGTGCTTGCTAACTGCAGGCTTTCAATTTCAGAACTCACAAGCCGACTTTCAGATGATGAAATGCCGAAGCATGTGGTTATGGGTATTGCTGGAGAATACATCCAAGGGGTATCAATTGTGATTAATTACCAAAGAGAAGAAAATTTTGACAAAGAAGTAACTGCAAAAGAGCAGGATAATATCATAAAGCAGATCAAAGAGAAGATTGAAATTAATGGCAAAGACGATTTAGGAACCAGAACTGGATTGCAAAATGATGATATTGAGATATTACATATAACCAAGACAGGATTGGAAATAGGGGGAATGCCTGTTGATTCACTCGTTGGATACAAAGGAAGAGAAGTTAAACTTAATTTCTACGCTTCCTTTGCACCTAAAACATACGTTGAAGCTTTGAGAAAAGTAGCCGCAGAATTAAATCTCACAATACTTGGGATAGTCTCACAACCATTTGCAGTAGCAAGAGCTTTTAATGGTTCAACTAACAAAGATTTCTCAGCAATATTCATAGATATTGGAGGAGGAACATCAGATGTCGCAGTCGTAGAGAAGGGAAATATCATAGAAACAAAGATGTTTGCCTTTGGAGGAAGAACATTCACCAAGGAAGTAGCTAATACACTTTTCATAGATTACCGACATGCTGAGCAACGAAAAATTAAATACGCAGAAAAGGATCTAGGCAAAGATCTTGCAAGAGAAGTACAAAAAATCGTATATCCTGTTGCCAACCTTTGGATGAAGACACTAAAAACAGCATTTTACAGTTGCGATGATATAGATACATTCCCAGGACAGATATATCTTTGCGGTGGTGGCGCATTACTTCCAGAAATTAAAGAAGTCATGCTTGAATTCCCATGGAAGAAATATCTCCCATTTCCAGTAGTACCACGAATAGAATATTTCACTCCACAGAAGCTAGATAATATAGTAGACTTGAGTGGGGATCTGAAATATATATCAGACATTACCCCTGCAGCTTTAGCAAAGTTTGCATATGATAACGAAGTAAATAGATCAAAAAACATACCAACATAATGGAAGAAAACAGCAAAATAACAAAAATTGTCATAGGAAGAGAAGATGAGCTAACCGATGTTGTCAGTGGCATCATCAACGCGAAGACCGACCGCATCATCCTTACCTTTGCAGAAGAATCTGATATATTAATCAGCGCAATAAATCTCTCGGTAATAAAAGAAACCGCAGACGAAGAAAATAAGATTCTTGTCTGTCAAATCATCAAAAATCCAACAGGCGAAAGAAACTCAAAAATAGCAGGAATTACTACGATAGACACTCCCAATAATCCTACTGAAGATATATGGGAAAAAGCACAAGCTCAAGAAGAGAAGACTCCTGTTGTAGTTGAGAATGTTGAAATAGAAAAAGAAGTAATAGAAACTCCATCCCAAGATATAAAAAATCAAAAAACAAGTTTTGAAACTCGTGTAAACGAAGCAATTCAAAAAAGTAGAACAGATATTGAGAATAAGAAGGATGTAAAAACCATACATCAAGATGGCATCATTATATCGGTGGGTGAGGATCTTCCAACAGCGGAAGCTCCAATAGTTCAAAACCCTAATCTCTCAAATATTGATTTCAAAGATATAGCCAGAGGAGAACAACATACACAAATTAAAAAATCTTGGCTTAAATGGCCTGATTTTCTTAAATTCAAACCAAAATCTTCACTTCCCACTGGTCCACAAACTCCACTTGTTAGAAAATTTAAGAAACTCCTCCCAATACTATTAATATCCCTTGTTTCCGTTGCTGCTTTAGTCATAGTGATATATCTAAACACCGGTCCATTCGTTAAAGTAAGAGTATTTGTCAAAGCTCAAGAGGTTAGTATTGAGAAAACTTTTACAGGGGATTCAAATATCAAGGAAGTTAATTTTGCGGAATTAAAGATCCCAATTAAAACTGAATCTATAGAGGAATCACGATCTTCTTCTGTTACTGCAACTGGAAAGGCATACAAAGGAGAAAAAGCAATAGGTGCAGTTAGACTCATACATGGTGGAATGGAATGTGTTGCAGCACTTTCTTTAGCTGCAGGCCAAGTTGTAACATCTACTCCAGATGGGAAAACATATACATTGGATAGCGCCGTTACTTTAGAATGTGATACTCCAGCTACTGTACCAGTACATGCAACAGACATAGGAGAGGAATACAATACTCCAGAAACCAACTTTACAGTAAAAAATCATTCTACCGATGAGGTATATGGTAAAAAGTCTGGAACCTTCACAGGAGGAACTAAAACTGAATATACTGTACTTTCACTTTCAGATGTAAATACAGCAAGCGAGGAATTAAAATCTTCTTCTATTAGTGAAGCTGAACAGACATTAAAGGAAAAGCAAGGGGACTGGGCTTTGGTTTTGGATAGTATAAAGAGCGAAATAAAGAAGGATAGCCTAAAGACAGATATTGCTGTAGGCGCAGCTGCAACACAGGCAAATCTTTCGCTTACAGTTACAAGCTCTGGCACCTACTATTACAATAAAGGCTTTGATGATGGGGTAGAGACCTTGCTTACAAGTGAAGCACAAGCTAAAAATCTCTTTAATACGGACCAAAACATAGAATTGACTTTGGGAGATGATATTAAAAAAGAAGTTTCTGTTATACAGAACACTGATAGCTCAGTCTTGATCAAGCTTACAGCTAGTGGTTCTGTTCTACCTAAGGTAGACAAGATTGAAATTGTTAACGCTCTAAAGGGTAAAAAATGGAAAGAGGGTGGAGCATATTTAGATAGTCTTAAATATTCTGACAAATCTACTATGTATGAATTTAATCCTGTGAATTTTCCTCAATCACTTTACTACTTCCCAAAGAGACAAGGTGGTATTCTTGTTGAGATCGTAGATATATAAAAATAGGATTCTTTGTGATAAAATACCCCAAGAATATGTACCTGTAGCTCAATTGGATAGAGCAATTGCCTTCTAAGCAGTAGGTCGTCGGTTCGAATCCGGCCAGGTACGCCATCGTTTCAATAAGGAGAGATGCCTGAGTGGCCTAAAGGAAACGCTTGGAAAGCGTTCGTACGAGTAATCGTACCGTGGGTTCGAATCCCTCTCTCTCCGCCATATATACACTAATGAATAAACAAAATTTCTACCGATCTAAATATCAAACATTAAATCCTCACTGGAGAGAAAGTTCGCAGATATATCATGACCTCATATTAGAAAATACTAATAAGAATACACATATTTTGGATGTCGGATGCGGGCATAGTACCTTGCTTCTAGATGTCTACAAGAAGACTCCTCATACATATGGTATAGATCCAGACCTTAATGCAGTGAATAGAAATACATATATAAAGAATGTAGAGAAGTGTTTTGTAGAAAAAATGCCTTTTAAAGATAATTTCTTTGATATTGTTGTATGTGCCTGGGTATTAGAACATCTTCCAGATCCAATAGCTGCATTTAAAGAAATCCATAGAGTATTGAAACCGGGAGGTAAGGTTATATTCCTTACTCCTAATGCTTGGAATTACAATGTCTGGATTATTAGGTTAGTTCCAGAGAGATTACATGATTTCTTTACTAGAAAGCTATATGGACGAATGGAGAATGATACCTTTAAGAAGCAATATAAGGTTAATTCACCTAAGCGAGTAGAGGAGGTTCTTTCAGAGACTGGTTTTAAAAAAGAGAAATTGATTGTTAATGGGGATCCTTCGTATGTTAGTTTTGATGAGGTTACTTTTCTTTTTGCATTATTTATAGAGAAGATATTAAATCTTAAAGCATTTAAAAAGGCTAAGGTACATTTAATAGGGGTGTATAGGAAATAATTATCCTATTGAAACTGCGTACGGAGGAACTAGCTCTGAAATATATTTGATCGTGATTTTTTTCTTATCAACACCATTGTTCGGCACAAAAATACCACAAGCTTTATCAACTCTATATCTGAAATATTCGTCAAATCGTTGATTGTCATTAGGAAAGATTCCTTTTAGCGTACAATATTGAGATAAATCTAATTCTATATTAACTTCTCTTAGATTCTTAGCTGTAATAGCAAAATGAGGTTTAGCTTTATTTCCAACCAATAAAACATTTGAAGGTAACAGTTTCCATTCGCCGCTATCTTCAGAATACTTCTCAAATTTATCCACTTTTGTCGGAACAAAATCAGATTTTGTTTCAACGAATAATACTTTTATATCCTGATTTTTCTCTCGGGAAACAAGGTTTTTAATTACCATTGGTCTACAAAAAACACCACTATACCCCCAGAAATACATCCCTACATCCTTTTCTTCCTTTTGCTTTATCTTTATTATCTCATCTAAGCTATATCCACAGTAGGGACCAACTTTCATTAGAATAATGTGAGAAAAGGTTTCTTTCATAATATTAGTAGTAAACTTAAGATTCCTCCAATAACCATTCCCTGTGGTAAGCTAAACAAATAGTGGTCAAAACATCCAATAATAACCAAAGATATAATCACCAACCATTTAAACCAATTCATCTTTGAAATATTACTAATCAATATCTTCCCTAAAAGCACAACATAGAGTAGGGAGCCTAATATTCCTAATTCAGTAATCATTAACAACGCCACGTTATGTACCGGTTGTATTAACAAAACCCCATTCACAGTAGTAGGGATTACACTCTCCATCCCCTTAGTAAAATTCCCCAACCCTGTGCCCACCATCCAATTATTCTTCATCACACTGAAACTACTCTTCATCAAATTAACCCTGTCCGCCCAACTAGTATCATTCCCAGCCATTAAATTAGTAAAACGCTCAACAAGTAGTAGCGGTGTAAATGAAAACAACTTTCCTTTGATCAATTTGTATACCAATGTTACAAAAACAATTCCCAATACAAGCAAAATTGAAATTCTAGAAAACGTCAATGTTACAAATATACTACTCAAAATGATTAACAAAATAGATAATTTTTTGTAAAAATCTTTTGATTTCGAATAAAGAAATACCCCCAAAAGAACATTCATCACAAAATATCCACCTAAAACATTAGGATGGGGGAATGTACCATATGCACGTAGAAATACTTCATTGTTTAAAGTCACAAAACTAGAACCTTGCATACCACTAACCACTTGAGATTCACCAAGCATAGAAAGTCCAAGCGATGCACCACCTAAGAACTGCATAGTACCTAGCACTCCCTGTAGAAGGACAGAAGCTATGGAAATCCACAAAACGCATTTGTACAAGTTTGAATGTTTTTGAGTCTTAAAATAGTCGATAAGGAAGAGTAGGGAGGTAAGACCAAAGATTAATCTCCCACCATTAACTAAGGAGTTTAGATCTAACCTGAACACACTCTGTAAGAGAAGAAACAATGCAAAAGGAACCAGATAGAAAAGGTATTTATGTAGAACCACTTGAATATGTTTCCAACCATATTCATATATATACGAAGCAATTAAAAGCACTAATCCTATGTCCAATATTGAGAGAGTTGGTACTAAATAGTTAGTATAGATACCGCTTACATATGGGTCTGTATTAAAAAATAGAACACGGAGAGGTAACTGGTAGGTGAGGTTGAATGGGAGAGTAATTAATATATACAAAAGACTGGAAAATACAACACTTTTTGTTTTAATACTCACTACCAACCATATTATTAATGAAAGGAGAAGAATAACCGATCGGAGAACGTTCTCCTGTATTACAAAGAGTAGGGGAATAGCCAACAAAACAAAAACCACAAGTTGAAACCAATACTGTTTAAGAAATTTTCGTATATCCATTAACTAATTCTATCAACAGACAGAACTATTTAACAGCTGGTAATATGACAATGTGTCTGTCCATACCCTCGCCACGACTCTCAGTTGTAATATCATCGAATTTCTCCAATGCAATATGTACAATCCTTCTGTCAGATGGCTTCATAGGAGGAAGAGCTACTTCATCACCCATGATTCTTACATCATCAGCCTTTTGTAGTGCCAATTCCTCTAACTGTTTGTCCTTTTCTAATCTATATCCACCAACATCTACAAATACCTTAAATGGAGTATCTTCAGAAATCTTTCTACCAAGAATAATCTGGGTCATAAACTGAAGAGAGTCCAAATGCCTACCTCTATTACCAATCATATATCCCAAATCCTCACCATTAAAAGCAATCTTAATATACTTTGTATTCTCATCCCCATTCTCTACCTTACATTCTTTAGTACATTCAACACCTAATAACTCACAGAGCTTATCTACTTCTTCGTTAACTATTTTAAGGATTTCGCTATCTTTCATAACATTAAAAATATATTTAATTTATTTCTCAAAATAACGGGGTAGTGTTATTTAGATTTCTTAAAGTATTTAGTATATAGGTTCTGTACTCCTGCTTTAGTCTTGTCCCAATCCAATATCCAATATTGTGCTACTAACATCAATGACTGAACGATCCAATATACACTCAATGCTGAAGATGCACTAACAGCTATGAACACCGTAGAAAGAGGTAATATCAAATTCATAGACTTCATCATCTTTCCTTGTAATGCCTCTGGAGATACAGGTTCGTCTTTTTTCTTAGGACTTTTCTTTTCTGGAACTACATTTGTTGGATTCTGCATCTTCTGTGTAAAGATTGTAGTTATGTACTGAGAAACACCTACTAAGAGAGCGAGAATCAAATATGATATTGCTTGTATAGAGAACTTTCCAAATTCAGCACCAATAGTGGAGTAGGACTTAGTAAGATCCCAGAACAAGAAGCTTGTATTAATTGCAAAATCCTCTCCGGTTATGAACCAGTTCTGAATGAAAGGATATACTCCATCAAGCTTATTTTCAGAAACATTTCTAATTACTACTATTAATACAGAGAGAACAACTAATTGAGGTATCAAAGTCACTAAACAACCAAGAGGATTGTAACCAACTTTTTTGTAAAGTTTCGTTTGCTCTTCTGAAAGTTTCTGAGGATTACTACCGTATTTTGCTTTTAATTCATCTAATTGAGGTTTAAGTCCTGCCATCTTTCTCGTCATAGCAGTCTGTTTCTTAGTGAAAGGGATTAATGCTAATCTAGTAATAACTGCAACTAAGAGAATGGCGATACCAAGATTATCTCCACATATGTGGTAAAAGACCAACATTAAGTTGAGAAGTGGTTCTGTGAATATTGTGTTCCAGATATCTGTAAATGTCATATGTGTTTATAAAAAAGTAACTTCTGATTATATACAATTCCTCCCTAATTTACTACGGTACTGGGTCGTATTGTCCTGGCTGAGCATTTGGAGTACATCGTGCTACTCTTTGAACTGCCATTTTCGTTCCTTTAAATACACCATACTTATCTATAGCCTGATATCCATATTCTGAACATGAAGGGGTAAATTTACATGGCCGATTGTTAGGAAAAAGCTTTCCCATATATCCATGATCATATGACAAAGTCTTTTGGTAGATACGTATTAAGAAGAGAAGTATATGCTTCATTATTTAATTACATTCTTGAATTGAGTAATCACATCCGCCTTTAATGTCTCTTTAGAATCACAAAACACGAAAGCTACATATTCAAAATTGAATTTGTAATTATCAAGTTCCAATTCTTTAACTAATTCCATAACAATTACTCTGAGCAATCTGGTCATTCGATGTCTTTGAACTGCATTCCCAACCTTCTTGTTTAATACAAATCCAAACTGAGGAGTAGAGGATGATGCTAGAGCAACTAACATTCCATACTGTCCGCGAAATTTCAAACCTTTGGAGTACACATAACGAAAATCTTTTGCTGGCAATTTGTATTTTTTAGGTAGCATATATACTACTATCTTATACTTTTTGTATGCTTTTTTCTAAGGGTTTTGTATTCCTCACTTGCAGTGAGTCTTACTCTACCTTTTGCTTTTCTTCTTTTTAATACGTTTCTTCCATCAGGAGTTGCATTTCTAGCCATGAAGCCAAATTTTCTAATTCTTTTTACGTTTTTTGGTTGGTATGTTCTTTTCATTGATTTATAACTCTATATGATATCGTGGGTATTATATATGATGAGTGGATAATTGGCAAATACCAACATAATAATAGGGTAAGGGTCTAACTCAAAATACCCTCTAAAGATTCTAGATATTAAATCATGTCTTAGAAACGCTTTCTTACAAAGGATATTCTCAACGTCCTAGAATACATATCCACAACTCAAGAAAAATATATATAATGGTCTAAAGTCCCAATCGGCCAGAACACTGCCTCCAAACTGCCTTAAGATTATATATTACCTGTCTACCAGTATGGACAAAGCAGAATTTAACGTACAAGAATTACCAAAACCAGATATTACTGTTAATTCTTCCTCTTCTCAAACACTAGATCCAGATGCACTGTGGAGATCTGCAAAAGAAAATTTAAAGCTAATGATTGGCGTCGAAGAATTTAAAAATACCTTCGGAGGGTGTTACATTGAAAATATCTCAAATGGAGTAGCCCAAATTTCGTGTGATATACCATACAAAAGAGAAAAGATGCTCAGGGATTACAGGCACTCTCTGCAAGATGCTCTAAGAAAATCTTGTGGCCTTAATTTAGAGGTCGAAATTAATCTAAGAGAAACACAAACTGTGAAGGAAAAATACAAATACGAGTACCACGATCCCAAGACCAATCAGTCAGTAGACCTTTTTTCTTCTGCAGAGAATGAGAAGATTCAGAAAGAAGATACACTTAAAAAAGCCCAACTTAATCCTAGATATCTTTTCTCTAACTTCATAGTTGGAGCGAATAATCGATTGGCAGAAGCTGTAGCACAAGCCGTTGTAGAAAGCTTGGGAGAAGCTTACAATCCTGTTTTCTTCCATGGTAATACGGGAGTAGGGAAGACTCACTTAATGCAAGCGATCGGCAATGAAGTTATTAACAAATTCCCAGACAAAAAGGTCGTATATATCTCAATAGAACAATTCCTTAATGAAATGGTAGAGTCCATTAGAACAAAGAGGAACGAAGACTTTAGAAACAAGTATAGAGCTGTAGATCTATTAATAATTGACGATGTTCAGTTTGTGGAAACATATCCTAGAACACAGGAAGAGCTTTTCCACACCTTTAATACACTATACCAGGCGAATAAACAAATCGTGTTGGCGTCAGACAGGCCACCTAAGGAAATTAAAAATATTACAGACAGATTAAGATCTAGGTTTGAAGGTGGAATGGTTGCAGATATACAAGCTCCTGATTATGAAACCAGATTAGCTATACTTCAACAATTGATGATAGACAAAGGTGCAACAGTGGATGTCCCAAGAGAATATCTTGACTTAATAGCTAAGAATGTAGAAAACAATATTAGAGAGCTAGAAGGTGCTTTAACTAAGGTCCTTTCACTCTTTAAATTAGGAATGAATCCTACATATGAGGATATTGGAAGACTTTTACAAATAGATTTGGAGAGTAAACGAAAAAAAATATCTCCAGCAAAAGTAATGAAGAGTGTATCTGAAATATTTGATGTTAAGTTGGCAGATATAAAAGGGGATAGAAGAACAGCATATGTAGCACAGTGTAGACAGATAGTTATGTATATCTTAAGAACGGAATTATCCATGCCACTTGAGCAAGTAGCTCGAGAAGTGAACAGAAAAGATCATACTACGGTATTACATGCGTGTGAGAAGATAAAAGCATTAAAGGAAAAGGATTCTCGCTTTAATGAAAAGCTCCAGAGTTGCTACAAACTCATCAGGGAGTAGGTGGATAACCTTGTGGATAGTGTATGTATATCTTTGGATAACACCATATCTTCTCCACAGTAAAGAAACGTTGGAATATCATTGAGCTCTTTCTAGGTATCAATTTCTGTTTTTCAAACTAACCACACATACCCATACTTACTCCAGGGTTATTCAGAAAATTAACCACATTAAAAATTGTTGTTTTTAAAGTCTATTTTTGTAATTTCTTTGTAAATACAACATTTAAATTTCACCACAGTATCCACATACTTAAAATCTAAAGAAAATAGAGTATAGAAAGGGTTCCGAATAGATACAATATAGTTATCAACATATCCATACTCACTACTACATCTATTACTAAATATATATTAAAAAATAATACAGTAAAGGACACACGAGAATTTTTATAACTATCAAAAGATGATACAATAGAATAGTAAACTGCCTAACTATATAAAATTTACATTTAAGTAATATGCAGTTCTCATGCAATCAAGATACATTTTCTAAATACTTAAACATAATAAGTCGAGTAGTAAACAACAGACCAGGATTACCAATCCTTAACAATGTTCTTTTTGAAATAGTTAAAGGTAAAGTAATATTAAAGGTTACAGATCTTGAATTAAGCATAAGCACTTGGATAGGGGCAGATGTAAAAGTTGAAGGTAAAATAACAGCACCTGCTAAGCAGTTATCAGAATTCATAAACTCTATTCCAGAAGAGAAGGTTGATGTTGAATTAGACAAACAGAGTTTCAATATATCTACAGAAAACAACTCTGCAAGTTTCAATACAATGCCAGCTGATGATTTTCCAGCAATCCCTATGATCGAAGAGGGACAGAAACCTGTTGTTAGGATTAACAAAGCTGATTTTGTAACAGCTATAAATAGAGTTGCATTTGCAGCTGCAAAGGATGATATTAAACCTGTTTTAACAGGAGTTAAGGTTGAAATAGTTGATGATACGCTATCATTTGTATGTACAGATGGTCTGAGACTTTCTAGACAGATGGTTAAGATTGCAAAAGCAACGGAAGACAAGAGTATGTTGGTACCTGTAAGAGCTTTAGAAGAGTTAGCACATATTGCTACAGAGTTAGACAGTGAGGATGAATTTATTGAATTCTATGTATTAAATGACAGAAATCAGATTCTCTTCAGATTTGGAGAAGTTGATTTAGTGTCTAGGTTAATCGATGGGGAATTCCCTGAATACAAGCAGATTATACCTACTGGATATAAGACTAAGAGTGAGATTTCTAAGAGTGAGTTGTTAAATTCGCTTAAGGTCATAAATATCATTGCTAGATCAGTATTAGGAAACAAGATGATTTTAGATATATACAAAGAAGGAAAGATTTCTCTCTCAGCCACACAATCCGATTTAGGTAAAAATCAAAGTAATTTAACATGTAAGGTAGAAGGAGATGATATTAAAATAGCATTTAGTGCCAAACTTCTTTCTGATGTATTAAATCATCTAGATTCCGATAATATTACCTTTGAATGTTCTGAACCTGTAAGACCAGGAGTATTCAAAATCAAAGGTGACGAAAACTTCGTGCATCTAGTTATGCCTATGATGCTTTAGTTTTCTTTACATGTATCTTGTAACCTACGCCATGTATTGTATTGATAATACCTTTGTCGTCTAGTTTCTCTCTTAGCCTTTTAATATGTACATCAATGGTATTAGATCCCACGTATTCTCTGTAATCCCATACATGGTCTAGTAATTCACATCTTGAAATGGCACGATCTTTGTTACGAGCTAAATATTCAAAGAGGGAATATTCCTTCTTCCTCAGATTAATATCCTTTTCATTCTTTGTAACTATATGATTATTAGTATCTAAGACATAATCACCAACATATAAATTTTCATCAACATAACGCTTAGGTCTACGAATAAGGGATTGAATCCTTGCAAGTAGCTCTTGAACTGGAAAAGGATATGTAAGGACATCATCACCACCATGATTAAGAAATTCTACCTTCTCAACCCAACTTCCTTTATTACAAACACCAAGCACTTTTGTATCTTTGTCAGAAGTCTTAATATAGCTAAGTATTTCAGCGGTTAATTCTTTTCCAAGATTGGTATTTAATATGATGAAATCAAAAACCTTTTTAGGTATAAACGACCTACTTTGAAAATTTTCATCATCCAATGTCGTCCCATATCCGTATGCATCCAACGCTTTTTTAAGCAATTGAGAAAGAGTAGGGGAATTCTCTATAATTAATATATTCATATACAAGTAATTAGAAATTATTTGGACTATGATATAAGTATATTTTCTAATCTAAAAAGCCTAGAGAAAACCCAATGATTAAATTTCTTGCTACAACAACAGGGACGTTCACTGTGACTGTAGGATTTTTGTACTATTTAATTCAGAATTCAAACTTCTTACCGTTAGATATCAATGGGGATATGCAAGTTATGAATGTAGTAGTACTTTTCTTTTTGCTATATATAGCATTACTTTGTATTAGCATGTTAATAATCTTTGGAGTAAGGACGATATTCTTTAAGCAAATTGAGGTTGAAAAGAATATTCAATTATCAATCAAGTATGGGCTATTATTGAGTTTTGGCATTTTGATTGTTTATCTCCTACATTTCTTCCACATTTTGAACTTTATATGGGGGATTGCCATCTTAATAGTTGTTATCTTAAGCCTCTTTGTTATATGATATCCATATGAACAAAGAACTAACTGACTTAGTAAAAATAATATCCGGTGAGATGGCTTTAGAAAAAAAGGAGAAAGCTTTAGAAAAAGCTAAGAAACAAGCCGTGGAAGATGAAAAGAATGATAGAAGAAGAAAAGTTGTAAAAGGGGAGGCTGTATTAGAAAAAGATCCTTTAGTTGAAGAAGAGAAGAAGGTTGTACAGAATATCAAGCTTTTTGAATGGGAAGCTCCAGATAGGTATGAGATATCATACAGTACTAAATATTTCATGATCATAGTTGCATTAAGTTTAGTATTAATACTCCTTCTCGCCATCTTGGGCCATTACTTCCTCATGGGAGCTATCATAGCTATGCTTTTCCTAATATATGTATTGGGTACTACTAAACCTCAGAAGGTTACCCATCAGATTACAGCTAGAGGTATAGATACCGGTAACAAGCTCTACGAGTGGTACATAATGAAGAATTTTTACTTTACGAAGAAACAGGATCAGCTTTTCTTGATTGTTGATACCAAATTGAATCTTCCTGGCGCATTGTTATTCTTACTTAGCGAGAAGGACAAGGATGCAATATTTGTATTGTTACAAGAGAAACTTCTTTACAAGGATATTAGGAAACAGGGTTGGTTAGAGAAGTTAAACTTTGGTGAATATATCCCTTTAGAGAAGGTTTAAGCTTTTAAGGAGAGATGCCTGAGTGGCTGAAAGGGATGCTTTCGAAAAGCATTGTATGGGTAACCATATCGGGGGTTCGAATCCCTCTCTCTCCGTTTGTATGTATTATCAAATTTCAACGACTATCAATAATCTCAGGGCTTCTAGCGCCCCTTTAAGTGATATATGAATCTTTTCGGTACTGTTCTACTCTCCACAATCATCAATATGTGTGGATAACCTGTGAGAGCAGGGTATTTATACCGTTGCAACAACATTCTTTTAATATATAATTACTATATAATTATACTTATCACTCTATAGGGGTATTTGATTATAAATACAGAAATGATATGATAATCCCGTTAAACTAACCAATCTTAAAATTATGTACAACTTAGGACTATTACTAAGATTTTTATTTATCCCAACAATTCTTTTTGGAATATTATTAGCCTTTGCATTCCTCGCATTCATAATTTGGATGCTAGTTGATTGTATAAATAGGGATGAAAAAGATTTCAAAGACAGAACACTATGGCTTGTACTCTTAATAGTAGGAATATTCTGTGGATATAGCGGCATTCTTTCAATTGTTTACTACTTCGCAGTTAAGAAGAAATTAGACAAGTAGTAAAAACTTTTTTTGTTTTGTATTATATATCCATGAAAGGATTGCCAACTGCCAACCAAGTCCAAAAGACGATTAAGAGAAATTTGCTCTTAGATGGATTGGTTATCTTTTCAATATTTCTTGTAATTGGAGGATTCGCATACATGATATTGAATCCTGGGAAGATGAAATCAGATGTAAGAAATTCTGATAGAAATACTGCAATGCTAACCATAATAGAAGCTATGAAAGCATATGTAAGTGCTACTGGAAATATCCCTAGTATGATTCCCCTTAACAGAACATGTGCAAGTATTGGAAATGAAATATGTAAAACAGGTATATCAGATTGTAAAGGATATGTAAATCTAACAAGTGCTTTAGAATATACCAAAGACAAAACACTACCTATTGATGAATTTAGAACCAATGGAAATGGAACAGGATATTACATATCTCATGATGGGGAAGGAAGCCTCTTGATATGTTCTCCATTAGCAGAAAGAAACGTAAAGATTGAGCTTAAGCAGTTTATGTATTAATTTTTAATTATTAATCTATGAAAAACAGATTGCCCCGTGAACACGTAGATATCCAGTTTCTTTCACTATGCGTTTCCTTGCTTGCCTTCTTAGGCTTAGCATATTGGGCTGGAGATATTGTTTGGATCAAAGATTTTCAACCATTTGTAACTCTCATATCTGGAATATTTGCACTGTTCATTGGTGTCTTAGCCTTACTTCGTTACTATACTAAAAAAATATCATGGAACTATCTGTTCATAGGGATAGGATTTTTGGGAGTAGGACTCTTGGATATCTTCCAAGTAGTTTTGGATCTTGGAGGAATGAGCAATCTCTTCTCGGGCGCAGTATCCCAGGTATATCCAGTTACCTCTGTACTTTCAAAAACATTTTTAGCGGTTATAATGTTTGTAAGTTGGTTGGTTAGTAGGAAAGATGAAGTAAATGGAAAAAGTAAAAAGAAAAAAGAAGCTATTTTAATGGGAGTAGTTGGTGGAAGTTTTGGACTTTTCATTGGTGTCTTTGTTTACCTCATGGTAGCCGGAATCATTGTCGATGGAATGGCAGTAATCATTGTTGGTCTCATATCCCTCATGTTCCTCATTCTAGCTTTACTTGGATATTTGTTAAGCAAGAACTGGTTGTATGATGACTTCAACTACTGGATTATCTTCCTCATAGCATTCCTAATTCTTTCACAAATCTTCTATCTTCCATTCTTCAATTTGGAATATTCAAATATGATGAATCTTTCAATATGGGCAAGATTCTTTGCATATATTGGTCTTTTAATTGGTTTCTTAAACAGTATCTATGTTATGTTCCAAAAAGAAATTGAAACACAGAATGAATTGGCAAACAAGAACAAACAGCTCGATCAGACGAAGGCAAAAGTTGAAGAGGCATACTTAATGCTTCGTGAGGAGAAATGGAGCTTAGTGAGGTCTAAGGGGAGCGTAGACAAGATATTAAAAGATGTCATGAAGAAGTAATATGGGAATACTAGATCCAAGATTAAAAAGATATCAAAAGAAGTATGACTATTCATATTCCTTTGGTACATATCCAACCATAGATTTGATTAATCATCAGAAAGAGAACCTCATAAAGGTGTTGGTTAAATCCAAGCATGATGAAAGTGAAGGTGTAAATGATGTTCTAGATTTGTGTGAAGAGTTGAGAATTCCAGTAGAAGTCGCCGACAGGGCTATAGACAAGATTGCGACTAAGGAGAATACATATGTGTTAGGTATTTTCAAAAAATATGATTCTGTACTAGATCCAAAAGAGAATCATTTGGTATTGGTAGAGCCAAGGAATATGGGGAATCTAGGAACAATAATCAGAACTATGCTTGGGTTTGATGTTACTAATTTGGCCATAATTCGTCCTGCTACTGATATTTTTGACCCTATGGTTGTGCGTTCTACAATGGGGGCAATATTCCAAATAGATTTTGAATATTTTGATAGTATTCAGGAATATATGACTAAGTACAGCAAAAGGAATATATATACCTTCATGCTTGATGGTGCTAAGGATATTCGAGAGGTTAAGTTTGAGGAGCCATTTAGTATGATTCAAGGGAATGAAAGTAAGGGACTACCTAAAGAATTTGGAGAATTAGGACAGAGCATATACATACCTAATTCGGACAAGGTGGATTCTCTTAATCTTTCTGTAGCTACTGCGATTGGGTTGTGGGAGGCAAGGAGAGGAAAATAATCCATAGAAATGGTATAATGTATGTAGGAATAGAGATATTCCTAGCTCTTTTTCAATATATGGGGACGTAAGGCTTTCGACAGGAGTCTGCGTTTAGTTGTCACAAACCGAGGGTTGTCTCGTTAATCAACGCACAATGATAAGTGTAAAAAACAAAATCGTCGCTTTTGCAGAGAATATTAAAGCAAGTTTGGCTATGCCAAATTTCAACTTTAACTTTGCTGCTTAAAGTCTAGCCAATTAAGTTTGACTAGTGTCTTTATCCTTATTCTTAGTTAGGGGTAAAAGATAGTCGTTACTAGGATATATTATTACTATTTTGTCAGTAGAGTAGTATGTACGAATTTAATTACTGAGTAGATATATCTTTTTGCTAATCTTTTTAGATATGTCTAGCTATACAGGATTAGATATGTTTGTACATGATGCTAAGCAAAACTTTTGGACGTGGATTCAATTTCCACCGTCTCCACCATATATATTGGAAATTATTAGTATTGGATGTTTATGATTTTAGATGTAGAAGCAATCAAAGAAGATAGCTTTAACTCTTCATCAGAGCCAATAGTTGTTGAAACAAGAGACTATTTCTTGCCAAATGTAGATACACTCTCCCGAGAGGTAATAGGTTTAGATTTTACTCAATTCTCGAAATTTCTTTGTGATGAATTTCAAGATACTTTTGAAGGTACTTTGCCGAGTGAATATGTTCCGGTAATTATGATATCGAGTATAGAATGCAAGGAGAAATCTAAGATATATGGTCTTTTTGTTCAACTGAATATATTTACAAAAGAAAGGTTCTTAAATTTCATTACAGAATATAGGGAATATGAGGAAGAATTCTCAAAACAGGGAAGATCTGTTGATAACATAGGAAATATACTTGGAAGAAATATCCGAGATTATAGAGATCAAGAAAGTAACAAAATCAGGTTATCAGATCAAAGAACAGAAGGTATTGTAAAGGACATATTAGCTATCTCAAGTTTTGATTATTCAATATATCCATCAATTATGGATGGAATTACCTTTTCTGAGGTAACCTCAATTCGTATCGCAGAGACGGAAGGAATTTCAACACCTTTGAGATTTAAAGAAAGAGAAACTTATGGTCTTACACAATATGATTTTAGTATGAAAATGTTTAAATGGATGTACAGAATTATTCAAAAAGTATCGAGTGATCGAGAGGAAGCGAAGTTTTTTGCTGCGAATACAGTATCTCCAGCAGGTATTAATTTTTTTGTTAAAAAGGGAGGTTATCTACTTCCTAATGAGTTTGATACTTGTTATCCAATTTTAAGACGGATTTGTCCGGCTACTATTTCAGATAGTAAAAGAAAAACGACATACACATATAAGTTCGAGATGTAGGGCTACTCTGTTAAACTCATACTCTTCAATATATCATCAACCTTTAATAACTCATCTCCCGTTATGGTTGTATTAAAACCATAGAAATATGCCTGATATAGATTATTAGTCTCATCGGTATATGTTAACCCTTCAAAGGTAACAACAACATTAAAACATGGAGCCTCAAAATAGTTATTCCCTTCCTCATCATCAAGATATATCTTAGTAGCTATTCTTCTAACTGTTCTACCAAGCATCTCATATTCAAAGTATGGCATACTACTAAAGTTGTTAATATTCATCTCCTCGCCCATCTCGTCAGCAGAAGCCTGAGCCTGTGCTCTGTATGCAGGATTGTCATCTGCAAAAGCATAGTACTCACTACAACCAGCAAAACCAATACCATTAACACCAGCAAGATAGAACATGGAGGTATTACTTGGATTAAAAATCTTTATACCAGTTAAACCAGCATAATCAGGACCCTCTGAAAGATATTCAGAACCCTGACCATCGTAGTATTCCTGCATAGTCCAACCCTCAGGTAGGGTAGCAGTAACAGTCTCTCCTGTGAATGTAGTAGTAGCTATGGCATTATCTGCTTCGGTAGCATCCGTATTATCCGTATTTCCATCTTCTTCAGCATCCTGAGCGGAGTTATTCTTACTCAAGAAAGGAATCTGGATATATTCCTTCTCGTAAGCAATATATACAAGTAAACCAACCACAATTAACGCAAGACATATACACAACGCAACTAAACCACCATTAGATTTTGATTTAGGTTTAGAAGCAGGTTGTGGGGTAGGGGTAGGCGTTTCCATCGTACCATTTGGGACAGTATCCATAGTAAATATATATATATAATTTAATTAGTATTTGGGCATGTCATAAGGGTACAGACAACCTGACCATTACTACATGCACATGAATTGCAACCATCAGAGGATTTAAATGTTTCAGAATCAGCATACGACCAACCAGCATAGGAACATCGTGCTTTTTGTTGGGATATGGTATTGAAATATACAATGTAGCTAATCAAACCAAGGATAATAGTACAGAGGGTAATACATAGGGCAATTAGAAAATCATGTTTCTTGTTCTCTTCCATATTTCTAGTATATATTTTTTCTAAACAACAATACAACAATCTATATGTTAAGCATTGTAGCTATGTAATATCCTGCTATTGAGGTAAGAACAGATACTGTTGTTCCCCAGATTATGTCTATGATGGTTATGGATACAGGCCAGCTTTTTAATGTTGCGAGGTTGGTAAGATCATATGTGGAGTAGGAGAGCATTCCAAAGAGGGCTCCTAACATTATGGTTTTCCAAAGATTTTGTGATTCGTATCCGGGTAATACTGCAAAGATTATTACTCCTCCTACAAATATGAGGTAGAAGATGAGGGCGGGGAATAGCTTTGGTTTTGGTGCCATGAGGTGTCCTATTTTTTTAGAATAGTTTGGAGCTGAGAATTTTAACCAGAGAAAATCTATGGCAAAGAAGACAACTGTTGTTAAAAGGTAAAGGTATATGTAGTTCATAGTTATATTCAATTAGATTATATCTTCATTCTACCATGTTGTTTGGAAGGGAGGGATTGAAAAGCTTTAAGTATTGAAATAAAAAGGGAATTTCGTATTACTTTGTCATTAAAAAGTCCATCCAAACCTTTTTTCTTGGATCGTCAATATGATATTTATGTTTGTATTTAAAACCAGCTTTTTGTAATGAGTCTAGCAGTTCTTCTTCAGTCCAGTGTTTTCTATATCTTTTTTGTTGTCCATTTGGGAAGAAGGCATCCCTTTTTAACTCGAATCCCTCTTTACTTTTATCCGAAATGGTTGTCCCTATGTACAAAACACCATCTTCTTTTAGTAGGGTATGCATTTTTTCAAGAATTAACTGAGCTATATTCTTTGGAAAAAGGTGAATAAAAGCCATGGCAAAAATAGCATCAAACTTTTTCTTAAATGTATACTCTAGAAATTCACCAGTTATTGTAGTAGCCGAGGGGTTCCTCTTTTTTACGAATGTAATCATCTTTGGTGAGATATCAATAGATGTAAGAGAAAAACCTTTCTCTATGAGCATCATTGTGCCAAGCCCAACGCCACATCCTACATCTAATACTTCTTTTCCTGTGGTGATACTAGGGGCGATGTTTTCTACGGCTTCTTTAGTTGAAAGAAAGTATTTAGAAATATTTTTTTCGTATTCTTCTGCAAGGGATTCGTAAGCTTTAATATTTTCGGTGTTATAGTCCATTGATTGTATAATACGGAGAGGGCGGGATTCGAACCCGCGATAGGTTTTAACGCCTATGACTCGTTAGCAGTGAGTTCCCTTCGGCCTCTCGGGCACCTCTCCATATCTAGCGCTAATTATAATTCATTTATGCTATTTGTGCTACAATAAACTATGTATTACGGAATCCATGCATCCTCTGCAGGAGGAATAGAAAACACCATAAAATTGGCTCAAAAATATGGAGTCAATGCAATCCAGATAATGCCAACCATACCAATGAGATGGGCGACCAAGCTTTTACCAGAGGAAATGATATTAAACTTCGTTAATGAATTAGAAAAATCAGATGTAAAAAAGATTCTTCTACATGGAATATATCTCACAAACCTAGCTAGAGAAGACAAACAAATGTTCCATTTAGGAAAGATGGGATTAGTTGTTTACTTAGACTTCGCAGAAAGAGTTGCAAACGAAATCAAGAAAAGAAACATAGACGCTGAGATATTAGGAGTATGCTTTCACCCAGGCGCACAAAAAGAATTGTCATATGAGGATAGTATGGAACGAATATCATATGGAATACAGTGGGTATTAGATGAAGTCCCTGGAACTCAGAAGCTACTCATAGAAAGTACCGCTGGAACAGGAGGAACATTAGGAAGGAGTTTTACAGAATTGGGCATATTAAGGAACAAAGTTGAAAACAAAGAAAGAGTAGGGTTTGTCATAGATACAGAACATACATATGCAGCTGGATATGATTGGGTTAATAATCTAAATGGAGTGATGGAAGATTTAGACAGAGAAGTAGGTATAGAAAATATTAAGGCAATACATCTAAATGATTCTGCAGTAGAATTAGGAAGTAACAAGGACAGACATGCAAATCTTGGGGAAGGAAAAATTGGGGAAGAGGCGATTAAAAAGATTCTACATGAACCAAAGTTCAAGGAAATGCCATTCATAATGGAGACCCCGGGGTTAAAAGATTTCGAATCTACACTTAAAGAAGTAGAGATGCTGAAGAAATTAATTAATTAAAAATATTATGAAAAAGAGTACAAAAACCAAACTAGCTAACCTTCTAAAAGAAACACCAAGCCCTAAGTTAATGCTGGTTATAACCGGGGGAGTGATATTAGCCCTTCTTCTCTACATCACCATTTTACTTCTATCCATGCGATAGTGGCATTAGTAAATCTTAACGAAAATCAACAAAAAGCTGTCCAATATACCCAAGGGGATCTTCTAATTATCGCTGGTGCTGGAACTGGTAAAACCGCAGTTATTACTCAGCGTATTTTGTATCTCATTAAAAAATGCAATGTAAAACCATCTGAGATATTGGCATTAACATTCACAGAAAAAGCTGCAGCAGAAATGCAAGAGAGAATAGACAAAGAGATGGAGTATGGATATGAAGAACCATGGATATCTACATTCCACTCATTCTGTGATGGAATACTTAGAGAAGAAGGTTACAATATGGGCCTAGATGGAGGCTATTCATTGATGACAACTGCACAATCATACATATTCCTTCGAAAGTTTTACCACGATCTTCCACTTGATACTTTAAAACCGAGAGGACAGGTTACTAAGACATTAAACGATATCTTGAAACATTTCTCTAGATTACAAGATGAGGATGTTTCTCCAGAAGACTATATTAAATTTGCTAAAACATTACCTAAAAATACTGAAGAACAGAAAGCAGATTTCCAGAAATACAAAGAACTTTCCGAAACCTACAAGATGTACTCAGAGCTTAAGATGCAAGAATCTAAGGTAGACTTTGGAGATTTAATTATTCTAACGTTAAAACTTTTTAGAGAAAGACCAAACGTTTTAGAAAAATATCGAAAAAGGTTTAAATATATCCTTGTCGATGAGTTCCAAGATACCAACTATACCCAAAATGTATTGGTGAATATCCTAACCTTAGGATTGGATGAAAGTAAGAAGAAAGAGGTGGAAGAAAAGAAAATGAATGGGAAAAAGACTCGTCCTCTCCTTACAGTAGTAGGTGATGATGATCAAGCCATTTACAAATTTAGAGGTGCAGCAATATCAAATATTCTTCAGTTTAAGGAAACATATCCTGATGCTATGGAGGTTGTATTGACTGAGAACTACAGATCAAGGCAGGAAATATTGGATGCCTCACATACATTGATTAGTAAGAATAACCCGAATAGATTGGAGGTCACGGAGAAGATAGACAAGAGATTAATAGCTAAGGGTGCATTTGAAAAAGATGAGAATATTGTAAACCTCATAGCCGCTGGTAATGAAAGTGGTGAAGCAGAACAAGTAGCGGATGAAATTGCAAAATTAACAGGTTTTGGAGAATATGCTAAGCCTGTTGAAGGGTCCGAGGTATTTGATGAAAAAGGACAAGCGTCTTTTGTTAAAGGGGATAGTGGAAAACAGCCACTTAGATTCTCAGATATTGCCATATTGATTAGAGCCAATTCTCATGCAGAACCATTTGTACAAGCGCTAAGAGGAATTGGTATTCCATACAAACTTGGAGGTTCTAGAGGATTGTATTCAAGACCGGAGATTCAAAACCTCATAGCTTTTTTAAAGGTATTAGTTGACTATTCTGATGAAATAGCTATGTACAAACTCTTAGCTATGTCAGTATGGAAATTAACACCAAGGGAATATATGGATATTAATAGATTGGCTAGAGAAGAGAGATTAACATTGTTTGAGGAATTAGAGAAACTTTGGAATATTAAATTGGGGCAGGAAGAAAACATTGATATTCAAGAAGTGGGGGATATAGATAGCCCAATAATTGAGAAGATATTTGACGCAGAGTCCATAGCAGGAGTAACAAATCTTTTAGTGATTCTTCAAAACAGTATCTTAAAGGTAAAAGACAACCGACCTATGACAGAGATTTTATATGAATTTGTTAAATCTAGTGGATATTTAGATTCATTTGTAAGCGAAGAAAGTGCAGATGGGTTATTTGCGGTTTCAAATATTCAAAAATTCTTTGAGTCGATTAAAAAATATGAAAAGGATAATCCAGATTCAAATATATATGAGTATGTAGATTTTATTGAATACTGTATGGAAGTGGGGGAGTCTCCAGTGGTTGACCAATCTGAGTTAGAAGATTTTAATGCAGTAAATATATTAACTGTACATGGATCTAAAGGATTAGAGTTTCCTGCGGTATTTTTAGTAAATCTAGTGGCTCAGAGATTCCCCTCTAGAAATATGAGTGATTCAATACCAATGCCCGAAGATTTGATTAAAGAAATGCTGGACAAAAAGATGAGTCAGGAAGAGGCACATATCCAAGAGGAACGAAGACTGTTCTATGTTGGTGCTACTCGTGCCAAAGAAAAACTGTACCTTTCTGCGGCTAGCTTCTATGGCGACGCCAAAACAAAAAAGAAACCAAGCGTATTTCTGTATGAAATATTGGATAGGGATGTGGCTGAGGAATTTAACTTTGAAAAAGGTAAGGTAAGTATTGATGGGTATGAGGAAAGAGAAAATACATCTATTATTCCAAAAGAAGTAAAAATTGAATTGATGAAAAATTTCAGTTATTCCCAATTAGATACATATGAGCTTTGTCCTAGAAAGTATGAATATGCGTATGTATTGAGAGTTCCTCAAAAACCTAACGCATCGTTGTCATTTGGAACTACAATCCACAATACCCTTAAGGATCTGTATACCTTACTCAAGACTTCGAGAGAAGGTATCGAGGGTATTGTAAGTGAGCCAACACTGGATGAATTATTTGCATCATACAACAAGAATTGGGTAAGGGCAGGGTATGACAGTACTAAACATGAAAATATGAAGAAGGAGCAGGGGGAGAAAATGCTAAAGAAATATTATGAAAAGATATATTCAAATGAAGAAAAGCCATTGAACCTTGAAGAATCGTTTGTAATGCACCTAGGGGAGAGTACCTTTGCTGGGAAAATAGACAGAATTGATTTAATTGAGGAAGTGAATGGAGTAAAACAGGTATGTATCGTGGATTACAAAACAGGGAAGGTAAAGAAAGCGGAGGATATTAAAAAAGATTTGCAACTCCCACTTTATGCAATATTTGTTGAAGAAAAATTAGGCTACAAAGTAGTAATGGCACAGTATGTTTTCTTGGAAGAGGGAGTGAAAATAGAGGCAGATATATCATCAAAACGAAGGGAAAAAGCGAAAGAGAGGATGGTTGAAATTATTGAGAATATTAAAAAGAGAGACTTTCATGCAGAGCCAGATATGTTTAAGTGTGGTATGTGCGATTATCGTACAGTTTGTGAATTCGCCAAAACCTAATGTGATATAGTATAATATCAGCTATGAATATTGTAGAAACAGTAAATAATTTAGTCGTTCACAAAGCGTATGCGTCTTTAGGTTCTACTTTGAATGATGAATTGGCAACAATACAGAAAGATGGCGCAACGGATCAAACTGTTGTTCAGATGATAATAAACATTGCTACACCGATTGCAGTAATCGCAGTAGTGCTTTTGTTGGTCTATGGTGGATTTATGATGATGTCTAGCAAAGGAGACCCAGATAAGCTTCAGGAAGCGAAGCAGGTTATTACAAATGCAATTATTGGTTTTGTTGTTATATTGCTATGTGTAGCAATACTATTATTAATTTCTAATACCTTAGGGTTAGACATATATGGATAGAATATTAGCAGCAGTTGATATCTCGAATTTTACAACATGGGTTTCAAGTAGTCAGTATAGTACACCTGATACTTTGATCTATGGAAAAGTAGTTACAGCGATTAACTTCTTTGTTATATTTTCTGCAGTTGTAGCTGTCATTATGTTGGTTGTTGCAGGATATACATTCATAACTTCGGCAGGGGATGCGGATAAGGTTGAGAAAGCGACAAAAACATTAAGCGCTGCAATAATAGGAATGGTAATTGTGTTTGTTGCAAAAATTTTAGTGCAATATGTATTGGGCGTAATATCTGGACAGTAGTATTGCATGTTCCGTCTGCTTTTTATATAATTGGTACATAAATTAATATATTTAATCGTTCTATGAAGACTACAAAAACATTAGCAACCGCAGCTTCAGTGGTTTCAGGCTTGTTCTTAACTTCGACTGTTTATGCAGCAGACTCTGTTGATACATATTTGAATAGTATCAATGGTGGTACTGGACAAACAGATTTGATGTCTATGATTTACGGTATTATCAACTGGGCAATTGGAATTGCAGCATTACTCTGTGTTGTTATATTAGTAGTAAGTGGCTACAAATATATAACTGCAGCTGGTGATGAAAACAAGGTTGAAAGCGCAACAAAGACTCTAACATTTGCAATAATTGGTTTAGTTGTATGTTTCGTTGCAGTTTTGTTAGTCAAATTTGTAATTGGAAATATTATTAAGTAGTTTCTACTTTTTAATTAACCAAACTTAAATCTTCTGCAAAGATATGATAGTCAATCTTGATCTTTTAAATGGTACAAGCTTCGAGAATCTGCAAGATTTTCTGTATTTCGTTATCAATTACGCAATCACAATATCTGCAGTAGTAGCAGTAGTATCTTTGGTATTATCAGGATTTAGGTATATGCTTTCATTTGGAGATGAAAAGAAGATAAAGGCAGCAACAAGTTCTTTGATATATTCAATAGTAGGGTTGGTGCTTGTGTTTGCTGCTCCAACAGTTATAAGATTTGTTATTAATACAATATTAAAAGCATAATGAAAATAATAAATAAAATATTTTTTGCATTGATATCTTTTTTTGTAGCTTCTCCAGTATTTGCAGGCGTAGATCCAATTGGCGGAGTAGACAGTGATCCTGTCCAACCTCCTACCTTTAGTGGTATTGATAATGTCATTGATAGCGTAACGAAGTTAATTTTCCCTATCGCAGGAATTGTCTGTGTTGTATTTGTAATAATAGGTGGCTATACATGGATTGCATCTGCTGGAGATCCTGCCAAGGTAAAGCAGGCACAAGGGACACTAACTTGGGCTATAATTGGCCTGATATTTGTCCTTGTTGCAGCTTTAATCGTCTCTACATTGACTGATTTCCTAGCATAAAAATCTCATCCTCAAGATAGTGTATAATTGGGTATGGTCAAAAAGCCCCGAATTTTGTTACAACTTCTTTTAGTTCTCGTATTAAGTACATATACCTTTTCTTTGTTTACACACCCAATATATTCAGATGAAGCATCTGATTTACAACAACAGATAGATCAAAAAAATGCTGAATTGGCAGCAAAACAAACAACACTTTCAAGTATAGAGGCAAAGATAAAGGAGATTAGCGGAAGTAATAACTCGGTAAGTCAGAAAATTGCCTTAATTAATGCTGAGATTACTAAGTTGAATGACAGTATTGCACAGACGGATGGAGCATTGAATACAAAGATAAAGGAGATAGAGGATAAACAAGCATTGCTGGAGTCAAAGAAAACAGAGATGGATAAACTTTCTACGGATTTATATATAAGGTCTAGATATAGAATGGCAACATTCTTTTTGTCTGGAAATGATTGGGATACCTTGGTTAAAGAATTCTTTTTGAAACAAAATAGTATTTCTACATTAAAGAATGAAGTAGAAGCTATTAATGGAGAATTTAGTAGCTTAGCTGAAAGTAGGGCAGAATTAGAGACTCAGAAAGCTACGTTAGATGCTCAAAAGAAGGATATGGATGATTCGTATGCATTGTTAGCTGCAGAGAAATCGAAATTGCAAGCGGAGTTAAATAATCAATATTCCACTAAAAATAGTCTAACAAAAACGATTGGAAATTTGTCTAAAGAAATTTCACAACTGCAACAATTCTTGATAGTTGCTAAATCTGGGGGAACAATTATTGATGCAAATACTGTTCCTAATAGTTCCTCTGACCCTGCATCTTCATTAGCATATTTTAGAAGTACCGCTCCAGGCGGATCTTTTGCAGTATTCGCATTTGGTGCATATACCCATAGAAATGGTATGAGTCAATGGGGTGCAAGAGCAAGGGCTGAGGCTGGTCAAACATATGAGCAAATCTTAGCAGCTTACTATCCAGGGAAGACCTTTAGAACTGGTACTATCATTAATAAATCTTCAGGAGCAAGTGAAGCAATTATGACAAATATTTCTACAACAACATACGGAACGCTCAACTTTGAAGATGATTACCTACTAAGGCTTAACGAGATGCCAGAAAGTTGGGATATGCAAGCGTTGAAAGCTCAAGTGATAATTGCCAGAACATTTGCGATCAACTATACAAGTAATGGACAATCTTCAATTTGTACAACAGAATCTTGTCAGGTAATTGGTGGTGGACAAAAGACGGGTGCATGGGCGGAGGCAGTGCGAGCTACAAGAGGAGTTGTGCTTACTGATTCTGCAGGAAAAGTATTCTCTGCTCAATATGCAGCAGTACATGGAGGATGGGGTAACGGAATGGGCTGGGATACGACCACAGGAACGGGTGACTATACAAACTGGACAGCTAACGCTTGGGAAAGTATCTCTGGTGTAAGCTGGTTCTACAAAACATGGTTTAGAAAGGGTTATGCAACAAGCGGAAGTGATTGTGGACATACACCATGGTTATCTAATGCTGAAATGGCAGATATATTAAATGCATATTTACTTTGGATTAGTAATGGAAAAACTTCGAGTGATCCAAGAATTGTATCTACAGATGTATATAGATGCTGGGGACAATCTGCAAACCCATACAGTATGACAGAGCTTAGAAACTTGGTTTCAAATCCAGTTACGGCAGTATATAGCGCCGTATCTGCAAATTCTAATGGAACGACAACATCTATATCGTTTAATACAAATAGGGGAATAGTCTCCATGTCAGGTGCAGATTTCAAGGCAATATATAATATGAGGGCCCCAAGCTATTTAAGTATTCCACAAAATAGCTTTATTAATGTGAATGTAGAATACAAATAAACCTTGTTCTATCCCTCATTCTATGCTATCGTTATACTATCAAACATATGACTACTAAAGAAGAATCAAACAAAATACCAAAGAAGTTTAGGAATCTGAAAAGATCCTTTATGGACAATATTACTCTTAGAAATGATCATTCCTTCAATTCTTTTCCAAAGGGATTGAAATTCCACGGACAAGAACAAGAAGAGCAGGTTATATTAATAATTAGATCCCACTGGATTGTATATGTACCACAAATACTTTTAGCAATATTAGTTTTGGTTTTACCATGGGTATTAGGAGCAATAGCCCCAGTTATTTTCAAAAGTGTTATCATATTCCTCTCGCTCCTCATAACCTCATTGTTAACTGGTGGAAGCATATTAGTATCTGCAATTGTTAAGTGGTATTACAATGTAGATATGATTACCGATCAGAGAGTAGTAGATCTCGATTTCCCAAATATAATGGCACATACAATGTCTGAAACACAGTTAGAACATATAGAAGATGTAACTCAGAAACAACTCGGATTACTTGGAAGTATATTCGATGTAGGTACTGTATATGTACAGACCGCAGGCTCAAATCAAAATATTGAATTTACAAACATTCCAAGACCAAGGGATGTCCAAGAGATACTGTCTGATCTATTAGAATCTAAAGAAAGCGGAGAAATATAATGAATAATGATGTAAACAATATGTTAGACAATTTAGGAAAGAATCCACTGGGAGGACTCTCTGTTAATGTTGCAACTCTCTTAAAATTCCCATTAGTACTAATCCTCTTTGGAAATGTTCTCTTTGCAGCATTGTTATTCTTGAGATCCAGAATCCTAGCAGATACATTCGAATCTTCAAGCATCGGTATTATCAAAATAATAATCACCATATATCTCATCACAACAATAATAGGTAGCATAATCGCTGTACTATTTCTTTTAGTTGGATAATTATGAAAATTACTGCTCAACAGTTCATCTCGAACAATAGGGAGAAAGGTACTTTTGTTACCATCTTAAAACATTTTTCCGAAAATTCTACAAAAAAAACTGAAAAAGAAGGAGATATCTACTGCCTTCTTTCAATCTTTGGAAATACCTCATTACCCGCAGAGAGAGTAAGTAAGTTTGTATGGGATGGAATCTTAGATGGATATATATATTCATCCACACAAAGCACTAATGAATCTCTCAAAGATGGCATTACAGAGGGTGTAAGGAAACTTCAAAACCTTATGAAAAATGATAAATCCTTAGAAGATTTGGGAATCAACGTAAATTTCGTATTGGTAGCCCAGAAGAAAGAGGGTTTGTATATTGGTAACTTAGGAGAAAACGAAGTCTTTGTTTTCAAAAGTGGAAAATTTGTAAATATTACGGAGATATTGGGGAAGAGCAAAGCAAGTACAGCAGGTGTTGCTCTAGAAGAAGGGGATATCCTAATAGTATCTACCATGGGTGTAATATCTAAAACATTAGGAGAATTAGGCAAACTAACATCAGCAGAGCCAGTTATTGCTGAGCTTAAAGAGATTGGGAAGACGCTTTCTGGGACTCAGGGGTTAGTATTTTTTGCATATGAAGATGAAAATCAAATTAAAACCAAACCTCTTGCACCACAATTCCATATGCCGATACTAAAAAAAGAACCAGTTATTGAGCCTAAACAAGAGGAAATTCCAGCTATGAAAGAACCTGAAAAAGTTTCTAGTGTAAACAGAATGCCGTTTGAAAAACGAGAGGTTCAGCTTTTAATGGCTAAAGCAAGTTTCAGGAGAGTGGGCGTATATTTAGAAAAAATAAAACCAATATTTGTAAAAATTAAAAATTGGATAGTTAAAGCTACCCGTAAAGTAGCTGAAAAGATATCACTTTTGTCAAAAAAAATAGCAGTAAGATTTACCGAGCTATATGGCAACAAAAAATGGTTTAAAAAAGCAGCTTCTCAACTTTCAACAGTTAAAATTAACAGACCCAATTTCAATGGAAAGGGTATGAGAATTGATGGATACAGAACTAGAGATACTCGAGTAAAAAGAATACGATTAGTCCTTATGGTTGTAATTGTAATTGTTGTATTAGCATTGGGAATCAATTTCACAATCAAAGCTCGAAGAGCAAGCATTGTACATAATCAGGCAAGTCAAATTTTTACAAATACTGAGACCTTAGTAAAGAAAGCTGAAAATATGTCTACATCAGACAAAAATACTGCAGAAGTAGCCATATATCAGGCAAAGAATGCATTAAAAGAAGTCCCAGCTAACATATCAGAAAAAGATTTAGTAATCAAAAATGGTCTAGATTTTAGAATTTTGGTTGTAGAAGATACTTTGTACAAACGAGTAGGGGTTAGCGATTCAAATGGTAAAGTAACGACTTTTGCTGATTCCAGATTATCATTTGGGGATAGCTCTAATCCTACAGATATCGAGATATATTCGGATGATTCTGGAAATGAATACCTCTTAGTTACGGACAAGGGATTGAATGCTGTGTTTAGGGTATCTTTGTATGACAAAACATCTCAAAGATTGGTAGATACTGACGGACTTCTTAAAGATCCTGAGTATGTATCAATGGGAAATGGGGGCGTGTTTGTATTTGATAATAAAACGGGTGTAATCAAAGCATCCTTTGATACAGAGAAGTGGTTTGGAACATTTGTTGCGCTCTCAGGATTGGCCAGAGAAAACATTAAAACAAAGAATATTAGTGAATTCATTATCCTTACAGAATCAGACAATGTATATCTTGTCGATCAAGATGATAACGCAGTATTGAAATCCGTATTTTCATATGAGAATAGGTATGGATTGTATTACAAATATATTCCAGATGATAGATTGGCTAATGCCAGTGATATTCTTGCAGATTTAAGTGTATATGTTTTAACAAAGGATATGCCACAATTAATTAGGTATAGCTACAACTATGCCGAACAAAAACAGGCTGAAAATCCGTTGACGATTACCGGAGTAAATGGTGATTTAGGAGAATTAACAAAAGGCTTTACTAGAAGTAGTTTGGATGATGGACTCTTCGTATTTGATAAAACTAACAAGCGATTTATTAACTTCGAGAAACCTCAAGAGGGTGGGGGAGATATATTGCATCCTAACGAAGTAGTTCTAAAGAAGCAGTATGTGTACAGGGGAGAAAAAGAAGGAGTGTGGAATAATGTGAAAGACTTTGTCGTAGATTCTGCCAACTCCTCAATGTATATTCTTGATGGGTCAGTAATATGGAAGGTCATGTTATAATAGCTGTATGAAAATTGTTAACAAAAAAGCATCTTTTAACTATGAAATTCTTGAATCATTTGAAGCTGGAGTAGTTTTAACTGGTGCTGAAGTAAAATCTATTAAATCTGGGAGAGCTAACATTGGTGACGCGTATGTTAAGGTTATAAATAACGAGCTATGGCTTGTTAATGCGGATATCCCTAAATACCAGTTTGCAACTGACAAGAACTATGATTCTGCCAGATCAAAAAAGCTATTGATAAATAGAGATCAATTGAATAAATTAGAAAGTAAGATGAAACAAGGGAATTTAACTTTAATACCTGTTAGCCTGTATACTGTTAGAGGTATGATTAAGGTAGAGGTAGGGTTGGCTAAGGGTAGGAAATACCATGAAAAACGTGACAGGGACAAGGAAAGAGATTTGGATAGGGAATTACATATTGAAAATAGAAAGTATGTGATATAATATTATAGGACTATGATGAGCATTAACACACCTACAACAGAATTTGAGCCAGCAATAAGGACAGAAGTAAATACTGTTCCTGTTGAGTTACTTCCATCTACTAGAACATTGGAGAATCAGTCTTCAATTCCAGTAGTAGAAGTTGAATCTTCTGAGGCAAATCAAAATGACAACTCTGAAACCCAATTAGATAATAATGAGCAGAAGGATATACCAAATAACGAACAAAAGATCTCTGCAGGGCCACAAGTTGCTTTAAGAGAGATCCCTAATGATGTTAGATTAGAAATAATGTTTGATAAGCTGAATGGGAAAGATATTCCATCGATAGCAGCTTAATCCTCTTTGATATATATATCCCTGTGTGATATTCTTTAGACATAAGATTGTCATACTGCCATTATGAATTCTGATGAATTCACATACTCACAAGTAATAGGGCCTACACCAAGTAAAAGTAATACCAAGGTTGAGACTGGATCGAATGTTACATATCCCAAAGATACATACACTGACCTCTATGGTGGTAAAACCATAGATATCCCATGGGGATGGATAAGCCTTTTTCTTGTTGTAATAGGTGCCTGCGTAGGGGCATATTTCATTGTTAAAAAAAAATTAGTACACAAAGATAGGAACGAAAAAGCCAATGATGGAGTATTGATGGAAGTAAGATTACCAAGAGACAATGAGGTGGAAATAGGGGTTGCAGAACAAATGTTTGCAAATATATGTGGTATTGGAGGAAAAGGGGATGGCTTAGCAGAACATTTTACTGTTGGAAATGCTGTAAGTTTTGAAATGGTTGGATTACCAGGAGAAATACGATTCTTTGTGCATTGTCCAAAGAAATTAGCAGATCTCGTTGAAAAACAAATCCTAGGATCATACCAAGACGCTGATGTTACAACTGTAAATGAATACAACATATTTGCTCCACATACTGAGTCTGCGTATGCAAGATTGATACTCGATGATGACTCGTATGCACCACTAAGAGTTGCAGAAAACTTTACAGGGGATCCTTTAGCAAATGTACTTAGTACTTTAAGTAAGATCTCTGATAATGAAGGCGTGATTGTACAATTGATAGTCACCCCTACAGATTCTAAGTGGCAAAAAAATGGATCTAAGTTTGTTCAAAAGATTGAAAGCAATAATTCAGATCCGGAGAAGAAGAAAATTAGTATATCTCAAGAAAAACTTCAGGGCATAGGGAAGAAGGTTGCAAAACCAGGTTTAATGGGAGAGATTAGAATTATCACCAGTGCTCCTGATCAGGCAATAGCTAAAATGCATTTGGACAATATCATTGGCGCCTTTGATCAATACAGTAATCCAGGGATTAACAAGCTTAAGAAGGTAAAAGTAGAGAAGAAAGACGAAAAGAAATTCATATATGACGTAGTATATAGAAGAACGCCGGAATATCCAGAATCAGTATTTAATGTTGAAGAGCTCGCTGCTTTGTATCATTTCCCAAATAAAAATGTATCAACACCTAACATTCACTGGCTACTCTCAAGAGAATTCATAGCGGATAACTCCATTAGCTCAGATATCAAATCTAAGGATACGATATGGATAGGGAATAACATCTTTAGAGGGAAGAAAAAAACAATCTGTTTTAAACGTGATGATAGGAGACGCCACTCATATATCCTAGGACAAACTGGTACTGGTAAATCTTGGTTGATGAAACGAATGATTTTGCAGGATATATATAATGGGGATGGTGTTTGTTTCATTGATCCTCACGGACAAGCTGCTGAAGATATTTTAGAACTAATTCCTCCTGAAAGAGCTGAAGATGTCATCTATTTTAATGCAGGTGATTTTGAAAGACCATTTGGTCTTAATATAATGGAATTCTACAATGAGCAGCATAAGCATCAGATCGTTAATAGCTTCATTGCGTTGCTCATAAGACTCTTTGACCCACATAATCAGGGTTATGTAGGCCCAGCTATGCAACAGGCTGTCAGAAACTCTATGCTTACGGCTATGTCCAAGGAAGGTTCTACATTGATAGAGGTTGTTAGAATGTTGCAAGATGAGGAATGGGTAATGAGCTATTGGTTACCTCAGGTTAAGGATGAATTAGTAAGAAGATATTGGACTGATCAGGTTGCTAAGACGGATAAGAAAACAAAGTCTGAATCTTTAACATACTTCATTTCGAAGTTTGATAAATTTACAACTAACTTAGCAGTAAGGAATATTATTGGTCAATCTAAGTCTTCCTTTGATTTTAGAGATATTATGGATAACCAGAAGATATTGATTATTAATCTTTCCAAGGGTTCCATAGGTGAGGATAATATGTCCTTCATTGGCTTACTCTTAGTTCAAAAGATGTTAGCAGCTGCACTGAGTAGGGAGAATATCCCAGAGGGTCAGAGGAAAGATTTCTTCTTCTATGCTGATGAGTTCCAAAACTTTGCTACAGAAGAGTTTTCTTCAATATTGTCTGAAGCTAGAAAATATCGATTGGATTTAACCATTGCACACCAATATATTGGGCAATTACCAGAGGATATTAGGAATGCAGTATTTGGAAATGTGGGTTCACTATTCATTGCTAGATGTAGTGCTGAGGATGCGAAATTCCTCGAAACACAATTTGAACCATATATTAAAGCTGGAGATATGGTGAATCAGGGATCTAGCCATTGGTATACTAAGCTTCTTAATGATGGTATATATCCAGCTCCTTTTTCTTTGGATTCTTCATATGGATCAAAGTATCCGGAGAGTGGTTTCAATTTACCAGAACATAAGGAGGTTGCAGATATCATTAAGAAGTATTCTAGAGCTAAGTATGGTAGGGATGTGGCTGTGATTAATGAGGATATTAAGATTAGGTCACAATTGGATAGGAAACCTGAGCCTAATCCTGTGAATTCTCCTTTCCCACCAATGGGATTCTAAGGGTACATCTTCTAAAATCATCCTTATTTTGATAGAATAGGCTACTTTACATGGGAGTATAGCTCAGTTGGTAGAGCGCGGTTCTTATAAAGCCGTGGTCGATGGTCCGATTCCATCTACTCCCATATTTTCATTCCTCAAATGGTTCCGGCTAAGTAACATTTATGATATATTTTGTTATGAAGAAAATAGATTCTCATATAGATATCGCTGATATGTACAAGCTATGGAATTATTCTGTTGAAGATTTTCTTAGCGATAATACAAAACCTCCTGTGACATTAAAAAAATTACAAGATTCCGAAATAGATATTGCAGGATTCAGTCTTTATTTTGACGAAAGTTTCCTTAAAACCACATACAAGGATGGTGTAAATGATTTCTATGCTTTTTATGAAAATATTATTAGTAAGACAGATAAACTGTATCAAATTAAAGACAAGAAGAGCTTGATTGAAAAGCCAATAGATAAGACAGGATATTTTTTTAGTATAGAAGGGTTGGAGTGTATTGATAGCATAGATGATTTTTACGAATTCTACAAAAAGGGAGTTATAAGTTACGGATTGACTTGGGATTTTACAAATAAATATGCATGTTCTAGACAAAGTAAGATTGATAGCGGCCTGAGTGATTTAGGAAAAGAACTTCTTCGCGAAATGAGTAAATCTCCTGTAATAATAGATTTAGCCCATCTAAGTGAAAATTCTGTTAAAGATGCAGATAAATACTTCAATGGAATGATTGTTAATACACACAGTAACGTCCGTTCAGTTTGGAATTGTAAACATGAGATGCTTGATGAGGAAATTCAGATAGTTGTTGATAGGGGAGGATTAATATCATTATTCCCATTAGCAGAAGATACAGGACCAAATGGAAGCTTTGAAGATCTTGTAAAACACCTAGATTATGTTGTTGATAAGTGGGGGGATGATTATGTATCGTTTACCTCCGATATTTATCCATTACCAGAATATCCTTTTCTAGAAGGTTATACAGATATTTCAATAATGTCTGGTTTGGAAAAGTTCCTTTTAACTAGGTATCCAAGAGAGTCTGTAGAGAAATTCTTGTACAAGAACTGGTATAGAGTGTTGAACAATACCCTAAAATAGGTAATCAGAGAAGGAAATTGAAAATATAAGTGGGGGTATTGCTGTGAGGACTAACCCTCAAAGACCTTTCCCCCTGGGGATTACTTATTATATCTCTGCGAAATAATTGGGTCAAGGAAAGAATTATGAATTATAACTCCTTAAGATTCTTTTGCTCTTCTTTTTGCATCTTAACAAGATTAAGATACTTCTCAGTAGTAGAAAGTCTCTTGTGACCAACCAATTTAGAAACAACTACTAAGCTAACACCATTAGAAAGGTGGTGAGCAATAAAGGTATTTCTTAAGTCATTAACCTTAGCATTCTTAATACCACCTCTTTCAAAAGCCTTATCTATAGCTGTTCTAATATTTCTTACTAACAAAGGTCTCCCATTCTTAGTAACAAATAATGTATCATCCTCAGTCTCAGGTCTAACATCTAAATATTCATCAATAGCTTTCTTAGCGGATTTGTTTAAAGGAACCTTTCGGAATGGATGACTACCAGCTGCTTTAATGTAGAGGTAATCAATCTTACCATCCTTAGATTTTCTAATATCTTCTAATGAAAGTGCTGCTAATTCACCAATTCTAATACCAGTTTGAAGTAATACTTCAACGATAGAGTAGAGTCTAATATCAATTCTACTAACATCTCTCAATGCTCTATATTCCATCTCTGTTAAAACTCTTGGAGGTTTGGTCTCAAACTTTGGATGAGCTAATTTCTCAGAAGGATTATCAGAGATTATAGAGTTGTCTATAAGATATCTATAGAATGTTCTAGTACTATTTATCTTTCTTGAAATACTCTTTGGTGTATAGTTGTTGTCCTGTAGAGACTGTTTGTACTTTTCTAAGTCCTCAATGCTTGTTGCTTCAATGGTAGTGCATCCTTCTTTAGAGAAAAAGTTCAAAAGTTGTTCAATATCCTTAGCATAGGCTATAACAGTTGCTTCAGACCTACCTTTAGATCTTAAATCACCTATAAACTTATTTCTTTTTTCCTCAAAATTTGGATTATTGATTGCTCCCACGGTATTAAACCTTTAATTTATTGATAGGCCTCTATGTCTATAGGTAAATTATATCATTACTAGGGGTGAAGGGCAATAATAATTGTATATGGGCTGAATAATAACTTTCTTAATATTTCTCCCTGTTTTATAATATCCCCATGGATAAAGTATCATACAGATCTAATGGTATGCCTCGTAGAGAGGTGAAGAATACAATTGCACCTGCCTTGTTCAGTAATTCCTTTGTTAAAGTAGGGTTTATACTCATTTCTGCTTTTCTTCTCTACAATGTTACTCACTCCATAGATATTACTGTTCAGAAGGTTGATATTCTTAAGAATGCTAGATTGGAAGTAGAGAAATTAAGGGTTACCAATCTTACATTGGCTACTCAATTACAAAATATGCAATCTCCTGAATATATTGAAGTAGAGGCTAGGGATAGGTTGAATTTTTCCGGGAATAAAGATCTTGTCTTTGTTATACCTGAGGGATTATTAACTACTGCTAAGGAGAGATTGGATGGGATATTAAGCGAAAAACCAGTAGAAAGTGAGAAGTCAGTTCTTGAACAATGGGGTGAACTTTTAATCCAGGGAGTTTAGATTTTCTAGTTTGGAATATGTTGTTGTATGTAGTATAATCCGTATTACTGTGTTAACGCGGGGTAGAGCAGTGGCAGCTCGTCAGGCTCATAACCTGAAAGTCGTTGGTTCGAGTCCAACCCCCGCAACCATTTAAAAAATTTCCTGATATAATAAATACATGAAGATCTTCTTTATTAGGCATGGAGAAACAGATAAAAACATAGGTAACAAACTACACGAGAAGGGTGATATTGAGACTTTGAATGAAACTGGAATAGAACAGATAGAAAAGACAGGTGAAGTATTGAAGAATGCTCATATTTCAGTAATATTCTGTTCTAAGGAATTACGAGCACAAAAAAGCTCAGAAATACTCTCCCATATTCTTGAATGTCCTTCCATTCCTGTAGATGGATTTGAGGAAAGGAACTGGGGTATTTATTCCAATCGTCCGTGGAGTGAAGTTAAGGAGGTTCTTGATCCCTTAACACTCGAAGAAAGATACAATTATGTCCCTCCTGAGGGGGAATCATGGAAGGCTTCCGAAGAGAGACTCATTAACGCATTGCAGGAATCAATTAAGAAGGGAGATGGAGGGAATATTGGTATAGTAACTCATGGTGGAGCAATTAGAATTCTTATGCCTTATTTATTAAATGCTCCCATAGAAGAGACCTTTAAGCATGATCCGGCAAATGCTTCAATCACGGAATTTGATTACGATGGAAAAACGTTCGTTAGTGATAGGGTAGACGATACTTCTCACTTGTTAAGTAAATAGTATTACATAAGAGAAAAACAAATTCCAAATCATTACCCCCACTATAAAGATTATCTCAGGAATAGCACAAGAACCATATTTCAATCTAGTAAGTCCAACTGCAGTAGAGAGTATAACCGAAATCCCTATCCCAACTACCCCAGCTAATGCATTCGTTTGATATATCAATATATGTAACCCAAAGCACCAGAGCAGTAATAATATAAATGCTGCATATGAGAAGAATTCATGTAAATTAGGAAATCTTCGGTTATCAAACACTGCTACCATAGCAGTAAATATTCCTCCGGCTAAGGCAGGAAGAATAATCCACATCTGGTGTGGTGGTAGAAGATTTCTAGCAATAGCATATGTAAATGTTACTTCCAATATCCCAAACATAGCTAGCCCAAATGTAAAAAGTCTTGCAGTAAAGGGAAAACCACCACAATCAGAAAGAGTATTCTTCTTAACATCATACTGATTCTGTTTCCAACAGATTCTTAAAATAATGGGGACCACTGCACAACTAATCAATCCAGATATATTCGCAATAAAGTTAAGGGTATCCATAGGTTGGAATTTAAAGTTAATTGTGTTAGAATTACGCCAGAAACGACTCTAATACAGCATTTCCTAATAATATGTTAAATATACTAATATGCCATTAACAAATCAACCCGTTAAAGGAATGTACATTATGGAAGAGAATAAAATATATTACCTTCTAGATAGACAATTGAAAACACAAGGAAGACAAGGTGGATTAATAATCATGAGATTACAATCTATGGAAACTGGTAATCAGATTACTAAGACTATTAAATCTGGTGCTAAGGTAGAGCATATTGAGCCTGAGACTAAGGAAATGCAATATCTGTATTCTGATGAGAAGGGTTCTTACTTTATGGATTCTGAAACCTACGAAACAATGTTCATAGCTAAGGATACCATTGGTAACTACATCAACTTCCTTAAGGAGGGTTCTACAACCTTAATCCTTATGTATGATGGTAAGATATTAAATATCAAAGAGGTTCCTACAGTTGTATTAACTGTTACTGAAACATCAGATGCGGTTAAGGGTAATACTGCTAACAGTGCTACTAAATTAGCTAAGGTAGAAACAGGTTTTGAACTCCAAGTCCCAATGTTTATCAAAGAAGGGGACGAGATCAAAATCAATACAGATTCTGGTACATATTCAGGAAAAGCTAATTAGTTTTTGATATAATCTTTTACAACTTGGTGGAATAGCTCAGAAGGTTAGAGCATAGGATTCATAAACCTAAGGTCGGTGGTTCGATTCCACCTTCCACCATATTTATTTTCCAATAGACTTATAGTATAATATTCGCTAAGATATTGGCGTCTTGCCATTATTCATAGCTCTTAATATTCTTTCAAAAAGGAAAGGGGTTCGAATGTGTTTTGAAGATATCGCAAGTGCCATGGCCCAAAAAGCCTTGACGATTATTGGCAATTTCCCTGTTGGGAAGTGAATCTGTGCAAGCAAAGGCATGGATCCTAAATCCCGATTCTCCATGGCGTGATTTAAGTGATGTTGCGAATGATCCAGTTTTACTGTGCAAAGTGACCAATTGGACTACCGAAATGATATCTGTCAGCAGGGAGTCTAAATTCCCCCGAAACAATGTATTCTTCCTCTTGGATGAAAATACTGCTGTCGGTTTGTGGGTTGATCACCATCAAGAATCTTACCAGAAAGAAATCATCCGCCAAATGAAAGAATAAGAACGAGCTAACCCTACGGGTATCCGTAATTGTAATTTGGATACCTGTAGGACTTAGCATAAACATCCCCAATATTTCCTTTAGAATACTCATCCCTTTTGATATAATCATATATATTAGGAATCAAATCACCAGATATACATACATATCTAAAACATTCCCAATCTAATTTAGATTATTACATCAAAATGGATAACAAAGAACCTAAGAAAAAAGAAGTGAAGATAGATATTAGAAAAATGCCTACAGGAAGGAAGATAAATATACCAAGTATAGTAGTATCGTTAGTATTAACTGCAGCATTAGCCGCAGGATTCTTCTGGATTAGAGGATTAGGATCCAAAGGAACAGAGGTATCAGTAAGTGAAATAGTGACGGATATAACGGAGAAGAAATATGAAAATATGATCTTGAAAGACGATACAGTAACACTTCAGGAAAGAGATTCTAACAACCTCATTGTAAAGAAATATGCATTACTACCAAATGGAACCGACTTCTACCAGATACTCTCAGATTCAGGAGTAAATATTAAAGATTTAGAAAATGATTTCTACCAACCAGCAGTAGGAGTATCCTTCAGTGATATCATCAGTATTGTATTCCTAGTAGTAGGAGGAATATTGGTATTCATAATGATTAAGAATATGCAGGCATCAGGTGGAAAGATCATGGACTTTGGAGAGAGTAAAGCAAAGTTACTCTTTGGAAAGAAAACAGGTACAACATTTGATGATGTAGCAGGAATTGAGGAAGTAAAAGAAGAATTAACTGAAATTGTAGATTTCCTTAAGAACCCTAAAAAATATCTAGCAGCAGGAGCAAGAATTCCTAAGGGAGTATTACTTGCAGGCGCACCAGGTACAGGAAAAACCTTGTTAGCAAAAGCTGTAGCAGGAGAAGCAGGAGTCCCATTCTTCCACACATCAGGATCAGAATTTGAAGAAATGTTGGTAGGGGCTGGAGCATCAAGAGTAAGAGACCTTTTCAAAAAAGCTAAGAATGTAGCACCATGTATCATCTTCATAGATGAAATAGATGCAGTAGCTAAGAAGAGAGGAACAGTACTACACTCTGGAGCAGGAGAGCAAACATTGAACCAAATATTGGTAGAAATGGATGGATTAGAAGGAAGAGAAAATGTCATTGTACTTGCAGCTACAAATAGACCAGATGTATTAGATCCTGCAATCTTGAGACCAGGAAGATTCGACAGAATGGTTGTAGTGCAGATGCCAGATATGAAGGGTAGGAAAGCAATTCTTGATGTACATGCTAAGAACAAAAAGTTTGATGATATATCTGACTTAGAGATGCTAGCTAAGAAAACAGTAGGATACTCTGGAGCAGATTTAGAGAATCTTCTAAACGAAGCAGCAATCATGGCAGCAAAAGAAGACAGGAAGAAAATTAGTCATGACGATTTAATGGAATCCTACTTAAAGGTAAAGCTCGGAAGAAAGAAAAAGGGGAAGGAACAAGATGTGGAGGATATTAAACGAACTGCATATCATGAAGCTGGACACGCAATTGTTGCAAAGTTTACAGAAGGATCAGATCCAGTAGAGCAGGTATCCATAATCTCAAGAGGAATGACAGGTGGAGTAACGGTATATCTTCCAGAAAAAGAAAGAACATTCATGCACAAAAAGCAGATGCTTTCATGGTTGAGAACAGGTGTTGGAGGTAGAGCAGCTGAAGAAGTCTTCTTAGGAGATATTTCTTCGGGAGCTTCAGGTGACATTGAACAGATAACAGAAACTGCCAAGAGTATGGTTATGGAACTTGGTATGAGTGAGAAATTGGGATTAATTAAATATGGTGATAGAGAAGAAACTAAGAATCTTGGATACTCATACGGTGGTGGTAAAGACTACAGTGAAAAGACAGCACAAATCATAGATGAAGAGATTAAGCGATTAACAGATGAGGCATATGAATACTCGAAGAAGCTTTTAAAGGACAAGAAGGAGTATGTCGAGAAACTCGCAGCCTTCTTGATTGAGAAAGAAGTAATTACAGGTGAGGAGTTTGAAGCACTTTTTGTTAAGTAGTAAAATCAATATATGAATATACAAAGAACATCCAAGGATGTCTTCTTAGCCATAGATGCTAATGCAATCGTACATAGGGCATTCCATGCATATCCATCTAGCTTACAAACAGAAGATGGTGTCCAAGTAAACGCGGTATATGGCTTCACGGTAATGCTTCTTGAAGCATTAAAACAATTCCATCCAGAATATGTACTTTGTGCATTTGATACTAAAGCGCCAACGTTTAGACATATTGAATTTGCGGAATACAAAGGCACCAGAAAACCGACGGATCAGTCTCTTTTAGATCAATTCCCATTAGTAGAGGAAGTCCTTAAAGCATTCAATATACCAATCATAAAGCAGGAAGGATTTGAGGCAGATGATATTCTAGGAACGATATCAAAAATGGTAGATAGCGGGAAATGGAAGAACGAGAATCTGGATTTTTACATATTAAGTGGGGACAGAGATCTGTTACAGTTAGTAAAGAACGATATTCGAGTGTGTTTACCCGCAGGAAATTTCAAAAACCTAGTACTGTACGATACCGATGAGGTATTCAAATACATTGGGGTATATCCCAATCAAATCATAGATTACAAAGCCATAGTAGGGGATGCATCTGACAACATTCCTGGAATAAAGGGAATTGGTGGAAAAACCGCGGTAGATCTACTAAAAGAGCATGGAGACTTGGATACAATCTACAAAAATATATCTACACTCAAACCTCGATTACAAGTACTCTTTGGCGAAGGTATAGAACAGGCAGAGATGAGCAGAATGCTAGCAACCATAGAGCAGAATATGCATGTAGATATTCATCTTGAAGATTGTAGGACAAAGGATTTTGATAGGCGCAATGTATTGGAAATGTTTAAAAAATTTAGTTTTAGATCATTAATGACAAAACTAGATGATCTTTTCGGAAAAGAAGAGTCGTCAGACTCTCCTCAATTAAGCATATTTGGAACTAATTCAAATACTGAAATTGATTGGCAAAATCTTGAGACATTCAAAGAACTTACAGGAAGATCTAAGGAGATGATATTAGGATATATATCCAAAGAGGAATCCTACAATGGGGAACCATTCTACGTTGTCCGATTTAATTTTGTAGGTGGTGGATTTCAGGATAGCCTTTTTAAGGAGATTGATACACAAATTCCACAAGATTGCATAACCACATTCTACAATTGGGAGGAACTAACAGCGCAGAAACACATAGTTTTGAATTACGATAAATCTTTTGATGTAATGCTTTTTGCCCATACAATTAGCTCTGGGAAGAAGACATTAACATTTAAAGATCTTGCCTTCGACTATGCTGGGAAGATATTTGAAGAAAAACTCTCCCCACTTAGGATGACGGATATCTTGGATGCAATTGTGGAGATAAGGGAGAAGGAAACAAAGAAGGCAAATGATACAGAATTGTATGAATACACCCAGAAGAGCATAAAAGAATATCTAAAGGTTGAGGGAGATTACTTGATTAATGTCCTTAAGAAGGTTGAAATGCCAGTAGCAGAGATACTTGGAAAGATGGAGAGAAGAGGTATTAAAATAGATGCAGGATACCTCAAAGCACTGGATACAGAAGTTAAGGGGACGATGGAGAGGTTAGCCAAGGAAATATATGATTCTGTTGGGCATGAATTCAATCTCAATTCGCCAAAGCAATTGGGAGATGTGCTTTTCAATGAGTTGCAACTACCCGTGGTAGGAAAACAATCAACAAGAGAAGATGTTCTCTCTGGATTAGTGGGAGCACACCCATGCGTAGAAAAACTTTTGGAATACCGAGAGGTCTCAAAGGTATATGGCACATACACTGCACCATTACTTGAAATGGCTCAAAAGGATTCCAACACATCGATACATACAGACTTTAAACAAGCAGGCACAACCTCTGGTAGATTCTCATCTGTAAATCCAAACATGCAAAATCTCCCAGCGTCAGGCACATGGTCAGAGAAGTTAAGAAAAGCCTTTGTACCAAACGATGGATTCAAATTTGTAGGAATGGACTATGCACAGATGGAATTAAGAATCATGGCAGATATGTCGAGGGACGATCTGTTAATTAAAGACTTTACAGATGGATTAGATATTCACAAAGCCACAGCAGCTAGAATCTTGGAGAAGGAGATAGAAGATGTAACCAAAGCAGAGAGAAATGCTGGAAAAACAGTAAACTTCGCAATACTTTTCGGACAGACATCATTTGGTCTAGCAAGATTACTAAATATTGATGCTCAAAAAGCATCTGAATACATTAGGAACTACTTCGAGCACTATGTTGGTGTTGAGAATTACATTAGAATACTGGAAAAAGAAGCCTACAAGAGAGGATTTGTACAAAGCATGCTTGGAACAACAAGGCGAATAGCCGCCGTTAAATCGAAGAACATAACTGCAAGGAGAGCAGCATTAAGAGAGGCTGTAAATATGCCAATCCAAGGTACGGAGGCTGATATTATGAAACTAGGAATGGTAAAACTCAATGAGCTCATTGAAAAGGAATTCGAAGGAGAGGCATACATATTACTTCAGATCCATGATGAGTTTGTCTTCGAGGTTAAAGAAAAGAGAGCAGAGGAGTTTAGAGAAAAGGCTTGCTATATTTTGAGAAACGCAGCATCATTAGAAACCACCTTAGAAGTTCACGATAGTGTAGGAAATGATTTGTCCGAATTGAAATAGGCATGTATAATTGTAACAGAGAATAAATTTAAGCCCCATGTGGATAACTATATGGCAACTACCCCAAAAAAGGAAAATCATGCATTGAGTACAATACTAACTCTTGGAGGAATTTTTTTAGGCGCATTTTTGATAACAAAACTTACACACCAAGAAACATCTAGTACCCCATTGAGTAAAGAAAGTGGTGGAAAGAAAAAGGAAGAAGAAATCCAACCCGATGAGGGCAGCCCTAGGGCAGTCCTTGAAAAAGAGGTCGAGGAGAAAATCTTAGGATTAAATGAGAGACAAGCTAGGATACTTAAAGTTGTAAAAGAGAAGGGGATTGTAACTCCAAAGGATCTTCAAATCTTAGTTCCCGATGTTTCCTCTAGAACCCTTAGAAGAGATATGGATGTTCTTGCAAAAGAAAAGTATATATCACAGAAAGGCAGTACTAAATCAACGTTTTACAAATACATAGGGAGGTAATATGGAAAGAGTAACATTCAAAAAAGTATGCGAGGTTTTTCAACAATTAGAGGTAACTGATTCGAGGAATGATATGACAGGTATCCTTGCGGACTTCCTTAAAACATTGGACAGTAAGGATGCACAAATAACTGCATATCTTGTACAGGGAAGACTAGCTCCGTTCTTTGTAGTAAGTGAATTCAATTTCTCTGAAAAGAGTTTAACCTCGCTTTTTGACGCACTGTGTAAGCTAAAAGGACGCAAGTTTGATATGCAAAAGAAGCGAACAGAGCTGGGAGATATTGGAGATGCTGCAGAATTTCTTTCAAATGAATTAGGTTTTAAGTCAGAGGAAATATCTTTAGAAGGGATATATAACCGAATGTGGGAAATAGTTAAGGCAACAGGAACAGGATCAATTGAAAAGAAGAAAGCATTAGTAATGAGTCTTCTTCAGAGCATGAACCCACTAGAAGCTAAATATCTTAGTAGAACCATATGCGGAGAACTGAGACTAGGGCTAAATTCTAAGACGGTATTAGATGCATTCTCATTTGTATTAAATGGTGACAAAAGCCTAAGAGAAAGATTGGATAGATCATATGGTGTAAGCGCAGACCTCGGATATATATGTTCGCTAATCATGAAGGTTAGAGATGGAGCTGATGAGAAAATTTTAGATCTACATATAACACCAGGAGTACCTGTATTGTCTAGATTAGTAGAGAGAGTGGGGTCATTTGAAGAAGTGATTGAGAGATTCGGAAACGAATTCTTAGTTCAACCAAAGTTTGATGGATTGAGATGTCAGATTCACAAATTCAAGAAAGATGATTCAAGGTATGAAGAGAGAATGATGTGGGAAAACTTCACGGAGGAGGCCTCACAGGGCGGGCTTTTCGAATCTAAAGCCAAGGAATATAGGGTAAAGCTATTCACTCGTAATTTAGAGGATGTTACTGATATGTTCCCAGAAATTGTTGATGCTGCGATGGAATTTAAGCAGGAATCATTTGTGTTGGACTCTGAAGTATTAGGATGGAATTACAAAGAGAATACCTTCCTAAGCTACCAAGAGACTATGCAAAGAAGAAGAAAGTATGGGGTAGAGGGAATGCAAGCTGATATCCCAGTTAAAGCTCAGACCTTTGATCTTCTGTATTTGAATGGAAAAGATATGTCTGAAATTGATACTTCTGAGCGAGTATTTCAGTTGGAGAAAGAGTTTTCTAATACCCACGGGGGTATAGAGGTGTGCAATACTACTGTAATTAGTAATATTGAGGACCTAAAGGCAGTATTCGATGAAAATGTGGGGAGAAAGCTAGAAGGAATAATCGTAAAACAGTTGGCAGGACCATACTATCCTGGTGCTAGAAACTTCGAATGGATTAAATTAAAGAAATCTATGCAAAAAGATCTAGTTGATACTATAGATTTGGTGGCTGTAGGCTTCTACAATGGGTCTGGGAAGCGAAGTAAGCTTGGAGTTGGCGCTATATTGGGTGCGCTCTATAATCCTGAATCTGATATATATGAGGCTATCTGTAAAGTTGGTACTGGTTTTAGTGATGAATTGCTTAGAAGTATAGGGGAAGGCTTTAAAGAAGATATTGTAAACAAGAAGCCAAAGAATGTAGAAGTGAATGATATTCTTGCTCCGGATGTATGGGTCGATCCTAAGATTGTTTTTTCTGTAGAAGCTGATGAAATTACACAGAATATTAAGGCAGATTTAAATATAGGTGGTGGGCTTTCTTTGAGGTTCCCAAGGCTTGTAGAATGGAGTAGGGACAAGACTTCTGAAGAGGCTACTACTATTGAAGAACTTAAACATCTATACATAGTACAAAAAGGTAAGAAATAGTACTTGCATATCTACTTTTCCTGTGTTAGAATCCTTTCACGAGTTTGGGATACTAAAGGAGATACGGGAATCCTCTTAGAGAATAGCTCTAACGAATACCTGCAGTTCGTGAAATATTTTTATCTTCGTTTTATTACCACATTCAGCTCCTTAAAAGTTGAAGAGTGATAGGAAGTCTAAAACAATTAGGCTTTTTAAATATCGTGTGATTTGGTCACACAATTCATTTAGTCAAAAAAATCAAATCCAACAATCGCTGGTTGGTCTTTTTGCTTCGGCAAATTGCAAAGTCAAGCGTTTTTCAATGAGAGTTTGATCATAGCTCAGAATGAACGTTGGCTGTGTGCCTAAGGTATGCAAATCGAACGATCCCTTTGAGATTTCTGAAACTTCGGTTGATGATTTCTCGCCTGGGATAGTGGTAAACGGGTGAGTAACATGTGGATAATCTCCCTCAAAGTCAAGAACAGCTCGCCGAAAGGCGGGGTAATACTTGATAGTCTTACAGAATCATAAAGTTTTTGTATGTAAAACTCCGGTGCTTTGAGATGAGTCCGCATCCTATCAGCTAGTTGGTGAGGTAATAGCTCACCAAGGCTAAGACGGGTAGCTGGCGTGAGAGCGCGGTCAGCCACCATGGAACTGAGACACGGTCCATACTCCTACGGGAGGCAGCAATTAGGAATATTACACAATGGGGGCAACCCTGATGTAGCGACACAGCGTGGAGGAAGAAGGTCTTAGGATCGTAAACTCCTTTTATATGGGAAGAATAAATGACTGTACCATATGAATAAGTACCTGCTAACTACGTGCCAGAAGCATCGGTGATGCGTAGGGTACAAACGTTATTCGGATTTATTGGGCGTAAAGAGAAGCGTAGGCGTTCTTGCAAGTCTTGAGTTAAAGACCACGGCTCAACCGTGGAAGAGCTTTCGATACTACAAGAATTGAGACATGAATGGGCGAATGGAATTCCGAGTGGAGTGGTGAAATACGTTGATATTCGGAGGAACATCAGTGGAGAAGGCGATTCGCTGGTCATTGTCTGACGCTAAGGCTCGAAAGCGTGGGTAGCAAAACGGATTAGATACCCGTGTAGTCCACGCCGTAAACTATGGACGCTAGGTGTTTGGTATAACTATTTAATCCTTCGGGATTTTATGGAAGTATTGAGTGCCGCAGCTAACGCGTTAAGCGTCCCGCCTGGGAAGTACGGCCGCAAGGCTAAAACTCAAATGAATTGGCGGGGACCCGCACAAGCAGAGGAGCGCGTGGTTTAATTCGATGGCAATCGAAGAACCTTACCAGGGTTTGAAATATACCTGCATCCCCTTGGAAACAAGGGAGTCCTTCGAGGGTGGTATACAGGTGCTGCATGGCCGTCGTCAGCTCGTGTCGTGAGATGTTGGGTTAAGTCCCGAAACGAGCGCAACCCCTATCCCATGTTACAAGTGTCTTGGGAAACTGCCTCGGTAAAACGGGGAGGAAGGTGGGGATGACGTCTGGTCCGCATAGCCCTTATGTCCTGGGCGACACACGCGCTACAATGGTCGGTACAATAGGCAGCCAAGCCGTAAGGCGGAGCTAATCCTAAAAGCCGATCTCAGTTCGGATCGAGGTCTGAAACTCGACCTCGTGAAGTTGGATTTGCTAGTAATCGTGAATCAGCCATGTCACGGTGAATACGTTCTCGGGTCTTGCACACACCGCCCGTCAAGCCATGGGAGTAGGTCGTACCCGAAGGTGTTCTGTTCTTTAGGAATGGAATGACGAAGGTAAGGCTTATGACTGGGGTTAAGTCGTAACAAGGTAGCCGTAGGGGAATCTGCGGCTGAATTACCTCCTTTCTAAGGAGTAACCTAGATCTTCCTATCACTTTTTAGCTTTCAAGAGCTAGTTCTTTTAATAATATGAGAGCGAATCGATGGGCGTATAGCTCAGCTGGTTAGAGCACAGTCCTGATAAGACTGAGGTCCCAAGTTCGATCCTTGGTGCGCCCACCATAATCGATTATGAGGGCCTGTAGTTCAGCTGGTCAGAACGCTTCATTTGCAATGAAGAGGTCAAGGGTTCGACTCCCTTCAGGTCCATATAGATAACAGGAAACGAAGTCTAAAGCTTTAATTCTTGAAAAATGAACCAGATTTTGTAGTACATATTTATTACTGTATAGGTAGGTCCATTTTGTAATAAATATTTACAGAATTTGTAGTTGCACATTTAAAACTGAATAGGAAAGTAATTTCAATATAAAGCAAAATAAGAGCATACGGTGAATGCCTTGGCGTAGAAGACCGATGAAGGACGTAGTAGGCTGCGATAAGCCTCGGGTAGCTGTCAAACGAGCTATGATCCGGGGATTTCCGAATGGGGTAACCTGGCTGGATTTAAATCCAGTCGCCTTACAGTAAATACATAGCTGTATAGGTGGGCACGCGGAGAAGTGAAACCTCTCAGTATCCGCAGGAAAAAAGAACAAGAGTTTATTCCCTTAGTAGTGGCGAGCGAAAAGGGAGGAGTCTAAACTCATATTGTGTAAGAGCTATCTGAATTGTGAGTCGCGTTGCGACAAGCGAAGAGGAGAACTCGTAGATTGCTGTTCGTGCAATATGAGTGTTGTAAGGGTTAGTAGGGTCAGCAGCAAGCGACCCGGAGATATACATATTTCATTTTAATAGAAAACATCTGGAAAGGTGTGCCATAGAAAGTGAAAGCCTTGTATATGAAAAGATGAAATATCTCTTCTAACTTCTTAAGTACCACGAGGCACGCGAGATCTTGTGGGAAGCGGCCAATACCACTTGGCAAGACTAAATATCTTCTACGACCGATAGTGTATTAGTTCCGTGAGGGAAAGGTGAAAAGTACCCCTGTTAGGGGAGTGAAATAGTTACTGAAACCGTATGCTTACAAACAGTCAGAGCCGGTATATCCGGTGATGGCGTGCCTATTGAAGAATGACCCAGTGAGTTCGTTGTGCGCGGCAAGGTTAACCATGTTTATTGGGGAGCCGAAGCGAAAGCGAGTTTGAATAGAGCGATTTGAGTCGCGTGCACGAGACCCGAAACCTAGTGATCTAACCATGAGCAGGATGAAATTTTGAGAAATCAAAACGGAGGTCCGAACTATTTAGAATTGCAAATCTATGAGATGACTTGTGGTTAGCGGTAACATGCCAATCGAACTAGGTGATAGCTGGTTCTCCCCGAAATAGCTTTTGGGCTAGCGTCATAATTTAATTCTTGGGGGTAGAGCACTGATTGGATCTGGGGCCCGAAAGGGTACTCAGTCCACTCAAACTCCGAATACCGAGATGTACATTATGGCAGTTAGAGTCAGGGATCTAAGTTCCTGTGCTCAAGAGGAAAACAGTCCAGACCGTCAGATAAGGACCCTAAATTATACTTAAGTGGGAAAGGAAGTGGAGTTTCTCAAACAGTTAGGAGGTTGGCTCAGAGGCAGCCACCCTTTAAAAAGTGCGTAAAAGCTTACTAATCGAGAGATTCTGCACTTAAAATTTAACGGGGCTGAAAGTATATTCCGAAGCTGCGGATTTGTGTATCCTTTTAGGATATGTGAGTGGTAGGGGAGCGTTCTATACATGATCGACTTAGCAGTCGATAAATCGCTGTGAAGGTGGCCTGTAAAGAGCTGCTGGAGCGTATAGAAGTGAGAATGCTGGGATGAGTAACGTAAAGCGGGTGAAAACCCCGCTCGCCGAATGTCTAAGGTTTCCATGGCTATGTCAGTCATCCATGGGTTAGTCGGTCCTAAGTAGAGGCTGAAAAGCGTATGCGATGGACAACAGGTTAATATTCCTGTACTACTGATATCAGTGATGAAGATAGAGAATTGAAAAGGCAAGCCCCTTAATGGTTTGGGGTTCAAGCAACGAGAGAGTCTTTTTAGGTAAGTCCGGAAAGATGTTTCTACTCCGGTAGATGGACACGAGTTGCGATGTAAAGGGGACCCTCGGGAATCCAATTTGTCAGACTAATTTTCCAGGAAAAACTTCTAACAGTGAGTGTTTACACTCACAAATGATATCTGTAACCGTACTGCAAACCGACACAGGTGGACTGGTGTAAATGCACCAAGGCGTACGAGTGATGCGTCGTTAAGGAACTCGGCAAATTAACCCCGTAAGTTCGCGATAAGGGGGGCTTTCCACTATGAGTAATTTTTATTTGTAGTGATGGAAGCAGCATAGAATAGGGAAGAACGACTAGTTACCAAAACTACAGGCGCTTGCAAATTCGTAAGAATATGTATAAGTGCTGACGCCTGCCCAATGCCAGAAGGTTAAAGTAGCTTGTAATCCGTCTGCCAGACTCACTTCGGTGTGTCCGGTGGTGGTGAAGCAGGTAGCTGAAGCCCTGGTCAATGGCGGCTGTAACTATAACGGTCCTAAGGTAGCGTAATACCTCGTCACTTAATTAGTGACTTGCATGAAAGGCGTAACGATTCTTCCGCTGTCTCGACGGCGCGCTCGGTGAAATTGAAATGGCTGTGAAGATGCGGCCTACCTATACCAGGACAAAAAGACCCCGTGGAGCTTTACTGCAACTTTGCATTGAAATAGGGTTTTGAATATAGAGAATAGGTGGGAGACTTTGAAATCCTCTCGTTAGGGAGGGTGGAGTCGTCAGTGTAATACCACTTTTTTGGAATTTTATTTCTAACAGAATCCATTATCTGGATTTTGGACAGTGTATGGTAGGCAGTTTGACTGGGGCGGTTGCTTGCTAAAGAGTACCGCAAGCGCACTAAGGTCTCCTCAACTCGGATGGAAATCGAGTGAAGAGTGCATAAGCATAAGGAGGCTTTACTGTGAGGGAGACATCCCGATCAGTTACGAAAGTAGGTTTAAGTGACCCTTTGATTGCGCGTGGAAGCGTCATTGTTTAACGGAGATAAGCTACCCCGGGGATAACAGGCTAGTCTTGCCCGATAGTTCATATTGACGGCAAGGTTCGGCACCTCGATGTCGGCTCGTCGCATCCTGGGGGTGAATAAGCCCCCAAGGGTTGGACTGTTCGTCCATTAAAGCGGCACGTGAGCTGGGTTCAGACCGTCGTGAGCCAGGTCGGTCTCTATCCGGTATAGGCGTTGTATATTTGAAGGAAGCGGCCCTTAGTACGAAAGGATCAGGGCGTGGTAACCTCTGGTGTATCAGCTGTACTACCAAGTGCATCGCTGAGTAGCTAAGTTGCTAATGGATAAGTACTGAAAGCATATAAGTACGAAGCTAATCCTAAGATTAAATATACTTGTGCAGTTCGCTGCACGAAAGATCCGTGGTAGATTACCACGTTGATAGGCTCCAGGTGTAAGCATAGCAATATGTTCAGCCGAGGAGTACTAATAGATCGAAAGCTTTTTTTGAAATTACATATTTCTATTCAGTTTTGAGTGTGTACATTGTACACGTTCATTAGCTCTTTAGAACTTAAGTCCTGATATCTTACGCAAGTAAGGTTGTCAGGCAACAGGAATTTATACCTAGATTTTTGTTGCCTGGCGATTGTAGCAGAGTGGAACTACCTGACTCCATCCCGAACTCAGAAGTAAAACGCTCTAGCGCCGAAAATACTTGGACCTTTGGTCCTGGGAAGATAGGTCATTGCCAGGACTTATTAGAATAGATAAACCCACTAGAAATAGTGGGTTTTTTGTTCTTTGGGCCTATCTTAAATTGCTTGTGAGCTTCCATGGAAAGGGGTCTAATATCCCATAGTGTTGAATAACTCCCTAATATTTAGTATAATATACATAGATTAAAGTCTGCCCTTTAATAATTAAACAAAGAAACATATCCCATTCATAGAAATGATGTGAGAGCGAATATTGCCTATTCCTTCTAATATCTTTTCTATATGAAGAGATAATGTTCTTTAAAATATTACTTATTCTATATATACATGATATTTATATCTGTATTGAATGAGTATTAAGATGTACATGTTATACACTAAAATACTTTGGAGTATTTAGCTTCCCCGATATGAGTACCTAATTATTTAATTGGATATTTATATTCGGCGAAGCGAAAGCTTCTTTAAAAGTTTTTTAGATTGGGGAAATCCCAGAGGAGATAATAATGAAAAAAGTAATTTGTTTCGGATTGATGGTTGTCATTATTTTGGTAGGAATGATGGTTGTTTTACCGTCTAACGATCCCATAGGGGATGTTGTAGTAGTGATTCAAGAAAAAATGAATCCAACACCAGTGCCGACTTTAACCGCGGAGCAAATCCAAAACCGGAACGAAGAGATTCTACAACAATTACTTTGGATCCCATGAACATGTACATCACTAGCGCAAGAGAGTAATCTTAGAAATTTCCAATTTTATTGGTATTCTTTTCTCTCTTGCGCGATGTACTTAAATATATAAAGAGCTTGTATGTTTAAATGCATTGATTAATTAGATGACAATTCGACCTTAATTATAAATTGATAAACCCACTAGAAATAGTGGGCTTTTTGTTATTTATACTGAAGCTGATATAAATATACTCTCGGATAATGTATATAAATGTAGCCATAATTGATACAGATATATACGAAACAATAATGTTACATATATCTGCTGTAGCAGAAACGTAGGGGGCTTTGCGTGCTAAACAACGTAACTCGTCTATTTAGACTAGAGCGAACCCCTCTCAAAGCCCGAACACATCTTTTTATGATTTCCCATATAGAATATAGGAATTGAAAAGAAAGACTAATATATAGGTGCATATACCAGTATACAATATTTGCACTATACCGTAACTATGAGGTGTGGTATGCTAAATATAGGGTAAAAATATACTAATCAGTACTCAAAATGGCCGACACTGGCTATAGGACTACGAAACTAAAATAAAATATCCCCAAAATCAATGCTAAAAATATTTGTAATTAATGGGCGAGCCCGAGTAGGAAAAAATACCTTTGGCGAACAAGTAGGCAGAATTTTGCAAGAAAAAGGCATCCCCTTTATGCACGAATCTTCGGTAAATCCTGTAAGAGAATATTTGAAAACTACTGGCTGGGAGGGAAAGCTTTGGGATGGAGTAACAAAAAATGAATATTGGAGAAAAGCGATGTTTGATTGCAAAAAAAATGTTTGTAAATATGGATAAACATAGCCTTGATGATTATGCTATTGGAAAACTGTATGAATATTTCGGAGAAGATGGAAATGGCGTATTGTTTTTCGATATTAGAGAATCGGAATATATCTGCCAATTAAAAGAATATATTGAATTAAACTATCCAGAGATTGATTTTAAAGCAATATTGATAAAGAAGGATATAGATGTGGAATTCGAAAACTATGCATATGCTGATAAAAACGTAGAGGAATACCCCGAATATGATTATGTAATAGAGAATAATGGTACAATTGATGATCTAAGAGGTGGAGCCATTAAGTTTATTAACGACTTAAAATTCGATGAAGAGGTTAAAAACGAAAGAGACGCTGAAATCGTTTGCAAGTAAATTACTATCTGAAATAGAGCAAATATACCCTGAAGCTAAAACAGAGCTTTCTAACTGGTCTACAGCCTTTCAGTTTCTAATCTGTATAGTACTCTCTGCTCAAACTACGGATAAACAGGTGAACAAGATAACTGAGAATCTTTTCAAGCAATATCCAACAGCTAAGAAGCTGGCTAACGCAAAGTATGAGGAAGTAGAACATACCCTACAGGGTATAAACTATTTTAAAACCAAAGCCAAGCATATCGTTGAATTAGCCAAGTTAGTTGATGAACGCTATGAAGGCGAGCCTCCTAAGACCCTCATAGAGCTTCAAACACTTCCAGGAGTAGGTTACAAGACAGCCAATGTATTTCTTAACGATCTATATCACTCCAATCAAGGTATTGCAGTAGATACTCATGTGAGTAGAGTAGCTAAATCATACGGTTTAACTAAGGAAACTGATCCTACTAAGATAGCCCATGACCTAGAAAAGCTATATCCAAAAGACGATTGGTACAAAGTTAACTCTCTTTTTGTACTATATGGCAGATACATCTTAAAAGCCAAAAAGCCTGACTGGGAAAAGGTTGTATTAAAAGAATACCTTGTGATATAATCCAGCTCGTAGCAAATAACATTATTAGTATGTAATAGCAGCTACAGGCATTACATCACCAAAGGAAAACCCTATGGTACAAACACAAAAAAGTGCATACGCACAAATAGATCAGTTCCTCATTGATGAAGGAAACAAGATTAGAAAACTTTCTAAAGGCGATATCGTTGAAGGAGTTGTTGCAGACGTTAGAGACGGCTATGTCGTTGTTGACGTTGGTTACAAATCTGAAGGTATTGTTGCAGGAAGAGAATTAAAGAGTGAGACAATGAATTGGAGAGATCTCAAAGTAGGAGACAGTATCTTGGTATATGTTGTTAAACCTGAAGATGATGAAGGACAATTAGTCCTTTCAATCAGAAGAACACAACAAGCAAGTGCATGGATTACCCTTGAGAAATCTAAGAAAGATAACTCTGTTGTTGAAACTACAGTAGTAGAAGCAAACAATGGTGGATTAATCGTAGAGATTGGAAAAGATATCAGAGGATTCATACCTACATCTCAATTAGATGCTTCAAGAGTATATCTAAATGGTGTAAGACAGGTAGGAAAAGATATCTCTTCAAGAGTACAAAAGACATTGAATTCATTGGTTGGTGAGAAAGTTCAAACCCGAATTATTGAATTAGACAGAGAAAAGAACAGAATCATTCTTTCTGAAAAGATGGTTACACAATCAAGAGACTTAGAACAGAGAGAAAAGACATTGAACAAGGTAAAAGAGAGCGATGTGTTAATCGGTACTGTAAGTGGTATTACACCATTTGGTATATTTGTTAATGCTGAAGGACTAGAAGGATTGGTTCACCTCTCAGAATTGTCATGGGACAAGGTTGAGAATATTGATAGCATATATTCAGTAGGTGATAAGGTTAATGTCATGGTCATAGGTATCTCTGATGGTGGTAAGCGAGTAGCTTACAGTGTTAAGAGGTTACTTAAAGATCCATGGGCAGAGGCTATCTCTAAGTACAAAGTCGGTGATGTCGTTAAGGGAGAGATTCAAAAGGTTGTTCCTTACGGAGCATTTGTTAGAATTGGTGAAGGTCTTAATGGACTCATCCATATCTCAGAACTTTCAGACAAATTGGTTAAAAATCCTGAAGATATTGTAAAAGAAGGACAAGCTGTTGACGTTAAGATCCTTTCCATATCTTCTACAGAGAGACACTTAGGCTTGAGTCTAAAGGGCGCAAGTGCAAAAAAGACAGTCGAACCTAAGAAGAAAGTTACCAAGGAAGAACTTGCAAGTGCAGTAGACAACGCTATTGAAGCAGAGCTAACCACAAAAGAATAGGTTAGATGTAGTATAATTGGGGTATGACTACAATAGCTTTGGACAAAAAGCCAAACATTTTAAAACGACTAAGTAAAAACGCGAGGATATCTCTTCGTAATGCTTCACTCATAATGGAGCATTTAAAAGCGAAGAGTATCTCTCCGGAACACATATTCATAGGTATCCTTTTAAACGAAGATAGTCTTGCTACAAGGACTATTATGTCGATGGGTATTGATCGAAACGACCTCATGAAGAAGTCTTTTGGAGGGAAGATGATTGAGATAACGACAGATCCAAACTCTGCAAGAGAGTTAGAAATATCCAATGAATCTCAATTTGTATTACGTAAGGCATATGATATTTCTAGAAAATATTCCCATGTATATGTAGGATCGGAACATATAATGGAGGCATTGCTTCAACTGGATATCGACTATTTCAAAGATTTAGAAAATATAGGCCTTTCATACAAAGCTTTTAAGAAGGCATTGGATGGCTATGCATCATACCCACTTGGAGTGTTAGCTCGTCCACATATGATGAGTAATCCCATGGAAGAGGATTCAATTATGGATTTCCTAGGTATTGATCTAGTTGAATTAGCCCATGAAGGAAGATTAGATCCTGTAATTGGCAGAGAAGAAGAGATAAATCAGCTCATAAATATACTAAGTAGAAGGAAAAAGAATAACCCAATAATCGTTGGAGAAGCAGGTGTAGGGAAAACGGTATTGGTAGAGGGTTTAGCTCAAAGAATTGCTTTAGGAAATGTTCCTCCATCACTTAGAAATATGAAAATCGTGTCATTGGATGTTCCAAGTATTATGGCGGGAAGTAAGATGAGAGGAGATATTGAAGAGAAAATCATGTCCATAGTGGAGGAGGTCATAGCTTCCCAAGATACCATACTCTTCATAGATGAAATCCATAATATTGTTACGTCCGGTATGTCTGGAGGCCCGTCAGATATAGCTTCTGTGCTTAAACCAGCATTGCTTCAAGATGGATTTAGATGCATTGGAGCTACTACAACTGAAGAATATTCAGCAAATTTTGAGACCGATAGTGGGCTTGCAAGAAGATTTCAACCAATTAATTTGGATGAAGCATCCCCCGAGAATACATTTGAGATATTACAAAACATTAGACCAATACTTGAGAAGCATCATAACGTAAGAATAAGTAAGGAGGCTTTGAAAATGGCAGTAAATCTCTCCAATAGGTATGTAAGCGATAGATATTTACCAGATAAAGCGATAGATCTCTTAGATGAGGCTGCAGCATCAAAAAGATTGGAGATTGAGAATGAATATAGCGATATATCAGGATTAATATCTAAATCAAATATATTAAAACAAAAGAAAGAATCAGCTATTCTCAAAGGTAATATGGCTAAAGCAGAGAAAATTCAACTTGAGGAGATGAAATTGAAAGAACAGATAGAGGTTAGAGAAAAAGAATGTATGGATAGTAAAAAGAATATGAAGAATCAGATAGATGAAGATGATATTAGAACAGTCATCTCTCGATGGACAGGTATTCCTTTAAGTACATTAGGTAGTAAGGAAAAGGTCTCGCTTTTGAAGCTGGAGAAGCAATTAGATACATTTGTAATCGGGCAAAAAGATGCATGCCGTGGGGTTGCGTCAGCTATTAAACGTGCAAGAACTGGAATATCGGACGCAGAGAGACCATGGGCATCATTCTTGTTTCTTGGCCCTACTGGTGTAGGGAAAACAGAGCTTGCCAAAGTATTAACGAAAGAACTTTTTGGTGATGAAGATAGATTAGTACAGATAGATATGAGTGAAATGATGGAAATGCACAGTGTTTCTAAGTTGATTGGTTCTCCTCCCGGCTACGTAGGCTTCCAGCAGGGTGGTATGTTAACTGAACAAGTACGAAGACAACCTCATTCAGTAATACTTTTTGATGAAATTGAAAAAGCGCACCCAGATGTATTAAATGTATTACTTCAAATTCTTGAATATGGTCATTTAACTGACGGAAGAGGAAAGAAGGTGAATTTTAAGAACACAATAATCATACTTACATCAAATATTGGGGCAGAGGATATAAAACGGGACAAGGTGCTTGGTTTTGTAGGAACTAGGGAGAAAAAACGAAGCGATATGGATATAAATAAGGCATATTCAAGCATGAAGTCAGAGCTTTTGATGAAATTAAAAGACACCTTAAGACCTGAATTACTCAACCGTATAGATGATATCGTCATATTTAGATCATTGACTAGAAAAGATGCACGTAAGATTGTTGAATTGCTAATTAATGATTTAAATACCCGATTAGTAGAAGAGAATATTCAGGTAAGAATTACTGAAAAAGTAGAAACATATCTTGTTAAAGAAGGTTTTAGTGATGAATATGGCGCAAGGCCACTTAGAAGGTTGGTGCAGGATTCTGTAGAGAATGTTCTTGCTGACCATATCCTTTCGCACAAGATAACAAAAAAGAAAATGAACGAAGTTACCATTGATATGATTAATGGTAAAATGGATATCTTAACTAAATAACCTCGCTATGAAATATATATGTACTGCGTGTGGTACTGAATCTCTTAAATGGTCTGGAAAATGCCCTAGCTGTGGTCAATGGGGAACACTTGAAGAGAGCGAAGAACTTCCTATAGAGAAGGCTGGAGCTAAGATTGGAACAGCAGCAAAATATGAATCAATATTGCAAAAGGAAAGTGATAATTTTGCTTCTGATACACGTATGTCTACTGGATATGCAGAAGTAGATAGAGTGTTGGGATCAGGTTTAATTCCAGGCGAGGTTGTTTTAATTAGTGGCGAACCAGGTATAGGAAAATCTACTTTGCTTATGCAAATTGTACTGAAATTCTCAGATAAAAAGATTTTGTATGTATGCGGAGAGGAATCTCCTGGGCAGTTGAACTCTAGGCTAGTTAGACTTTCGAATAGTAAGTCTTCTAGTAAAATAGGGCAAAATTTCATGGTAACAGAGGATATTTGTGTTGAAAATATTGTAGCTTTAATTGAAAAAGAGAATTTTGATCTCATAGTAGTTGACTCAATTCAAAGTATCTCTTCAATGCAATCTAGGAGCTATCCTGGAAGTATAAGCCAAGTAAGAATTTGTGGTGCTATGCTAACTCATATTGCTAAGATTAAACGAATCCCAATGTTCATTGTTGGACAGATAAATAAGGGTGGTGATATCGCAGGTCCTAAGGTATTAGAGCATATCGTGGACTGTGTATTGTACCTAGAGGGGGATCAATTCAATCAATACCGTATATTAAGAGGAATGAAGAATAGGTTTGGTTCTACTAATGAAATTGGTGTGTTTGAAATGACTGGAAATGGCTTACAAGAAGTTGGAAACCCATCTCTAGTATTTCTTGAAAATGATACTAAATCATCTGGTAGCGCTATAGGCGCTGTATTACAAGGCTCAAGGGTAGTTTTTGTTGAAGTACAGGCCTTAGTCATAGAGCGCGAAAGCACTGGCGGCCCAATGATGCGTGTTGCCAATGGTATTAAAAAACCTAGATTAGATATGCTCTGTGCAGTTATGTCTCGTAAGGGTGGAGTATTTCTTGGAGACAAGGATGTATTTGTAAATATAGTTGGTGGATTGAGCATAAATGATCCGTGCATTGATCTAGCTATATGCGCAGCAATTAAGTCTTCTGCGAAGGATAATGTTTTAGATAAGGAGAGCGTATATGTAGGAGAAGTTGGACTTACTGGAGAGGTGCGTGGTTCTTGGGGTGTTGGAGCAATAGTTGATGAAGCCCAGAGGGTTGGGTATAAGAATGCTGTTATTGGAAGAGGTAAATTAGGTAAGGCCAAAGACATTAATATTAAAAAAATATCTCAAGTTACTAGCATTTAAAATAGGGATTCCCTTGCTTAAATATATTTTCCTAATTTATATCCACAAAAGGCGTAACACACTGCAACTGCGCATCGGATTTGTAACACGTGGGGATCAAAGCCATAAAAATGCATTGTATAAAAGGCCCACAGAGATTGTGTACGGGGAATGCGACATGTGGATACTATATATAGGGTTGACAATTATACCACTCGAGGGGTATACTATATTGTTCTTTCAGAAGACTGTGGATATCTTAGGTTTTTCCCTTTGTCTGGGGTGTCACGAGCACATCTGGGCAACAGGATAAGCCTAAGAAACCATAATCAACTGATATTAAGAAAAGAAGGGGTAAATATATTCATATATTACCTGATATTTTTTTCTTAACTTATTAAGAGAAAGAAACCGGGGTCGGTTGGGGCAGTACCGATCCCTTCTTTTTAATTCCCTTTTGATCTGTATATTTGACATATTTTTTTTATTTCAATATACTTTTGGAGTCAATCGGGCGTATGCCCAATATTAAATTTCCTGTTAAAAAAATGGTTAATAAAGTTAAAACGATTCAAGAGTATGAACAAATGACTCTTGCACAGCTTCGAGAGGAAGCAAAATCCATGGGTATGGAAGATTTTATGGAATTTCAAAAGCGAGAGCTAATCATTGAAATCCTTAAAAAAGCTACACAAGACGAAGGTTTTGTATTCATTGGAGGAATATTAGAAGTAATGAAAGATGAAACTCACGGACTCGTGAGGACTGAAGGCTTACTACCTAGTGATAATGATGTATATATATCAGGCTCACAGATTAAAAAATTCAGTTTAAGAACTGGGGATGAGGTCTATGGTCCTGCAAGATTACCTAAAGAAAAAGAAAAGTATCTAAGTCTCTTAAGGGTAGATACTGTGTATGGTAGACCAGCTGCAGAAGCTGCAAACAGACCTGCATTTAGAAAGTTAACACCTGTGTTTCCAGATAAACAGATGAAGTTGGAAACAACTCAAGAAGTTATATCTACCAGAATGATAGATTTGCTCTCTCCAATTGGTTTTGGGCAGAGATCTATGGTTGTTTCTCCTCCTAAGGCAGGTAAAACTACTATATTGAAAGATATTGCTAGTGGTGTTGCTCAAAATCATCCTAAAGCAAAATTAATGGTTGTACTCGTAGGTGAGAGACCAGAAGAGGTTACTGATATGAAGAGATTTGTTAAAGGTGAGGTATATGCTTCAAACTTTGATGAACTTCCAGAACAGAACTGTAGAATAGCTGAAATGGCACTCCAGAAGGCTATGAGAATGGTCGAATGGGGTGAAGATGTCATTATACTCATGGATAGTATTACAAGACTTGCTAGAGCTTACAACATTACTATGCCAACATCAGGTAAAACACTCTCAGGAGGTTTTGACCCAGTTGCATTGTATCCTCCAAAGAGGTTCTTTGGTGCTGCAAGAAACTTTGAAGATGGGGGTAGCTTAACAATTATAGCTACTGCATTAGTAAATACTGGTAGTAAGATGGATGACTTGGTATATGAGGAATTCAAAGGTACTGGTAATATGGAACTCCACCTGGACAGAAATCTTGCCAACAGAAGAATATTCCCAGCTATCGATGTCATTGAATCAGGTACTAGAAACGAAGAATTGCTCTTAAGCAAAGAAGTTTTGAATCAATCATGGAGAATTAGAAGAATGTTAGAACTTTTAGGTAACAATGAGAATCCAACAGAAGTGTTGGTAAGTGGACTAAAGAAGACTAAAACCAATGATGATTTCTTAGCAACTCTGCACGAAGCGTAGAGAGTTGGTATAATGGTAGGCATCAATTCTAATACCTAAACGATTGGAAGATATTGGTTCGAATCAAAATAAAAATGTCGCAGGACTAAGTTTCAAGGATCTATCAGAAGAAGAGAAAGATTCTTTTAATGCTGGACCAAGCGATTTTCTTTTTGTAAATGAAGAGATAGGCAAGAAAGGGTCCTTAATGGATGCAAGAAGTAAGTTTGAGCAATTCATTGTAGGCAGAAAGCAGAAACGTGATATTCTAGCTTTTATCATTGAAATAACTGAATATTTTTCATCTCGTTTTAGAGTAGTACTTATTCTTTTATCCGTATTGTTTGATATCTTTAGTGGTTTTATCAATTTCTTTAAGGACAAAATTATTAAGAGAATGTTCTGGGGTAGAGGTACATTTCTTAAATCAGCGCTACAAGCGACACTATCATTCATCGTTTTTATACTTGCAATATCCTATGTATATAGGAGACCTGTAGTTATAGAGGCTAGCGCGGATACCCTTAGTACTACGGGAATTGTTGAAACAGACGCTATTGTTGCTACTGCATCATTAAATACATTAGTACCAAAAGACAGAGGAAGAACTTCTACAGAAGAATATGTTGTAAAAAGAGGTGATACCCTCAGTTCTATAGCTTCAGAAAAAGGTATTAGCGTACAAACAATCTTATGGGCAAATAACATGTCTTCATCTGACTATCTTAAATTGGGGCAAGCATTGGATATTCCTCCAAGAGATGGTGTGATTATAACTGTGAAGAGTGGTGATACTGTTGAGTCTTTAGCAAAGAAGTATTCTGCAGACGCTGCTGATATAGTTGAAGCTGCATGGCTTGAATCGCCATATACTCTTTCAGTTGGCACTGAAATGTTTATACCTAACGGTGAAATGCCTGTTGTGGTTATAGCCAAGGCTACAAGTACTCCTACGACATACAAACAATCTTCTGTGCCATATAGTGGTGGTGTTGCTGATCCAAACGTTGGTAGATTCCTAGGATGGCCAGTAGGCGGAGGAAGTGCAATCTCAAGGGGTTACTTCTCCGGACACTACGGTATAGACTTCTATCCAACCGGTGGTGGAAGACCAAGTGTTATAGCCGCTTGTGCTGGTACCGTCATAAGTGCTGGATGGGGCTATTGGGGTACTAATTATGGTGGCTATGGTAACTATACCCATATTGACTGTGGTAATGGATATACCATTCTAAATGGACACATGGACAAACTATATGTATCTGCAGGTCAATCAGTATCTAAGGGTCAAGCATTGGGTCTCATTGGTGCTACAGGTGTTGCATACGGTGTACATACTCACTTCGAGTTGAGAAGGGGTGCAGGGCTTGGAGGTAGAATCAATCCTGCTCCATATATGCAATAGGCGATATTCTTTAGTATAATAATCCCAGCGGGCTCATAGTTCAGTTTGGTAGAATATCTCATTCGCATTGAGAAGATCGCCGGTTCGATTCCGGCTGAGTCCAGAAGTTTGTTGTGGGCCTGTAGCTTAGTTGGTTTGAGCACATCGCTGGCAGCGATGGGGTCAGGGGTTCGAATCCCCTCAGGTCCATAAAACAACTTCTTTGATCATCACACTCGAAAAGAGATAGATGTTCCACAGTATAGTTTCATAAAACAGAAACCCCGTCCTTTCAATCTTCCTTTTTTTCTTGTAAAATATCTACATTAAATTCTCTCTTAAGTTCAATGGAAAGAACCTACAAACCACAAGAATTCGAAAAGAAATGGCAAGACAAATGGTTCTCAGAACTTAGCTACGAGGGTAAAGACCTCGATGACACAAGAAAAAAGTACTACCTCTTAGTAGAATTCCCATATCCATCAGGTGATACCATGCACATGGGTCATACAAGGAACTATTCAATGTTCGATGCTGTAGCAAGACTTCGAAGAATGAAAGGTGAGAATGTAATGTTCCCAATAGGGTGGGATGCATTCGGATTACCTACTGAGAACTATGCTATTAAGATGAAAAGAGCTCCAAAGGATGTAACAAAGGAAAATATTGATATATTTAGAAGACAGTTAAAGAGTCTAGGCCTGTCATTTGATTGGAGTAGAGAAGTAAATACCACAGATCCAGAATATTACAAATGGACACAATGGATATTCTTAAAGCTTTTTGAAAAAGGGCTGGCGTATAAAGCAAAAAAGCCAATAAACTGGTGCCCAAAGTGTAAAGTTGGATGTGCAAATGAAGAAGTTGTGGATGGCAAGCACGAAAGATGCGGTACCGAAGTAGAACAAAAGGATATGGATCAATGGGTACTTAAGATCACTGAATATGCAGATAAATTAGATAAAGATTTAGATTTAACTGATTATGTAGAAAGTGTGAAGACAAGGCAAAGGAATTGGATCGATGCCAAGACGTGGTATGACATTAAGTATCAAGTAGAGGGGACAGATAAATACATTCAGGTTTCTACAACTAGACCAGATACTCAATTTGGAGCAACTTTTGTAGTTGTAGCACCAGAACACCAAATACTTCAGGAATTAATGGATAAAATGCCGGAGAGCAATAGAGAAGAAGTTAAGAAATACGTAGAGGTATCTAAACGAAGGTCAGATTTAGAGAGAGTTAGTGAATCTAAAGATAAGACTGGTGCATTCACGGGATTATATTGCATAAATAGCATATCAAATATAAGACTGCCAATTTATACTGCGGACTTTGCATTGGCAAACGTTGGTACTGGAATGGTAGTTGGAGTTCCTGCACATGATAAAAGAGACTTCGATTTTGCCAAAAAGTTTAACATTCCTGTAATTAGGGTGATTGAAGGACCAGATGGGGATAGTTCTGAGATAAAAGAAGCGAAAGATGTCTATACAGAAGAAGGAATGGTTTATGACTCTGGCTTTATGAACGGTTTTGGCAGTGAAGAGGCTCGAGTGAAAGCTGCAGAGTATATCAAAGAAAAAGGTATAGGGGATACAGTTAGAAGGTATCATTTGCAAGATTGGATCTTTTCAAGGCAACACTACTGGGGTGAACCAATTCCAATCGTACATTGCCCAAAGTGTGGGGATGTGGCAGTTCCTGAAGATCAGCTTCCTTTAGAATTACCATATGTTGAGAAATACGAACCAACTGATACGGGAGAATCACCATTAGCAACAATGACAGACTGGGTTAATACCAAGTGTCCGAAATGTGGAGGTGATGCAAAGCGGGAAACAGATGTAATGCCAAACTGGGCAGGTTCAAGCTGGTATTTCACTAGGTATGCCGATCCTCATAATACAAAAGCTATTGCATCTCCAGAACTAATGAAATACTGGATGCCTGTAGATCTATATGAGGGTGGTCAAGAGCACGTTACATTGCATTTACTTTACTCAAGATTCTGGCATAAGTTCTTATATGATCAAGGGATAGTGCCTACACCAGAGCCATATCAGAAGCGAACAATTCATGGGATGGTATTAGGAGAAGGCGGAGTAAAAATGTCTAAATCATTAGGAAATGTCATATCTCCAGACGATTTAATAGCTAAATACGGTGCAGATGTAACTAGAGCATATATGATGTTCATGGGTCCGTATGAAGGTGATGTAGTCTGGAGTGCAGAAACAATTAATGGAGTTAAACGATTTGTGTCAAAATATTACGATTTCATACTAAATGCTTGGGATAACAAGCAAAATGAATCTGATGAGGCTGCACACAAGGCAATAGCGAAGCTCTTGAAGCGAATAGAGGAGAATTTATTATCTCTAAAGTTTAATACTAGTATCTCTGCGCTTATGGAATTCTACAATGAATTCTCTAAAAACACTTTCTGCAAGGAAGATATCGAGAAATTGGTTGTGGTTATTGCTCCTTCATTACCACATATGGCTGAAGAGCTATGGAATCTAATCGGACATGCTGACAGCGTGCACGTACAACAATGGCCGAATATTGATAAAAAACTCCTCGTGGAAAATACTCTTGAGGTTCCAATCCAGATAAATGGAAAGGTTAGAGGAAGAATAACTATAAGTACCACAGATACAGAAAATTTGATCAGAGAGAAAGTGCTGTCGGACAAGGCTTTGTTGGCTCATTTGAATGGAGGAGAGATAAAGAAATTCATATATGTACCCAATAAGATAATAAACGTTGTTGTGTAGGGCTTCTTACTAGGCCGCAAACTGTTCAAAATCTTTGACAAAAAGATCGTTTTTTCATATCATTTTACGATAGGTGTCGTATCTAAATTTGCTTTTAGCAAAACACTTTTACTGCCTGAGAAACATGATGAAAATCGACTGCCCAAAACTAGTAAAATCTTCTATACTCGTCGCCATATTCTTTTTGGTATTTTTCCCTAATGCAGCCTTTGCTTTAAGTAGTGATACAATCAATTTTCAAGGAAAAATTGTTAGAAATGATACTGGATATGAAGGTTTAAACGTTACAACTGGTAGCCCTGCATGTGTAGTAGCAGGAAACGGGAATGATACCTGTGATTTTGAAATTAAATACTACTCTGCGGCCTCTGGAGGAACGCTTCTTCTTACAGAGGACTATCAGAACACTGAGATAGGGCAATACAATGGAGCTTTCAACCTTTCATTAGGATCTGATGGTTCTCCAACTGCTGGATCATATGCAACTTTTGATGCAATGATCAAAGGAGTTACGGATTTGTATGTTCAATTAGGTTTTTCTCCTGCAGGTAACGCTACATATTCTGAAACATTTTCAAGAATGCCAATACAGGCATCTGCATATGCTATTAAGGCAAAGTATGCCTCAGGCGCGAATACAGCGTTTCAATTTGATAGCGCGGCCAATAGCTCAGGATATACCAGTCCTGTTGCTGGAATGGTTTACTACGATACTACAGATGCAGCATTAAAAGTTTACAATGGCTCTACATGGGGTGGATTGGGTAGTGGTACAGGATCCTTATTTACAGATGGTGGTATCTTTACATATCTAACGGCTTTAACCGATCACTTTGTACTAGGGTCTAGCTCATATACCGCTATTGGTGCTGATTCATATACGACATATCTTTCGGGTTTGAGTACTAGACCTTCACTTTCATTCGATATGGATGCTGAACGATTGACTATCTCAGGCTCTCAGGTTCAATCTGGTCTAACAGTGTATTCTAGCTATGCCTCAGCCGGTGGATGGCCTGTGGCTACGTTTAAGGCCGAAGATACGAGCTTTGATAATGTAGTAATGCAGATTACTCAAGACGGTACGGGTAATATTCTTTCATTACAGAAGGGTAGTACTGAGGCTTTTGCTTTTGAAAATCCTCTAACCTTCTATATCCACCCTAGAGTGGATGATCCATTGGTTACGGCTAACAGGCTTTACAATGTTAATGGTACTTTGTATTGGAATGGTAGCCCTGTGGGTGGTGGGAGTGGTAGTCTTTGGACAGATACAGGTACATTTACATACTTGACTGCTACAACGAGTGATGTGGTTATCGGTGGTAATACCTTGGGTACAGCGGCATTCTTCTTTGATGTTTCTACTGGAAATTTTGGTATTGGTACTAGTACTCCTGGTGCTAAATTGGATATAGCGGGATCTAACTCTACGATTTCAAATACTACGGGGGATATAACTTTGACGTCTGATGAGGCTGTAGTTATAAAGGCTAATGATACAGCTGGAGACAACCTTATGGAATGGCAGGATTCTACCGGAGCTATATTGAGTCTCATAAATCAGAATGGTTATGCTACCTTTGGTGGTAATACAGGTAATACTGGAGCTATGTTAAGTCTTGGTGCTAGCACTGGTACTGTTGCTCAGATTAATCTAGCTGCTGGATTGGATGTTGCTGCTCCAAGTACTGGAGATATGTGGTGGAATGGTACAAGTCTTTACTTCTATGATGGTTCTACTTCTGTAGATCTTCTAACTGCGGGTGGTGGTGGAAGTAATGTACTTTCTAACTATGGTACTGTTTCTAATGGTACTTACATTGGTGTAACGCATGATACTAATAGTTATGATGTGGTTGCTAGTGGATGGATTTGCGTAGGAGGGAGTAATAACGCGGCCTGTAGTGGAGGCCAATGGAAGAATGTACAAGAGACTGACTTTACAATAACGCATTCGTTGTCTAATCAGTGGCAGGATGCAGATACGGATGGGATTATAAGATCGATTATAAAATTAACTGATGTTGAACTTGCTCCTGGTATTGATGTTGGAACTGGGGTAGATGGAAATATAACAATAACAAGTAATGTAAGTATAGACGCAACCAATTCTATCTCTGGCAGATCATGCGCTGATGGTGGTGATGCGGTTAGCTACAACATTTCGGCATTCAATGCCGGTGGTACTACTGCTACATTAACATCTTCACCGAGTACAGGATGTATAAACATTGGGGATGAAGTATTGCTAATTAATCTTCAGGGTATAACAACCGCTTATGGTAATACTGGAAATTATGAGACCTTAAGAGTATCAAATGTTACTGGTAGCACAATTACATTCTATACTGCGAAATCAAAATATTATGGAAATAATCTAGGCGACGATACCAATCTGGGTGTTACAACAAGTACTCAGAGGGTTATTATGCAAAGAGTTCCTAATTATAATAATGTGACAATCAACAGTGGATACACTTTCTCTACAACAGCTTGGAATGGTACAAAGGGTGGAGTTTTGTTCTTTAGAGCAAAAGGTACAGTTTCCGTTGGTGGAACCATAAGTGCATATCAAAAAGGATATAGAAATGGTGCTACTGTAGGTGGAGTAAATAACTATATGGGTAGTGGTGGTGGCGAGGCTTTCTGTAGTCCAGGTGGAGCTGCAGGTGGAAGTGGAGCTGGTGGCGCTGGCGCAGGTGGTGGTGGCTCTGGTTATGCTAATTATACTGCTGGTACTGCGTATTGCGGTGGTGGTGGTGCTGGCTCAGTAAATACCGCCGGGTCAGCATCTGCGGGTGGAGCAGGCGGTGGTGCCTCTGGACATGCTGCTGGTGGTGCCGCTGGTTATGGGACTGCAGGCACTGGCGGAGCAAGTAGTGGAGTTACGGGTGGAACGAATACTTCTGGAGCTGGTGGCCCTGCGGCATCTGGTGGTGGTGGTGGTGGTGGTACATACGGTGATGCCAATTTGAACAAGCTAATGCTTGGCTCTGGTGGTGCATCTGGTGGTGCATATACAAGTGGTGCTACTGGTGGGCGTGGTGGTATTGGAGGTGGAATTATCTCTATTGCTGTAAATAGTTTGAGTGTTTCAGGTAGCATCAATAGCAATGGTGAGGGTGGTAGCAACTATGTGTCATGTGATGGTACTTACCCATGGTGGGGAGGCGGTGGTGGTGCTTCGGGTGGATCCATAAAGGTAGCTGCAAATACAGGTGTTTTGGGTGCAGGATTAGTAACAGCTAATGGTGGTACTGGGAGCTCTGGTTGTGCATCTGGTGGGGTCAGTTATTATGGTGGGAATGGTGGTGTAGGTCGTATTGCTATTTATTATGCTACTGCCTTAACGGGTAGTACTTCTCCAACATATACAGGTACATCGGTAGGATACAACAACTATGGCATCTACAACAGCCCAGTTATATCTACTCCTAATGCTCAGTCATATGACAATCTAAGATGGGATGCATCTTTAAATACATACGGTAAGATATCTGTACAAACTAGGAGTGGTAATACTCCTGATCCTACTGCTCCAGCTAATAGCTTTATATGGACGAAGTATGATAATACGATACCAGATGCTTCAGATACTACTGGAACTAATGGAAGAATACCTACTGGGACAAGTGGGACCGGAGATGAAATGGATATATATGATTCTTCAGTTATAAAGGATGGGGATGTATATAAAATGTGGTATATAGGGCGCGATGCCGATTATTCTCGAATATATTATGCTACCTCTCAAGATGGAATTAACTGGACAAAATATGACAACTCTATCCCTGCTGCCTCTGATACTACAAGCACTAATGGAAGGATACCTCTTGGTACCAGTGGAAAAGGGGATGAGGGAGGGGTTACATCACTTACTGCGATTAAAGATAATGGAATATATAAGATATGGTATACAGGAGAAGATATCAACGAAGATTATAGCATTGTGTATTATGCAACTTCCCCTGATGGGTTGACTTGGACAAAGTATGATAATACCATTCCGGTGGCATCAGATACGACGAGTACAAATGGAAGATTACCACTAGGGACTGACGGGAAAGGAGACGAGTCTTATATTCAAGAAGCTTCTGTAATAAAGGATGGAAGTGTATATAAAATGTGGTATGCTGCGAATTTCGATTTTGCAAATTATGGCACATATGGCAGTAATGTGTATTATGCAACTTCACCAGATGGACTTGTATGGACAAAGTATAATAATACTATCCCAGCAAATTCGAATACGACGAGCACAAATGGAAGAATTCCGCGTGGAACTTATGGAAAAGGAGACGATGCATATATTTGGGGGATATCAGTGTTGAAAGATGAAAATTCATATAAAGCTTGGTATGTCGGTTATGCGAATGCAGATGTTACAGATCTATATTATGCAACTTCTTCTGATGGGCTTGTGTGGGGCAAATATGATAATACGATTCCTACGAGTTCAGATAAGGTAGGAACAAATGGAAGACTTGCAGTAGGTACAAGTGGTAGCGGAGATGTAAATGGTATTTATTCTCCTTCAGTGTTGAAGGATGGAGATACATTTAAAATATGGTACAACGGTCCAAATAGCTCGTGGCAATCAAACACTTACTATGCTACCGGTGTAGAAACCATAGGCTCATGGGAAGAATGGAAACCATATGATAGTGGTACAAACCAAACCATAATCCAAAATGCAGATACCCATACAACTTTTACAGGAACTAATGCAACTGTAGCAGAAGGAGATATCACAAGAAATGTAGACTACTTTGAAGACGAAGATGAACCACTAGGAACAAACCTAACCAAGGTAACAAGTAGTACCAATGGAGGATACATGGAATCAACCATAGCAGCTACAAATATAGTCAACTATGATTACCTAACCCTCTGGGTACGAGCATCCCAAGCTGGAAATGTATTAAGGATTGGGATAGGAGAAACAGCGGCTACAGAACAATATGAAGATATAACCATAGATGTAGCAAATGTATGGCAGAAGGTATATTGGGACCTCTCAGATATCTCTGCAACCTCTAGAGATGCCATAACTAAGATTAGATTAACCAACTTCTCTACAAGTAGCAATGTAATATATCTAGACAATGTAAGGGCAGAGAAACTACTCGCAGTAAACACTGGAAGCCCAATAGCAAGTACCCCAAATCAATACTTACAGTACAGAGTAATCTTTACAACAACAAATCTGTCATATCAACCACAGTTAGAAAGTATTTCTCTTGCATACAACAGTGGATACAGAATAGTTATGTATGACGCCAATAACGTAAGGCTGTATAACTACTCTGGAGGGAATGAATATTTAAGACTAGAAGTAGTAGCATCTACAGGAGCTGGAAGTAGTGGTGGTGGTTTTGTAAATGGCTTAGCAGTATCGCATGTAGCAGATGGTGAAGATGCAATCGCATTCCAATTCAATACTTCTACAGCATTTACTAACCCATCATCAAAGCTACTCTCTGTGATGAATAACAGTGTAGAAAAGATGTACCTAGATGCAGATGGAAACCTGTATGTATCAGGAACCATAACCTCAGGAAAGGGTCTAGGAGCAGTATTGATAAATAACTCAGGAGGTATAGTAACTGAAAGATCGTTAGTCACTGTAGACTCATCTACTAATGGAGCATTCACTACAACCACAGTGCCAGGCCTCCAAGGAGCGCTAGGAGTTGTACAAGGAGTGGAACTAAATGGAGATGTAGATAAAGATGGAGTATGTGACAACGGAGATGCGTGCTTAGTAGCATTTGAAGGTGTAGTAGATGTAAATCTAGATAATGCAGCCTCTAGTTCTCGTGGCGACTATATTTACTCCTCTACAGTAGCAGGACAAGGTCATTCATCTTCTGGGACAACCCAAACCAATGGATTGTTAGGTGTTGTTACATCAATAGCTGATGCAGGTTCTGGATATGTAAAGATGGTATTTGATGCACAGAACAAAGTAACCGCAGATATGTATCTCAATGTCAGCTATGATGAAAACGTATACAGAGATATCTACAATCAGTTAGCAAATGATTACACAGCAATGTCAGATGCTGAGAGAAGAGGATACTTAGAGAGTAATCAATCTCAGACAGTAATGTTTGATAACTTTGTAGATTCACTGAAGATTGATAGTACTAACTCAACCATTGGTGTGGACTCTGATGCTAAAAAGGCTGGTGTGTGGGGTGGAATAACCATAGATAGCAGTATGTTGGATATTGCAGGTAACAGATATCTAGGTTCTGCTACAGCTACACTCCTAACTAGTAAGTACTATGACAGAACTCAATCTGGACTACAGGATCAAGATTCTACTCCAGAGACATTAGTAGATGTTGGTGTAGATCCTAATTGGTACAAGGGTGTATCACTTCAAACAACCTCTAATCTTACTACTTCCTACAATGGTAGTTTAATTGGTGTATCCGGTGTATATGGTACTGGTTCTGAACATGGATATATTGATTTGACTATTACTGGTACTACTACAACGGGTATTACTGCTAATATTGTTTCTTCAGATGGTACTTGTACGGCTTCTGGTGCTAATCTTGCATTTGGTTCTTCGTATGCATTTGTATCAGGAAGCTGCTCCGGGAGCAGTATAACCGTTAAGCCTGTAAGAAGTGATTACAAGAATGGGGACAAGTTTAGAATTGCAAGCTGGATTATAGAGCCTACTACTGCTAATGACAGGGGTAGTAAGAGGGAGTTCCCAGAGAGATCTGTAATCATTGGTAGTACTGATGCTTCATATATCTATGTAACTATTGTTGATGTAGATACTCAAAGAGTATGGATGAAGTTTGCTTCAAATAATGCTGCTTATGCTGGAGGTAAGATGTTAAGTGCAAATACGGGTAGAACTATAAATGCAATGGATGTACTAAATGGGCAATTATATGTTGTAAGTAATACAAGTGCTGCTGATAATGGATATCAAGAGATTAGCTTTGTTAATGATTCTGCTATAGATATTTCTAATGGTGGAACATATAGGTTTAGCGGAAGCACAGGTATTGGTGGAAGAGATATTGGAAGTGGCTATACACTTGTTAATACGTCTGTATCTATTATTAGCAATGAGGTTAATGATGTTTCTGCTGCTGTTATACCAAATCAACCTACACAAGAGATGACTGTGAGTGGGTGGGGATATATACAAGGAGATAACTCGCAAGATATAGCAGAATTCGTAAACTTCCCATATAAATTTGACAATACGCCTATTGTTACCATGAGTCATGTTGGTAGGAGAGCTACTTCTAGTGGTGTCCCAAGTAGCCAAGCCGATTGTGTTGATTGGTTTTTTGAAGCGTCTTCTGCGCAACCTAGAGTTGGTAGGACAAACACTAATTTTGAAGCAGATATGGGGAGTGCTAATGCTACTTATCTTTACTCGTCTTCTTATAATTATTGTTATACGTGGACCGCTACAGGTACTGTATCTCCAAAACAATTTGTAGCTGTGGCTACAGGGGATACGGGAGTGGATGGGGCGGTTACGGTTATAAATAAGACACAAGGTACAAAGGCAGATGTTTGGAATGGGACTCAGCATGCCAATGTCCTCTGGACAAGCAAGGCTGTTTTGACAAGTAATAATGTTTTATATATTGCTGGAAATGACGATACAGGAAATAACAGTGCTTTATATTCCTACTATAATCCTGCATCTATATCCTCTGACGCTACTTGGACTGTACAAAATAACGGTTACTATTTCCAAGGAGCTAGTGCTTGGAAGTTGGCGATATTAGGAGTTACAAGCGTCAACCAAATTAAGAACTTAAGGGTTACAGAAGGAACCTCTATAGTAGACGGGAAATCAAATACTCTTTATGTTGGTACTGCCGCAGGTGTTTCTGTAATTCAAGAGGTACAGGGAAAAGGTAATCTAGCAGATGGTTCAGTTGAAGCTACGGGCTCTGTAAAATACTATACCAAAGACTATATCTCTGAACAAATGGTAGGGGATATTAGAGGAATGTGGCCATTAAATTATGATAATACAAGTGCAGATAATGAAGATGTATCCACAAAGGCAAATGCATTAACAGCAGTAAATATAGATAGCAATGACGCAGTCTCTGGAGTAAGAGGTAAGGCAGTAGACTTCAATGGAACAGATGAATATCTATACTGTACTGATGCCACATGCGGAGGAGTAACAAAGACAGATATCACTGGAAATGTTACTGTTTCTGCTTGGATAAACCCCGCAAATGTTGCGGGTACGAAGCAGATCCTTGGGAAGGGTGATGGAGGAACTGCTCCATATTATACATACCAGTTCTATACTTCCGGCCAGAATTTAGCATTCACAACATACAATGGGACCAGCTATACTGTAACTGCTACGGGTGCTATTCCAACCGCAAATACTTGGTACAATGTTGTTGGTAGCTATGATGGGTCGGTAATGAGATTGTATGTAAATGGAGTAGAAGTAGCATCTCAAACTGGTGTCCCCGCTGCTGCATTTATAGATAATACGGAACGTTTTACCATTGGAAGTCGTATCTCCCTTGGAACTCCAAGCGTATACTTTGCAGGAATAATAGATGAACCAATGGTAACTGGCACTGTATTAACTTCTGCTCAAATCAAATCACAATATGAAGATGGTCTTAGAGCTCTCAAAGGCTCACATACATCTGCAGATACATACAACCAATTAAGTGGAACAAGCAATGATATTAGAGACATACTAGTAACCCCAGATAGTAAATACATGTATGTAGGAACAGAAGGAGGAGGAATATCTAAAATAGATCTAACATCAAGTACAAGATTAAATGCATATACTACAGCAACAGATCCAAGTACAAGTACAAACAACATCGAAACACTATCGGGTAGATACTATCCTGTATTCGCAGGAGATATTGGAAGTAGTGGAGCCTTAATGGGAGTAGATTCTAATGGAAATAACAGTACAGGAACATACTATTCTAATGTAACAACCTTCGCAGAAAGTACCAACCGAGCCTTCCTATGGATGACTGCAAGTATAGATGGAAGTGATCCATCAAGTAGTATCACAGTCTCTGCATCAAATGATAACGGTGCTAACTATGTAACAGGAACACTCATACAAACGAATACGTTGGGATCATTACCAGAATATGAATATTCATTCATATTCCCAACATCAGACAAGAACTACAAGGTAAAATTTGAGATAGCTAGAGGATCATCTAACAAAACAGCAATATATATATCTAAATGGGGACTGTCGCAGATGGAATTAGATGATGCTTCAGTAAATGGACTATTTACTAACTCAAACGATGTTATAGCTAATGGTAGTTACTTAGAGGTAGTACATGGTCAAAATACATACAATCTAGTAGCTAATGGATGGGTATTTGATACAACATTAAACAAATGGGTAGAAGTAACGGGGGCAGATAACAATGTAACACAGAATCTTTCTAATCAATGGAGTGATGCGGCTGCAGGTGGAGTTATTAGGACAAGCATAAACGCAAGTAATCTAAATCCTGCAGTGATCGGAATAGGGGGAACAATAACATATACAGATACCAATGGATTAAATCCTAGAACTACTATGCCATATCCAGGTGGATATACAGTTCATACATTTACATCTTCTGGAACATTTACACCAACAACTACAGCTAATGTAGAAGTATTGGTAGTAGCAGGTGGTGGTGGTGGAAAAGCTGGAGGTGGTGGTGCTGGTGGTTTGTTATACAATGCTTCATATGCAGCAACGACGGCATCTCCAATAACAGTAACTGTAGGAGCTGGAGGTGCGGGTGGAGCTTCACCAACTCAAGGTGGTAATTCTGTTTTTGGTTCTCTAACTGCCATAGGTGGTGGTAGAGGTGGTACTAATGACACGACGGGTCCAGAGGCTGCTCAAAATGGTGGCTCCGGTGGTGGTGGTGGTAGAACATCAACAGTTAATCCTGCCAATGGTGGAACTGGTACGGCAGGTCAGGGATATGCAGGAGGAAATACAAATGTTATCGCTGCTCCATATCCTAGCTCTGGTGGAGGTGGTGCAGCCGGTGGAGGATACTTGCCTGCAAGTACTACACATAGTGGTGCTGGTGGTGCAGGATCAGCATACAGTATTTCGGGAATTTCAACCTATTATGCAGGAGGAGGTGGTGGTGGTGCAGATACAACAGGTAGTGGAGGAGCTGGTGGCGTAGGAGGAGGTGGAGATGGAGGTATGTATGTTGGCTATCCAGGAACTGCAAATACTGGTGGTGGAGGAGGTGGAAGCAATGGATATGGTGGTGCAGGAGCTGGCGGTTCGGGTGTTGTTATAGTTCGATATAGAAACCAAACCCCATATGGAATATATAATAGTCCTGTAGTATCTACAACCAATGCCCAATCATATGACAACCTAAAGTGGGATGCATCATTAAATACATATGGAAAAATATCTGTACAAACCAGAAGTGGAGCAACCAATGATCCAACCGATGGAACATGGGAATCGTGGAAACCAAGTACTTCAGGTACTAACTACACAACACTGCAAGGAGCCGATACCCATACAGATTGGACAGGAACCAATGCAACAGTAGCGGAAGGAGATATAACACGGCCATCAATATATGGTTTTGAAGATGAGGTAGAACCACTAGGTACTAACCTAACTAAGGTAACTAGCAGTACCAATGGAGGATATATGGAATCAACCATAGCTGCAGCTAACCTAACCAACTACGACTATGTAACCCTTTGGGTAAGAGCCTCCCAAGCAGGTAATACCATAAGAATAGGGATGGGAGAAAGCACAGGAGCAGATCAGTACGAAGATATTACAATCGATACAGCCAATGTATGGCAGAAGATATATTGGGATATATCAGATATAGCAGTAGGTAGTAGAGATGCCATAACCAAGATACGATTAACCAACTTCTCTACAAGCAGTAATACCATCTACTTAGACAATGTAGAAGCAGAGAAACTACTTTCTACAAATACAGGAAGTCCAGTAGCAAGTACACCAAATGCATATATGCAGTACAGAGTAATCTTTACAACCACAAACCTAAGTTACCAACCACAGTTAGAGAATATTACCTTTACATATTCATCCGGATTCAAGATCCAGATAACAGATGCAAATACCGTAAGACTGTACAACAACAGTGGAAAAGCACAGAAACTTAAATTAGATGTGATATTAGGAAGTGCAGCAATTGATTTAAGAACCAGTGAATATTCAGTAAACATTGCACCTAATGCAGCTCAGATAGATGGGGGAAACAATACGAATAGTATATGGGTAAACAAGATGGGGACAGGAGGAAATCTCCTCAAACTACAAACCAATAGTGTAGATATGATGGTAGTAAGTTCAGAAGGAGATATGACCTTAGCAGGGGATGTCGCTATTGCAGGAGGAAGCATAACCCTAGGAACAACAGGAGACCAGGGGAGTATAAGATATAATGCAACCGATAATACGATAGAATTCTCAAACGATGGTATAGAATGGATGCCATTAGGTGATATTGCAAGAAAGGTTACACTCTCTGCAGAATATGCAGGTGCCGTACTCTCAGGAGATGGGACAGATAACGTAGGGGCAATGACCTCTGACAATACAGGATCATCATCTAACTCCATGAACTATTATGAATGGAGTAGTGCAGCTCTTTCCTTAAACGACTATGACTTACGTGTAAGATTTACATTACCATCCGATTTCAATGGATGGGGTAGCACTGGAGGAGTAAAACTTAACTATACTACAGAATCAACAAGTGATACCAACAATAAGGTTGATATGTATATCTACAAGGAAGATTCTGTAACAGTTGATGGAACATTTGCAGCAGGAGTATCATCCTCCGCAGGAGTTTGGACATCAAGTACTATTGCAGGAACAGATCTAAATGAATGTGCAGTGGCAGGAGATACATGCGTATTCATAATGAGGATGTCGTCATTGAGTGATAACTATGTGAGGATAGGTGATATTGCGATTACATATAACAGGTCGTTATAGAAATAACTATTCAGTTTTAAGAATGTAGTAGGTAGCTTTGCCTATACCTACAGACTTAATCAACCCCATATCAGTAAGCTTTTTAAAATCTTGAATTCTTGTTGCTTTGGCTCTTGATGTAATCTGAGCGTATTCTCTAGTTGTGATTGACCCGTGTTCATGAATATATTCAAGAATTTTTTTATGATGTGGTTCTAACCTCTCCATGTACTGTGGGAATTTTGATATTACTCGGTTCAATTCATCTAGGATACCTTCTGTAAAATATTCTAACCATTCTGTAAAATCAATTTGATCCACTATATCGTAATAGTTTCCTAATACCCCAACCTTTTCAAAATACCGGGTTACATTACTGTTGTAATAGTTTTCAAAACTAAAAAGAGGAAATGTATTTATGCCTAGTTTAGCTAGTAAAGTCTTTGTAATTAATCTTGTAGTTCTACCATTTCCATCCATGAATGGGTGGATAATCACCGCTTGCCTATGAAATATCCCAGCTATAATTAAAGGATCGATCTCTTTCTCTTGAGAATTAACAAAGTTAATTAGATCAGTCATGAGAGGTTCTACATCATTTGCATCGGGAGGCAGATATACAGTCTCCCTCTTCACTGGATCATTTACAAAAACAGGTTCATTCCTGTACTTACCTTTGTATGAATTACTTAGAAGTCCATCTATGACTATTTTTTGGATATTACATATGAATGGATTTGAAAGTTTTCCAATACCACCATCTTTGATCTGTTTATCTAGAACTAATATCGCTTTATTGTAGTTCAGAACCTCTCTCTCTGTATCTTTAATTATTGCTGGTTGAGACTTAATAATTCTTTTTACATCGGTAAGTGGTAGGGGGTTCCCCTCTATCTGAGTTGAGGAGAATGAGGACAAAGCTCTTGCTTCAGAGGTCATGGTCATAAGGACGGTATCAGAAAGTGCTTGAGAATTAAGAAATCCAATAATCTCCCCAACCTTTCGCATGTTGGTAGCGAGCTTGTTTGTAATTGTATATTGGGGATTAAACATAGTCATATTATAGTCGTATTCTGGTCGCAAATCAATAGCAAAATAACCTACAAATACCCTCTGGTATATGTTAGTATTTATCATGCGATTGACTGCCCAACAAAAGAAAGATCTCTACTATTTAGTACCTTTAATAGTGCTTTTAATTGGCACTCTTCTTTTCTACTTTCTTGCGGTTAGAGTAAGACCCAATGACAAGATTCTTACCAATTCTGAAGGTGTGGCACTGTTTGCAAATGAAAATCCTACTTTCGAAGTACAGTTTGGAGATAAAGAAAATCCTGAGGGGCAATGGATTAGGTTTGAAGCAAAAACTTCAAATGATAATCCATTTTCATCAGAAGAAAAGAAAAACATTTTCACAAAAATAGCTAGCATATTCACACCGAAGAAGAAGTCAGGCATCGAGATGTCTTTGCAAGGCATAGATTTCAGTGAAACTAAGGCAGATGGGAAAGCTCAACAAGATGAAGAGGTACAGAAAGTTGCAGACATTTTAGGAACAGAGGAAATTAAGACCTCCACAGTACTTACTGAAATGGGTCGAGAAATAGGGGAAAATGAGGGTGATCAAATTATTTCCAAGCAAACTATAGTCAATCAAGGTGTTGCAGATGGTGTAGATTTGGAATATCAGGTATTGAAGGGATTGGGTTTGAAGGAAGAGATAGTCATAAATGACTTGGAAGCATACAGAAATAGTTGTGATGAGGGATGTAAGTTGCCATTAAATGAGTTTGTATTTGATTTGAAGGTGGATGATGGTGTGGTATTAAAGAAAGGTTGGTTTACAGTAGATGGAAAGAGCTCGGAAGTTTACTATTTTGTTAATGGTAATGGTAAGTATCTAGCACATTTCCTACCTAGTTATGCAGTAGATGATGCTGGTAACAAGACATACGAGGTTGGTTTAACAATAAATGAAATCAAGGCCGAGAACTATGAGGCTAAAGTTACAGTCAGTTCTGAGTGGCTGTTGGATCCAAATAGGGTATATCCCATAAGAATAGACCCGAGTATTGTACATGATGATACTACTGATTTTAGTGGTGGGGTGTTTAATAAAACTGAGAGTGTAGCGGGACCTAAAGTACAAATTAAACAAAGCGCTGAAGTTTTAACTGACTGTACGGGTGGAACCATAACATATTCTGGTGGATATACTATTCATACATTTTCAACAGGTACAACAACATTGTCGTGTCCTTCTAGTAGGAATGTTGAAGCTCTTGTTGTTGGAGGAGGAGGTGGTGGTGGTGGAACCTACGGTGGTGGTGGCGGTGGTGGTGGTGTTGTGTACAATGCCTCATACGCAGTTACCACATCTCCTGTTACAGTTACCGGTGGTGCTGGTGGAGCTGCGGAAACAAATGGAGGAAATTCTGTTTTTGGAACAATAACTGGGTATGGTGGAGGTGGTGGTGGTAGTAGTAACAGCTGTTCTGTAACGGTTGCTCCTAAAACGGGTGGATCTGGTGGTGGTGCGCCACAAGTAGGAGGTGGCGCTAGTGGTACAGCTGGACAAGGTAATGCTGGCGGATCTGGATATGGTTGTGCTAGTCCATATTCCGCAGGTGGCGGTGGTGGTGCAAGTGCTGCGGGTGCGGCTGGAAACTCGGGAGCAGGTGGAGCAGGTGGAGCAGGCTATCTTTCTTCGATTAGTGGCACAGCAACTTACTATGGTGGCGGTGGTGGTGGAAACTCATTTTTTGCCACTGGTGGTCCAGGGGGTGCTGGTTTTGGTCAAACTGGTGGTGGTAGTGGTGCCAGTTTCTCAGGTGGTGGTGGTGGTGGAATGGCTACTGGCGCATCGTTGGGATTAGGAGGGAATGGGGGTGTTATAGTGAGATATCTAACAACTCCTAACACTCCGGGTGGTAATGTTTCTCCATATGCAGAATATATTTCCTCTTCCATAGATTTTGGTTCGGCTGCCTCAGGTATGACTATGTCTTGGTTAGCTTCTGGTGTTAATACTGGTAATGGAGAAACACCATACAGTACTACTGGTATGGTAGCTCAATGGAATTTCAATGAAACAAGTGGTATTACAGCTGTAAGTGGTGGTACATGTGGTACATCATGTAATGGTACTTTAACCAATATGACTACTACTGGACAAGATGCTGCTGTAGGGACAGGATGGACAGCGAATAACCGAAGATGGGGAAGTGGGGCAGTAATGTTTGATGGGAGTAATGATTATGTTACTGCTGGTAGTGATAGTAGGCTTGATCCAACGACGGCTTTATCTATTGAAGCTTGGATTGAACCGACAGGGTTTCCTTCTTTTTCCGGTGCACAAACGAGTGTTATAGTTTCGAAAGGAACAACAGATCAGGCAGAGGGACATTATGACTTATTAGTTTATAATAACAGAGTATATTTCAGAATTTATCAAGGTGGATCTTTTAAACAGGCAACAGGCTCAGCTGTAATCTCTGCTGGAAATTGGTATCATTTAGTTGGCACTTGGGATGGTACAACAATGCTACTTTATGTAAATGGTGTATTACAAGGTACCACAGGATCTCTTGCAAGTCCTATTACTGCAAACGCTGGAGTCTTGCAAATCGGAAGATTAGGACTGGCCAGTTACGAATATTATTTCCAAGGTATGATTGATTCTACCCGTATATATTCCCGTGCCCTTTCTGCTAATGAAATTCTCTCTAACTACCAATCTGGAAATATAGAATTCCAATACAGAACAAGTACAGACAACAGTACATGGAGTAACTGGACCTCATACAATGATGGTGCATTAATGTTTGATGGAAATGATGATTATGTAAATGTAGGAGATATTGCAACTGTAGATGCCCTAACCTCATTCTCTACATGTGCATGGGTAAACAACGATACAATGACTGGAGACAGTATGATCTGGTCAAAGGTAGATAATAGTACATGGAGTGGAATAATGTTGGTTAAGGATATTGTAGGCCAGGTAAGTGGACGTACCAATATGTACAAGATATGGGTAGGACAAAATAGTGCAGCTGCCTTTATAGAGGGTGCTACCAATAGTGCTACCACAGGTGCATGGCAACATGTATGTGCTACATTTACAGCCAATAGTGCTACAGGACTCAGACTATATATTAACGGTGTGGAAGATGCTAATAGTCCGGTTAGTACAGTAGGAATAACTGGATTAGATGCAGGTACAAATCTTTTGACTATCGGTAAATATAATAACGGTACAAGTTACGTTGATGGAAGCATAGACAACATACAGATATATAACAGGGTACTATCAGGGTCAGAGATAGCTTCAAATTACACTGTATCTGATTTTGAAACACCATATAGCTCTACAGGACTATTAGCGCATTGGAAGTTCAATGAATTGAGTGGAACTACAGCAATATCTGCTGGTACTTGTGGTATAGCTTGCAATGGTACTCTAACGAATTTTGCAAGTACAACAGGAAGGGATTCTTCTACTACAAGTGGGTGGACAGCTAAGACTAAATTAGGGAGTGACTATCCTGAGTATAGTTTTGATAATCCATATTTGTATAGTACTACTGATCCTGGATTAGTAGCCTATTGGCCAATGGATGAAGCCAATGGATCTGGGGCATATCTTAAGGATGTTGCGACAACACCAGTTCCATTTGGTACCGGAGGGACAGTAACATATTCTGGAGGATATACGATACATACATTTACATCGGGTGGAACCTTCACAGCTAGCCAACCAGGCACAGTAGAAGTCCTTGTTGTTGCCGGTGGTGGTGGTGGTGGAACGGCAGCTGCGACTGGCGGAGGAGGTGGTGGTGGTGCGGGTGGTGTCCTTTACTCAGCTTCTACAGCTATTAGTGCAGGTAATAATGCTGTAGTTGTTGGATCTGGCGGAAGTGCAAATGCAAGTGGAGGGAATAGTTCATTCCTCTCTTTAAATGCGGTTGGTGGTGGCTATGGTGGTAATGCGAGTAACACATTAGGGGCCAATGGTGGAAGCGGTGGTGGCTCTGCATCTGGAAATGTATCTCGTTCTTCGGGAACTTCGGGACAAGGTTATGCTGGAGGAATTGGAAATGCCTCTATTAACTATGGCGCCGGTGGTGGGGGTGGTGCAAGTGCTCAAGGATCAGATGGACTTACTGGTGGAGGAAGTAATGGTGGCAATGGAGTATCTAATTCAATTACTGGAACTGCAGTTACATACGGTGGAGGTGGTGGGGGTAGTTTTGGTCAGTATGGAAATCCTACAACTCCAAACGGTGGAACAGGTGGTGGTGGCTCTGGAGGAAATAGTACACCTACCGCGGCTACTGCGGGTGCTGCAAATACAGGTGGAGGAGGTGGTGGTGGTTGGAATGGTGCAGCAGGAGCTTCTGGAGGATCTGGTATTGTTGTTATACGATATCCTACTGTAAATATAGGTGGTGTTACATCTGAAGATGCTACACCAGTAGGAGCATCATACGTAAATGGGAAATCTGAAAGTGCCAGAGGTTTTAATGGAAGTAATAACTATATTGAAATTCCAAGCTCAGGGGTTTTTGATGTTACAAATTTAACAATTGAATCATGGGTATATTCTGCGAATTTTAATCAAAATGGTTTTATATTTGAAAAAGGGTCTGTAAATACTCAATACTCTTGTTTCTTTACAGCTGCAGATACATTCTATTTTAGAACATTTAATACTGCTGCAGCAATGGATGATCTAACATTCATAACCAGCACGTATGTAAAGAATAACGCTTGGAACCATATAGCCTGCACATACGATGGAAGTAATAAAAGAGTTTATGTTAATGGGATATTAGCTGCGAGTAAGGCATATACTCAAACATTAAGAGTTGGACAAACTGGGGAAAGAATAGGGGCGTATGGTGGAACTGCTTCATATTTCTTCAATGGTGTTATAGATGAGGTTCGTATTTTTAATACTGCTTTGTCAGCTTCAACTATTGCTTCTGACTATACTAAAGGGATTATGAATAAAAGTAGCACAATATCTCAAAAATTAAGTAGTTTCAAGACAGAAGGTACTGGAGCTACGAGATTATCTAATGGCGCATATTCCGTTGATTCAAATACTGTTGGATTATGGCATCTAGATGAACGAAGTGGTACTGGAGCCTATTTAAAGGATTCCACGATAACGCCAATTCCATTTGCAACAGGAGGTACAGTATCGTATTCCGTAGGATATATAACTCACACCTTTACCTCGGGTGGTACATTTGTAGCTAATGGGGCAGGTAATGTTGAAGTGTTAGCCGTTGCCGGTGGTGGTGGCGGTGGAACTGCAGCTGCTACTGGTGGAGGTGGAGGTGGTGGTGCTGGTGGCGTACTATATTCATCTTCCGTATCTGTTAGTGCAGGTAATAATACTGTTGTTGTAGGAAATGGCGGAGCTGCTAATACTAGTGGTGGAAATAGCTCATTCCTTACTGTGACAGCTGTTGGTGGTGGTTATGGTGGAAATGCAACTAATGCTACTGGAGCTAACGGAGGTTCTGGTGGTGGATCCAGATCTGGAACAACATCTCGTTCTTCTGGTACTGCGGGGCAAGGTTCTGCTGGTGGAATAGGAAACGCCTCTATTAACTATGGCGCTGGTGGTGGTGGTGGGGCAAGTGGTCAAGGATCAGATGGACTTACTGGTGGTGGAAGTAATGGTGGTAATGGAGTATCCAATTCAATTTCAGGAACTGCAGTTACATACGGAGGAGGTGGTGGTGGTAGTTTTGGACAATTCGGAAATCCTGATACTCCAAATGGTGGAACAGGTGGTGGTGGTTCAGGAGGGAACAGTACACCTACCGCAGCTACTGCAGGTACGGCAAACACTGGAGGAGGAGGTGGTGGTGGTTGGAATGGTGCTGCGGGTGCCTCTGGAGGATCTGGTATTGTCATCATACGCTATCCTTCTACATATACTGGTGGAACTGTATCAAACAATGCAACTCCAACTGGTACTACATATACTAATGCAGGAAAGGTGGGAGGGGCAAGGAGTTTTAATGGCTCAAGTGACTATATACGTGCCTCCACTAGTGCATTTAATAGGACAAATGGACAAGAATTAACAGTAGAAACTTGGATAAATCCTTCAAGATATACGGGTTATCAAGATCTTGTTGTTAATCGATCTGCAACTGTCTACAACTGGATGTTATATATGCATGCTACTGATGGATCTCTTCAACTTCATGGTTCGGCCCAAAATAAATCATCCTACATTCCACCACTTAATACTTGGACTCATATAGCGGCAACAGTAGATACTTCAGGGAATTATAAGTTATATGCAAATGGAATTTTGGTTCAATCACTTACGGGATATACCTATGGAGCAGGAGTTCCAAGTGAACTATCTTTGGGAAATTTTGGGACAGCGGAATATTACCAAGGCTCATTGGACGAAGTTCGTATCTCAAACATTGCTCGTACTGCAAATGAAATAGCAGAATCATATAAATTAGGTAGAGATTCATATATTAATCAAACACTTAATACTATAAACCTCTCTACTAAGAATACTATGGCTATAAATGTAGCAAGTGATAGGCCAGGTACATACCTATCTGCTACATGGGGGGAATCAGCATTTGCAAACTCTCAATCAGATATCAATACCGTAGGCCTTTGGCATATGGATGAGATAGGGGGAAGTGGAGCATATATACAGAATGTTACAGGAAGTAATAACGGAACTCCTACAGGAACGACATATACTAGTAGTGGAAAATTAGGTGGAGCAAGGACCTTTAACGGGACAAGTGACATTATTAACTTAGGGACATCAACTTCATTCGATTTAACAACCTTTACAATCTCCGGTTGGCTAAAAACAACAACAACCTCTGATTACAAAGGAATTATTACCAAGAATACATCTACAACAGCCAGAAACTGGTGGTTGGCTACTTGGATAACCACAGGGCAGTTATCCTTCAGAACCAGTTCAGGAGGTACTATGAATGTAATAGATATTCTGTCTCCACAGTCAGTTACCGATGGCCAATGGCATCACTTCGCTGTTTTGGTGAATGGAACAACAGATGCTAGGATGTATATAGATGGACAATTAGCGGGAGTAGATTCTTCTATTGGGGCTCCCAATACTACTGCTACGGCGGTTATTATTGGCAATGACCCAACTGTGGCGGGAAGATTTTTTAATGGATCAATGGATGAAATTCGAATTGACAATACACCACGTACTGCTGACGAAATCCGCCAAGCATATGAGGTAGGTCTTCGAACACACAATATAACAGTAACATTTGGAGCATCACTAGCCAGTGGTAACCTCATCACAGGTTCCGGAGACTATGCATTCAATATCGATGCAACCAAGTATGGTTTACCATCACTCGGAAGCGAACTCTATGCAGGAGACAAAGTCATAATCAAAGAAAACTATGATGGAACTGAATACATAGCTCAAGGAACAGTCTCTACAGTAAACCTAAGTACAGGTGCAGTAGCAGTATCCTCATGGGATAGTGGATCAACATTCCCATCAGGGGGATATACCGTAAATGCAGACGTATTTAAATGGCAAAAAGAATATATACCAGTAAAAAACAGAACCATATCTAATCAGGTAGACGCAACCAATCTCTTAACATTTAGATTAAATGATGGAAATGAAGGAAGAAATATGTGGATAGATGACCTAAGATCATCTACGGGATATCTAAAAAATTCATCAAATGAAAATATATCATTCGCGAGTAGCGCCCAGTATGTACAATACAAAACGATATTTACAAGCTGGGATAGTAATGTAACGCCATATTTAAGCCAGGTACAAGTAGACTATGTATCCAGTGGCCCAACAATTGATCAATTAATGAGACATGGGCAATGGTTTGATAGCGGTGGTGCAAAGAAAGGGTTCTGGTGGGTAGGTAGTGGTACTCCCGAGGGACCAGAACCACCACCACCACCACCACCGGCTCCAATATAAGTAATCTTGGCAATTTAATATCGGTACTGTATAGTATATATACATATGAGCGGAGTAAAAGACGTATTAAAAGACAACAAGAAAATACTATTCCTAGTGGTAGGATTACTTCTTGCATGTGTATTAGGCCTGTATTTAACTAAGAGTGGTGGGCTTCTAAGTATGGATTCAGGACTATCTGATCTTACCAAAGCATCATACACGCAATCAGAACAAGTCATGGAGAAAAACATAGATTACAAAGCAGTATTAAAAACATCAGTAGGAGATATAACCATTGATCTCTTAGAGAAAGAAACCCCATTAACAGTAAATAGCTTCTTGTTCTTAACGGGTAAAAACTTCTACGAAGATATGATCTTCCATAGAGTAATTAAGAACTTCGTCATACAAACCGGAGATCCTACTGGAACAGGTACTGGTGGACCAGGCTACTATGTTAAAAATGAAATCACAGAGAGAAAATATGGCCCATATGTAGTAGGCATGGCAAACTCTGGAGCAGATACCAACGGTTCTCAGTTCTTCATCACATCTGGCAATATACCTGCAGAGAACTCGGAATATATGGATGGTAAATACACAATCTTCGGTATCGTAACTAAAGGATTCGCAGTTGTTGACTCCATAGAGAAGGTTGAAACAGACAAAAATGATAAACCAGTAAATGATGTAAAACTAGTATCTGTTCAGATATTGGAAAATTAACCGAAGATTCATATCTTGTTGATATATTTGATATATGTCATCAAGAAAAATCATCTTTCTATGTATAGGTAGTCTTGTAATAGGTCTTTTAGGAGGCTTCTTTTTACTTAAATATATCTTTCCAAACCTAAGTACAGTAGAACAAAGTTTAAAGGAAGAGAAATTCTACCAAGTTGAGCATAACGTATGCCCAGAACCCGAAGTTGTAAATACACAATGTAGTATCTTCATAGATATTAGTGGGGCTCTCAGGACTCCAGGAGTGTATTGTTTTAACCCAGGGGACCGAGTGATTGATGCTGTAAAAAAGGCTGGGGGTTTTAATACAAATACCTCGTTAGAATATGTAGCAAGGAGCATAAATCTATCTAAGGTTTTAGTAAATAATCAGAAGATATATATACCTTCTAAAGAGGAACTTCTGTGTGAATTAAAACCGTTCACTTTAAAGGAGGAGGAGATTGCTCCTCAAAACCCTGAAGAAAATGTCACGCCAGAAGAGGATATAACGAACAACCCTGTAGAAAACAGTTGCGTTAATATCAACACAGCATCAATAACAGAGTTAGATAGTCTTGATGGAATAGGACCATCAACGGCTCAAAAGATAATAGATAGTCGACCCTATAACTTAGTCTCGGATCTACTCAAAGTTAGTGGAATTGGTCAAGCAACATATGACAAATTTAAAGATAATATCTGTATATAGTATGTTTCACTCTTTTAAGACTAAAATCGTCCATGTGGGAAAAAGGGTAGGTGGATTCATCCACTATGTGATCGATTTCAAAATTATTTTCATTTCCATCTCATATATCGTTTTGAATATTTTGGTCATCACTCTTCTGAGAAACATAAACATCCATATCTCCATGAGACATATTTTACTAACTTTTGGGGTAGTAATTATTCTGTTTTTGATATCAAAACATCTGAGAAACATATCTGCCAATTCAAATCAGTCAAAAAAGAGAAAAAGTACATGTAGAAAATTGTTGCACTTTTTGAACCTAATTAATCTGTTAGTCCTGATAACAGTATTCTCTGCAATCAGATTGGCTCCTATGATTAAGCAAGAAAAGAGAAATGATGCTGTGTCGGCAAGTTTCACAGACCAATGGGCTACTTTTGACGCAATTGTAACATCTGAAATTACAGAGAAGGCAAATTACAATACAATCGAAGTAAAACCCGCTTCAGATATATCGATAGGAGAGAGTGTGATTAAAAAGGAAAGCCAAAAGTTCTTGATAAAGATTAAAAAATATCAAAATCCAAGGGTAAGGGAAGTGTGTAACATAAAGGGTTTGTTTAAAATACCTGAAAGTTTCGAAGATTTTAACTACAAAGACTATCTAAAAAACAATAACATTTACCTTTTGATGGAGTTTCCTGAAATTGATTGTAGCGGAAAAAGAGAAGGCTTTGTTTTGCAAAATATATTGGTAGATTTTAAACAAAAACTTAACAATATTATTTCTCAAAACCTTAAGGAGCCACAATCATCTTTAATGATGGGAATAATCTTTGGACAGGATAGGCTATTCAGTGAAAAATTCGATAGCAACGTGCGGATGGCTGGGGTAAGCCATATCGTAGCAGCTTCAGGGTACAATATAACGATATTAATATTGGCAGGAAGTAAGCTTCTAAAGTTTCTTCCATTAAAGATACGGTTGTTCTTACTCCTGTTTTTGATTTGGGGCTTCTGTATTCTTTCAGGACTGTCTCCATCCATAGTGAGAGCCTGCATAATGACCAGTATAGCTCTTGTAGCTATGATCTTGGGGAAGAAGAATACGATACATATATCCTTGCCGTTAGCCGCGTTCATATTTGTTCTCATTGATCCAAAGATTGTCTTTAATGTAGGCTTTCGACTCTCTGTAGTGGCAACATTAGGCTTGGTATATCTCCAACCTGCATTAAGCAATATATGGAAGAAGGTATTCAAGAAAAGTAATGGTTTTGTTGAAGATACATTGCTTACTACATTGAGTTGTACGCTTACTACATTGCCCATAACGATATATACATTCGGAACGGTATCAATATGGGCAGTGGTAGCTAATTGCCTCATATTACCAGTCGTAGAGAGCACCATGTTCTTAGGAATATTTGGATTAATATCTTTAAAACTTTTCCCCTTACTATCAGTTCTATTATTCGAAGCCTCCAACATTCAACTCAAATATTTCGAACTTGTAGTAAATTTGATAGGTAAGGTTGGGTGGGGATATTGGGAATTAGAAAAAGTTGGAATTATTATTCCCATAGTGATGTGCGTACTTTTAATATTCCTTTCTATATATTTCTATCCTGTAGAAGATGAAAGTCATAATTTCTATCTTAAAATTTCTAGTTAAGAATTTCATCTTAACTCTTTCACTAGCTATCGCCATCTACAGGCTTTGTACTATGCAAGCCTCAGCAACACCTTCTCTTGTTTTTCTTAACATTGGACAAGGAGATGCAACCCTAATTCAGCATGGTAGTTTTCAAATGTTGGTAGATACTGGAGCAGATACATCCATATTGTTTGAATTGCCTAAATACATGCCAGCCAATGATCGAACTATAGAGGTGGTTGTATTATCCCATTCCCATGATGACCATATTCAAGGTTTGTTTAGTATCCTGAATAATTACAAAGTAGGTACAATCGTGTACGCCTCTCAATGTTTTGAATCTAAAGACTGGGAATATATTGAAACTAACTACGAAAACATTCTGTATGACCTAAATGATGACTGGAAGCTCACATATAGTGATATCTCAGCTTCTGCGATATATCCTCTTGACGTTAATTGCCATCAAAATGTAAATGAAGACTCAATTGTTTTAGATGTTAAGATAAAGGATTCGAAGATTTTGTTAATGGGGGACGCTGGATATGAGGCGGAAGAATATTTACTTGAGAATAATTTAGTAAACCAGGTTGATATTTTGAAAGCAGGGCATCACTGTTCAAGATCGGCTACGAGTGATATGTTTCTCAGCGAGATTTTCCCATCGATTGCAATTTGTAGCTGTGGTACAGACAATACTTTCGGACATCCACACAGTGAAACAATCAATATTTTCGAAAAGCACAACGTACAACATTTGGTAACGTACCAAGAAGGTAATATTGTATTTACATTTTAAAAAGAGTAAGAATATATGATAGAATGGCTGTATAAATAGCTCTTTTGTACCTGTAGCTCAATTGGATAGAGCATTGGTTTGCGGAATCAACGGTTGTCGGTTCGAATCCGGCCAGGTACGCCAACTAATATGCACTCGTAGCTCAACTGGATAGAGCATCGGTCTTCGGAACCGACGGTTGCGGGTTCGACTCCCCCCGAGTGCGTTTTAAAATATATTTACAATATGATGGATATAGTTCAAACCATACAAGAGAGGTTAGAGAAAGGAGTTCTAAGCTTAAACAGTAGTTTTGGCAGAGAAAGAATCCAGGTATCAGGTACAGACAATCCAACACATGGTGAATATACTTCAAATATTGCGATGCAGCTTGCAGGAGAATTAAAGAAATCTCCAAGAGAGGTAGCCCAAACTATTGTAGATAGCTTTGAAAAGGGTACAGAGATTGAGAAAGTAGAAATAGCAGGTCCAGGATTCATCAACTTCTACCTTTCAAATACATATCTCATGAATGAGGTTAAAGAAATTCTTAAACAGAAGGATGATTACTTCAAGCTAGATGTTAAAAAAGGAAAGAAGATTGTAATTGAATATACCGATCCTAATCCATTCAAAATACTCCATGTGGGTCATCTATATACCAACATAGTTGGAGAGTCCTATGCGCGCCTACAGGAGGCGCTAGGAGCCGATGTAAAGCGAGCCATATATCAGGGAGATGTTGGATTACATGTTGCTAAAACATTGTGGGGTTTGGAGAAGAAAATGGGAGAAGAAGGTAAGGAGTTTAATAGCTTAGAATCGTTGGAATTACCCAGCAGGGTTAAGTATTTAGGTGAGGCATATGTATTAGGTAGCGAGTATTACGATGGGAAGGAAGATGCGCAAGCACAGGAAGAGATTGATAACCTAAATTACTACATATTCTCATTGTGTGTACCAGAATTACCTGAAAAGGACTTTGGGTTATACGAAAAAGAAGAGATCAAGGAGAAGTACCTCAAGGGTAAGGAGTGGTGTATGGAATATTTTGAAACCATATACAAGAAATTAGGTACTAAGTTCGACTATTACTTCTTAGAAAGCGAGACTAGTAGCATTGGCTTGGATATGGTTATGAAGAATATGGAGACAGTATTTAAGAAGGATGCGGGTGCTGTCATATATGAAGGTGATGAATCAAAAGGTCTTCATACAAGGGTTTTTGTAAACAAATTTGGTATTCCAACATATGAGGCTAAGGATTTGGGATTGGCATTTAAGAAGCATGAACTTATTGACTACGAGGAGTCCATTATCATCACGGGTAAAGAGCAAGCGGGATATTTCAAGGTGGTATTGGATGCGTTGAGTAAGATAGATAAAGATTTGGCAGAGAAGACTACACATATTCCTCATGGCTTAATCAAGTCTGTTGATGGTAAGAAGATGTCCAGTCGTAAGGGTACAGCAGGTGCAGAAACCCTAATTGATACTACTGCACAGCAGGCTATGGAGATGATGAAGGAGAATGGTAGGGTTACTGAGGGTATTGAGGAAAAGAGCCTTAAAATAGCTATTGCAGCTATTAAATATGCATTTCTTAAGGTTGGAGTAGGCAGCGATATTGTGTTTGATTCTACTAAGGCTTTGAGTTTTGATGGGGATACGGGTCCATATCTTTTGTATGTGTATGCAAGGTGTAAATCTTTGCTAAAAAACAATACGGAATTGGAAAATGGTGGAGACATTGGTGAAGATATCCTCGATAACGCCGCAGTGAAGAGCTTGGGTGAGATGCTTAGCAAATCTAAGTATGTATTGCTTAGCTCAGGTATAAACTACTCACCTTCAATATTATCCCAGTATATCTTTGATCTTGCACAATCTTTTAACAATTTCTATCAGCAGGTTTCTGTATTAGAAGCTCCAGAAAAGGATAGAGCATCCCTACTAGCAATCGTACAGGCTACAATGCTAACGATGAAGAATGGGCTAGAACTACTTGGTATAGGGGTGGTGGATGAGATGTAAATGAGTACGGGGTGTAGTTCAGTTGGCTAGAACGCTACGTTCGGGACGTAGAGGTCGCTCGTTCAAGTCGAGTCACCCCGACCATAGTAAATGACATCAAGTCCCGTTGCGTAACTACGTATATCAATTAATAGACAGTATCCTTAGGAGGATTAGGATCCTTTGCAGGAGCTACTGTATCACTATCAATTATTACATTTTTTAGGTTGTGAATTCTTAATTCACCCCCACCTTGGTTTTTAAGAATCTCTTTCATTGCTTTTTCAGCTTCGTATTTTGTTTCTCTTACAACTGAAGCTCTTTGAGATCCCTCTTTCTTTCCTTCCCATCCACCGCCAGGGTGTTTCATTAAGTGAGCGTTAGTTTTCATAATCGTCGAGATTTAATAAGTTATCTTCTTCGCTTGCGTTTGGTTCCGTTTGCAAAAACCATTCATTGTTAACTGATTGCTTCCAAAAAGCTTCTGGTTTTGTTTTCTTTCCGACAGAAAAGTATCTGTCTCCTTCTTTATGCTGTCTTGCCATTCCTGGTTTATCAGCATAATAAAAAGTATTACTATCGTTATTTAAATAATAAAGATAGCCTTTTATCTCAGACTCATTTCTAGCCGAAGATTCTTTTTTTGTTTTTGTTATGTTCCTAATTGTTCCCATAGCCATAAATAACTGAAATTAAGTTGCAAAATTTTTAATTGCTTATATACTATTATTTGGTGTAATGGCTCTCACTTTGGTGGGGGCCTTTATTTTTCGCTCTCATTAACCATTTGCCTTTCTTTTATAATTTAACTATAAGGATATTGTATATCAATTTCCAAGAGGTGTAAAGTACTTTATGACGCCTATTTACAGAATGTAATCTTTCAGGTAGAATGTTAGATATGAACAAATATCAGAAAATGCTATTAGGACTTATTTATCCTAATGGCCTATTTGAAACTACGCTGTCTGAAATAGGGGAAAAAATTGGGTTAAATCATAGGCAAAGTGTTAAATATCATCTGGATGCTTTAGTTTTGCAAGGTTATATTACCTTTAAAGGGGATGAAAGTGGGATAAGATCGATTCTTCCTGTAAATGTTGAGAATGATATATTCCTAAATATACCAATCTATGGCGCTGCTAATTGTGGTATGGCGACTTTAATTGCAGAAGAAAACCTTGAGGGGTATTTAAAGGTTTCAAAAAAATTATTTAATGGAAATGAAAGAAACCAAGAAAATTACTTTTCATTAAGAGCCGTGGGTGATTCTATGAATATTGCACAAATAGGCGATTCTGAAGGTATTAAAAATGGGGATTACGTAATTATCGATTCATCAAAGGTTCCAGAGGATAACAATATTGTATTGTCCATTATTGATGGTGCGGCTAACATTAAACGTTTTAGAAAAGAGACGGATAGGATAACACTTCTTAGCGAATCTACGGAAGCAGAAAAATATCCTCCTATTTTAATACATCCTGATGACGATTATTATGTAAATGGAGTTGTAATCCAGGTCGTTGAAAATTAGTCGGACCCTACGAGAGACTTGATAACTGCCCACAAGCTCCCTTTATATCACTTCCATACGAATATCTTAATGTATTAGTAATCCCTCTACTATCCAATACCGCTTGGAATCCCTCAATCCTTTTTCTAGTACTAGGTTCGTAGGCAATACCATTAACCTTGTTAAAGTTAATAAGGTTAACAAGTACAATCTGATTCTTGAGTAACTTAGCTAATTCCTTAGCACACTCGGGAGTATCAGTAATATCTTTAAGCATTAAATACTCATATGTAATCTTCTTGTTTCTTTTCTTCTGATCCTTAATCAATACCTCCATTAGCTTGTCTAAAGGATTTAACTTCGCAACGGTAGGCATAAGCTTCTCACGAAGCTTTTGATTGGGAGCATGAAGACTAATAGCAAGATTAACACCCATATCCTTCTTCAAAAACTCTTCCAATTGAGGAATATATCCAGAAGTAGATACTGTAATCCTTCTAGCACTCATTGCCATAACATTGCTATCTGTTAGCAAATTGATAGACTCAGAAACATGTTTTAAATTGAGTAGAGGCTCGCCCATGCCCATATACACGATATTGGTAATCTTCTCACCGGTAGCTTTCAACTTCCTTTGGAAATACATAATCTGGTCCATAATTTCGTGAGTAGAGAGGCTCTTGTTTAAACCCATTCTCCCAGTAGCACAAAATTTACAACCCACAGGACAACCACTCATACAGCTAATACACACGGTAATACGGTCTTTGTTGCGCATTAACACACTCTCAACAGGAAAACCTTCCTTGGTATTTGCCAATACCTTTATAGTCTTGTGATCAGAAGAGGGGAATTCAGTAAAATTCTCTAATTCAGTAAAAGGAACCTCTGCCTTAAGCTTTTCTCTTAGATCTTTAGGCCAATTAGTAAGCTCATCCCATGAGGAAATCACCTGTTTGAAGTACTGGTCATACAGCTGTTGAATTCTGTAACCCTGCACATTGTTGTTCTTAAGGAATCTTTTAAACATATGCCCATTATATTGTTCTTTCGTGTGATTTACAAACTAATCGTTCTCCTCTAATATGTATATATCTAATTAAACATATTGCCCCTATGGTTATTGGAGCTACACACAACGGTTACATCGCCCCAAAGGGGTGGAAACCTAAGAATCCTGATGAGAATTACATCATTACATATCTCGATATTGAGCTTGCAGATGGTATTGGTATGGAGAAATTTGAAGATGTAGTAGCAGCATGTGCTGCAGAAAGCTCTACTGGTACATGGACAGAGATATATTCTGGTCGAGATTCAGGCGTAAGGATGGCAGAGAAGCTTAAGGCCATAGCATTTGATTTAGATCACAATACCAAGACGTTTAAGATTGCTTACAAAAAAGAGCTATTTGAATATGACAATATGTCTGGAATATTGGCAGGAGTAGTAGGAAATATCGATGGAATGAAGATGCTCAAGGCATTTCGATGTTTAGATATTCGTTTCCCAAAGTGCATTATTCAAGCATTCCAAGGTCCACAGTTTGGTATTTGGGGTATGCGAGAGCTATTACAAGTCGAAGAAGGACCATTGCTCTGTACTGTTCCAAAACCAAAAGTAGGACGTACAGCCAAAGAACAGGCAAAATTAGCAGAGATACTTTTTACTGCTGCAAATGCAGAATATCATGGTATTAAGGACGATGAAAATCTAACTAGTCTACCATTCAATACCTTTGATGATCGATGTGAGCTGATACATAAGGTGCAAAGAGAGGTAGAAAGGAAGACGGGGAAAAAGAAATTCTACCTATGTAATGTGACGCATTCCAATCTAGATGTGATGATACAGAGGGCAGATAAGATAAAGGCACAGGGAGGGAGATGGATGATGATGGATATTGTTACTACTGGATTTAGTGCAATCCAGACAATGAGGATGCACAATCCAGGGTTGGCAATACATGCACATAGGGCGATGCACAGCCTTTTTGACAGAGAGTCTGGTCCTGGGGTGTATGACAGAGGCGAAATCAAAGACTTTTCTATGTCCATGGTAGTAACTGCTAAAATCATGAGAATGTTAGGTGTAGACTCGCTTCATGGTGGAGCTCCTGTAGGGAAAATGGAAAATTATGGTGAGCCAAAACTCATTAGAGATACTTTGCAGTTGGATATTACTCCAGAGACGAGTATGACATTAGGACAGAACTGGTATGGAATGAAACCCGTATGGCATGTAGCTTCAGGTGGATTACATCCAGGTACTATTCCTGAAGCGCTGTATCAATTAGGTGAAGATATTGTAATCCAAGTAGGTGGTGGAGTCTTAGGACATCCATGGGGCATTGAAGCAGGTGTAGAAGCCGTAATACAGGCAAAGGATGTAGCGTTAGGCAGAGGAAATATGGAGCAGTGGATTATTGAACATCCAGATACCGCATTGGCCAAAGCAGCCCATCATTGGGGATTTGGGCCTAAGATTGTTTAAATTAATGAATAAATAGGGTAGAATAACCGTTATGGCAGACAAAGGAATTACATCTAGAACAGAAGATTTCTCACAATGGTATTTGGATATCATAGAGAGAGCGGAATTAGCAGAGAACTCCGCTGTTAGGGGTTGTATGGTCATTAAACCATACGGCTATGCCATATGGGAGAATATCCAAAAAGAATTAGACAGAAGAATCAAGGTGAGTGGGCATAAAAACGCATATTTCCCATTACTCATACCTAAATCATTCTTTACCAAAGAAGCCTCACATGTTAAAGGTTTTGCTAAGGAATGTGCAGTGGTAACACATTACAGATTAAAAGAATCTCCAGATGGAAAGGGAATTGTAGTGGATTAAGATGCAAAATTAGAAGAAGAGTTAATCATTAGACCTACATCCGAAACCATCATCTATGATACCTTCTCAAGATGGATTACATCATGGAGGGATCTACCTATGAAGATTAATCAGTGGGCAAATATCATGAGATGGGAAAAAAGAACTAGACCTTTCTTAAGAACATCTGAATTCTTGTGGCAAGAAGGGCATACGGTATATGCTACGGAGGAAGAAAATATCAAAGAAGTTAAGGATATGCTTCAGATGTATGTAGATTTTGCTAGAGATATACTTGCAGTAGAAACATATTCTGGCAGAAAGTCTGAGAGTGAGAAGTTCGCAGGTGCAGTTAATACCTTTGGAGTGGAAGCAATGATGCCTGATGGGAAATCGTTGCAATTTGGTACCTCACACGACCTTGGACAGAACTTTGCAAAGGCATTTGAGATTAAATTCGCAGACAAGGATGGTACTGTTAAAACTCCTTACCAGAATAGCTGGGGCGTAAGCACAAGAATGATGGGTGCCTTGATTATGACTCACAGTGATGACAATGGGTTGGTATTACCACCAAGTGTGGCTCCAATCAAGGTTGTCGTTGTCCCTATATCTAGAGATGAGAATAGGGATGTAGTTATGGAATATTGTAATGGCATAGTAGAGGAACTTAAAACTGTTGTGGAAGAAATTGAATTTGATGCTAGAGATTTTGTATCTCCAGGTTACAAATTCAATGAATGGGAGAAAAAAGGTGTGCCTGTAAGAATGGAGATAGGGGAAAGAGATATTCAGAATGGTGGAGTTACTATGGTAAGAAGAGATACGAATGAAAAAATATTCGTGGAACGTGCACAGGTATTGGAATATACCAAGAATCTATTAAATGAGATTCAGAATAGTTTGTTAAACAGATCGCAGTCGATAATTAGGAATAATACTCACACGGTTGAGTCATACGACGAGCTAAAAACGATGATGAATGGCGAAAAAGGATATGCAAAAGTACACTGGTGTGGGGATCCTAAATGTGAAGAGAGTATTAAGGCAGAAACTAAGGCTACAACTAGATGTATTGCAGATGAAGATACCTCTGGAAAGTGTATTTACTGTGGAAAGGATTCTAAAGAAGCTTGGTATATAGCCCAATCTTACTAGGTGAAACTAAGCGAAATTCACTATTTTCTCAAACCCTCAAACTGTTCAAATTGACCATGCTGATGAGGTGCTATCGAATTTCCATAACGCGAGATTCTAGTAAGATTTCTGTTTTGGGATATGGGTTTACTTCTGATGTACCTATTATTTACCCCTGTCTACTTTTTCAGACCCGTAGTATTTCTGACCCAAAACGGGCCCTAAGGTTTCACTATTCTAAATTTTCTAGATATTTCTTAAGATACTTTCCTGTCCAACTCTTAGGATTTTTCATCACATCCTCGACAGTACCTTCGGCTACAATGTAACCACCCTTGTCTCCACCCTCAGGACCAAGATCCACGATCCAATCTGCGAACTTTATGATATCTAAGTTATGTTCCACGCACATTACAGTATGGCCTTTATCAACTAATCCCTTAAGTAGGGTAAGTAGCTTATCAATATCATGATAATGCAACCCAGTTGTAGGTTCATCCAATATGTACATGGTATGGCCACGAGACATTTTGGATAATTCTTTTGCTAACTTGATTCTTTGAGATTCTCCACCAGATAGAGTGAGTGCAGATTGACCTAATTGTATGTATCCAAGGCCTACTTCATTCAATACTGCAAGCTTTCTATATATAGAAGGAATGTTCTTGAAGAACTCCAATGCGTCTTCAACTGTCATATTTAAGACATCGGATATATTCTTTCCCTTATAATCAACCTGCAATGCCTCATCGTTATATCTTTTCCCATTACATGCATCGCAAGTTACATACATATCAGGTAAGAATTGCATTTCAACTTTGATCTGACCATCTCCTTGGCATTTCTCACATCTTCCACCCTTAACATTGAAGCTAAATCTATTGGTTCCATATCCTCTGGCTTTAGCCTCCTTGGTATTAGCAAATATATCTCTAATTGCAGTAAATACTCCTGTGTAAGTAGCTGGATTTGACCTCGGGGTTCGGCCTATAGGCGATTGGTCGATATCAATAATCTGATTAATTTTCTCCACTCCCTCGATTGATTTGTATGATCCTTCCTGTTGTTTTGAATGCATAACTTTATTCATCAGTACTGGATAGAGTGTGTCGTTTATCAATGAAGACTTCCCACTGCCAGAAACACCAGTTATACAGATGAATTGGTTTAACGGGATTTCTAGATTTACATCCTTAAGATTGTGAGTGGTGAGTCCTGTGAGTTTTAACATGTTCTTTGTGTCTGATCTTGTACTTTTCTTGAGACTCTTCCCGACGGAGAGCTCTTTCTTGATATACTTAGCAGTGAGAGAACCACTATGCTTGATATCATCTATAGTACCTTCTGCTACTACCTTACCTCCATGCTTACCTGCATTAGGGCCTATATCGACTACCCAATCTGCACATCTTATAGTTTCTTCGTCGTGTTCAACCACTATGACAGAATTGCCGGTATCGCGCAGGTTCTCGAGTGATTTTATCAACTTTGATACATCTCTTTGATGTAATCCAATTGAAGGTTCGTCAAGTACGTAAAGGACTCCTGTGAGTCCAGTACCAATTTGTGATGCTAATCGTATTCTTTGTGATTCACCACCTGAAAGAGTGGTAGCTTTTCTAGAAAGGGTTAAATAGTCCAAACCAACATTAGTTAGGAAGTTTAATCTGGAGAGGACTTCCTTAATAATTGGCTTTGCTATCTCTGCTTTGTTGCCTTTTAGCTCAATTGAACCAAAGAACTCGATCAACTCGTTAATTGGTGTATTGGTTATCTCATCTATATTCTTTTCATTGATAGTTACTGCTAATGTATATGGCTTTAGTCTTTTACCATTACATGCATCACAAACTCTTTCTACCATGTACTTCTCGGTCTCGAGCCTTGAATAGTCCGAAGAGGTTTCTTTGTATCTTCGGTTTAATTCATTGATTACGCCTTCATATTCAGCATCATAGATTTTGGTTCTACCAAATCTATTGGTGTACTGTATGGTATATGTTTCTTTTGCGCCTTTTCCGTAGAAGATGAGGTCAAATATCTCTTGAGGATATTTCTTAATTGGTGTCTTTAGATCAAAATGATGTTCTACTGCTACACTTTGTAGGATCTTTAATGTCCATGAGTCTTTGCTTGTTCTATTACTCCATGGGAAGATTCCACCCTCTGATATGGTCAAATTCGGGTTGTAGAGTAGATTTATATCTAATTCTTTTAGTATTCCTAATCCTGCACACTTTGGGCATGCGCCTTCTGGAGCGTTAAATGAGAAGCTGGCTGGAGCTATTTTAGGGTATGATATACCACAAGTTGGACAAGTGTTGTTTTCTGAGAAGAATAGGGGCTCTTCACCTTCTACTAATACTTTAACTTCACCCTTAGATTGCGCTACCGCAAGCTCTATGGCGTCTGTTAAACGTTTTTGTTCTACACTTTTGCCATCTAATCGGTCTATTACGAGGTCTAAATCGTGTTTTTTGTTCTCATCAAGCTTGATATTTTCGATATCATCAAGCATATATGTATTACCATCAACGATTATTCTGAGAAACCCTCGTGCTAGCAACTTCTCAAAGAGTGAAGAAAACTCTCCCTTACGGTTCTTTATCAATGGTGAAACCACTTGGAACTTCTTGGTAGAACCTTTGATATGATCGAGTACTTTTTGTGTTATTTCTTGTATAGTCTGAGCTTCAACTGGTGTATGACAGTTTGGACAATGGGCGATGCCAATATTTCCATACAGTAATCGAAGGTAACTATATATCTCTGTGATAGTTCCTACGGTAGATCTAGGATTGGATCCTGCGGTCTTCTGATCGATTGAGATGGCAGGGGAGAGTCCTTCTATGGAATCTACATCAGGCTTCTTCATAACGCCTAGAAACTGCCTTGCATAGGACGAGAGAGATTCTACATATCTTCTTTGACCTTCTGCGTACAATGTATCAAAGGCTAAGGAGGATTTACCACTACCGGAGACTCCAGTTATGACTACTAATTTGTTCTTAGGGATATCAAGCGATATATTCTGAAGGTTATTCTCTCTTGCACCCCTTATTTTTATATATTCTTGTTTCATTGCAACGTACATTATACCATGGAAAAGCTATATATATAATCCTATAGAAAAATGAAATTCCATTGGAAATGTGATATATTTGTGTTAAGCTTAGTTTGTAAATAAGCACCTGTAGCTCAATCTGGATAGAGCAACACACTCCTAACGTGTAGGTTGTCGGTCCGACTCCGGCCAGGTGCGTTCTAGTGAATTTCTAACTCTGTGATTGAAAGTTTGTTCTCCTCATCCTTGGTGAATGTGAGTAGGGTGTTGTTTGAATTTCTAATTAAGAAATCTAGCAAATTAGAAGGCTTTGTAATATAGGTTTTGTTATCTCCATCTACATCCGAAATATATATTATTCCTTCATGCAAATAGGTGATGTTTAGGGAGTCTGTAAGCCATTTGTAACTAGAGGATTGAGATATATCCGCGATATTCTTAACTTTCTGAGAGCCTATGTCTACAGTGTGGTCTCCTTCTGTTTTAGCAAAGGTAAATATTCCAAGCTGATTATCATCTGTGAATATTAAGCGCTCATGGTCATGGTTAAAGGCTATGAACTGTGCCGGGTAGGCAGAAATCATCATGAATTTCTGGGTTTGAATATTGAACCAATATGTAGCCAAAGTAGTTTTGATATATACTCCTTGAGCTTGTTGATTTACATTAACATTAGTGATTTCTCCTGCAGAGAATGTTCCTTCGGGGGACGATGCAAATTCTGTATATGTAAACCCACTGGTCCTGTATTGTTCGAGGTATTTATCTGTTTTGTAGAAGTAGAAGTTTTCAATGATATATTTGGGATTGGATCCATTGAGGTTTGTTTGTTTTAAATTGTATGAGTGGAGGTCTGTGAGTTGGGTTTTTGAAGGCTCTACAATGTAGAAGAATCCTTGTTCATCGGTGGTCCATATATATTCTTTTGATTCCAACTTTTCCACTAATGTGGTCAATTGGTTAATTCTTATATCATATGAATAGATCCCGTCAGTCGACTCGATGATCAAATAGCTGTTGTCATTTGACCACGTGATTTCGTATGCTTTTGATGCGTCGATATTTAGAGCCCTGAGGTTTGAGAGTTGGGAAAGTACTTGCGTATTAAGGATATAGTATTGGCTTGTAGAATCTGTTGATGTTTTTAATATGACTTGCAAACCACTAGGGGACATAGTTATATCAACATCATTGTTATCCAATTTCAATATTTCTGATGGATTTGTAGTGAAATCCCATAGCGCAGGGTTTAATGTATATTCCCAAAGTATATATCCGTCTATCTCTTTAGTTAGGAATACTACGTGGTTGTTTCCTTCATTAATCCAATATTTTTCAATTGAACCTGTGGATGTCCATAGGGTAGTATATTTAGGATTTTGTTTAATTAACCAAGGAAATATGGGAGTAGATTTGCCTTCTAATATATCAATATCTTTTTCCCAGTTAAAATATCCATCTTTTTTTACAGTAATATGGTATGTACCAATCTTTACGCTTGTGCTTTTGGGTGTTTTTCCAACTAACTTTTCATTTACATATACATCTGCTCCAAATGGGGAACTTTCAACGGTTATTACACCATTCTGAGTTATTTCTTGCTTAAAAATATCCAATCTATACCCATTAGCATAGAAATATATGCTTGAGGCAACTAAAAAGAGTATTAAGGTGTACAATATTGGGTAGAGGACTGAGCCAATATGTGATTTAACTTTGGTCTTGGGAGACGTTTTCATGCCAAGAGTATAGCATAATGGGTACGAAGTTTGTTAGAATGTAAACTATGGAAGTAAAGAAAAGAATTCTAACGGGGGACAGACCTACAGGTCAGTTGCACATAGGCCACTATTTTGGGTCTTTACAAAGTAGGGCGAAATTACAGGATGAATATGAGGAGTATATTGAGATAGCGAATGTGCAGGCATTGACAGATAACTTTGATAATCCGGGTAAGGTTAGAGAAAATATTGAAGAACTCCTTTGTGACTACTATGCTGCTGGGATTGATTTCAACAAAGCTACCATATTTATACAGAGCGAAGTTCCTGCTATCCATGAGATATTCATATATCTTGCCAATTTTGCAACCGTACAACAGATTCAGCATAATCCAACAATTAAAACAGAAATGGCTCAAAAGGGGATGGAAGTTTCTACTCCTTTGGGCTTCTTCATATATCCAATACATCAGGCTGCAGATATTCTTTGTGTTAATGCAGACTTAGTTCCAGTGGGTAAGGATCAGGCTCCAATGATTGAAGATACTAGAGTATTGGCAAGAAAGTTTAACAGTACATACAAGACAGATATATTACACCAACCTCAGGCTCTGTTTGGTGTTGAGGCTAATGTACCAGGGATTGATGGCAATGCAAAGATGGGGAAGAGTTTAAACAATGGAATATATCTTGCTGATACAGAAGAGGAATTAAGAAAGAAAGTATTTAAGGTATATACCGATCCTGCAAGAATTCATGCTACAGACCCTGGTAAGATTGAAGGCAATGTTGCATTTACATACCTAGATCTGTTCGACAAGGATATTGAAGAAGTTGAGGCTATGAAAGAGAGATACAGGAATGGAACTATAAAGGATGTAGAAGTTAAAGAAAGATTGTTTGAAGTTATGAATGAGTTCTTAACTCCAATTAGAGAGAGAAGAAGAGAAGCTGAAGGTATGAAAGAAGAATTGATGAAGAAAGCATTAGAGGGAAGTGTTAAGGTAGCCGGTATAGCAACTGGTGTTGCTGGTCAGATGAAAGAGGCAATGAAGTTGAAATTTTAAGGATAGTAGATAACTTGTAGTATTGGAAGCTAATTCATATGTTTGTAAAGAAATTAGGTATAGACCTAGGAACAGCTAACTCAGTTGTATTTGTCCAAGGGGAAGGGATTGTCTTAACTGAACCTACCGTTGTGGCCATAGATGTAAACAACTTCACTGTCATAGCTGTAGGTATGGAAGCTAAAGAAATGATTGGTAAGACTCCAGATAATATCGTTGCCAAAAGACCTCTTCGTAATGGTGTCATAGCTGATTCTCGAGTAACTGAAGCTTTACTTAGATACTTCTTTGACAAAGCATTGGGAAAAGGAAGATTTTTCAAACCTGATGTTGTAATTAGTGTACCTGCAGGTATTACTTCTGTAGAAGAAAGAGCTGTACTTAAAGCTGCAAATGCGGTTGGTGCAAGGAATGTTACATTACTCCCAGAACCTCTGTTAGCTGCATTGGGTGCGGAGATGCCAATAAATACATCATCTGGAAATATGATTATAAATATGGGTGGTGGTACCACCGAAGTCGCGGTTATATCCCTTGACGGAGTAGTAGAATATGAATCTCTAAGAGTAGCAGGTGACGCTATTAATGAGGCCATAATCTCATACATGCGTAAAAAGAAAGGCCTTTTAATTGGTGAACAGACAGCTGAGAAGATAAAGATAAAGATAGGGAGTGCATTAGAGGTAAAAGATCCAAGGGAGATGGAAGTAAGGGGAAGAGATGTTGGAGCTGGTATGCCTAAATCAGTAATTGTTAATTCCAATGATATTGCTAAAGCTGTAGAGTGGCCATTGAGGAGTATAATTAAGAGTATACAAGCAGTATTAGAAAAGACTCCTCCAGAGCTATCTGCTGACATTATGGATCGTGGTATGGTCATGAGTGGTGGTACATCCTTGCTAAGAAATTTAGACAAACTTTTCTCTCGTGCTACAGGTGTGCCTGCTCATGTCGCAGATGATCCTCTTTTTTGTGTAGTAAAAGGTACTGGTATTGCTTTAGACCTCATAGAAGAGGGCTCAAGGAAGTTCTCATTTAACAGAGATTTTAGGAGATAGTTTTAATCTTCTCTAACATATATAATGTATCCCATGGAAATATTTGCTAGAAAAAAGAAGACATTAAGGCTTGATGAAGTTACTAAGCTACTTGGTGATTTGAGGATACCGACTGCATTAGTATTTACACCTACAAACTTAGAAGCAGAGAAGAAGAAATTCTTTAATAGCGAGATATACAATCCGGTATTTGAATACAGGATTGTAAAGAATAATAACAAAGAGATATTGAAGAAACTTTCTAATGTTAAAGAGATTGTTGATGTGGATCCTCGCATTTCTGATTTCTACCTTCAGTTAATTGATTCAAAAAAGGAAGCCAGCGACCTTATGTATGCGGTTGGTAATAACGAAGAGGTTACTGATATTTCTGTACATAGGTATGGTAAACCTAGTGACAAGCTATTTAGGAATGCGGCTAGGGTACTGAGAGGAAAGTTAGATAACTACAACGTGGTAAAGGAGGATGATATAAATAGGAGGAAGATTTTGTATCATGATGATATTGAAAAAGTATTTGACATTACTTTCAGAGAGCTAGGGTTAGATGGTTGGACTGTAAATGAATCTGCAAATATTTCAAAAAATGGAATTAAGCTTGGTATTAAACGAAAAGAGATTTTGGTGGATTCCAATATTGAAAGAAGTAATTTCAAATTACGAAAAACTTTAGTACACGAGGTTGGGACCCATGCTTTAAGAGCGGAAAATGGTATGAAATGTGGGTTCAATGCTTTGAGTAATGCTAATCTTCCTGAATATTTGGATGTTGAGGAGGGTTTGGCTACATGGAATGAGAGTAATATGGGTCTTCTTACAGAGAAATGGTTGAAGAACAAAGCAGCATTAACATGGGCTGTATATCTAGGTGAAGATCTTTCCTTTAGAGAGCTTTACAATGTTCTTTTGGCTGTTTTACCTAAGTATTCTGCATTTGATGTTACATATAGTGTTAAAAGAGGATTGGGGGATACACATGATCGAGGAATATATTGTAAAGATATTGCATATTTTAGAGGATTTAGAAAAGTTAAGAAGAAATTGGAAGAGAATCCTAGATTGTATAACCAATTGTATGCGGGAAAGATTACATTTAAACAGTGTGAATGGGTAGAGGATGGGTTATTACCTATGCCAAATAACGTACCAAACAAAGATAAATGGTTAGAAATATTTGAGAAGGCGGGGATATAGTCAGATCAAGTTTTTGTGCTATCATGTATATACATAATATTGCCCAAATAAGAATGGATAACAAACCACCACTAGAGAGTGAAGGTATGTCTTTGCAAGTTGAAACCAATTCTCCTTTGCAACCACCCCAGGAAGAAATTTCAAACGTTCCAGTAACTACTGAAGTTGTAGTCCCAGCAGATGAGCCAATACAGTCAGAAGAGAATATCTCGCAATTACCTTCATTAACAAATTATTTGACACAAATAGCTACAAATGAAGAAAACGCCCAAATTTCTAACCTTCAGGATCCAAAAGATCTTGATTTAAAGATGTTAGGATCAGACGAATACGGTTTGTATATTAAGATTCCAACAGAGATAAGTGCTGAAGTCCGAGATGCTCAAAATGAGTTTGTCCCTGTTTTTATGGATGTGCATAAAAAGTATGCCAATTATGCTGAATGGGAATACATGAACCCAAAAAATCCATTTGTTTTTGCTCCTGCAACTATTCGAATAATGTCTAATCAATTAATACCAAAATTACTTAAAGAAACAACTAAACTTTTTTCTAATGGCGTAGATGAAAGTACGGAAAGATCTATGCATTGGGAGGAATCAAATATTGAAGGGATATTAAACAAACTTTTGGCCTATGAATCATATCGTTTAGAAAGGATTATGGCTCCCAAGGCAAGAGATCATATGAAAGAGGCTTTTCCTGGAGAAGAAGTAATCAAAGTTAAGGAATTATGTACCGGTGCGGGCATCACAACAGCATTAATGTACGAGGCTCTTAAAGAGACTGGAAAGAAAATTGAGTTTCATTCTGCCGATAACTCTCTTCAATCTGTTATTTGTGCAGCTACGTTGTTAACCTTGCGAGGTATCCCTACACGAATTGTTTTGGATAGTGGGCAAAAAGAAAAGAATTTTGAGGGGGTAACGATATATTTTGAAACAGCTCTGGAATCTATGCAGAAGGGTGATGATACATACCATTTTGTATTTTCGGATAACGGGATAAACTATTTTGATGAGAAGACTCACTTTGAGGTCGTAGACGAGATGGTTAAAAGAGTTAAACCAGGAGGACTTTTTCAAGATTGTACATTGGATCCTGGAATGCAAGTTGATCTTTCTACAGGGAGCATGTTGAAGACAATTTTCTTCACAAAGAAAGAAAATTTTGAGAAAAATGTTAAGTTGGGAGATACAGAATATAGTATTAAAGAAAAAAATGGGATTTCGTTTATCAATCAACTCTTTTCGCCATCTTCGACTATGCAGTATGAACTTCTAGCTGAAGTTAGAAAAAAATTAGGTTTTAACAGTTTCTGGGGATATCTAATGGGGGCAAAGAAGGCTGGGGCAATAACTAAGAAGCTAGCACCAAAGATCGCTCAAGATCTAAGGAAGACAGGAATGAAAACCTTGGAGCTAACAGGAATTGAAGGCTCTTATTACCCACCATACGAAGAGAGGAAAATGAGTTTAACAAGATTTTTTGAATTAAAACTGCCAAAGAACAATGATATGGGATAACACTTTATATATGTTTGTTGTAATACTAGGGTTTACCTCCTTAATAGGGCCTTTAGTTACCTTTCTCAAAGAACCAAAGAACAAGGCATATTTTTTCTTAGGAATTTTGGGAATAATAGCTGGACCGGTTTGGGCTTTCTCAACAGTATCTTTTCTATTAACAGATACATTAAGTACCGCTAAACTTTGGGCGGATATTATCTATTTATCATCAATATCAATTGGTCTGTTCCATTATATTTTCTCTACGTATTATCTTCGTAGAAAGAAGATCAATTTATTATTTGCTCTGTTTGTAGTAGGGGGATTTCTTTTTCTCCTTTACGAAATATTCTTTACAAACAATTTTATAGAAAGAATTGTCTTAGAAGGGAATAACTATATAATAGTTGGTAAAGCATATCTGGTCTGGATGGCATGGTTAACAATCGTATTTGCAGTTAATGTTTACAAAACTTTAAGAGGGTATAAAGCATTATCATTTATAGAGAAAGAACAGCAAAAATATCTAATTATAGGAAATGTTTTAACAGTAGTGGGTTCTTTCCCTGCTAATATCATAGCTCCATACTTTGGTGTTTATGAATATATTTGGTTTGGGCCTGTGGTATTCTCAATCGCAAACCTTATTATTTCGTATGGTCTAACACAGACACGGTTCCAACGATTTGGGATTGTGATACGGGGTATTTTGCGAAGTTTATCTCTCTACATTATTCCATCTATCGTATTTGTAGTTTCTTTGGTAGTTGTTTTCCCACTAATTGAGCAGTTGGAAATTCCTAAAATATTGTTTTACATAATTGCGTTTTTGTTAGCACTTATTTTTAAAATAGTTATAGATGCTGTTGCCAACATTTTCCTGTCAGAAAAACAGATCCTTAGAAACAAGGGTGAAGGCTTTATTAAACTTCTTAACTTTGAGCAAGAACTTTCTGATATATGTAACAAGACTTTGAGCTATATATGCCAAAATACTTCTGCAAACAAAGCTCAAATATATCTTTACGACTCTGTTAATACAAAATCATATCGTTTTACTCATGGAGATTGGAAGATAGAAAACCTTAATAAAATTTTTGTAGAGATTCCAGTGTATTGGAATAAAGAAACGACTACAGTAGGAAGATTAAAATCTCTTTCCAGATCTGAGCTAGAGTATTTGAGTAACAAAGATGCATTAGAATATCGAGAGTATTCTAATTTGTTGTATCTGTTAGAGTTATCTAAAATTCAAATAGTCTATCCAATTGTATCTGGGAGTGAGCTAATAGGGGTTCTTTTCATACAAGACCTACCTAATAATCAGATGTACAAGATTGATGAATTAGATCTTTGGGATCGTATATATAGCCAGTTCCATATTTCTGTTAATAAGGCCCTTCTTTACAAGCAGCTTCAATCCTTCAATCAGACCCTTCAATATAAGGTTGATGCGCAGACGGCAGAACTTCAGGTTAAGATTCAAGAACTACAGGAAGCTCGTAAGAAAGAGAACGATATGATTGATATAATGGGACATGAGTTAAGAACACCTGCTACCATAGTTAAACTCAATGCACAGCTCTTAGAGAAGTTCACAGGGGATATACAGAGTGATCCTGAAGCATACAAGAGGTATGTAGATAGGATTAAGATGGCTGTAGAGAATGAAATAAAACTAATTAATACATTACTGAGTAGTGCTAAATTAGAGGGGGATAAGATAGTCATAGATCCTGAAGAGGTAGATATTAAGAATGAGGTAGATATGGCTATACATGGGAATGAGAGAGATGCTATGGAAAAAGATCTTCCAATTATTAATAATATGCAATTAGATACTCCTCATGTATATGCAGATAGGGCTAGAGTGGTAGAGATATTGAACAACCTAATAAGTAATGCTGTTAAGTATACAGAGAGAGGTAGTGTGACCATAGAGAATAGATTTGATGATAACTGGGTAGAAGTATCCATTATTGATACTGGTTATGGTATTAGTGCAGAGGAGCTACCTAAGTTGGGACAGAAATTCTTTAGGGCAGGGAATCACATTAACTCCAGCATAGAGGTTGGTGAGAAGCTAGAGATTGTAAGACCTGGTGGTACTGGTTTGGGATTATTCGTAACCTTCAACCTTATACGTAAGATGGGTGGTGATATTCGAGTAGAGAGTGAAATAGGTAAGGGAAGTAAGTTTATATTCGTCCTACCTAGATACAAAGCCCAAGCAATACATGATCACAATGGTGATAGTAATAATATGTTTGAGAAGCTAGGACTTAAAAAGCAGTAACTATAGCTTCAGCTATATTCACTGGCTCTCCCTCAATCTTAGTCTCATATGCCTTATATCCAGGATGGAAGCTTATCTCTTGTATACATGCCTTCCCATTCATATACATAAAGTCTACGGCCATAAAGTCAGCTTCTAATACGGATGCCATCTTCTCAGCAATCTCAGTTATCTCCTCGTTAGGAGTATTGTACATCTCGTACTCACCCTTGCTTACAGTCATAAAGCCATTAACAGCCTTTCTTTTCCATCCGGCTATTACTTTCCCTAACTTAACAAATATTCTGTAATCTTCACCAGCATCAGAAAATTCCTGTATGAAGAAATGGGAAAGATCTTGTCCATCAAGATTTTCTTGCTTGTAATCCTCATCTTTCTCTAATTTAAACACATTCTTCTTGATCTTCTCTTTACCCTCAATCATTTCAGTTCTATTCATTCCCGAGTATTCTTTGATAATCAATGGATATTCCTTTAACATATCTCTATCTTTTAAATATTCCCCATTGGTATGGAAATATGTATTAAAGTAGGGGAGGTTATTTTTTGAACATAGCATTGCAAAGGCTATCTTATTGTAATATGGAAGATTCTTGATTGCCTTAGAATTCTGAATGATCACTTTTTTTTCTGGGTTGTCTCTATTATATTGATCAACGTAGTCTATGATGAATCTCTTGTATTGATACTCACGTTCGTCACCTAAGGAATGACCTCTAAGAATGATGTTGCTGTACTCTGTTACGTCATGTCCTGCCACTTTTATAACCGTGGAACCATTATGAAACAAGAACTCTATTTCATCGTTATATGCAAAATCATGAGGAATATTTTTTTTATCTAATTCTTCTACTAATCTTGCTGATCCTGTAGGTATTTCACCCATTGTAGCTACTTCTACACGCTGTCTTTTGTCTATGATGAGGTATTTCATATTAGAATTTCTTTATTTTAGATATTAATCCTTTCATTTGGTATCTTCGGATAGCTTTTTTAAATTCTCTATCTTCAAAATATTTAGATTCTACCATTAAAAGGTCAATTTTATTAAATCCTAAGCCTGTTTCTCTAACCTCTTCTACATTTCTATGATGTATGATCATTGCATCTAAAGATGCATTTACTTTAAGGCCTTCTATTGCTTTCCATTTCTCTAGGCCCTTATTTATATCCAACCCATTAATTCTAATCTCTCCATCTTTGTATTCTCCGATAACGGCATCTTGTTTGAGGTATGATCCAAAGATCGATTTCTTTCTTAGTAGAGTAGGTACATCTTCTGTGCTATTACCTACAATTACTATCTGCTTTGTGTTATTGCCTTCTAAAAGAGCTTTTATATATTTGTCGAATACGTATTCTCGGGATTCACCAATGACAGGATAGGTATTAAGATATGCTTCAGGCATTGTGTTCACTTCTAGTATTGCACCGTTGTCTTTTGTTAATGGTTTGGAAAGATCTTTACACATGACATCGACCCCTAGAGTAAATGCATGAATCGATGATGCGATGCTCTCTACAATTGCTTTAATTTCTGGGCTTACCTTATCCGTAAAATCTTCGGTTATGCCGCCTTGGCTCATGCTTGCAACCTTTCTCACATTAACTTTCTGCTCTTTCTTAGGAATAGAGGTAAGGGTTAATTTCTGATCTTTGATATATGACTTTAGAGGATCATCAATCTTAATAGGTTTTAATGTATGAGTAGGGTTAGTAACATCTCTTCGAGGATCTGTATTGGTTATATCGATCAATTCTTCAATTGTATGCTTGCCATCTCCTATGATGAAGGCTGGAATACGCTTGGTTGCGATTTCTAGATGGCCATTTATAACGAGAAGCCTGTAATCTTCACCTGAGATTTGTTCTTGTATCATGATCTTTTGCTGCCATTCTTCTCTGATTCTATCCTGAGTTGCTTCTTTTGCAAATTTAAATGCCTCCTTTGCTTTCTCTAGCGTTTCTATACCAACTACAACACCATGCCCACCTGTAAGACCTGTTGGTTTTATGACGACAGGTTTTTCATAGCTACTCCAGACTTCTTCAATCTGTGATATATTGTCTAGGACTTGCCATTTTGGAATAGGGAGACCTAATCGCTGAATCATAAGGTTTGTAAGATATTTATCTCTTTGAATTTCTTTTGCTTCTTTAGAATCTTTACTAGAGGATATAGAATATATAATTTGGGAATTACGACCTACGCCTAAAGTATATATTCTATTGGGCCCTGTATTGTATTTTATCCTTTCGTCTTCTAATAGCGTTGGTGTTACCTCATATTTCATTTTGTTTGCAAAAAAGATTAGAGGAATAGTAGACATAGAGGCTACTCGTTGTTTAAGGACTTCTTCAAGAGTGTGTTTTCTTGCTTCTTCGTAATCGATCTTTCCTTCTGAAAGTTTGATTATTATTTCTCCAAGTTCTCTCCACAACGAGGTTATCATTGTGTGAATGCTTAAGATGTCATTTTCAAATTTGTATTCACGCATGAATATTGGGTGAAAATTTTTAAGAAGTTCAAGATATCTAACGATAGTATCGGTCTTATGTACATTAATTTTTATGACAGATATCTCTGAATCTAGATTTAGGCCTTGTAATACTTGCACGTTACTCATAATGTTTATCTTATAATTTATTTGTATACTTATCTCTAATATATTCCATAATAGGGACAGCGACCTTAACCTTCTCACCCTTGTCAGCTTTGTAATGTAATCTTAATCCAGGATTGTAGTTGATTTCATTAATTCCACACTTCCCTGGTTTAGTTATATCCTCTGCAATGATATCTACACCCCCGAATTCTAAATCAAGAGCCTTAACGGCCTTTACAGCGAGCTCCTTGTAGTATGGATCTACAATGGAAGCACACTCTTCTGTAGTACCACCAGTAGTCAGATTACAATTGTATCTAAGGGTTATAACTTGGCCTTCGTCTGGAATTGAATCTAATGTGAGGTCAGCATTTTTTAATCTAGTTTGTACTTCTGAATCTATGGGAATAGATTTGAGAACGAGGAGGCTACGCTCTTTGTTTGATGTATCAATTAGTTCTCTTATAGTATTTTTGCTATTGCCGATAACTATTGGGGCCTTTCTCCATACTATTCCAACAACGTTTTCGCCAACTACTAAGAATCGATAGTTTTCTCCTTTGATGAATTCTTCTCCCAATACCTTAATTTCTCCTTTTGATCTATCTTTCTCGAATGCTTCGTTGAAAGCAGATATAACCTGGTCTTCTGTCTCTGGAAGTAGGGTAATACCTTTTCCACCAAGCTGTTGAGCAGGCTTTATGACTATGTTTTTATACTTATTAAAGAATTTTATAGCATCAATGGGGCTTGTTAATCCCTCTTGCTTTGGGACATCTACACCATATGAGCTTAATACCATATTGGTAAGGTTCTTTCGTTTTGAAATGGTAGCACTTGGGGAGGAGGTTAGGGGTGTAACAGTATTTATAATGAACCAATGCTTGTCTTCAACTTCGAACTTTGCAATTAGGCTTCTAACAACGATGGAATATTTGATTCCTAAGATGTCAGCAGCTTCGACATAGTATGCTAAATGGACATTTCCTGCTTCTTTTAGATATTCTTCGTATGTTTTCATTATTTAAATGTTTTACTTGTATCAATTAAATAGTCTCTGAGGTCGTTTCTTCCTAATGTGACAGAGTGTGTACTATCTTCAGTTACGATCATTTCAAGATCACGTATTTCGCCTGATATTCTTACTTTAACAATGATAACAGGTCGGACAACTATTTGCCCATCCTCAAAGATTTTAGCTAAACGTATGATGTATGCATCCTCTGTCATGTTTTTACTATATTCGTCTATGTATTCTTGTGCATCCTTAAAAGCGAGGAAGTTCTTAGGGCATTTTAGATAGTCAAACTGTCTCATGGTTTCGAAATATCCCATTCTGGATACATAGCTTCGAGAGATACGGGAGGTTATAGCTCCTGTATCTACAAATGCGGTAGTAATCTCTCTGTCTTTATTCTCATTTTTGCTACCTTCTTTGTATGATTTGTAATACAGGGTTATTTTCTCGTTGATGTTAACAACCTTTCTTCCACTAATAGCTTCAATACTGTCTTCTACTTCTCCACCAAACAGATTCTTCGCTACCCTTATACCGTGTTTAATACTCTTCACTTCCAATCCTTTTACTTTTTCTAATCTCCATCTTAAACCCGCTTGATTTGCGACTTGGATTCCAAGGCCAGGTCTAGCATTTAATTCAAAAACGATAGGGCCTTTGTCTGCGTCTAATGCTATATCGACACCTGTATAGCCAAGCTTACTTGCTCTTTGGCATCTTACTGCAATATCCAAGATCTTGTCCCAATCAGGTATCTGAACACCTGAAAGCTTTTTGTTAATCTTCAAATCTTGAGTATTATCTATCATCTCATATGTATCGCTCAACAATGATTTGCTATTCATATGCATAGAGTAGGTGGTTATGCCTGTTGCTATGTCTATACCGGTACATATAGCTCCAGAATGTAGATTTGCAGTACCGTTGGATCGTTTGGTAGGTATTCGCATCATTGCCATAATGGGGACGAGATTGAAACATATGATTCTAATATCGGGTACACCTTTGTATGAGTATTGTTTTAGGAATGAATCAGTTCTAACTCTTTCTTCAATTATTGCGATATCGCTTCTTTCACCCATTGAAAATCTTCCTTCGAGGATATTCTCAATGTGTAAGGAGAGATCTTTTTTACTTAATACTTCTCCGCCTGGCCTTATCCATGCTAATTCGCCCCTCTTTCTACCATAGATTACTAGAATTCCATTTCCACCAGTACCTTGATTAGGTTTGATTACAAAACTTTTTGGTAATGATTCCCAATCTAAGAAGGCTAGTTGTTTACGATTTTTAATGAGTTTGTATACCTCAGATGTGTTGATACCTTCCTTTGCAAGAAGCTTTTTTGTAGCAATCTTATTATCTGCTAACGCTTTAGATTTTGGGTGGTTGTATGGACGAACGTATTCTTGATTACGTCTGTTTAGTCCTAATACATCTTTTATCCTATTTCTGAACATTATCTTTATCCTTATTCTGAATAACTGATTTAAATCTAAAGAGATCTTTGATTCTAAGGCCAGTAAACTGCCCAATGAGGATATTCAATATGATTAAGATTGGAACAATCCAAAGGTTGTTTAAGAAATATGTTGTTATGACATCTCGGGTTATGACAAACCATCCGAGTGTGGCAATGAAAACAGTGCTAAAGAGGATCAAGACAGAAGATTTAAATGATTTCTTTACATATTGTTTTATGAAGAAGTCTGAAAGTGCTGCAATTGATATTGCTGCAAGTCCAGAGATATTTGCCATATTGTCTAAACCAAAACCAAATTGTCCTATGACTATGAAGAAGACTACTAACATTATAGCTAACAGACAGTAATTTACTGCTATTCTAGCTATGTAATGCATACGTACTCTTCGTAGTATGGTGTATGAGAGTAGGGTAGTCAAAATCACTATCAAGGTTATTGCTAATCCATATCTTAAACCTGTATATGAGTATGCGATTGCCAATATTATTGGTGCATATATTCCATATGTTTTAGATCCAATTATATATCTAGCTATGCTTACAATTGTTGCTACAATCATTACAGCTAGTAGCAATTCCAATACTTGTTGTGGTACTCCAGTCGTAATCATCCATTGAGTAAAAGGTGTATAGGTCATTGAAATATATGTGTATTAAATTAAGGCAGATTCTGGTTAGATTATACTTAATTTGGGGTGTATTTGTCGATGGGAGTTAATAAATATCTAACACCCCGAAGGACTGACCTAGGTCAGTCCTCCCCAACCGATTAACCCAACAAACCTATGGAAGGTAAGGACAAATGCACATTGGGTACTGTGTAGATAATTAGAAAAACAGGCCCAATTAGCATGGCACCAAACTACAAAAAGTGGCTGATAAGTCCGTCAATCCAACAAAAAAGCGCATCACATATTATTGAGGACTGTCCTAGGTCTGACCTTGGTAGTCTATGAATAAAAAAAGAGCCATATTGCTATGGCTCCTTTTCATACGATCTAATTCTGTAGAACTATTATTGTAATTCAACAGTTGCACCTGCTTCTTCAAATTTTGCTTTGATAGCTTCTGCATCTTCCTTTTTGACACCTTCTTTGACTGTCTGAGGAGCTGCATCAACCATATCCTTAGCTTCTTTGAGACCAAGTTCTGTGATTTCTCTTACAACTTTGATAACAGAGATCTTGTTTGCACCTGCTGCTTTGAGAACAATGTTAAACATTGTTTTCTCTTCTGCTGCTTCTGCTGGTGCTGCTGCTACAGCTGCTACTGCAACTGGTGCTGCTGCACTTACTCCAAACTTGTCTTCCATAACCTTGACCAAGTCTGCAAGTTCAAGCACTGTCATCTTCTCTACAATATCCATAACTTTCTTTGCGTTCTCTGAAAGCTCTGGTAATGTTTTTGCTTCGTCTGCCATTTTTGTAGATATGTATAAATTAAATAACTAAATTATGTCCTTAAGCATCCTTTTCAGAAATGCCCTTTAGAACCATTGTTAAACCTCTGACATTGCCAGTAACGGCATTCATAAAGCCAGAGAGTGGGGCGACCATTGTGCCCAGTAACTTACCAAGTAATACTTCTCTTGAAGGAATATCTGCTAATTGCATTACCTTTTCTGCTGTTAAAAATTCACCTTCATATACACCACCTCTTGCTTCAAAAAGTTTGGTAACTTTTTGTGCTTCTTTTACTAATTTTGCAGGAGCTGTAGGATCTTCATCAAAAAATATGATTGCTGTAGGTCCATCAAATTCTTGTGTTTTTAATGGTTGCTCTGTTTCTTGTAGAGCTATTTTAAAGATACTGTTCTTTACTACTTCGTAGTTAGCACCTACACCTTTTAACTGGATCTTAAGGCCTGTTACAGTCTTAGTATCTGTCTTTTCAGAGTTGATTAAAAGATATCCAACCTTGTTCTTAAGGATTTCTTTATATCCATCTAATAACTCCGTTTTTTGGGAACGTGTTTTTGACATATTTATTATTTATTTAATTGAATTCACTATTTACCTCACAAGGATTTATTCTATACCTTGTTTCTTAGGTTAATATATGGCTTGGATTATATCAGTAGAATGGGGTAGGGTCAATAGATGGGGACGTGCAGGTGGACCTAAGAAATGATTTTTAAAAGAAACTCTGCGCAGAGCTCAGCTTCTTTTATAGATCACATTCTATTACTAGGTCCACCTTCCTTTTTTCAACAAGTATAACGGTTGCGAAACGAAGACAATACCCTTGGCTTAAGCTTTGGGTTGTCGTTTGTCCATTGCAGCTTTGAATGCTTCAGGAGAGATAACTCTAAGTGTTTGCTGTTCTCCTTGGGGATTTTGTTCCCGATTCTGCTCTGCAAGGACCTCCTTCCAATTGTCTTCCAAGAACTCACATTCGGCGATAACGACAGGGAGGAATTCATCTTCTAGTTCAATGGGAGGATCTTTTGGTTTAAAGGATTTTTTGGTTCGTACAACCCTTATAACCTTATATTGGTCGAATTTTGTGATTCGGCAAATATATACTCCCTTGGGAGTATGTACTCTCACATGCTTTTTATCAATCTCACTTACGGAGATTATGGTCATGGAGGATTTGTGCCACCTGTGGGATTTTTTGTTTCTTTGATGTTCTTCACATAGACATTCCCATGGAATTAACGGATCTCCGTCACTTCCAGAGTAATCTATTTCTTGCTGTGTTTCTAGTTCTACGGATTTTTCAACGTCAAGAATTGTTGTGTCCATCAAGTTTCTCCCTAACTACAGATATTCTTTTGGTTTGAAAGGTGCAACGGTATACTTGTTGCCTAGATATTCTATCCTATAGAAATGGAATTGTAAAGATATATTGTGATAAATAGGATGGTGCTGAGAGCGCGCTAATAGATATTGTTAATAATAGTGAACCTGAATGGTTCTCGAGTTACCTTCAGGTAATCCGACTATTAGCGCACCCTCTGTCTATTTTGTTCCTAAGAAAGTCTAATTCAATAATGAGTAACGTTAAGCCAGACTAACCGACTTAATTCTGAAAGTAGCAGATTCTTTTTCTGGGGCTGTTTGTTTGTAAAGAATCAAGGTGATAGAGAACTTTGCACCTTTTGAAACAACCTTTCGAGAGTTATCAGTTACTTTTTCAAATCCCGATTCCAACGGAATTTTAATTCCATGGATTAAAACATATTCTTCTCTTTCATGATAAAAGAGGTTGGGATCTGAATTGCAGGCTTTCATCGTTTTGTCTGGGAGGACCAGAAAATCTGGACCGTGTCCACCCACTTGTGTGTAGTGTGCACAATTGCCATACTCTCTTGCAACGATTAGCTTTAGTACTAATTCTTGTCCTACTTTATAACACATGATGTATTCTCCGCCTTTTTATAATGATTTTCAGACTTCTTAAGAGCAACAAGACATTCACATTATATCCTATAGAATACATCTTGTGAAGATATATAAACAAAAAGACCCCCTTACGGAGGTCTTTCATTTACAATATGTAATATCTACTATGCTTTAGAGTAGGATATCTTAACACTTGCACCCATTGTAGGAGCAAGATGCATCTTCTGTAGAATCTGATCTACAGGTTTACCTAATACTTCTTCAATAGAGGTAACGCCAGCGTGTACATTTTCTACCAATTTAGCATCATCCATATCTAATTTACCTACATTTAAATGTATAACTCCAGAGTCATCACATGCAAATGTCTGTTTACCTTTTTTGTATTCAGAAACAGCCTTTGCAATATCATCAGTAACTGTACCATTCTTAGGACTTGGCATTAATCCTTTAGGGCCTAACTCTTTACCAAGTACTGCAAGCTTAGGCATAACTGCAGGAGTAGCAATAGCTACATCAAATTCAATCTTTCCAGCCTTAATATCCTTCATCAATTGCTCCATACCTACTAAATCTGCACCAGCTGCTTTTGCTGCCTCATCTTTGTCAGGAGTAGCAAATACTGCAACTCTAACAACCTTGTTACCACTAGCATTAGGAAGAGAGATTGCTCCCTTGATTGACTTAGGATCTCTGTCCTTAGGTAATTTAACATCAACATGTAATTCTAATGTACCTACAAAGTTAGAGTAGGAGAGGGTCTTAACTTTCTTAATACCTTCTGCAACAGTATATGACTGTTCTCTGTCTAATCCTTTTGTTGTCTTAATATATTTTTTTCCTCTTTTCATATTTGTATATCTCTTGTAATTAAAGTTCTACTTCCACACCCATTTGTTTTGCAGTACCAGCAATAATTTTTGCTGCTTGCTCTGGGTCTGATGTATTTAAATCTGGCATCTTTACTTCAACAATCTTCAAAACCTGTTCTTTGGTAAGTTTTCCAACCTTCTCAAGGTTTGGTTTTGCAGATCCAGCCTTGATATGTAATTCTCTTCTAATCAATTCTGATGTAGGAGGAGTTTTTAATTCAAATCCAAATGTTCTGTCCTCATAGATTGTTAAGATTACTGGTGTTAATATACCATCATTCTCTCTAGTCTTTTCATTGAACTGTGCACAGAAATCCTGTGCATTGATACCGTAAGGAGCAAGAGTTGGACCTATTGGAGGTGCCATTGTTGCCTTGCCTGCGGGTATAGTTATCTTAATTATTTTTTTTACTATTTTTGCCATATCAATATATATTTAACTAAAGTTTACTTACCTGTGTAAGATCTAATTCAACAGGTGCTTCTCTACCAAGGAAAGAAATGAGGACTGTGATCTTTCCTTTTGTAGTATCAATATCCTGTACACTTCCGATGAAGTCTGCAAATGCACCTTCTGTAATCTTAACTGCCTCTCCAACACTGAATGATGTTTGGAATGAAGGAGTTTCGACTTCCATGAATTTGGTAATTGCTCTTACTTCTGATTCTGGTAGTGGTTTAGGATATTTTTCTGTTTTAACAAAACCTCTTACACCTTCTGTATTCTTAACCAAATCCCATGTTCTTGTATCTAATTCCATCTTTACTAATACATATCCAGGGAATATCTTTTCTTCTTTAACTTCTTGTTTACCTTTTTTAACAAAGATTTTCTTTTGAGTAGGGACTAGGATATCAACTATTTGATTTTCCATACCTGTAGCTTCAATTCTTTGCTTTAATTCCTTTTGAATACTGTTCTCGTATCCAGTTCTAATATTTAAAACATACCACTTTGCATTTGGATTTTCTTTCTTCACAACTTCTTTAGGAACTTTTACTGCTTTTTCTTTAACTTCTTTTTTTACTTCTACTTCTTTTGTCATTATTATTTAGTTAAACATTAAGAAACCAGTCTCTAATTTTGTAGAGTCCTAGGTCTAAACCAAGAATTAACAGGGTGATTATACCACATATAACTAGGGTATATATGGTTAATATTCCTACCTGTTTCCATGTAGGCCACTTGGTTTTCTTTAATTCACTTATTATATTTTTAAATATGTTGTTTTTCATTTTTGTATTTCTGGCAGGCCCACCCTGATTCGAACAGGGAATAACGGTTTTGGAGACCGCTGTTTGAACCAATTGAAACTATGGGCCCGTAATTAATTCAAAGAGCGACTATTTTATTTTGGTCTCCTTATGCACTGTATGCTTTTGACATACCTGACAATACTTCTTCATTTCCATCTTCTCCTTTATATTCTTTGTTTTGTAATCAGTGTAGTTCTTGCTATCACATTCTGTACATTTCAAAGCGATGAGATCTCTTTTAACTTTTGCCATATTCTTCAGGGATTCAATTTAAAAATGTATATATTGGGAAATATACGCGTATTATATGGGAAAATATGTAAGAGGTCAAATGGTTTGTGATATACTTATGCAAGTAAATTGAGTAGAAATATATACATATGGGAGGAGAAGGAAAAGAAGGTAATTCTGGGGAGGGGCGTATACCATTTAATCCAGAAAGAAGAAGGTTCCTGAGGGGTGTACTAAGAACAACGGCTGTGATTGCAGGTGCTGTGGCATTATCCTCCTGTGGCGTTAAAACTGATTCTGCTGGAACAGATGCTGCTGAAAAATTTTTGGTAGAAAAGAAGAAGTCTTTAAGAGATGCACAATGTCATCCAGTATCAGTTTCTAGGGATTATCTGGGAGCAGTAGATTCAAAGGATCCAAATGTGCAATATCCTCGTGCTATACGAGAAGGGGGAATTATGAATGTTGGCGGAGCAAATGTACGAATAACTTACAAGGGTGGAGTGTTTGCGGATGATGATGTTACTTTTATGAGTTGGTCTGAAGAAAGTGGAAAGCAGAATGTTGGAGATATTCTTCCTTATACCTTTATTTTTACACAAAAAGAGGAAAAGACTGAAACAGGAGAGGAAATACTGCATAGAATTACTTTGGACAATCTTGCAATGCCTTTACAGGGGTCTAAATCTAGGGAGATACCATTGCAGAAAGATACTATGTACTGTGTTATTCCAATAATTATTGCAGGTACAAGCTCTGATATTGTTGATAATGGGAATACTCCAGCTCAAAGCTTTGAGATAGGTTCAAACAATTTATTAGGTACGGATAGGGGATATCTTTCTTGGGCATTGCTACAGGTTAGCAAAGAACAGAATGATGATGGGACATGGGGAGCACAGATGATGGGAGTTGTAAAAAATACGAGTAGCTCTGGGATATATTTAGACAGTGATTCCCCAGATATACCAAATGTGAGAGTGGTATAAATGGAGCTGAATCTGAGAGTCGAACTCAGGACCTCATTCTTACCAAGAATGTGCTCTAACCGTCTGAGCTAATTCAGCATTGGCGAAAATTATACTACATTAATCCTCATCTTTCATCTTAGTAGTTTTTACTAAGAAGAATATCCAAAGTGGTAATGTCATTATTAATATCCCAATGGTTGTCCCAGGCGCATCATACAGTGTTACATCATTTACTCTGTAGAGTAGGTGAGTAGCTAATTGATATATTGCTGTAGGAATTATGATTACACCTACAATACTGTAAAGAATCAATGATACAAAGGTATATATCTTCTTTAACCATGGGGTTTTAGATTTCTTTTCTAACCTATTCAATGCAAACTGGTGTAATCCAAAGATCATCATCATAGATACAAAGAATGTAGCACCAGTTATTAATTCTTGTTTTCTAGTATCCTCATCAAAACACACAACCTTGTCTCCAAATGTCATGGTGTTACCTTCGTAGCAATCTGGAATGACTACATCTGGATCTTTTACGACATCCGTAGAAGCATCACTTGCAGAGTAGAGGGTATATGAAAATGAAATACCAAATGCATATGAAGCACCAGCTTTAAGGAGCATGGTACCACCTATAACGGAAACAGCAAGAGATATGAAAGAGATAACATAGAGGTATATCTTAAAAAGCATCTTTACAGTTATATTCAATGGTTTAGTATCCTTTGAATCCTTGTTCTTAACTAACTGGGTAACTAGATATATTACTCCTCCAACTACTAATACAGCTGCAGTAGCAAAGAGAAGCATGATGATGATAGGGAAGATAGAATCCATATGTAATTGGGCTAAAGTTATATCCTTTGTTTATTCTAGAACATAAAAGGATATATATCCATATGCAGAGGACAGGATTTGAACCTGTGTAGTCCGAAGACGTTGGATTTACAGTCCAATGCGATTGACCGCTCCGCCACCTCTGCGTAATGGAGCCCAAGGAGAGATTCGGACTCTCGACCTACTGTTTACAAAACAGTTGCTCTGACCAACTGAGCTACTTAGGCTTAACGACAGTAAGTATATTATACTTGAAAAATATATACAACTGTATATTGCCATTACAAGGAGCTTTTACCATTATCATTTAACTTCTTTAATTCTTGTCCATTGCTCCAAAGGAAGTCAAAGAGTTGCCTCTGCATATCTGCCAATTGCTTGTTATATATCTCTACACCTACAATATCGTTATTCTCGTAGTTATACATCGCATATACATCATTGTAGATTAATATCTCAAACTTAACCTCAAAGAGGGAAGAAGGAATGTATTTACACTTCCAGTAGTCTGTAACAAATTGCTTTATCTCTGTCCAAGCAGGTATCTCCTTCTCGTTTGTAATTTCTTTAACTTGTATTTTGTTAAGTAAAAATTCGGTTCTTGCTCTTTCGCTAAAACCATAGTCTAGAAACTGACTCATTGTAGATTTCTCTATAATTCTAAGCTCGTTCTTAGCATTCTTACTATTCCATGTCATCTGTTTTAACCCATCCAATCCTTTGTACGAAAGGATCTTTGTTTTCGCAATTTCTGGAGTAGCCATTGTTCGCGTAATCTTTTCTAATTCTTTAAAAGAATTCTTCAGATTACTTAACTCATCTTCTCTTTGTTGAAGAATTATTTTTAACTCTTGAACATTTCCTGCTTCAAAGGCTTTCCCTTGGGAGGTAACTAGCTCTTTAACTAACTGTGTAAGAACTAATTTCTCGATGAGTCTGTAGACGGTTGTTCTAGGGATAGAGGTACCTTTACTAATCTGGGAAGCAGTGGATGGACCATTTTGGAGTAAGAACTCAAATATCTTTACTTCTTCCTCTTCTAATCCGAAGTTAAAAAGAATTGTATGTAATCTGTCCGTTTCAGTGGACGACATGTTTATGATATCTCAATTTATACTGTATTATATACCATATTGAGCGTCCATTTGTATATACAATGAAAAAACAAACACAAAAAACAGCATTAATAACTGGATTTTCCCGAGGGATAGGGGCAGCTATTACTACGCAGTTAGTAAAAGAAGGCTACTATGTGTATGGTGTATCCAGAAGTGAAAGTGAAAGTAGCAAGGCATTAGTACAAAAACTTAAACCTAATATCACTGGATTGTACTTTGATTTGGAAAAGAAAAAAGAAGTCGAATTGATGCTGGAGAAATTGAAAAAGGTGAAATTCAATGTAGTAGTGAATAACGCAGGAGTTATTGAAATGGAAAACTTCAAGAAATTTGACTACAAAATATGGGCCAAGACATTAAATATTAACCTTAATGCTATCTTGTTAACGTCTGTAAGGTTGATCAATCAGATGGAAGAGGGTGGGAGCATTGTTAATATAGCAAGTACAGATGGAATGACTGGATCGTATTCAAGTATGTCATATTCTGCAAGCAAAGCGGCATTGATAAATCTAACGCAGAGTTTGGCTTTGAATTATGGCAAATACAAAATTCGAGTGAATAGCATTTCCCCAGGATGGATTAATACTGAAATGGCTACGGAATCATCACTTGAAGCTGCGGATCTATCGCCTCTAGGAAGGAATGGGAAGCCCTCAGAGATAGCGAATGTCGTTTCATTCCTAATTAGTCCCAAGGCATCATTTATAACGGGTTCAAACATCATTGTAGATGGGGGATATGGTTGTGTGGACTATATCATGAGAAAAGAATCTCAAGAGTCGTCTATAGACTTAGAGAATGCTCCAGCAGGGTAAGGCCATAGAGCCCTGTAATACAAGTGGGTTTCCTCAATTCAACTCCGCAGAGTTAAATGATGTGTGGAATCCCGTTTTATGGATATAGAGCTATGATTCCTCTATTACATCCCACTAGAGCATCTACATTTTATGACTGAAATATATAGTATGCAAATAAGAACGAGCCTGTAAGCAAAATTCTATAAGAAACCTAGTAGTGATAATAGTTTCGTTATGGTGCCGCTTAAAAAGGTAGAAGTCCAGGCCGATAGTGGAGAGATAGGCAAAATAAATATCAAAATTATAATGATAGAGAACTTTTCTAGCTTCTCCCAGTAATACCTAAGCTTCTTTGGAAGCAACGCTCTCACTATCTTATGTCCATCTAAAGGTGGGATAGGGAGGAGATTGAATACAGCCAATGAAATATTAATAGATGCAAAAACCATTAATATGATTGCAAATATAGAACTAGGATCAGGCTTAAATATTAAATTAACAAGTGCGGTTAATAGTGCAAGCAATATATTAGATACAGGTCCAGCTAATGCAGTGAGTGCAGTATCCACTTCTCGTCTTTCAAAATTATACTCATTAATTGGAACCGGCTTACTCCACCCAAATCTAAACAAAATCATACATAACGCACCAATAGGGTCGATATGTTTAAGTGGATTTAATGTAAGTCTACCAGCAGCTTTTGCAGTAGGATCTCCAAGCTTGTAAGCTGCCCAACCATGTGCATATTCGTGTACTGTAGAAGCAATAAGTATAGTTGGAACTGCAAGTATAATCCAATAAATTGTCTCTGCGTTTAAACCTTCCATAATCTATTATATAATATATGTCACAAAATCTTTGACAATAAAACAGATTTTAGTTTATAATACCTCCGTTATGTCAAAAGAATGTTTTATTTGTACAAAATCTACGATAGCAGGTCGAAGTATCCAACACAAGCACTCAGTGGGTTGGAGATATAAGGCACCACACACTGTTAGACAGTTTAAACCAAATCTTAGAAGTATAGACTTAGAAGTTGACGGAGTTGTTAAAAACGTCACTATATGTATGAAATGCTACAAGAGATTACAAAAGGGAGTAGAAGAAAAAGAAGCATAATTCCCTCAATTCAAATTAGGTGAAAATATATAAAAGAACACTCGTGTTCTTTTTTTTTACATGTTAGAATCAAGGATATCTAGTTGTATACTATCAGTCTATGAAAATTTTTGATTCAATCTGGGAACTACTAACATATGATTTGGGAATTGACTTGGGTACTGCAAATACCTTGGTATATATGCGTAACCACGGCATCGTAGTCTCCGAACCTTCAGTTGTGGCAATAGACAAAAGAACTAAAACAGTACTCGCTGTGGGTAAAGAAGCTAGACAAATGATTGGTAGAACCCCTGCAAACATTGCAGCAGTGAGACCACTCAAAGATGGAGTTATCTCAGACTTTGATACTACCCAAGCCATGATCCATCACTTCATACACCGAGCACATTCCTACTTTGGAAATTCATTTAAACTTCCAAGACCAAGAGTAATCGTTGGCGTCCCATCTTCGGTAACTGAAGTAGAAAGACAAGCCGTTATCGATGCGGTAAAAACAGCTGGAGCGAGAGAAGTATTCATAGTTGAAGAATCAATGGCAGCAGCCATTGGAGCAGGGTTACCGGTAGAAGATGCCTCTGGAAGTATGATTGTAGATGTTGGAGGAGGTACTTCTGACATTGCAGTATTCTCACTTGGAGATATTGTTGTAGATAATACCTTGAGAATTGCGGGAGATGAAATGGATCAAGATATCGTTAACTATGTAAGAGAAAAATACAATGTCCTCATAGGTGAGCGAAGCGCTGAAGACGTAAAAATTGCCATAGGTTCAGCAATGCCACTAAAAAAGGAAACTAAGATGTCTGTACAGGGTAGGGATCTTCTAACGGGACTTCCAAAGACAGTCGAGCTTAGTAGTGTAGAGGTAAGAGAAGCCATCATGACCTCCATATATCAGATTACCGAAGCAGTTAAAGATGCAATTGAAGATACTCCACCAGAATTACTAAAAGATTTGTTAACCTCAGGATTACATTTAACAGGTGGTGGAGCATTGATAAAAGGATTGGATACATTCTGGGCAGAGGAGTTAAATCTTCCAGTAAAAATAGTAGATGATCCGCTTTCAGCAGTAGCAAGAGGAACCGCATTGATGTTAGACCACATCGAACTACTTGAAAGAGTCCAAAGATCTTGGAATGAGTTAGTTTAATAATACTTTGATGAAAAACAATACTACCAAAGGACAAAACAACAACATTGTAGTATATTTCTCTTTGCTTTTAGCGATTACACTTCTTCTTCTGGATGGGTTAAGTGGAATGAAAGGTGTGAGAAATGCACTCTCTTTTGTATTTGAACCAACATCTTTTCAAGCCAATATTGCAGGTTCGAAGGTTAAAGAATATTTCCAAACATTCGTTAATCTCGGAAACTTTAGAAAAGAGTTCAATGACTTGAAAATAGCTTCATACGACAAGGAAGCCCAGTACTCCAACTATGTCATTCTTAAAAATGAGAATGAAGCATTAAAAAAACAGATAGCGTTGGGGAATAGGGAGGCAAAGTATGTACTAGCCAATACATTACGAGATGACAATGTAGATACTTTGGCCATTGATCAAGGAAGTGAATCTGGATTACAGCAGGGAGATGTGGTTACTGTCGGAAATATCTTTGTTGGGATAGTGTCGAGTGTTGACTTGAAGGGAAGCACTGTAAGGTTACCATCAGATGGGAATTCACATTTGGAAGTGGTTGTACTTAAAGTTGGTCAGGATGGAAACGTTAATACCAATATTCTAAGTAGCGGGGTAGTTAGTGGCTCTGCAGAGGGTATAATGATTGAAAATATAGCCATGAACTCCGAAGTAGTCGATGGTGACATGGTATATATTAATGACTCAAAAGTTGGAGGATTCTATGCCTTAGGATATGTGGTAGCACTTTCAAGTAACCCCGCAAGTACATACAAAACTGCATTTGTTTCCCCAATCTTGGATTACGACAACCTAATGCAAGTGTTTGTGCGTGTTGAATAATTTGTAAAATAGATATAATGCCAATACTGTACGTGCTTTTAACCTGCTTTCTTACCATCTTCTTAGAAGGCTTTTTAGTGGCATTGAGTAATTTTAGATTTTTCTTTCTGTTAAATATTGCCTTGTTTAACAAAATTAATTGGAAATATCTCTTGTTCTTTACAGTCTTGGGTTCTGTAGTCCTCGATGTGATATATCACTATGTTCTAGGCACTAACTTACTAATTACAGGCATATCTCTTTTGCTAATGCTTGGAATCTCATTACTAGTTCCCCTCAATTACAACTTGCCGGGATACAGTGTAAAATTCTTTTGCATATTCATATATTACCTCTTGCTAGCTTTTGTTCCCGAATTAATCTCTACAGGCAATTGGGTAAGCATAACGGGGTTAATGGTAGGTGGAATGGTACTTAAGGCATTAGCATCAATAGCTTTCTGTGTGGTATTCGATTTGGTATGGAGCAGGCTTAGAAAGCGTGATGAGGGAACGAAATTAAGATCACTGTAAGAAGTAATGGATTTAAAATTTTCAAAAAGCATACAATCAAAGAACAAGAAGAAGGTCAAGGGAATCAATGGCATAAAGGAGATTAACCTTAAGGAGAGTGCTAAGAAGCTTTGGAAATCAACTCCGGGGTACTCAGAGGGCTCTCCGTGGAACTATTTGATTGTCTTCATACTCTTTTTTGTACTGTTTACTGTGCTTTTTCTCCAACTTAGTTCACTTCAGATTGTAAAAGGAGAGGAGATGCTGGCAAAGTCGGAGAACAACCAGATTAGGAAAGAGAGTATCCCCGCATATCGTGGGGTTATGTTTGACCGTAATGGCGTTAAACTTGTCGAAAATGTGGCTTCTGTGGGGCTATATGTAATGATAGATAGATATTTGGTAGAGGGAGAGGTAGATAATGCGAAATTACAAAGTACATCAGATACCCTGGAGGGTATACTAGGTACGCGATGGAAGAAGGTTTCTGATGACAAGGAGGTTGAATATGGGTCAATAATAGAGCGAGTGTTAAAGATACATGCGCAAAGCCCATACTTCACTGATATCCTCATTGCTTCAGATCTAAACAACGAGGAGATAATTCAAATTAAAGCTGCTACTGAGAATTTACCTGGTATATATATAGATGACGGGAGTAAACGTTCATATCCATACAAGAATGTCCTTTCATCAATCCTTGGATATACAGGTGACGTGACTGCTGAGGATTTAGAATCGATAGGCTATCTTAATTCTACTGACGTAGTTGGCCGTACAGGGTTTGAACGCGAATATGATGAACAACTCGCGGGAGAAGATGGACAGATGGTCTGGGAGGTGGATTCATTGGGTAAAAAGATATCACAAGAGGGTTTAACAATCAAAACTCCAATCTCTGGAAAGAACCTGTACCTTACATTGGATATGACGATACAAAATAAGTTGTACGAAGCATTACAGACGGGCGTAAGTAACTCTAAAGCCACAGGAGGCGCAGGAATCATCCAAGATGTTAATACGGGTGAAATCCTAGCCATGGTTACATATCCTACATATGACAACAATTTGTTCATTGGTGGGATATCAGTTGCTGACTACTCAAAACTTCTCAATGACAAAGCTAATCCATTGATGAATAGATCCATAGCTGCACAGGTTCCTGCAGGCTCTACATTCAAAACAATGGTAGCTACTGCAGCTTTAGATGCTGGTGCCATTACTAAATATACTCAATATACCAGTACCTCCAACTATACCTTCTCCAATGGTGCTTCATTTCAGGAATATCACAATCATGCATATGGTACTGTAAATGTTGTTGGTGCACTTACTGTTTCCTCAAATATATATTTCTGTGAACTCATTAGGCATTGGGATATGAATTCTCTAGTACCTTACTTAGACAAATTTGGAATTGGAAGAATTACAGGGATAGATATACCTGGTGAGATGGCGGGAAGGGTACCATCTCCTGCAAACAAGCTCATGTTAGCTAATTCCACCAGTCCATGGTTAGATCCCATCTGGTATCCTGAGGGCGATTCATGTAACTCTGTCATTGGTCAAGGAATTGGTTTAGTTACTCCAATCCAGATGTCTAACTGGATGGGAGCAATCGCTAACGAGGGAACCCTCTACAAACCACATATTGCAAAGTACTTCATGGATGAAGAGGGGAACAAAGTAGAAATTCCTGTGGAAATATTACAGAGCAATATTGCTAAGAAAGAAGCTTTTAAAATCGCAAAAGAGGGTATGTGGTCTGCGGTTAATGGGGAGAGGGCGTCAATATCCTCATTGGCTAATTTAGGAACTGTTGTAGCTGCTAAAACTGGTACTGCAGAGTTCGGTGCATTAGACAAAAAGGGTAACTACGAGCATACACATGCATGGGTAGGTGGTTTCTTCCCATATGACAATCCTAAATATTCCTTTAGTATATTCCTTGAAGATGGTGGTGAGAGTCTCAACGCCGTCAAGATTATGAAGGAAATGATAGCTTGGATGGTTCAAAACGGCAAGATTTAATCAATATTTCATCTTTCTTTGTCATACTCTACATATGTCATATATATGTATGGGTGATTCTAGATATCCAAGGTTTTTAAAGGAGATACACAAGCCTCCTAAACAATTGCATTGTAAGGGGAATGTGGATTTACTGAAGAAGCGGTGTTTAACCATTGTTGGTACTAGGAAAGCTACAAGATATGGCAAGGAGGTATTGGATATGTTGCTTCAACCATACCTCATTGATTTGGATATATGTATTGTAAGTGGATTGGCGGAAGGGATAGATACAATGGGGCATAGAAGATGTTTGGAGTTGGGCATTCCCACAATTGCAGTCATAGCGGGGGGTATAGGGAATATATATCCTCTTAGCAATGCTAAACTCTACGAGGATATCTCAGAAAAAGGATTGGTAATGGCAGAATATGGCGGAAAGGTTGAGATGCACAAAGGTATGTTTCCTATGCGCAATCGTATACTTGCTGGGATATCAGAGACGACAGTAGTCATAGAAGCGGATATACAGAGTGGATCATTGGTTACAGCCAATCTGGCCTTAGAATTTAATAGAGATGTGTACGTAATTCCAGGCGATATATTTAAATCTACATCTCGTGGGTGTCACTCACTGATTAAACAAGGAGCGGGAATAATTGCAGGTGAAGAAGATTTTAAGCAGGTTTTAGGCATAGAGGGAGATCAGATTAAATGTTTCTAGAAAAAGATATTTTACACAACGAAGTGAAAATGTATACATAATTAAAAAGGGTAGAATAGCGTATAGGTTTTGTATACATGTTTGACAATACTAATTAATTTAATGTATTTTAAGAAGCAAGCATATGGAAAAGAAAAAGAAATCATACAAAAACCTTTTAATTGTTGAGTCTCCTGCAAAAGCGAAGACCATTAACAAGTATTTAGGTACAGATTACAAAGTAATGGCCACTGTTGGCCATATTATCGACCTGCCTAAGAGTAAACTGGGAGTAGATATTGAGCATAACTACGAGCCTTTGTTTGAAACAATATATGGTAAGGGAAAGATAATCACTGACTTGAAACGAGCAGTTCCTAAAGATGGAAATGTCTTCTTAGCAATGGACCCTGACCGTGAAGGAGAGGCCATAGCATGGCATGTAAACAGTGTATTAAAGACTAAGAATGCAAAGAGGGTAATGTTCAATGAAATCACTAAGGATGCAATCCTAGAGGCTGTTAAACATCCTTTGGAGATTGATGAAAACCTTGTAGAAGCACAGAAAGCAAGAAGAATACTAGATAGATTGGTAGGATACAAGCTTTCAGAATTACTTTGGAAGAAGATATGGTATGGTCTCTCTGCAGGTAGAGTACAGTCTGTTGCATTGAGATTGGTTGTTGAGCGTGAAGAGGAGAGAGAAGCATTTAAAGCTGAGGAATATTGGGATTTCGGAGTAGAGGTTAAGGATGAAAGCGGTAACGTATTAAACGCAAAATTAGCTCAAAAGGATGGAAAGAAATATATTCCTACAAACAAAGATGAGGTAGAGGGAATTGAAAAGACACTTGGATCTTCTGATTACATTGTTAAAGATGTAGTTGTTAAGAAGGTTAAAAAGCATCCATATCCACCATTTACTACATCTACACTTCAACAGGCGGCTAACAATGTTTTAGGATATTCATCTAAGCGAACCATGGCCATAGCTCAGATACTGTATCAAGCCGGCTACATTACATATATGAGAACTGACTCATTCAATCTTAGTGGTAAGGCTGTTGATTCCATTAGAGAGTTAATTGGTACTAGCTATGGTAAAGAATATTTACCTGCTACACCTAATTACTACAAAACTAGAAGCAAGGGTGCACAAGAAGCACACGAGGCAATCAGACCTTCAGATATTAATGTAACTAGAGAGAAGATTGAAGCTCAGTTTGGTAGTGCAGAGGCTAAATTGTATGACTTGATATGGAAGCGAGTAGTTTCTTGTCAGATGACAGACAAACAGGCAGAGATTTTAACAGTTTCCATTGTTAACAAGGATGTGAAGAAACCTGAATATGTATTTACTTTGGGTGGTGAGATGACTTTGTTTGATGGTTTTAGAAAGGTTTTGGGTACTGGTAAGGTGGAAGATGATTTGCAAGAGATTTCCAAGATTGAGAAGGGTGATTCATTGAAATGGAAGAAGTTTGTTAAGGAACAGAAATATACTCAACCTCCTGCTAGATATACCGATGCATCATTGGTTAAGAAACTTGAGGCATTGGAGATTGGTAGGCCTTCTACATATGCCACCATCATTTCGACTATTGAAGCGAGAGGATATATTACTAAAGAAGCTAAGGCTTTGATTCCTACAGATGTTGGTAGAATTGTTACTAATTTCTTGAGAGATAACTTTAAGAGGTTGGTAGATTACAAATATACTGCTAAGGTTGAGGCTGAATTGGATGGTATTGCTGCGGGTAAGATGAAGTATGCTCCAGTTATGGATGAGCAATACAAGCCTTTGGTTGAAGAGATTGCTAAGGCTGAAAAAGACGTTAAAAAGGAAGATGTTGTAATACTTGGTAAGGCCGAGGACAAGTGTCCTGAGTGTGGTGGGGAGATGATTATACGTATTGGTAGATATGGTAAGTTCCTTAGTTGTGCTAAGTTCCCTGAGTGTAAGGGTATGAAGGATTTGTCTGGGAATGAGGAGAGTTTGGATTTTGCTAAATATCTTAGACCTGAGAAGTGTCCTAAGTGTGGTGGGGAATTGGTGTTAAAGAATAGTAAATATGGTAAGTTCTGGGCTTGTAAGGACTATCCTAAGTGTAAGGGTACGGTTCCTCTTCTTTTGCAAGAGAAGTGTCCTGAGTGTAATCATCCTTTGGTTGAGAGAAGGAGTAAGTGGGGTAGAACATTTACTGGATGTAGTAACTATCCGGAGTGTAAGTATATAAAGAAGACATTTAAGGCTAAGAAGAAAAAGAAGAGTTCAGAGTAATCCTAAATATTGTAGAAAGGGTTTTATTTTTTCTTCAAAATATTCGCAACTTCGACAAATGGTTTCCTAGCTTCCATCTCATCTGCCTTGGTCTTTGCTGCCTCCATGTCATCTTCATTTTTATCAAATTCATCTACTGCCCACGTTGGAAACTCTTCTTTCGTCTTTGGATCAATATCTAAATCTTTGACATTTTCAGTTGCTCTTCTTTCAACTTCTTTCCTCATTGCATTTTCTCCCTCGTTATTTCCTCTCACTGCTGGGAAATGACGCCCGTCTTCCTCAAGTTCGGGAATAATCTGTACGAGTTCACCAAGTATTTTGTTTCTAACTTTATGACTCCTAGATTCATTCTCGGCTTCTGCGCCTATTCTTGCTAGCTCTATATCCTTAATGTTGCCTTGATTGGGTCCTTCTTGTTCTATAAGATCCTCTGGAGCACAACTTTCAAAATCTTGGGTATCAGACATAATTTTTTGATAAAAGATTATCTTATATCCAGTATATATAGGGTGAATTAGGAAGTCAATTTGATAGTGAGGAGGGGATTTCATCATAATTTCATATATATCTTCTATGATATATATATGCTTCCAAGAGAAAAATATTTAGAAAGGGGTATAGATAGCCTCAGTGATATGGAATTAATAGCCATTATTATTGGTTCTGGTATTAAGGGACATAATTTTATGTCTGTCTCTAGATCTGTGGTATATCGTATTCGTAAATCTATCAAAAAGAATGGTAATGTTGATGTGAATGATATTGTTGATATCCTTGGCATTGGTTTGGCTACGGCTATGAAGATTCTTTCTGGTATTGAATTGGGTAGGAGGTTGTATGATCTTGGGAGTAAGGAAAAGGTATGCGTACATAATTCTCAAGAGGCTTACTATTTGCTTAGGGATATGCAAAAGAAGAAACAGGAATATATTGTTGGGATATTTCTTAATTCTAGATTTGAGCTATTAGAACAACGTACATTAGCTATTGGTACTGTGGATGGGGCTGGGTTACTTCCTAGGGATGTTATTATTCCTGCATTAGAACTTAATGCTAGTTCTGTTATATTGGCACATAATCATCCTTCGGGAGACCCTTTACCTAGTGATGAGGATTTTGCTGTTACAGAGAGGGTAGGGAAAGCTTTGGATTTGGTAGGGATGAAACTACTCGATCATATGGTTATAGGGAGGGAGAGTTGGAAGAGTATATGTTGAGTAAGCTGGCTCATGGTGTATAATTAAAAAAATAAAACTGCCCCAGTTATTTTATTAAGGGGGCAATGTTGAAAATTCCCAGTTTTCTAAAATTATCAAAGTATGTTATAGAGGGAGGAACCATCCTTTATTTTTTTGGCTTTATTGCTTTAAGTCTCGCCAATAGCAAATATGGAGTTGTTGCTGAAAACATCTTTAGCTTAAGATATGTTACGGTTGCTCTTCTTTTCTTTGTGTTCATTTTTGTCATACTTTTTCTGTTCAAGAAAACGCTTGAAGTTTTAGGCAGAATATCTGAAGAAAAGAAACCATATATCAATCTACTCAATCTCTTAGATTTACTGTGGACGTACCTATATATGACAATAATAATTGTTACTTTGTTTAACATTCAGACATCAAACTTCTCCATGATGTTCTCTTTTTCGGTTGGTGAGTTGGGAAGTATGCAAAAGCTTTTCCTGGAAGATTTTAGAATATTAAAAGAGATACCTTCTGTACTGGGATTAAACATTTGGCAGATACTAGGAATGATAGGAATAGCTTTTATCACGTTGATTTTTTATTTAACGGTAGGACGATTAGATGGTAAAAAAAGCTTCCTTAAACAGCTGTTCGAGTGGGGTGGTAGAGTTGCTAACTCGATTACCAAAGGGTTCATTTATTTTGTTTTATATTTTATAGGGCTGGCAGCTGTTACTAGGGTTTTTGGATATATGAAAGATATGGATTTTTTTGTAAAAGATACCTTCGAAGGATTCCCAATAGCTTCCATTTTAATAGGTTGTGTAACAATTCTTTATTTTATTATGTTCTTTTATGGATTAGGTTTGAAAGATAGGAAAGTCTTGCAAGAAGGTTTTAAAAATCATACTTCTTCATTCATATTAATTAAGGAGACACTGTTTAAAGGGAATCGAACCTTGCATGAGAATGGTTATATTATATTAGCTGTTGTTTTAATATTTATAGTTTTTTCTTACGCTTTTTATAGATATACTCCTGCATATCTTTTCGGAGGACAGCTTAGAAAAGTGGAAATCACATTCAAAGAGAACATTGAGGGTGTTGAAAATTGTGAGCTATATTTAATTGATAATCAGCCTGACACATTGCTTTTATTGAAAGAATGCTCGGGGGATAAAAAAACAATAGAAATATCCAAGGAATATGTTGACCAGATTATTTATGAAAGAGAAATCAATAATGAAAAGGATAAATAAACCAAAATATTATGTACTTCTGGGGGGATCTTTGTCCTTAGGATCATTTGTTTTCTATATAACAAAAAATATCTGGTTCAGTTTAGGAGCCTTTCTTGGCTTAATGATTTTATGTGGCATTTATAACTTTAATATCGATGCAGAGGAATATAAAAAGAAGCAAGAAGAGCTTCCTTCGAAGAAAGAAAAATCGGTGTAATTAATTCTTCCTAGTGTTTATGTTGAATATGGCGTGGCAATATCATTAACCTTGCATTCTCCTCATTCTCTTTGTATAATCCCTATGTTATTTAATCTCATATATCCCTGTAATTTTCCTGGATGATAAATATCACCCAACAGAGATATTAATAAAAGGAAACATATAAAAATGGAAAACAAAAAAGAAGTAGTCGTAGAAACACAGACTTTAAACAAAGTTTCAAATGTAAAAACCCCAGAAATACTAGATTTACTTAAATCAGGCTGTCATTTTGGACACAAGAAAAGTGCTTGGAATCCAAGAATGAAACAGTACATATATGAAGAGAGAAATGGTATTCATATCATAGACTTAGTAAAAACACAGGAACTCATAACCGCAACAATAAAAGCATTAAGCGAACTAACTGAAAAAGGAAACGTCTTAATTGTAGGGACCAAAGGACAAGCAGCATCCATAGTTGAAAAAGTAGCAACCGACAACGGAGCCTTCTATGTAAACAAAAGATGGCCAGGTGGACTATTCACAAACTTTGAAACAATCAGAAAGAGTGTACAAGGATTAGTGAAGATGGAAGAAAGCCTCGCAAGAGGAGGAGAAGACCTTGTTAAAAAGGAAAGACTCTTCATGCAAAGAGAATCAGAGAAGATGGATAGAATATACAAAGGTATTAAGTTCATGGACAAATTACCAGTAGCAGTTATTGTTGTAGACAGCAAAGTTGAAAAACTAGCTATCAAAGAAGCAAAGATTGCACATATTCCAATCATCGCATTAATCGATACCAACTGTAATCCAGATCTAGTAGACTATCCAATCCCAGCAAATGATGACTCTCTAAAGAGCATTTCATTGTTAATGGGGGTATTGGGTGAGGTATTAGGCGAATCTAAGAAATCACAAGGAATCATTGCATTGAGAAACAGTCAGAAAGCAACATTGGAAATGTTAGCAAAGCAATATGCAGAACAGAAAGAAAGAAATGCAAGAATGGAAGAAGAAGACAGAGAAAGAATGAAAGCATTGAGAGAAGGAAAGATTGCTGAAACCAAAGGAACTGTTGTAAGAGTTGTTAAAAAAGATATTAGTGGTGAAATAGCGGCTGCAGAAGAAGCAAAAAAAGTTGTTGATTCTAAAAGTATTGAAGATCTAGGACTCTCTGCAAGAGTAGTCAAATCTTTAGCAGACAATGGAATCAAGAGTGTAAGTGATCTCTCAGGTAAGACCAAAGAAGACCTAATGGAAATCAAAGGTGTAGGAGAGAAAGCAGCAGTCGATATATTGAAATCACTTAAATAACTTTTTAACAAATACTGCAATGGGAATATCAATAGATGATATTAAAACATTAAGAGCTAAAACATCAGCTGGAATGGGACTTTGTAAGGAAGCTTTAGTAGCTTCTGATGGTGACATGGCAAAAGCAACCGCATATATCAATGAAAGAAGTGATGTAATTGGAAGACTTCATAACCTTACAGGTGCAAAGATTGGACTATGTAAAATAGCCTTTGAAGAAGCTGGAAAAGATTTTGAAGCAACAGTAGCATTAATCAATGAAAGAGGTTGGAATGAACCAACAGCAGATGAGACCATTGAAAAGGGTGAGGGAGTTGTTGAAACTTACTTACACGGTATGGATCACAAGTTAGCTGCAATTGTAGAAGTAAAATGTAAAACAGATTTCGTTGCAACCAATGATGACTTTAGAGCATTTGCTCATGAAGTAGCATTACAGGTAGCAGCAATGAAGCCTCTCTATGTTTCTAAGGATAGTATTAATGCTGAAGAGGTTGAGAGAATGAAAGTTATCTTTACTAAAGAAGCTGAGAGCGAAGGCAAACCAGCAAACATTATGGAGAAGATAATTGAAGGTAAATTCTCTAAATATTTTGCAGAGAAATGTTTACTAGAACAGAAGTGGTTTAAGGATGAATCCAAGACAATGAACAATCTTTTAGATGAGATTACTCAGAAAATGGGTGAACCTATACAGATTACTAGAATACTTTTCTGGGAATTTGGGACCAAGTAATTCATTAGATTTTGTATGTAGAAGGGGGAGTTAAAAACTCCCCCTTTTTGTTGTACAATGAATAGATAATATTAGTGGATATGATACAAATGGATATAGATATATTTAAAGCAGATATTCAAAAGTGTATAGATCATGTACATGACGATTTAACCCAGATTAGAACAGGAAGAGCAACCCCAGAATTAGTAGAAGAAGTAATGGTAAATGCATATGAGACAATGTCTCCAATCAAAAACTATGCATCCATTTCTGCACTCGATGCAAAAACACTCTCCATACAACCATGGGACAAAAGCATATTAGAAAATATCTCTAAGGCTATAAACATTGCAAACATGGGACTCTCGCCAATGATTGAAGGTGACAGAGTAATTGTTAAGATCCCTGATCTTACCGAAGAGCGAAGAAAAGAATATGTGAAGATCATGAAGGATAGGATTGAGGATGGAAGAATCGCTGTAAGACAAGTAAGACAGAAATATATGCAAGAGATAGATGAACTTCAGAAGAATGGCCTTTCAGAAGATGAAGCAGACAGAACAAGAGAAGAGATTGAGAAAATGACGAAAGAAACCAATCAAAAGATTGAAGAAATTAGAGAAACTAAAGAAAAAGAATTGTTAACTATATAATTTAGTCTAGACTCACATGCTGTCCATTCTAGTAAATATACTCTTGTTCATATTGGTTATTGGTATCCTAACATTCGTACACGAATTAGGACATTTCCTTGCTGCTAAGCTAATTAAAGCCACAGTTTTTGAATTCTCATTAGGCTTTGGTCCCAAATTACTTTCAAAGAAATTTAGAGGTACAGAGTACAATATTAGGCTTTTACCTTTAGGTGGGTTTGTAAAAATATTGGGAGATGGAGATCCAGAGAAGAAAGAAACAAAAGAAAAACTAAAAGACGATGATGGAAACCTACATAACAAATCCAGATTAGCACAAATCTTTGTGATGCTTGCCGGAGTCACTATGAATATTCTCTTTGCCATTACGATGTACTTCATAATCCTTGGAAGTTCAGGGTGGAAGATGACCTTAGATTGGTCGTTTGAAGATTTCAAACCTGTAGGAGCAAATATTACTAAAGAAGTTGCAGAAGATGTTAAATATTCAGAAGTAATTAAAGATGGTGGGGCATACATTGCTCAGATACCAAATGAGGGAACTATTAAAAGTATTGCGGGACAAACAATTACTCTTTCTAACCAGGTAGGTGAAGTATTGAAAGAACATAGAAATGAGGTAGTTGATATGGATATTTGTAATGAAGAATGTAAAACATATTCAGTACAAGTATCGGACAAGGGGACTATTGGTATTGCGCTACCAAAGAATTATTTTGTAATCATATCGTATGAGGACAACAAAGCTACTGCAGGCTTTGCACATTTAATAAATACAGTTAGGTTAATAGGTATTAAATTTGGAGATATGTTTGGTGAAGCTAAAACAACAGGAGACTATTCAGAGATTTCAAATTCTGTATCCGGTCCAGTGGGAATATATTTCCTTATTGATTACTTCAAGAATTTAGGATTTGTCACTTTCTTAAGTGTAATGGGTGACCTTTCCTTATCATTAGCTATTATGAATCTCCTTCCTATACCAGCATTGGATGGTGGTAGGGTGGTTATTCTTTTGATTGAGAGCATTATTAGGAGGGATCTTAATGAGAGAATTAAAACACTTATAATAAATGGGAGTTTCATTTTTCTAATGATTCTTGTTATATTTATTATGATAAAGGATGTCCTAAATATTCAAAATATTAAGGATATGTTTAGATAACTGCTATATTAATGAAATTAAGACTGTCTAAGAAAAAATCAATTATTCTTACTTCAATATTTTTTGCTATATTAGCTGGTGCAGGTGGATATCTACTTTGGAGAGTTAATAACTCAAATACATTAAGTGAGCAATTGACGGAAGCGGGATATATTGTTAAAAAAACGGATTTGATAACAGGAAAAAAGGTTATTATTGATCCTAATACTGGCAAGGAAACAACGCTTGTTGCTGATAACTATTACACCGCTACCGGCGTGAATCAAAACTGTGCTGAGGATGAAGTTGGATATCAATGTAAAATAAATGGAAAAGATAGTCTTTGTTGTAATAAGGCTACAGTATCAAATGATACAAGTGGTCCTGTCTGTGGAAATAATAGTTGTGAATCAGGAGAAACACTTGCCAACTGTCAGAATGACTGTGCGAAGTGTGGAGATAATATATGCTCTTCTCCAACCGAAACTTTAGCTAATTGCCCAGGAGATTGTGCAAAGTGTGGTGACAAAGTATGTACTTCACCAACAGAAACATTAGCCAATTGCCCAGGAGACTGTGCAGTATGTGGAGATAACATATGTAGCAGTACAGAAACATCTGAAAGCTGTTCAAAGGATTGTCTTTGTAAAGATTTAACTTGGACAAACAAACCAGATGGTGAATATCCAACAGATCAGACATTTACTGGTATATCTGTGACTAATATAAACAGCAAGAGTACAAGCGGAACAGGTGTAACTGTAACTCTAAATTCTACAAATATACCAGCATGTTCTACGGGTGTAGCCACCTGTTATACCTTAAGTAACAACACAAGTGGATATCAAGTAATTGGTATTACTCTTTTTAATGGAACAGCAAAGATAGAAGAGAGTACATACCTTCTTTCTTTAACATTACCTGTAGATATTGGGTCATGTGCTTCTACAACGGTATCTACCTCTGCCACATTTACAATTAAAGCTGATGCGGTAGCTGTAGTACCAGACACTGGCCTTTTCGATGGCGTAATGGGAAAAATATATCTAGGAGCTGGATTTGTATTCCTAGGAATCGCAACAACTCAATTCTCAAAGTTTGGATATCTATTTAATACCATTGGTGAGAGAAACAGAGTAGTATTGGAAGAGAGGAAGATTAAAAAAGAAGAAAGTAAAAGAAATAGGTTTGAAAAAAGATTTAAATAATGGCTGTAAGAATTCGTTTAACAAAGAGGGCAAAGATAATCATATTAGCATCCTTGATGCTAATATTGGCTGGTGCAGGTGGATATCTACTTTGGAGAGTAAATCAAGATGATACAGTAGCGCCAACAGATAGCGATGCAGGACAATCGAACAATGGTGCTTGTTGGTCATGCTGTAAAGAGAGTGAATTTAAAAAAGATTCTAATGGAAACAAATACTGTCCAGGAGGATCTCTATGCGGATGTAGCGTAACTTGCGGAGATGGAGCAACTATCAATTCTGTTTGTGGGCAAGATGCAGCATCGGCTTGTACCGGCTGTTATCACTCTGCTCCAGCAAGCGAAGAACCAGTAGGCGGAGTAGAGTGTAATGTAGGCTCCCAATGTTCTAATAAATGTTATTGGCCAGAAGTTGCATATTGTAATGGAGATGGAACATGTAGTTGTAAGAGTGGTAGCAGCAATGGTTGTAATGATAGTACTCCAACATGTACTCCGGCATGTGATGGAACGAATGGCACCGCCGAATGTACTGCAAGATGCTCAGGATGCGACAACCTATATACATATTCAAAGACTTGTGAAGTTACACCTCCAGTAGCAACCAATGTGTGTGATTCTGGGGCATGGGTAACCAAGCCAACAGGATCCTACGCATACTGTGCTGATATATCATATTCTGCTACAGCTACAGATACTGATGGTATAGATCAAACATCAATAGCAGTTAAACTAAACAGTGTAAATAGATCAGGTGTGACAAAGAGCAACGTAGGAACTACGACTACAATCTCTGAGACACTCAGTAGCGCGACTAATTGTCTCACACCAGGTTCATACACCCTTTCAATGGATTGGAAGGATACGAAGGGTGCTACAAGCTCAAACTGTGCACTAAGCACAACCTTTACAGTACAACCAGAGGTATTAAATCCAGATTGGAGTCTAACAAAGGGAGTTGTTGAGAAATGTATAGATGAAAATACCGCAAATCCATCATCTCAGCTAACATATACAGTAACAGTTAAAAATAAAGGGGCAGGAGAGGGAACAATAACTAAGATTGTGGATTCATTGGACTCAAAAGTATTACAAACATACATAAGTGGAATATCCAATGGTGGAGCATATGCAGATGGAGATATAACTTGGACGCTATCTGCTACGGATAAAGTATTCGCATCTAATCAATCAAAAGTATTCACATATGTAGTAACGGTACCTAAAGATACATTTGGTACATATGCAAATACTGTAACTGCATACCCAGCAACAGGAGAGAATATCATTGCGAATGCAAATGTAACTGCAGACTGCGTAATAGAGGCACCAGTCACAGGAATATTTGATTCTACATTGGCAAAAGTATTGTTAGGAGTAGCATTCATAGCTATTGGTATGAACTACTCACATATCTCAAAATTCTCTAGAAAACTATATATTTCAATCAATGATGGCTACGACGAGAAAAGAAAAAAGAATTTTGAAAAAAAGGTGGTAAAAAGATAAAAAGGTATGATATAATCACCGAGCATAGATATATATTAAATAAAAGGAGTTCAAATGTCAGTTATAGTACATTCCAACGAAAATATAGATAGTGCTCTTAAAAGACTTCACAGAGAAGTATTAAGAGAAAAGATTTTAGAAACTTACAGAGCTAAGGCTTTTAGAATCATCCCTGGAACTCTCATGATCGAGAAGAGAAGGGAATGGGCCAAAATGAAGAGAAGAAGAAGAGCTGCAGCTAGAAGAGCTAAATAAGCAGTTAAATTAACTCTTACAACATATGTCCATATCAGAAAATATCCGTAAAGATATGTTTACAGCTTCCAAAGAAGGAAGAGTTGATGAATCAGACATCCTTAAAATGGCTTTAGCAGCTATAAAGAATGTTGAAATTGATACAGGTAAGGAATTAGAGGATTCAGAGGTTGAAAAGATATTAAGAAAAGAAGCTAGGAAGATAACGGATGCAATTGATCAATATACCAAGATGGGTAGAGATGATCTTTTGGTGAAAGAAAGAGCACAGTTAGAAATTTTAGATAAATATTTACCACAGTTACTTACAGAAGATGAGGTTAGAGTAGTAGTTAAGAACAAAATTAAAGAGTTAGGAATTACAGAAATGAGAGACATGGGTAGACTCATGGGCTCAGTAATGGCAGAAATAGGGACATTAACAGATGGCAATACTGTAAAGAACATAGTTTCAGAACTATTGAAATAATGAATCTACAAATTTTCAACAAGGAAATTTTAGATATATCCATAGACGAATATTTACCAAAGATAGAAGCACAGTTTGTTGATCACAATATTCAAAATGTGAGCATTATATTTGTTGCCCCAACATTCATTAGAGAACTCAATACCCAGTATAGAGATATAAACGATGTTACAGATGTGTTATCTTTTAACATTGATGCAACAGAGCTTTTGGGTGAAATCTATGTTTGCCCCGAATACATTAAATCCACACGATCAGAAATAGACTTCAAGGAAGAAGTTTTAAGATTAATAATTCATGGAATATTACACCTCATAGGGTATGACCACGAAGTCGAGTTAACAGAAGAAACTAAGAACACTGAAAAAATGTTTGTAAAACAGGAGCAGATATTAGAGAATGTACTATGAAATTAATAGTAGGTTTAGGTAACCCAGGTAAAGAGTATGTAAATACCCCACACAATGCAGGTTTTGTCTTCTTAGATGCACTTAGAGAGAAATTCATGTATCAAAATACCTTGTATCCTACAGATTGGAAAACAGAGGATACGTTCTTGTCAGATATCGCATTCATCAAGGATGGGTCTAAAATAGTCGCAATTCTTCAGAAGCCATCAACCTTTATGAACCTCTCAGGAGAAGCAGTAGAGAAGCTCATAAGAAAGTTTGATATCGAACCATCAAACGATTTAATTCTTGTGCATGATGATTTGGATATACAATTAGGAGAATTCAAGATTCAAAAAGGTAAGTCACCAATAGGGCATAATGGGGTTATAAGTGTTGAAGACCATCTTGGAATTAAAGATTTCAAACGCGTGAGAATAGGAATAGAGAACAGATCAAACAAGAATATCCCTGGCTTAGACTATGTTCTGATGAAATATTCTAAAGAAGAGCAAGCTACTCTAGAAGAGACCGTAGAAGAAGCTATCAAAGGTATTCTCTCCGATATTATTCTGTAGTCATATACTTCACACTATCTCCATAGTAGTTTGTAACTTCCTGCAATGTATGGGTTTTGAGATTCTTGTCATATGGTAATACTGTTCCAACATTGTTGTTCTCCAAAGCTATTCCTACATTCAGGACTGTATCTTTTTCATCCAATACAAAGAATATTGCACCTTGAGCTAACACAGTATCTGGATTGAGAGCCTTCAGCATCTTTCTGTAATTGAAATATTTGTAGAAAGCCTCTTGAGAATCATATTCTGCGGAATATCCCTCAATACTGTTATCCTTTAACAACATATCTTTTAGAACAGGAGATATAGGGGAATGAATATTGTAATATGCTTGGGAGATTAATCTGAAAGAAGTCATACCACCGTACCCATATTTAAATCTATCTACTAATTTAGTTGACCCCGAATCTGCAGTCCACTTTCCACTCTCTAAAATCGTCTTAACCTGAGGTACCAAATTCTTCAAATCAATATCAAGGATATTATCCTTCCCATCATTATCTATATCCATATCATACCCATCAAACATTTCATCCGTATCAATATCTACATTCACCTTCCCATTAATATCCCTCAATATACTTCGGTTGTATGTGTTGAAATGAGCATACGTCCCGAACCCGATGAGAAGTATTCCAGGTACAACAAAAAGTACATTCAAAATTGTATGAACTGTAGATTTTTTAATAAATCTGTTTAGTAGATAGATTAGGAATATCCCAACCATCAATATCTCAATCGCAAAGGTTATGCCCATGAAATACCCACCGTAAAGGTTGGGTTCAAATGCATATTTAAATATGGTGAAATTCTGCGTAGTAAATGGGTAGAGCAGCATAATATCTTCTGCAAAGATATCCATGGCTAGGTGTAGAAGAGTCGCAATTAGGAAAGTATTAATTAAAACATTAACAAATTCAGGATTGAGAAATTTCTCAACAGGCTTACTAAACCATCGCTTAACAACCCAATATATGAGTTTCAAAAGCAACCAAACACCAAGATAGAATATTGGAGTATGGGAAATCACGGTATGGTGAATGAACGATGGTAATCCAGAACCAATGAGAATGAGAATATCAATATCTGGAATTATCCCAAACAAAAGCGCTGCAACTCCAACCAAAACTTTCTCATTCTGTTTTAGTTTTGCGATTCCTTTCTTTTGGATTAATTCGTTACCTAGAAACGATATTGGGGCATGTGCTAGAAACATATTACAAATTCAAAAAGTTTAACTCCATTGATTATACATATTCTCTTAAGATTGATAAAATAGCAACGTGAATGACGGATTTCTAAACAAAATTTCGGATGATCTCAAACAGTTTGGTGAGGATATTCTTTCTAAGAAGAAGGTATCGGGGATAGATTCCAATTACTACGAACTGACTGCAGAGATATTAGGTAAGGCTCTAAACAAAAGAGTTTGGCTTTTGCTCTCTGATTTAGAATCAGCACAGGAGAAAATATTAAATATTAAGCTGAAGGAGAAGTTTGAGATTCAAAAGTTTTTAGATCTTGGATATGAGCGAGTTGAAAGAGTTTGGAATGAAGGTGAGATATCTATCCTAGGGGACGTAGTCATAGTTTGGCCATACAGCATGAATAATGTTGTTAGAATTAGTCTGTATGGTGAGGAGATTGAGAATATAGATATATTGGATATACATACTAGGAAGAAGATAAGGTCAGTGGAAACGAGATTGTTTTTGTCCAATGGTGTCGATATATTCCTTGGTAATGAAGAGGCGGAGGAAGATGTAAATATTAAGATAATGCATAGGATTGGAGATCAGGAGGATTGTGTAGATTTAGGAATTAGAACAATTCCAGGTATTGAGAATTTTAGTAATACCAAAGTAGTCACAGAGATCATAAAGAACTTTAAAAGCAGAGGCTTTAAGATTTGGTATGTGACTAAAGACAGCAAAGGGTTTGAGAATAATCCATTAAGAACACAGATAGAAGAAATTTTTAGTACTGAAGGTAGCTTAGAGAAACAGTTGAGCAGAGGCTTTGTACTAGGGGCGACAAGAACATTGGTATTAACTGATTTAGAGATATTGGGTGAAGTGGATTTGTTTAAATATCAGAAGGTAGATAGGAATGTAGATCCAAGCTCAGTAGCTATTCTTAAAAAAATTATCCCAGGTGATTTCATTGTCCATGAAGATCATGGTATTGGGAAGTTTGGAGGAATACAGGAGAGGAATGGAGGACAGTATATTGAAATTGCATATGCAGGATTGGATAGATTGTATGTTCCTCTAAGTGCTGCAGACAAGGTTACTAAATATATTGGGGCTGGTAAAAAACGACCTTTGTTAACAGGGCTCAATAGTGGTGTTTGGAAACGAATCTCGCTTAGAGCTAAGGAAAAGGTAGAGGAGATAGCGAAAGAGCTTTTGCAACTTTATGCACTTAGAAAGACTGCACAGGCTCCTGTAATGATAGATAGTGAGGAGGCATTGGATGGGTTTTGGACATTCGCAAGTCAATTTAAATATATCGATACAGATGATCAGCTTTTGGCAACTAAACAGATGGCGGATGATTTTCAAAAGGACAAGCCAATGGATAGATTACTTGTGGGAGATGTTGGGTTTGGAAAAACCGAAATGGCTATGCGAGCTGCATATGCTGTAGCTAATGCAGGATATCAGGTTGCAGTGTTAGCACCAACAACAATATTGGTTGAACAACACAAGATGGTATTTCAGGAAAGATTTAAGAACTATCCTTTCAACATTGTTTCGCTTTCCAGATTCTCAACTGAAGCTGAAAAGGAAAAAGTAATTAAGGAATTAAAAAGTGGAGTAGTAGATATAGTTATCGGTACCCATTCATTGCTCTCTGCAGATGTAAAATTCAAAAATATGGGACTATTAATTGTTGATGAAGAACAGAAATTCGGTGTTAAACAGAAGGAAAAATTAAAAGAGGCCAGAGTAGATACCAATGTATTGTCTTTAACCGCTACACCAATCCCAAGAACATTGAACATGGCATTAACGGGTATTAGGGATATTAGTGTATTGGCAATTCCACCACTTGGAAGAAAAGAAATAATCAACCATTTTGAGAAATTCAACTGGGATTCAGTACTTAAGGCAATTAGTAAGGAGATGGAAAGAAATGGACAGGTATATTTCCTACATAACAGGGTGGGGAATATGCAAAATATTGAGCAGGAGTTAAATAAGCTCTTCCCTAAGGCAAATATTCAGACAGCACATGGGCAAATGAATGTAGAAACTTTAACTAGGACCATGGCGGACTTTGTAGACAGAAAAATTGATATATTAATTTGTACAACTATCATTGAAAATGGCTTAGATATCCCTACTGCAAACACATTAATCATTGATGATGCAACCAAGCTAGGATTGTCTCAGATGTACCAGATTAGGGGAAGAATTGGTCGTTCATTAGAGCAGGGATATGCATATTTCTACTATGACACCCTTCAAGGAGATGCTGAGCAAAGGCTCACTGCAATTAGAGATTCTCAAGCTTTGGGCTCTGGATTCTTGCTCTCTAATCGAGATTTGGAAATCAGAGGCTCAGGAGACATTTTAGGACGAAGTCAGTCCGGAACTATCAATTCGGTAGGGTACGGTTTGTATACACAGATGCTCCAAGAGGCAGTAGATGAATTGAGAAGAAATCAGCGTTAAGAAATGCCTTTGGCATAAGGTCTTAATGAATACAAAAATTTCACTTGTTAAATTGGTATTCCATCGTCTAGTATATAGCTATGCCTTCCGTACTATACCGAAAATATCGAGCCCAGAACTTCGACCAGTTAATAGGGCAGAATCATATTACAAAATTGCTTAAAAACGCTATTAAAACCAATCAAATAGCCCAAGCATATCTTTTTGTCGGTTCAAGAGGTACAGGAAAGACATCAACTGCAAGAATATTGGCTAAGGCAGTGAACTGTCTTAAACCTACTAACGATGGTAATCCATGCAATGAATGTAGTATATGTAATGCTATTTCCAATGGATCAATGATGGATTTAATCGAAATAGATGCAGCTTCAAACAGAGGTATTGATCAGATTAGAGAATTAAAAGAAAAGATTGAATTTTCACCATCAGAGGGTAAATACAAGGTATATATCATTGATGAGGTTCATATGCTTACGACTGAGGCTTTTAATGCCCTTCTCAAGACCCTAGAAGAGCCTCCTGCGCATGTAATCTTCATGTTGGCTACAACTGATGTACATAAGCTGCCACCTACGATTTTGTCGAGATGTCAGAGATATGATTTTAGACTTGGTACAGATTCTGAAATTGCTGAAGTGATATCCAGTGTATCTAAGGAAGAGGGTATTGGTGTTGTTGAAAAAGCATTAGCTTTGCTAGTACAGAATGCTAAAGGAAGTTACCGAGATGCACTTTCACTCTTGGATGTTGTTTACAGTGGGCAAGAGAAAGGAAAAAAACAAATTACTGAGGAAGAGGTAAGGAATATATTGGGATTGCCAGATTTTGACAAGGTGACAACATTGTTAAGTAGTCTAGAAGAGGGTAATGGTAAAAAAGCATTGGAGATTGTTGAAGGTTTAGAAGAAAAGGGTGTAAATCTTCAACAGTTTACAAGCTATACTCTTTCCATATTGAGAGAAATATTAGTTGGAAAGATTAAGGGAAAATTAGGAAAAGACTATGAAATGTTTAGTGGGTGGGATATTAGGATGATTCATAGGGTGATTAATCTTTTCTTAGAGGCTGAAAATCGTATTAAATATGCAAGTAATCAAGCATTGGTATTAGAAATGATTATCCCTGAGATGATGAAGGATGAACCAGTACCAGACACTGAGGTAAAGATAGTTAATACTGATGTTAAGAACAAGATAGCTCCACAAGTGGAAATTAAAAAAGAAGAAATTAAGGAAGAGGTTAAAGAAGAACCAATTCCAAGTGAGGTAGCAGAAGATTCTGAAGAGGAAGAGGATGATATTAGTAATGATGATATATCTGCAGATGATGTTAAGAAGCGATGGGAGAGCTTTGTGTTAGAAGTTAAGCCATTTAACAACAATCTGTATGCATTTTTAGGTAGTGCAAATGTCGTTGGGTTTAATGAAGGTGTATTAACAGTTGAAGTACCTTTCTCATTCCACAAGGATAGGATAGAGATACCAAAGAGTAGAGAGGCTATTTCCACCGTATTCAAAAAAATGTTTGGTTCTTCATGCAAAATTGTTTGTAATGTTAATGACCAGATGAGATTAGAAAAGAAATCTGATGCTGAATTTGTACTTAGAAATGTACCTGTCACCACAAAGAAAGAAGCTCATAAGGAGGAGAAATCAGAGAAGCCTAACTTCTTCAAAGCTAAGAAGGTATCAGCAGAAATAGAGGCAATCTTTGAAGGTATGTAGTTTTACGATATAATATCCTTGTTTAGTTTATATTATTACTATCATGATAAACCCAGTAGAGTTGTTAAAGATGCAGAATGAAGCTAAGAAGATGCAGAACAAGATGAGAGAGAAGAAGATTAAAGGTGAGTCTAAGAATGGAATGATCATCATCTTTATGAACGGTGCTCAAGAGTTTGAAGATATATATATCGATGAGCAGTACTTAGATCCAGATATGGCAGGTGCAATAAAGAATGGTATGAAGGAAGCATTTAAGGATTACCAAAAGAAATTACAAAAGGATATGGCTCAGGATGTTGATTTAGAACAGATTAAAAAACTATTTGGTAATAAATAATGTCAGTACTACCCAAGTCTGTAGAAAATGTAATTAATGAATTTAGTAGATTACCTGGGGTTGGTCCTAAATCTGCTTCTCGTATGACTTACCACTATCTTCGTTCTTCTAAGTTGGATGCTACAAAATTAGCTAATGCTTTGTTAGCTATGGAAGATGAGGTTATGAATTGTAAGAAGTGTTTCAATGTTAGTGATAAGGAGGTGTGTGATATTTGTTCTAGTAAATTAAGGAAACAGGATAAGCTTTGTGTTGTTGAAGAGCCTTTGGATGTGGTTGCGTTTGAGAATTCTGGTATTTTTGATGGTTTGTATTTTGTGCTTGGCGGAGTTATATCTCCTGCCGAGGGTATTGGTGAGGAAGAGATTAGGTTTAAGGAATTGAAGGCTAGGGTGGGGGAATTGTTAGAGAGTTGTGATTCCTTAGAGGTTATTGTTGCTACTAATCCTAGTTTAGAGGGTGAGGCTACTGCTAGTTATATTATTGATTTATTTAAATCTGAACTTAAGGATGAGAAGATAAAGATTACGAGATTAGCAATGGGGTTACCTACTGGAGCGGATTTGGAATATGCTGATAGGCTTACATTAAAGAGAGCGTTAGAAGGGAGAAGGGGAATCTAGCCTCGACCTATAGTTTTGATATATTTCTCTAAAAATTGTATAATGGAGTAGTTAAATAGACTGCTCTTTTAAAATATATTTCTTAAATGCAGAGGGAATTGTATTAGATACTTAGTTATTTAATACTACATTTTTCCCTAATTCTATCTTTGTGTGTGCGATTTACCTGATATTAATATCTTTGATGTTAGATATAATCGCACACCAATGGGGTGTCGAAAAAGGAGGAAAAAATGAAAGAGAAAGTGGAAGAGAAAAAAAGATTATCGGTAGAAGATAAGTTTTTCTTCATGGGATTATTGGTAGCGATCGCTTTATTTATTGCTTGGTTTGCCAGCGAATACGGAAAAGATCTTGTTACATTGCTTCAACTTATTTCCTCTCAATAAAATCTTTTTTCATTTCTCTGCACCTTGGGTGTACCTATAAAAAAAATTGTCTAACAAGACAGAAAATAAAAATATAGGTACCCCAAGTGAATAGCATATCTGTATTTAAGAGATATATTTGACTGTATCAATATTACATTGATATAATCCCCAATATGATAAACAGACTAAATAACATTACATGTTGTTGTAACCAATAATTAAATATTGGTTATTCTTGCTGTTTAAACAAATATCCCAAATCCTTAAACATCGTTCAATAGCCAATATATGTATTGGTGACTTGGCCGATCGGTTAGGCGAAGGTCTGCAAAACCTTTTAGATGGGTTCAACTCCCATAGTCACCTCCATAATTAATATATATTTAAATATATGATGAAAAAAGAAATAAAATCTACGGAGGTACCTAAAGCAATAGGACCATATTCGCAAGGAATTGAAGCACAAAATACTGTATATACATCTGGCCAAATACATCTAACCAAAGATGGAACCTTGATTGAAGGAACCGATGAAGAAAAAGTGGTTCAAGTTATGCAAAATCTAGAATATATACTTAAAGAATCAAATATGACCTTTGAAAATGTTGTTAAGACAACGATATATATAACCGACATGGAGATTTGGAGTACATTAAATGAGATATATTCAAGATATTTTACCCAACCATACCCTGCAAGAGAGACAGTTGTGGTAAAAGAATTGCCTAAGGGAGCCGTTTTAGAAATTAGTATGATTGCTGTAAGGTAATCATTGGTTATTCTATTTAATCTGATATAATTTAAAACAATGAAACTCTATTCAACCCTAGATCGAAAAGTAGTAGATATCCAAACCATTAAAGATAACGAAATCTCAATATATAGTTGCGGACCAACAGTCTACTACCGAATGCACTTAGGCAATATCAGGGCATATATAAACTGGGATGTAATGCACAGAGCCTTCAAATACCTAGGCTACAATGTAAACAGAGTAATGAACTTCACAGATGTAGGACACATGAGCCATGATGAAGACTTTGGAGAGGACAAAATGGATAATGAAGCTGCAAAAGAAGGAATAACCGCCATAGATGTAGCAAACAAGTATATCAATACGGTATTAGAAGACTTCAAAGCATTAAATATCCTCACACCAAGCGGAGATGTCATATCCAGAGATTTAGATTACAAAGATGTAGAAAAATTTGGATGGATGCGAGCAACCAACATGATTCCAGAAATCATTGAACTAGTTAAAAAAATGGAAGCCAATGGATATACCTACGAAACAGACAAAGCATTGTATTTTGATGTTACCAAAGTACCTGATTACACCATATTTACAGGTCAGAAGTTGGAAGACAAGAAGGTAGGAGACAGAGAAGATGTTGTAGTAGATCCAAACAAAAAGAATCCAGCAGACTTTGTATTGTGGATGAAATTAGTAGGTAAGTATGCCAACCACGATATGCATTGGAGTTCTCCATGGGGTGAGGGATTCCCAGGATGGCATATTGAATGTTCTGCAATGGGTAACAAAGCATTTGGAGAACATTTTGATATACATACAGGAGGTATAGATCATATACCAGTACATCATCCAAATGAGAGAGCACAAAATATTGGAGCATTTGGACAACCAGTTGTTAAATATTGGGTACATAATGAATGGGTAGTAACTAAAGATGATGCTAAGCTTGCCAAGAGTGAAGGGAATGCAGATACATTGCCAGAGGCCATAGCCCAAGGATTTGATGCTTTAGATATTCGATACCTCTTTGCATCTGTTAACTACCATACGAAGCTACAGTTCTCTACAGAGGCTCTAAAGGGTGCTCAGAATGCAAGGCTAAGTCTTAACAAGAAGGTAAAGGAATTAGGAGACAAGAGTGGTAAGGTCATACCAAGATATATTGGGAGATTTAAGAATGCATTGGAAAACAATCTAAATATGTCTGAGGTACTCTCCATCCTAAATGAGATGTTAAAGAGTAAGGAAGACAAAGAAGATATATTGGCTACAGTATTGGAGTTTGATAGGGTGTTGGGATTGAATTTGAATAATATTAAAGATTACAGTGTAGTCATAGCTGATGAACAGATTGAGAAATATGCTAGAGAAAGAGATACTGCTAGAGCTGAAAAGAGATATGATGATGCAGACAAGTTTAGAAAACTCATAGAGGAAGCAGGATTTAAAGTTTTTGATACTCCAGAAGGTACTAAATATGCAAAATACTAAAACTGTCCAATTAACACATATTCAAGAAGAAAATATTAAGGATATTCTTCTTAAATTGAAATGGAGAGAAGAAAAATCCAACAACGAATATGTAAAACTTCGAATGAAGAGCTATCTAGGTTCTGCAGCAATGTTGTATACCAGTGGTAAACTTGTACTTCAGGGGAATGAAGATTTTTCTGAGATATTAGGCGAAACGTCTGAAGTAGGCAACAAAACATTGGTTCCTCATTTAGGCGTAGATGAAGTAGGTAAAGGAGATTACTTTGGTCCTTTGGTTGTAGTCTCATGTTTTGTTAATCCTGAAAATGTAGATATTTTTGAAAAGATAGGGGTAGGAGATTCAAAGAAATTTTCTGACAAGAAGATTATGGAAATGTATGAACAGTTAAAAGATTATGAATATTACTATGTGAGTATTGTAATGCCTGCTGAATATTCTGATCTGCAAAAGGAAACAGGGAATGTAGCAATATTATTAGCGAGACAACATTCCAAGGTTATTGAAATGGGATTAGGTGATCTTAAATCTAAGAATATTGAATGTAATACCGTGGTTATTGATCAATTCTCAAACAGTAAGAGTAGAATATTGAATGAACTGGGTAAGATGGGGCAGGGAGCGGATATTAATCAGTTCCACAAGGGAGAATCTGATATCGCAGTAGCTGCGGCATCTGTATTGGCTCGAGGTGTATTCTTAGAACAGATGGAGAAAATGGGGAACGCATACAAGTTTGATTTTCCAAAGGGTGCAACGCATGTCATAGGGAAGGGGAAGGAATTTGTTAAGAAATATGGAATTAGTGAATTGAAGAATGTTGCAAAGATATCTTTTAAGACTACTAAGGATATTACTAAGTAGTTTTTCTCTTTTTGTCTGCTTGTATTGATTTAATCAATACAAATACCATGACTAATGTTCCTGCGATTATGGCTAGATATATGTAGTAGGTGTTTTGAGATTGTTCCTTGATTATCGAGTTTTGATCGATGCCATTGTAGAATCTTCCGACAATTTTTCTTCCAAACAATATGTCCGATATATGCCATTTATCCATGGTTATCGTCTCTTCTATACTATCCCCGGGGTAGAGTTTTTTGCCTGTAGCATTGATTTGTATATACTCAGGGGAGTATGAACTTTTTAGATCAAATGACTGTATCTCTCCAAGTGGTTGTAATACATAGTTGGTTGTATTTTGATATGTATATTTAACAGTCATGGGTTTGAGGAATGGTATCCCTGCATCGGTGATTTCCATAGTTATTTGTGCAAAATCACTCTTTATCTGTAATGGATATGTGGTCTGCTTTTCCAATATATGGATGCTTACAAGTTGCGAAAGATTTTCTACTGTTCCTAACTGGTTTGGTTGATTAGTTACAGTTAAGTCTGCTGATTTTTGAAATATGATGAGATTGAAATATGTACCTGCTGAAAGATTAGTTGGTGGCTTGATCTCGTAGTTCAATATCAATGAAGATTGTGGTTGTACGGTATATGTTTCTCTATCTAATACTAGAAAAAGAGTTTTTTCCTCTGATATGAGTTGTAGAGTCTTTGGATCGTATGCTGAAACACGCGGGGTTATTTTTACTGGGGTAGTTCCTTCATTCTTAAAAGTTACTTTTCCTTTTCCATTTGCTTCTTTTAGAATTGAAGTCTCATATATTGATGGGGTGACAGAATCTGCCTGTACTTTTGAAGGGGTTAAGAATGATATCCCTAATATGCAAAGGATTGTAGTTATGAGGCAGGTTTTTAGCTTCATCTTGGTAATGGGTAAGAGTATGGAGTATATTGAGTTTGTACAACAGGTCGTCTTTTCTTTCTTACGACCTTTACAATGACAACAATGGCTATGATTGCAATTACGGCTATCAATATTATCTTCCAAGGTAGAATCCAGAATGTGATCTCTGATGTTAATGGTGCAAATCCTGGTTGGAATGTTCGGTAGGTGAGTACTAAGTTAGCTTTAATTGGTCCTAATACGATCGCTTTGTCCTTAGTTAGGAAGGTTCCTAGATTCCAAAGTGTTTCGTAGTTACCTGTATTGTCTCTTAATATACTTTGGTTATTCGCGTTAAATGGTATTCTCGCTATCTCTTGTTTGAAGATATTGCTTAAGACGATTTCTCCCACCGGGGTTATATGTGTATCTCCTAGATTTTTAATCCTTGTATCAAATGTAAGGGTAGGGTACTCATAGAAGTTTTTGTCTGTTGAGAACTTTAAAAGTTCTGCATTCTCTACAAATTCATCTCCAATCTGAACTAATATGGGCATGCCTAAGGTAAGGGTTGTGGTTGCACCACTTTCAGTTAATTTCTCTTCATTTTCAGATATGAAAGCTATGATTACAGTATATTCTCCCTTGGTTGCATCCTTAGGTACATTGATTTCGTAATATATTTTTTCGTTTTTGTTTGGTATTAATTCAATGTTACTGATACTTACCTTGGTCCAATCGGTAGCTGTGTAGAGGGATTTGGATTCTTCTGTGTCTGTCAGCATTATCGCGGTACCAGGTTGATTTTCAATCTGTCTAAAGCCTTTGACTACAATGTTGTAGGTTATTGCTTTGTTAGTTAAGTTCCATACTACTAATTCACCATTGTATTTCTGACCTTGGGAGAGTTTGAGTTTTTCTGAAGTAGGTGCAGTACCAATTGAAAGAGAGGTTTGTGCATATGTACGATTAGCTAAAACAAGCGACAAAGAAAAGAAGAATAGCAGGACAAATATTCCTTTAAAGATATTGGTATGTATGTTTTTCATAGATGCTAGTAATAACCACCGCAAACAAAGGTGACACTTTCTGAGTAACTACCTGCAACTGCAGATGTTCCAGCTCTCGCACCATAGGTTATTGTAGCATTTTCTGCAGATGCTTGTGCACCATTTTGGTAAAGAATCATCTGTGCTCCTGCGACAGTTCGGTCCAAGGAACCAAATGTCCCTGCGGTTCCGTCGCTGAAATCTGCAGGTACTATAGCTGCTCCTGCAGCATCTGGGTCTGACACTGTCATTCCAAAGCCTTCAGCATTTACACCTGTAAGCCCAATTGTTCCACTGCCAGTTGATGCAATCAAATATGTAGTTGCTGTGGATTTGTAAAGTCCTGCATCTGTAGAGCCATCTCCTGCGCCGTATGAGGCCCAGTAGTATCCACTTGTTGTGGTTGAGGTAGTAGTTGAGATTGTATGATTTACGGTTGCATATGAACCACCAGGATACAATGAACCAAGACTTACAGCACTTGTACTAATTGAACATGTGACTGATGGTACTGATGCAACTGTAGCAGAGACAACAACTGTATCACTTGCAACCAGGTATAGGCCAAATGTACTTGAATCAATGGTTGCTCCATTTTTGGCTTCAACAGTTACATCATGTTCTCCAGCAGCGGCAGCAGTTCCAATTACACCTGCAGTCGATCCATTTGTGATTTTTACACCATATGTAGTACCTGCGGTTAGGGTTCCAACATTTGAGATTGTAATTTTGTCTACTGATGATGCTCCTGATCCTTGTGCACAGACGGCTGTCAAAGCAGAGCCTGAGTCAGGCATAACTGCATCTATTGCCCAATTGGTTGCGGCATAGTCTACTATTGAGGATGCAACTCCTGCCACTGTTAAAGCACCTACTGTTCTACACCATCCAGCATCATCTGCATCAGGAAATGAAATTGTTACTGTACCACCTGATGGTATTGTTTGTGCTGTATCTATTGCTAATACATATTCAACGGTATTTGGAGCTACGCCATTAACATTGGATTGAATTCTACTTAAGTAGAGATATGCTGCAGTTAATGCACCTGCTTTAGAGGTAAATACGGGAGAAATGAGTATAAAGAATACCGTTAAAACGAGAACGGAGATACTTCCTGTGATCAAGCCAGACTTTTTCATATTTTTAGGGCAGAAATATAATTGAGTACCTTTAATACAAATATAATTTAATCTAAATATGTATGCTTTGTCAAATAATTATGTGTTAATAATAATATTCTCTAAAAACATTGGAGCAGGGGGTATGCTCGATTAGTACCTAGGTACCAAAACAAAATAGATTTCTTCAGAATAGTCGGTAGCAGGAACTTTGTCTGTACCTGCTTTTGCGATCAAATACATTGCAACTCTTCCATTACTGATTGGTCCATCTCCATCATATATCTTGTTTGCAGTAGTTGTAATTGCGCCTACATTGTTAAGTGTGCCTGCGTAATTAGTAGTAGCGGTAAGATCTCCTAAGAATCCAGAAGTATCATTGTACATATAGAAACTTTGTAATCCAAATCCTTCTAATGTGGTATCGAGATTGGTGGATGATGAGGATATGGTTTGAGTTGTGGTTGTACTGTATAGGCCTCCATTTTTACCAAATTGTATTACTGCGACTCCTCCTGATGAGTTGCTATCAATATCTAACCAAACTAAGTTTGGTGCGGTTGTAGCTGCAGCTCCTCCGACTAGGTCGTCAGCTCCGGAGAATGCTACGGTATATGGTGAGCTCGATTCTGCTGTTGTTCCACCTGATGAAGCTATATCAATATCAAAAAATATGCTTCCAATTCCTGTGGTTGTACTTGAGGTTTTGCTGTAATCGGATTGTGTAAAATCTCCATGTAATGCAGAGATTTTAATGGAGTAAAGGGTATTTGATGCTAGAGCCTTAATATTGAATACCTCAGCTTCCCAATATGCTTGTGTTCTAAAATCATTAATATCATGGTTTCCTTCTGCCTCTGGTCTGAATGTAGCTCCATCAATATATTGTATGTCATTTACAAAATTGTCCGTTGATATGGCGATGGTATACAGTGTGTCTGATGGGTTACTGTTAGTTATGACTTCAAACCTAGCTTTGTCATAACATCCTCCTGTTCCACAGATTGCAACCATTCCTCCACTTAATTCGGTTGGTCCTGTTAAACAGTTAGTACTTCCATCTGAAACGGTTTCAAAGCATTGTATTCCTGGTTGTGCAGCTATGAAGTTTGCGGATGGGTCTTGTTGTAGTCTGTAATTAGTAGAGTAATTTCTAGGATCTGCGGATATATTTCCAATGGAGTTCATGAGGCTGTAGTTACCTGATGCTGAGTCTAGTAGTCCTCCGCCTGCGGATGTTGTAGCTCCTACGATTTTGTAATTCCCTGAATCTAGGTCTGTAGCGAATACGGTTTGTGCTAGTGAGGTTGATATCCCAGCTATTAGTACTAATTTGAATATGTTGGCAGTTTTCATTATGATAATGATATTGTAAATTGAAACTATTAGTCAATCAATATATGAAAGAGACGGTTGTACATGTAAAAAATTTAAAGAAAATATATCACACTAGAGTTAGTAAGGGTTTGTTTAGTACTGAGAAGAGGGAGGTGGAAGCGGTTAAGGATATTTCTTTTGATATATATGGTGAAGAGGTGGTTGGATTCATTGGCCCTAATGGTGCGGGTAAGACTACTACTTTGAAATGTCTTTCGGGTTTGTTGGTTCCTACTGGTGGTGAGGTTGAGGTGTTGGGATTTAAGCCTGAGAAGAGGAAGAAGGAATTTCTACAGAAGATTGCACTTGTGATGGGTCAGAAGAGTCAGTTGTGGTGGGAATTAGCTCCAATTGAGACTTTCAAACTTAACAAGGAGATATATGGTATTTCGGACAAGGAATACAATGAGGTGGTAAATGAGATGGTTGAGATTTTGGATATACAAGAAGTTATACTTAAGCCTACTAGAAATCTTTCCTTGGGTGAGCGTATGAGGTGTGAGATTGTTGCTGCGTTGTTACATACTCCTGAGTTAGTATTCTTGGATGAACCAACTATTGGCTTGGATGTGGTTTCTCAACATAACTTGAGGGAGTTTGTTAAGGTGTATAACCAGAGGTACAAGGCTACGGTACTTTTGACAAGTCATAATATGGAGGATGTTTCTGATCTTTGTAAGCGGGTTATAGTTATTGATCATGGTGTGGTTTTGTATGATGGTAAGATTTCTGAATTGATTAATGGTTTTGTTAAGGAAAAACATATTCATTTTGTTTTAAAGGAGAATATTAGTCCTGATGATTTTAAAGGATTAGGTAAGTTAACTGAGTGTAGTGGTAATGAGGGTACATTGGTGGTGAGTAGGGAGAGGGTTAGTGATGTGTCTAAAGAACTTTTAAATTTGTTTGAGGTTGTTGATTTGGATATTAGTGAACCTAATTTAGAATCTGTTATTAAGGGTATTTTTGAGGGTGGGTACAAGATTTAATGGTGTATTTCTGGTATAATTTGAGGTAATAAGGTATTAATAAACCATTATATGCTTCGAGATGCTCTGCTAGATCTGGACTCAATATCTAATCCTGAAGAAAGAAGGAAGGCTTGTGTTGTTGAAGCTATTCGTACGATTGAAGGGTTGATTAACAGGGGAGGTGAGGATTTGGAGCTTTTGAAGGAGTGTAGTAGTGAATATGGAAAAATGGTTTTGGATGCTTTACCAAATAATGTACAAGAATTTGTATATCTAGAATTACCTAGTGTTAGAGCTTTTAGAGATATTGGTACGGAGACTTGGAATGATGAGCAGGCTATGGCTTGGGCTTTAGAGGATTAAATATTAGTCATTTGTTTGGTATAATCTTCATGTTTAGTTATTAAAGATATCGTTATGGCATTTAATATTCCGTCTGTTGAAACAGGAGCAAAGGAAAACAAAAATACCGTTGTCGCAAGTATCATAACGATACAAGGGATGATAGCAATAAATTCCATTGCTTTGAAAATGACTCCTGAGATTTTTGGAAAAGGTGTTCTTGATAATTTGCCTGGATCTGTTAGAAGTTTTACATATTCACCTAAATACCCAGATATTACAGCAACTAGAGAAGGGGATGGTATTGAGGATTGGGATGTAGAGAAGGCTATTAATTGGGGTTTAAGTGATCAACCTGAGAGAGTAAGGGAAGGGGTATTGGCTAGGCTTGGAGAAATTAAATAGTGTAGAATTAGTGATTTGTTTGGTATAATCCCTATGTTCATATATATGGAGAGGTGTCAGAGTGGTCGAATGAGACGGTCTTGAAAACCGTTATATGGGTAACCATATCGGGGGTTCGAATCCCTTCCTCTCCGTTTGCTATATTATGAAAACAAATTGGATGTCGAATACACCATTTTTTAACTATTTTTCCAAGGAAGCGGAGATTTTACTTCAATATTTTGAACGTTCAAAACAACAATCTGCGAATGTGAATATTGGCGCAAATAGAGAAGCTTTTGTAAATAAGTTTGTAAATAAAATATTACCTCTGAAGTTACGAGTTGCGGCGGGTGAAATAATAGATCACAAAGGGCATAGAACAGGACAGCTAGATACAATAATAACGAATCACAGCGCGGCTTTTCTTGACTATGGCGAGGAGAATACTTATTTAGCTGGAGGAGTATTTGCAGTTATAGAGATCAAATCATTCTTAGATTCAGACAAATTTTTAGAGGCGAATGCTACATTATCAAAACTTTCGACTTTAGAAATGCCCTTAACCAGAATATTAATGGGTTATGAATATCCTTCTGGAATAGATGTTTTTAAAATTATCTTTGCATACTCTGGCAGAAATCTCACAACAATTGGGAAGTATCTGATGCGGAGCAAGACTCCAAATTTGATAGATATGGTATGTGTGTTAGATAGGGGGATATTGATTAAGAGGAGTATTATAGAATGTATCTCGGATGAGTATACACAATTTGAAACATTATCCCAGATTCCGGGATATGTAGTAATAAATTCGTCTGCAGCAGCATTGGCATTCTTGTATTCCACAATTATACAATTTGGAAATACTTATCTTGGTGGGAGAGAAGCAATAGAACCATACCTGCTGAATTCTGAAGATACTTGGAATAGTTGATAATTTTTAACTAGAATAATTTAATGAAAAAAGAAGAAAAACCTACATATAGACAACTGATAATCGAAACTATTGATAGAAGTAACAAAATATTTGATGAGATAGGTAGAGATTTCCCAAATCTTCGCAAAAATATAATAATTGAAGGATTGGGATATACATCATTTCATATTGCTGAAGCAATTGTACTTTTAACAGATAAGAATTTTAATCAAGAAGCTGCTATTTTATTACGTTCATTAATTGAAAATACTATAAATCTTAAATGGATTTTAAACAAGGATACAGAAGAAAGGATTGACTTGTATTTTCAAGATATCTCCGAAAAAGGATTTGGAAGTACATGGGCTAATCGTAATTTAAAAGAAAGGATGATAGAAGTAGGTTTCCCAGAAGTGTATTATGAAAAAGTATTAAAAGTGACTCATAGCTTTAGTCATACAAATGCAGAATCATTAGATTGGTCTAACATAGACAAAGATTATACTCTTTTTCCTAGTGAGGCTATCCTAGCAGTTGCATATCAGATGTTAGGGCATGTGATTAAAGTCTTGGAAGACAATATCTCCCCAAAATTTAATTTTTCGAAAGAAATATTTTACAATATTCAGGGAAGAGTAGCTTAGAATTTTATGGCTTGAAGATTTTCCTCATCTCAATATGCAATATTAACCCCTCCATATTCTCTATACCCTTAACATCCTCATAACCCATATGTATATAGAAATCATGAGATACTAAACTAGACCAAAGAAATATCTCATTATAACCATTAGCTTTAACACACTCCTCAGCTTTTTCTACTAATCTCTTACCAAGACTCTTACCCATAAAAGAAGGAAGAACATACAAAGACCTCATCTTACTCTCCTTAGCTAAAACACAACCAACAATCTCATTGTTAAACTCTGCTACAAAGTAATCATATTCCTTGATATATCTTTCAACCTTCTCTTCGGTATAGTTATCCAAAGTCTCTTGAATATCCTTAGGAGGATATAGTCTGGTATGAGTAGCCATTACAGACTCGTTTATCACCCTTATAATCCCTAATATATCTTTTACTTCTACTTTTCTAATAGTTATCTCATTCATGATATATTATACATATAATCTGATAGATACATACAATGTCAGCAGAACTTGAAGACAACAAAGTAGAAGTAATATCCCAACCATATGAATATTTTGATGCACAAGTGTCCTTTGCAAAAAAGGTATCTGAAATAACGGGAGAGACATTGGAGGAAAGTATGTTTGAATATACCGATCTCTACAACTCTCTAACAAACAAAGAATATGGTGAAGAAGAAGAGAAGGGAATATATTCACCCCTCTGGAAGGCATATATGGATGAAATACGAGGAGTTTCAACCCCAAAGGAGATATCGGACATCACATACAAACTATTCTTAGAACAGGAGTACAGTAGGATAGAGATTAGTAATGAGGAAAAGGAAGAAACTAATAGGTTTGGATGCTTTGAAATTAACTATGGTGATTACAACAAACAAAGAGAACAGATTAGGTTACATTTCTCACCTAGAAGAACAGATTTACTTAAAAATGGAAATGAAGAGAAATATGGAGATCTTTCGACTAAGTATCTTCCTCAAAGAAGAGAAGAATTTAGAAGTATGATTAAGTATATACATGAGAATATGAATCTTTTTGAAGATGCAAAATATTTAAAGAGTTCTACATGGTTACAAAATATTCCTAATTACCAAAGTTTCTTTCCAAGTAAATATGCTTTAGGGGAGAATAGGGAGAAGAAAGAAAAGAACTTCTTGGGATTATGGGGACAGTTTGTTAAATGGGATTTAATTGGAAACAGAGAGGTATATGATGTGTTTAAAAAGAATTTAGATACAGCGAATACTTTAGAAGAATGTATTAATGCTTTTCCGTATCCTGTATATGAGATACAAGTTCCGTTGGAGGAATTGTTTGAGATGTATGAATAGGTAAGCAGGGGGGTGTATACAATGAACTAATTAAAAACTAGACATCCTTTTCTTAGGTAGTATATAATGTAAATACAAAGATCTAGTGTCCGAATTGTCACCGCATGGTGCGCGTTCTTAGACAAGCACTAAGATAGGCACTAGATCGAATTTTTAAATATCCATTCCTCTTCTATTCTCTCCTTTATAACCTTCTTGTAAACCTTGCTATCATTTTTATCCTTTTGATAGTACCTATGTATACTTCCTGCAATCATATCCGCAAGCTGTATCAGAGAGTTATTTTTTGAATTAACGAATTGAATATCTCTCATAACTTTCTCTTTTGTCTTCCTATTTAAATTCTGACGAAGATAGGTATTCATTGCTCTTTTAAAGCTCCTTTCTCCCAAACCATCTAATCGTAATTGAGCATCGATTATGGAATTACGGTTATGTTCTAAGAGTTGCTCAAGAAAGAATCGATAGTAGAACTTTGTATTTCTCTTTGGATTAGATGTATTAACAAACTCTTTATTTACAATTATCGTACGAACTCTAAATTTGCAATCTTTTATCCTATTCAAAAATGCTAATCGCTCGTGTTTTTCTAGCTTGTTAAACTTTACTTCTGATCTTAACGATTGCTTCATTTCTTCTTTGAAATTATTGATGATTTCAGCAGTTTCTTCTGCATCAGACTCTGTATCAAAAATTACAAGTGCAATAACAAAGGATTCACTTGAACCTTGGGCAACTTTAAAGCCAGTATCTCCTGATTCATCTATGAAAATAATCATAGGGATATTTTACATCAGGGAAGACGATATTCTCGAGATTTAATTTATTTATTTTGGTGATGGAAGTGGTAAGCAGGGGGGGGGTGTATACAGTGTAATATTTCCTTTTGTAGTAGTATAATAAGCTAATTACTTCACACGGTGAGGTATAAATCTTGCATGATCTTTTATAACAGGGAGAGAGACTATGATAGAAATTCTGAAAGACCCAGGAGTACTTGGCATCTGCTGGATGATCGTTGTTGGTTTGATAGCTATTGCATGGATAATGCTTCTTCGAGAGAAGAAAATTCTATCATATCGGGGATACTCTATCTCTGCAGGCATTGCACTTCTTGCTGCAGTGGTTATTGCGGGTATTCAACATCGTCCAGGATTATTATGGCTGCCAATAATCTTATCTTTGTTAAATCTTCTGCTGATGGTTGTCTTTTGGCGGGGAGTTCCTGAAATTGAGGAACCAGAAGATGAGTTTTTGGTAGAGTAGTCGTCTAAAAAGATTTACAAGATTAAGCCGATGGCTTTTTAACAAGCCATCGGCCGAATTCTTCAGTTATTTAAACTGTATAGAATTGATAACCGAGTTAATATCATTCCAATACTTATCTTCTATATCAGTATGATTAGAATTGGCAATATTCATTTGTAAGGTATATCTATCCTTTATTAAGAAATACTGCAAGAAATAGTCCTCACTATGTATAAGTTCATACTTAATACCTGAGATACCATCTATTGATATATCTGTGAAGTTAGAAAAACCACTACCCTTTAAATCCCATTTCTGTGATGACAATGTTTGGAATCTATATCTAGGGGAGACATTTACAAGCATGCTAATACCGTTTCCATCCGCAGAGGTAATTGTTGTAGGTTCTTTGTAGTCACCAGACTTAAGAAGTACAGCTTCTGTCTCTTTCAAATATGAAGCCTCTGTATCCTCTGTCCAACCTGAGGGTAGAACATAGGTGATTGTATCTTTTACAGATTTATCTTTTATTGACTTATCTATTCTCAAAAAATCATTTTCAGTATTCATCATGGTTGATCCATATATGAAGATGAATACACCAACTAATATTAATGCAAGGATACACATGGAGATTATGAGAAGCGTAGGACGTTTCTGACTTTTCTTTTTCTTTGGCATAGATATATTTTATAATCTTATTACTTAAATATATCGCAAATATATAACAAAGGGAATATAATTAATCATATGGAAGAACACACATCTGCAGGCTGTTATCTCTTAAGAAAGAATAATGATAGATATGAGCTCTTAGTAATACATAGAACCAAATTACAAGGTGAAGAGAAATATGTATTACCTAAGGGACATGTAGAAGGAAAGGAAACATTAGAAGAAGCAGCTAAGAGAGAAACATCAGAAGAAACAGGATATTGTGATATACAGATAATAGAACCAGTAGGTATAAATGATTACATATTATCTTGGAATAAGGATGTACATAAAACAGACCACTATTTCCTAGCTATACTAAAGAGTGCGAAGAAGATAGAAAGAGTATTAACCAATGCAGAATCAGATTCTGGTATGGAGATATTATGGATGGGTATAGAAGAAGGATTAAAGATACTTTCATGGGAGAACCTAGATGGTGTATTGGAGAAAATATTGAAATATATCAAACAATAGTTTTTTACCTTTATTGACTCCCATACTTTTCTTTGGCAATATTAGACAAATAATATTATTTAAAAAGGTATGAGTAATAGAACAAAGGCAATAATTGTAGGAATCCTAATCCTAGTAGCATACAGCATGCTTGCTAGCGGAGTTACAGATATAAAATGGGTAACAACACTTCTAGATGTAATCAGTGGATTAGCAGTAATTGGCATCACAATATTATTATTCCCTTTCTTTAAAACTTCAAACAAAGGACTTACCATTGGATATATAGCAATGAAGGTTTTAGAAGGAGCATTGATGATTGCAGCTGGAATACTTCTTTTAAGTAATTTATCTACAGATTGGAGAAGTTGGATATATAACTACCCACAAACCTATGTCTTTATCATAAGTGCATTCCTGTTCTATATCCTGTTATTCAAAACTAAACTCGTACCACGCTTCATATCTATATGGGGTCTAGTAGCATGTGGGATGTTGTTGATAAACAATGTAGCAAAATTGGTAGGAATAACCTCACCAATATTAGATGTACTAATGGTTCTCATCATAACCAATGAACTATTCCTTGCAGGATGGTTAATGATAAAGGGATTTAATAAATCTATAACTACTTCAAAATGAAAAAAATATTTCAATTCGGTGAAGATGTAGAAGGTTACAACATTCGAGTTCTAAATGAACGAGAAATACGAGCCGCCGCAGGAATAATGTTCTTGGCTGCCTTCATATCATGGATGTTTATCCTGTTTCAGGAGAACTTTGTGCCACTTAAGTATGTCATAACTCTTTTTCTTGTAGATTTTGTTATAAGGGTTTTCATAAATCCCAAATACTCACCATTCCTAATCTTTGGACGATGGGTTGTCAGAAACCAAACCCCTGAATATGTAGGAGCGGCTCAGAAGAAGTTTGCTTGGGTAATTGGTGTAGTATTAGTAAGCACAATGTTTGTCCATTTCATTATCATAAATGCATATAGCCCAATTGCGAGCATTACTTGTCTTACTTGTCTCATATTCCTCTTCTTTGAATCAGTCTTTGGAATTTGTTTAGGTTGTAAATTTTATCCGCTCTTTTTTAAGGAGAAGGCACAATACTGTCCTGGTGAAGTTTGTGAAGTTAAGTCAAAACAAGATATTCAAAAGATATCTAAAGTTCAATCATTTATATTGTTCGTTTTCATTGTGCTTATCTTTGTTTTAGGCTACTTTATGAATAACAGATTCCAAGAGAAACCATATGATTTGTTTGGGATTTATGGAACAGAGCAAACTAAATAATTTAATAAAGGAGAGAAAAATGAGTCCGATTAACAAAATTGCAAGAATAGCAGGAGGGCTATATTTGCTGTACGTAGTGACATCCATAGTTGCAGATATATTTGGGAAATTTGTATTCTCAGATGCCTTTGAAACTGTCAATAACATAATGACCAATGATTCTTCATTCCGCATTGGTTTTGTAATTAGTCTATTCTCAGCTGCAATTTTTCTTTTCGCAGCTTGGGCTTTGTATGTACTACTAAAACCTGTTAACAAGAACTTAGCATTGCTATTTTTACTTTTAAACTTTGCAGGTTTTGCAATATGGAATTTTAGCTTGTTAAGTCTGTTTGCGGGGCAAATGTTTTTGAGTGGGGTAGACTATCTTAAAGTCTTTACACCTGATCAGTTACAGGCACAGGCCATGCTATTCATTGATCTGCGTAGAATAGGGGCGGTTGCAGCTCAAGTTCCATTTGGACTCTGGCTATTCCCTCTAGGGTATCTAGTATTCAAATCGGGTTTCCTTCCTAAAGCTTTAGGCATAATTTTAGCGGTAGATGGTGTTGCCCTCATGATATATGTTTGCCAAAAATTTCTTTTCCCAAGTTTGGGAACAGTTTCAATAGTATGTATGGCTATTGGTTTCGTTGCAGAGGTTTCTCTTACGCTATGGCTTTTGATTAAGGGTGTGAAGGAGAACAAAAAAGTTTTAGTAAAATAAATTATTAATCTATTTAATATGATCGACGATATTAAAAAATCTCTAGACAGCTACAGTGGAGAGTGGTCTGAAAAGAAAGGCCTCTATGAATTTAAATCAACAATAGCAGAAAGAAAAGCATTCCTTTCTACAAAGAAATTAACATATTCATTTAAGATGAGAATAGAGGAAGATACTAAGGTTGTAAAATTTTCTGAAATGTTAATGGAAGCAGGAAGTGGATTTACATCAGGAGGATATGATGATGGTATGTCTACTGGATTTGGTTTTAAAACAGAAACATACAACACTATGAACGGTGGTAGAGAGGGTAATATACAAGAACAATCTGATCTATTTGGTAAGAAATATGAATATACCTTTGATTACAAAGATATTAGAAGTAAGGTAGAGGGAGTAGCTAAGAGTGGTGGATATACCTTCGAATATCAGATATTACCTGTAAAATAGTCAGATGGATTTAATAACAAAAATATTGGTAACAATTGGTAGTAGTGTATCTATTGGTTTTGGTATATGGCATTTTTTTGTACCAAAGCTATGGAAATGGTATTCATATATCGATACTCAGGCTACAGAATTAATCGTAGCTGTTAGAGCTATCAATGTATTCTTTTCACTCTCATTGGTATTGTTTGGAGTAATGAATATACTTCTAATATACAGTGGTAAGGTAAACAAATACTCTATGATGGTATTACTTGGAGCTACATGTACCCTTTGGTTAACTAGATTGGTATTCCAGATAGTATATCCCCAAGGATCTATGAATCCTGCATTACAGTATGGGATGTTAGCTGCATTCATTGTCATAACATTGTGTTATGTTGTTGCTTTGTATTTGGTGGTAACACAGAAGTAGGGGAGTATAAACCTATAATATAGATTTTCTACATACATTGAGATATAATCCTTGTCTATACAGGATATATAAATATATGTATATACATATTTTCAATCTTGTTTGTTCTTTAAAAAGTTGTGAGAAAAAGTTATGTGGATATTATTTTGTACTGTAAGAAATTTTTACAGATAAAATTTTATCCATCATAACGAAAGGAAGGGGAAGACAATGTTCAAAAAGATGTCGCAAGTCAAGTGGGAAGAAGTGCGTAAAAAGCTTGTATCTCTAGGGATGCAGGTAATAACTGATGTAAATCCAGAAACCACAGTAAGTGGATATTTGGATGGAAATCGGTTTACACTTTGTTGGTTGGATGGAACCTCGACGTGTACCTTAGTAATTAAGGAACTTTCGAATCCCAATTCTCCCGTTGGAGATCCATTCGTTCAGGCAGTAGCTGAAACTATGTTGAAAAGTAATCCATTTGTAATCTATGAAAACAAAAAGCTGCAAGATTGGAGGTTCTCAAAGGAATGATGGATGTAACGGAATTAAAAGTATTGAGCTAATAGGATACGGAAGGAGGCTAGGATGGAAGAAATAAAGTTTGTAGATCGGAAACAGATACATTGGCTTGAGATCCAGCAAAGATTGAAAGCAGAAGGTATTGTTTTTACCGTACGTCGTAGGGACGATTACCTGGCGAGAAATTCTTCAGGAATGGGGCGGATCGAAAGATTAAACTATTGCTTTCTCCTGTCGTACGATGGCAGCGCTATGCTTATGATTACGGCCCCAAGAAGTAAGCGAAAGAAGGCTGCTATTGAGCGGCTTGTATCATTAATTTCCGAATTTGAGGAAGTCAATCTTACAAGATTCCCCTCATTTAGGAATATGATCCCTGCAATCGATACCGCAATGAAGCATCTCCAAAATACTCGAAAGCAATTACCGCTTCCTAAGCCCAACTTAAAGTACCTTGTTAAGCAATTACGTACTTTAACTTATGAATGGGGATGTCAATATTGTGCTGGCAGAATAGAATGGTTAAAAGACCATTTCAAGGGAGTGGAAGAATTCATGGTATAACAATCACAACTTTTTTAAAGGACTACGGCATTCCGTGCAAAAACATGGGATGCCGTTTTTCTTTTAACAAACAATACTGTAGAAACCCCATAGTGTGGATTTCTGCTACTATTTTAGATATAATCATTGTCATAGCAGGATTATATAAATATATGTGTATTACACATTTTCAATCTTGTTTGTTCTTTAACAGTTGCGATATATGTACATGTGGATATTATTTGGGGTGTAAGAAACTATTACACTTAAAATTTTATCCACTTGTGGATATCAAAAAATAGGAGATGAAATCATGGTAAAGCCAGTATCAAGCGTAAAGGAGAAAATCATGTATCTAACTTGGGATCAAGTAGTAGAAAAACTTCAAGAAAAAGGTATTCCTGTAAGAAAAGGATGGGATACTTGGTATGGAAAACTTGTACTTAAAAACGAAAACAAAGATTGGAATGGAACAATAGGGAATAGCGTCTTCTATCTATCCATGCATCAAGAGGCAGGCTTCTGTGCTCTCCATTCGAGATCAAAAGCTTCCTCAGAGTTAGTCGATGCATTAAAAGAGATTACAGGCTTTTCTCTTGTTCTATCCGGTAAAGATCCAAGTTCAAAATTTACCAAACATATTTTGTTGTTGGCGAATACTGAAGAAGTAAAACAATCGATCCTCGATTTATGGAGAACTGGAAATATCTCCCTGCAATAAGCAACTGAATAAAAAGAACAAACGGCACTCCGTGCAAACAAACACGGGTGTCGTTTTTCTTTTAACAACCATACCCCATATATATCCCATCCTTGTTATTCTAATCATTTTAGAATATACTCACTACTGTCCGTATTAAAATTAAAAGAAAAATATATACAATGAGAGACTTTAATAGATCAGGTGGAAGTAGCAGAGGTGGTGGTAGAAGCTTCGGTGGAGGTGGTAGAAGTTTTGGTGGTGGAGGTAGAAGCTTTGGTGGTGGTGGAAGAGGAGATAGACCAGAAATGTTTGATGCAGTATGTGATCAATGTGGAAAGGACTGTAGAGTCCCATTCAGACCATCTGGAGACAAACCAATTTACTGTAGTGAATGTTTTGAAACAAAGAGAGAAGACGGTGGAAGAGATGACAGAGGTGGAAGATTTGAAAGCAGGGAGAGAAGACCAAGCTTTGATAGAGGTGGATTCAGAGACAGAGAAGAGAAAGAAATGTTTGAAGCAGTATGTGATGAATGTGGACAAACATGTCAGGTTCCATTCAAACCATCTAGCAACAAACCAATCTATTGTAGTAAATGTTTCGAAGGTAAAGAAGGAAACAAGAGCAATGATAGAGGTGGAAACAGAAACTCTAGCTGTGATTGTGGAAATCTAAAAGCTGATATTGAAGCTTTAAACAAGAAATTAGACAAGATTATTAGTATTCTTGAACCTATTAAAGAGGTTAAAGCTACTAAGAAAGCTATCGAAAAAGAAGTTGCTGAAGTAGTTAAGGAAGTTAAGAAAACAGCAAAGAAGGTAGTAAAGAAAGCTAAAGAAGTTAAAGAAGCAATAACTGAATAATTCTTTTGCAAATTGTTAGTATCATAACCGAGCGGAAACGCTCGGTTTTGTTTTTTATATACATACGGGATATTTGTAAATATCCTTAGTAATTAGTATCATTGTGAATTCCATAAGAATATACATATAACAAAGCTATGGATCTTGTTGCACTAATAACACAAATAATTTCAACCGCCAAATACCCTGTCATATTCTTGATGTTTTTCATTGATGGATCATCAACCAATTTCATAGCTTCTACATTAGCAGGAAGTGGATTACTCAATATCTGGATAATAGCAGGAGCTGCAATAGTCATAGAATTGATAGTAGACATGTTCTATTTCTTACTTGGACATAAAGTTTCAGATACTAACATTGTAAAAAGATTAACAGATAGTAAGAATAGTGATTTCATAAAGACAATAGAAGGAGCATACAAGAAGCATCCAGGTATTACATTAATGTTGGTGAAATTTGCAGGACCTTTGGCTATTCCGGGAATTCTGTATATGGGTAAGATGAAGGCTATGGGTATTCCAAAATTTTTAGGATATGCAGTAGTTGTGGCTGGTATTAGAGCTGTTTCGCTATCATTCATAGGATACATGGTTGGAAAAGGAGTAGGTCAATTTACACAGGTATATGACATCTTTAAAGCTATGGGAATTATCCTCCTCATAGCTGTTATAATGTTCATTGTATACAAAACATTTGAAAAGAAGATCCAAGCTTTTGTTCTAAATATATTTAAAAAGATAAAGTAAATGGAAAATAAAATATTGCCAGTATCCATAGTCATACCGACAAAGAATGAGGAGAAGAATATTACAGCTCTAATGGAGAGTATAAAGAAACAGATATACCAACCAACAGAGGTCATAGTTTCGGATGCAGGGTCTCAGGATAATACCATTAAGATAGCAAGAGGATATGGTGCAAAGGTAGTAAAAGGAGGGCCAATATCTGTAGGAAGAAATAACGGATTTAATGCTTCTACTCAGAATATCATTGTATTTTTAGATGCAGATGTACAATTACTAGGAGAAACAGATCTAAAGGAAATAGTGGATATATTTGTTGAAAAAGAATTGGATTGTGCAACATGTCATTTTGCATATACAGGAGAAAAATCATTTAGTAAGGTACTTTCGATCAAAGCTATAAATGCTGCGAAAGATATCAGTGCAATGTCTCCATTACCGGGATTAAAATGGGATTGGGGTACAGTAATGATCATAACGAGAGGAGCTTTTGAGGAAGTTGGAGGCTTTGTTGTAGATTTCAAATATATGGAAGATACCCTCATGATCCAAAAGATTGTGAGTAGAGGATACAAGTATAGGGTGATTAATAAGGGGATAGGTGTAGCCGTTAATGAAAGACAGGATAGAGATGGAAGACTATCTTCTCGTCTTAGAGAATATGCTGCAGCTTTGACGGGGCTTGTATCCGTAAATCTTGCAAGATTTCACTTCACTCAAAAATTAGGATACAAATTAAACAAAGTAAGTACCCGCTGGTATGGAACTTTGGGAGGAGTTGTGAAGTTTCAAAATCCATTTAAACCACATGATAGGGTAGATGGCTTTCCTACGGGAACACCAAATCTTCTTCGAAGAATACTTGAAATAGTACCTGGTTTTTTTACGTGGCTATTTATTCTCTTCCCAGTAATCTTTGCATTACTGAGATGGAATCAAGCTTTTGCAATATATGTAGCCTTTTTAGTGGCATATTGGTTACTTAGATCGGTTAAGTTCATCGCTGGAATCGCAATTGGACTTCGTAGGGTAAAGCAAGAGACATCTACCGATTGGGTAGAAAAAATTAAAAAAGAGGTTGGTGAAGAGGCCAAGACAATTCGATATATATATCTATGCCCAGTATATGGTGAGACGCTTGATGTCTTAGAGCCATCATTCGAGGCATGGGCAAACAGTGATATCGGAGCAGAAAAGATAGATGTAGTCATGGCTATGGAAGAAAAGAAATCAGAGCTACAGTTGGAAAATTTAAAAGTGCTCAAACAAAAATATGGAGACAGGTTTGGAAGTATAAGGTATTACATACATCCTGCGGATATTGAAGGAGAAGTTGCAGGAGTTAAGGGTGCAAATATTAACTGGGCTGGTAGACACTTGGTTATGGATCTTGAGAAAGAAGGAAAGGATATTTCAAAATATTTGTTAATATCCTGTGACTCAGATCTTAGACCACATCCAAAATATCTTTCAGCAGTACTGTATAAATATCTAACGGTTGACGAAAGAGACAATAGATACTATGCGAGTGCTCTACATACATTTAATAATAATATTTGGCATGTACCATCATTGATTAGAGCTCAATCAAATATGCTGACATTGGTGCTTTTGCAAAACTGGGTAGTGGATAAATTGAAGAAGATACCATTTGTGGGTGAGAGCATGTATGTCAGAGACACATTCTCATCATATATTGTAAATCTAAAAACACTACACAATTTGGAGTATTGGAATCCAGAGATAGCAAATGATGATACCGCTTTTTACTGGAATGCGATGGTAAGAACCAATGGTACATTTAAGAGCCAAGAGGTATATATTCCTACATACAATGACGCAGTAGAGAACCAAACATATGTAAAATCTCATGTATCATTTTACAAGCAACAACATAGATGGGGCTGGGGTACTGTTAATGTCCCAATAACAATGGCAGCGCTATTTCAGAAGAATAAAGAATTCCCAGTATATAGAAAATTGTTTATGCTCAAAAGCATATTTGAATACCAAATATGGTATCTAACAGTCGTTTTCATACTTGCCTTTGGACTTACAATAATGGGATGGCTTAGCCCAAGTTACCAGTACACAGTATTGGCATATAATCTTCAGAAAGCACTTAGCTACATATTCACAGTAATAACTCTTACTAATATCCCGATTGTCATATTTAGAAGGATGATCACACCTGTACCTAAGAGTTGGAAGTGGTGGAGACATATTCTAGATTTCGCAGAGACATTCTTAGTTACAGTAAATATGCTTACCTTCGGATTCATACCATATGTTCAAGCACAAACAGAGATGATGCTAGGTCAATCTGCTTTTAAGCGAAACTTCTACGTCACTGAAAAAGTTAAGATGGACAAACGAAAAGTTGTCAGTTAAGGGAAATTTCATTTTTGTACTGTAATGTTTAAATACTAAATTATTAGTTTTAAACATTATGTTTCGAAAAATACTTAAAATGATTCTCTACTTCTTCATCATATTCGCTACCCCAGTATACGCGGATAACTTTGATGGAAATGGAGATACCTCCAGTAATCAATATTCTCAGACCATAGCGTTTGGGGTAAATGGATATCCAGAAATAGAGAATATCCGCTACAACAAAGGGGATTTTCTAGCAGAAAATACTGAATCCATACTCAATTCCAATTTAGAATCTTTCACAGATTTTGACAACACAAGACGCATTCCAATGGTAGCTGACCATATCGATGCGCCTCCAGGCACACAGGTAGACATAGTCTACCTGTACAGGAATAGTACAGGGCATAGTGTAGATATCTCAGAAATAGATTGGGTTTTGAGTAGAAATATTAAAGAAAATGGAGACCTAACTCAAATTTTGGATATACCAGAATTTGTAGATGGTAATCTTGGATTTAAATATTCTGCTCAGAACCTAATTAAATCGGGAATATACCGGGAATATGCAGGATTAGGGAATATCTCAAATGGAGGAAGCGGAGCATATTCACTGGATAGCGTAAGTATTAAAAATCCTTTGAGTATTGATGATATACAAGCTACTGCCAATGGAAGTGGGGGTGTGGATTTTAAAATATATATCCAAAATACAAGCAATGAATATTTAAACAATTTGAAGTTTACATATGGATCATTTGAAAAGACTTTCAATTTGGCAGCAAACCAAGAGCACATAGTAGAATTCTCAATACCAGAAATATCTGAGAAATTAGGAAGTTTTGAGATATACAATCCAAATGTTAAGCAAGTATGCGCAATATATGGTTCTCCTTATTATACATATACTCAAACCGATGCGATACCGGTATATGCATATAGGGATGGTGGAATTATACCTGGGGCTTCTGTACAACCAGAAAGAGAGAGTTTTTGCATTAAACGAATACCATATACCATGATTTCGCAACCAATGGTCTTATCAGAAACAAAACATATTGAAAATATTGAGGCGAGTGTCGTAGAAGAAGAGGAAACAGGAGATGTATTAGGAACTTCTGATATTGTTTTACCCAAAACAGGTAGGGGAGTATGGCCTTTACTAGGCTTACTTGTTGTAGATGTGCTTCTTTGGTATTCTTGGTATATATTAAGGAGGAACTATGAAAGTAAGAATACAAATTCCAGAATATGTACAAAAAGTAAGTAGAATGCTCAGTAAAGAGGGCTTTGAATGCTACCTTGTTGGAGGTGCTGTACGAGATGTTGTCATGGGATTAGACCCTCATGATTACGATCTTGCTACAGATGCATTACCTGATGAAATGCTAAATATATTTCCTAAATCAGTATCTGTTGGTGCTAAATTCGGTACCGTTATGGCATTGGTCCAAGACAGTCATGGAGAAACAATGGAAGTAGAAGTTACAACATTTAGAAGTGAATCCGACTACATTGATGGACGATGGCCTACAAATATTGAATTTGTAAAGGAGATAGATAAGGATTTGGGTAGGAGAGATTTCACCATTAATGCAATGGCAATAGACCTAGGAAGTCTTGATCTAGAAGGAAGTAAAGAAGAGATAGAGGTGGAGGTATACGATCCATATGATGGTATTAAGGATATCGAATTGAAGAAAATACGTGCAGTTGGCACACCATTAGAAAGATTTAAAGAAGATGGACTTCGTGCTTTTAAAGCATGCAGACTAGCTTCCCAGATTGGTTTTGAGATTGACGAAGAAACATTCAAAGCCATAGTTGAGTGCGTGCCAGTGGCAGCTCAAGTATCCATGGAACGTATCCGAGATGAATTCATGAAGACCCTTTTAAAGTCTTCTAAGCCATCTGTAGGCATAGATTTAATGCGACAGGCCGGATTACTCCGATTGTTCATGCCAGAACTTCTAGAAGGTTTAGGTGTAGAACAAAAAATGTTCCATAGCGATGATGTATATTGGCATAGCCTTAGAACATGCGACTCTGCACATGACAGTGTAAAACTCGCAGCCTTGCTACATGATATCGCAAAACCAAGGACAGATATGGGGAATGGCCATTTCTATGGTCATGATGCAATGGGTGCACAGATGGTAGAAGAGATATTAAGAAGAATGAAATTCCCACAAGCAGAAGTAAAGCGAGTGATATTGTTAATCAAGAACCATATGTTCTACTACCCACACATGCAAGATGATATGACTGAAGAGGAGAAGAACAATATTGAATTACACCAATGGTCCGATTCTGCTGTTAGAAGATTCATACAAAGAGTAGGAATCGACAACATTGATGACCTGTTTAAGCTACGTTTGGCCGATGCTCAATCCAATCCAATGACTGCTTTTAAACCAGAAGAAATTACATTGCTTCAACAAAGAATATCTACCGTGTTGCAACAAGATATGGCATTCAAGGTGGCAGATTTAAAGATTACAGGAGAAGATTTAGTAAGTATTGGTATTGAAAGAGGTCCTGAATTAGGAAAAATATTGAAAGAATTACTAGACATGGTACTAGAAGACCCAATGCTCAATACCAAGGAGAAATTGATTGAAAATGCTAAGAAATTAGCAAATATTTAAATTAATTTTTCTAAATATATATATGAGAAGGATTGAGAAAAAGACAGTACCAGATCTTTTTGAAAAAGTACTCAATGGAGAAAAGAATTTTGATTTAAGAATAGCTGAATTTGAATGTGAAGTAGGGGATGTATTAGTATTGAGGGAATGGGATTCTGAAATCAAGGAATATACCGGGAGACAGATGGAAAAAACAGTTACCTTTGTAATGAAAACTAAGGATTTAAGATTCTGGAGTCAGGAAGATATTGATGAATTAGGATTTGTGGTAATGTCATTCAAGTAGGGTTGGAATTAACTCCTTTTTCCTCTATCATATACATAGCTTAATTAACTAAACCTGCCTAAATGAAGTTAAAATTCTGTGGAGCTGCTAAAAACGTTACTGGATCCTGCTATTACGTAGATACTGGAGAACTAAAATTCATCGTAGACTGTGGAGCATATCAAGGCTCCCATGAGAATGAAGCAATGAACTATGAAGCCTTTCCTTTTGATCCTGCTACATTAGATTTTGTATTCCTAACCCATGCACACTTTGATCACTGTGGAAGATTACCAGTTCTTGTAAAACAAGGATTCCATGGAAGAATAGTATGTACTCAACCAACTAGAGATCTAGCTAAGGTAGTACTCCTAGATGCTGCACATATTCAGGCAGAAGACTATGAAAGATGGACCTCAAGGGCAAAAGAAGGAGGAATGACCGAAGCAGAGGTAGAAGAAGAATCCTTCTATACAAATCGAAAACCACTATTCACTACCGAAGACGTCGAAGCAATGGCTCAACTCTTTGAGGTATATCCATACAGCACATCAGTAAATATTAACAATCATTTTGAATTCAGACTCAGAGATGCTGGACATATCATTGGTTCTGCAAGCATAGAGTTTTGGGTAAAAAATGAGGCAGAGAGAACTAGAAAAATTGTATTCTCTGGAGACCTAGGTCAACCAGGTGCACGTATTGTAAAAGATCCAGACCTAATCCGCGAAGCAGACTATGTCATTTGTGAATCCACATATGGGAATAGGTTACACAGAGACAGAAATGAAACACTTTTAGAATTACTTGCCATATTACAACAAGCACAAAAGAGTGAAGGTGTTGTACTCATTCCAACCTTTGCAATTGAACGAGCTCAGGAGATATTGTATGAAATTAATCTCTTTGTAGAACAACGCTTACTCTCGGGTTTGCCAATATATCTAGACAGTCCAATGGCTTCAAAAGCTACTGCCATATTCAAACAATATCCAGATTTTTACGATGAGGATGCTAAACGATTACTAAACAAAGGAGACGATCCATTTGATTTCCCAGGATTGCATATAGTTGAGGATGCTGAAGAATCAAAACGATTAATATCCAAGCGAGGAATAGTCATTATGGCAGGAAGTGGAATGTGTACAGGTGGAAGAATTATGCATCATCTTAAGAACAATATTGAAAACAGTAAAACCCATGTAGTCTTTGTTGGATATCAGGTACAAGGGACATTGGGGAGAAAGATTATGGATGGTGAGAGAGTTGTAAGAATATTCGGAAGAGAATATGAAAACAATGCACAAGTACATACTCTGGGAGGATTCTCTGCCCATGGTGATGAACGAGATTTGTCATACTGGTTAGGAAGTTTTGGACATACTCCAAAGCAAATATTCATAACTCATGGTGATGAACAGGTAGCAGAAGAATTTGCAGACAAAATTTACAAAGATACACAGATCGAAACGATAGTACCTAATGTTAATGAAGAATTTGAATTAAAGTAGTATGGAAGTATACACACAGATAGACAAAATATATGAGGATATACAAAAGTTGAACATCCAAGGGGCAACCAATGTTGCCATTGCAGTGTTCGAAGGAATGAAATTGTATCTCTCCTTAACCAAAGAAACAGACAAACAAAAGATACATGATGAATTCTTTCAGGTAGGGGACAAGCTTTCAAAAGCTAGACCTAATGAACCATTAGCTAAAAATGGGGTAAGGTTCATAAAGTACTTCTTTGACAAAGAGTTCCCTGTTTTACCAGAGGTGTCCACTATGAAACCAAGGCTTGATGAGCTATGCGCTCAGTACCTTGATATGATTTCCGAAACTAAGAAGAGTATTGTGGATAAGTCAAAGGATTACCTCAAAAACTACGACAATATTTTTACACATTGTCACTCTTCAACGGTAGAAACATTGATCAAAGAATTGTCACATAAGGATAAGGAGTTTGAGGTAGTGTGCACAGAAACTAGACCAAGAATGCAGGGCAGGATTACTGCAAAGAATTTAGTGAATGCAGGAATTAAAACAACGATGATTACAGATAGTGCTGCGGACTCATTCATAATTGGTCGTGGAAATGTCCTTGTAGACACAGTATTCATAGGGTGTGATCAGATCGTCAAAGGTGGCCATGTCATAAACAAGATAGGAAGCTGGAGTATAGCCATGAGTGCTCACTATGCAGATAAACCGGTATATATAATTACGCCTTTGCTTAAAATTGATGAAAGCTCATACATCGGAAATATTGAAATTGAAGTAAGAGAAGACTCAGAGATATGGCCAGATGCTCCTAAGGGTTTGGAGATATATAATCCGGCATTTGAGATTGTGGATAATGTCCTAATTACTGGTTTTGTGACAGAATTTGGTATAGTTAAACCGTCTGAAGTGGACGCAGTAGTCAAGGAGAAATATCCTTGGATATTTGATAGATAATTTTTTACTAACTAGTTATGTCTTTCTACTTAAGAAGCAAAATATTGGATTTGGGCGAGGATAATAGCTTTAATGTTGTTTTACATAGGAAAGATGCTGAAAAAATTGGAGTAAAAGAAGGGGAATTGGTATACCTTGGAATAGGGGATGCTGATCTGTATGCCAATGTTTTAGAAACAGAGGAGAGAGTACATCAGGGTGAAATTGGATTGTTTGAAGAGATTTGGAAGGAGTATCTGATTGTGGAAGGTAGTACTGTATTTGTGGATATTCCTGAACGAAGTAAAGCACTCGAGGCCATAAGTAGAAAACTCTTAGGGCATGACCTGACAAAGGAAGATTTAGAACTCATTATGAAAGAGATTGCATCTCGTAGATTGAGAGAAACAGAAATCGCTTTCTTCATTTCTACATTCTTTAATCCAGGTTTCAATGATGAGGAGATATATTGGATGACACAGGGTATGGCACAGTCTGGGGATTCATTGTCATTTAAAAAATTTAAAGGTAAGGGTAGTGTCATTGCAGACAAACACTCGATTGGTGGTGTTGCGGGAAAGGGTGTTACTCCTGTATTAGTACCCATACTTGTAGCTGGTGGTTTGATCGTCCCTAATACCTCTTCTAGAGCAATTACATCTCCCTCTGGCACATCAGACATCTTAGAGGTTATTATGCCTGTATCGCTCACTGAGGAGGAAATAATGAAGGTTGTAGAGAAGACGGGTGGTTGTTTGTTCTGGGGTGGTTCTTTGAGTATATCTCCTGCAGATGATGTAATTATTAATGTTGAAAGATCTCTTCGTATCCAAGAATATCAAAAGGTACTTGTGAGTATTGTAGCTAAGAAGGTTGCATTGGGTATTGAGAATATTTTAATCGATCTTCCATATGGTAAGGGTAGTAAGGTTGAGGTTACTGAGGATGTATTCAAATTGGCTAAGGAATTTAAGAAACTGTTTAAGAAATTTGGTATTGAGTGTGAAACGACTACTCGTAAGGTTAATGGCCCTGATGGTAGGGGTATTGGTCCTAACCTTGAGATCATTGAAGCTTTGAAGATACTTGAAAGAGACAGCAGTGCATCATTGGAAATGGAAAGAGTAGTCATAGATATGGCGGGTATATTGTTTGAAGCTACGGGTATCTCCACTGAGGGGGAGGGTAAAGTACTTGCTCAAACACTTTTGGATTCGAAGAAAGCATATGAGAAGTTCTGGGAGATTGGTTTTGCACAGGGTGCAAAGAAGATAACTAAGTCTAGTGAGATTAAGGCAGGGAATCTTAGCGCTGAGGTTGTGTCTACTAAGGATGGTACTGTTAAGATGATTAGTAGTGTTGAGATTGTTAATATTGCTAGGGCTTTGGGTTGTCCTCGTATTAAGGAGGCTGGACTATATATTCACAAAATGCCGGGTGAGGCTGTGTCTAAGGGGGATGTTTTGTTTACTATGTATGCTACTGCGGATGATAGGCTAGAGAATGGTAAAAGCGCGGTAGATCTTGAAAAGATGTATGAGATAACTTAGACGGACAGGGCCCATAGCGTTGAGGTTTCCCTTTAAAAAAGGTATAATAGAGTAGTTAAAGAATAACTGCTCTTTAAAAATATCATTTTCAAACACAAGGAGATTTTCTTTATGACTTTGTTCATTTAAAGATGTATTTATCTCTTTGTTTTGGTTATCCAATAAAACTTCACACGCGTGTGTGGGGAAATTTAGGATGTTTTCTCAGGAGGAGACATGAAAAAGAATTTGAAATATGCACTTCAATCAATACCAGCTTTTGTAGAATTAGTTTTTGCTTTGGCTGCTTTTTCTATGCCACAGATTGCACAATCATTATTTTGCCGTGTAATCATTGGTACTACGATTATAATTTGTGCATCGTTACTAATTATCTTTGTCCATAAAGAGAAAGCCGGAATTTCTACAATATTAGCAATGTTAGGACAAATTGTAGCTATTCTTGTGATGATTCCTTGGATTATTCTGGGAGTCCCACTTCTGCAGCTAGTATTTTAGTTGAAGATAACCAAAAACTTCACCATTGGGGTGTTTTGTATTTATATAGAACACCCCTGGTTATCTTCTTATGTTTGTAAAATGATATATTTACCCTTGAATAGTTGTACTATTCAATTTCTTCCTCTTCATTCTTCTAACCGTATTCTTAGTAACAGCTACAATAACTGAAACTACCAATACAAGGATAATAACAGGACCCGTGATTATAACTGCCTTACCAATTGTAGTAGTCTTAAGGAATGTATTTAACCATTGACCAAACCCATACTTACTAGAAGAGGGAATATCCTCTGTAGATTCATATCCTTTCTCTGGTACTAAATCGGTATATGTCTGTAACTTGGTAAAATCAATATCCGTATCACTAACGCCATATATATTTAGGTTATACCCATCTGTAGTTAACACATCAATATTGTCTGCAGAAAACACCTTAATATTTGAAAGTGTATCACCATTAAAAACCTCCCAAAGCACACGATCAATACTCTGTCCCAACCTCATATTGTTACTCTCTAGAGTAGGATCTACAGAATACCAACCGTAATCTGGAATCCAAACCTGTACCCATTGATGTCTTACTTGAGCTTCCTGAGTTTCAGTAATATTTGCATATCCTAAAGCTGCTCTAGCAGGAATACCCTGAGCTCTAAGTAGAGCAATCATTAAATCTGCATATTCCATACATACAGAAGCACCACCCTCGAGTGCTGCTTTTGCTCCGATTCTTTCGTTTTCAGAATTTGCCTTGTTGTCATCGTATGTAAGTTTCTCACCAATATATGCATAGTCTGCTTTTATGATATCCAATACCGTCGCCTTGTCGGCCATCAACTTCTCAGCTTCTCCTTTAATATTTGCATCATTACTCTGCCAATACTTTGTAGCACTTAGATAGTTCTTTAAATATGATGCTTTGGATATGGTTTCTTTGTATTTAGACCAATCGATATTTACATTGATTGGAGTAGTATTGTATGCATCTTGATTTGTGACAATATATCCTTCTAGGGTTATGGTCCCTATGGTATTTGCTGGTACCTCAAATGATGCAATGATATTTCCTTCATCATCTTTATATATATTGGATGGAGTAGGAGATACATTAGTGAAATATACCTTTTGATCTGTTTCATCAAATTCTCTTGGTAAGGAGATCTCAAATATATTTGTGGAGAGAGATTTAAATACATTAGTTAAACTCTCAGGTACTAACGTATCTGTTTTTGGTGTGGTATATGTTAGTGCAAATTTGTAGGTTACGGATGTTCCAAACTCCATGTATGGTGAATTTCCAATTCGATTTTCTTGAGCAAATGAGTATGTTGTTTTACCATTTTTTGTAGCTTGAGTGAATTGAGAAGGATATACCTTTGCAAGTGGAGCTATCTTGTCATCTACAAGTATATTTAATCCATAGTTAAAGGTAGTTTGTGTATTTGTAGTAGTATCTGTTTGTTCAAATATGACATCCTTAGGTAATGCTGGGGCTTGAAGTGTTATGTAATTTGCTACTTTAGTAACAAAGTCATGAGTATTGTAAGCGATCTGTATTGAATATGGTGAACTGGATGTGGTTTGTTTGTAATTAGGAACTTTAATATATATTCCTGAGCCTTGTGCTTGTTCTTCAGTGGTATATTTTACTGTTCCTCCTAAGGAATTTGTTACCTTTAATGAATCTAGTTTGTATTTTCTTTCTGCAGTTATTTCTTCTTCTGTACTACTTGGTAGGTCAGGGATATTGAAAACCTTTTCTCCAGTAGCAGGGTAGAAATAATCATTGTTAGCTACTGTTCTTGTGTATTTGGTTATTACTGATACAAATGTCTCTCCTGTGGTATATGTGATATCTGTGTTTGAGTCTATGACAAAGTCTGAGGATTTAGCTAATACTTTGGTTGAGAAGAGTAGGAAGAAGGAGAGAATACTGAATATATATATGAACAGTTTTTTCATTGTATTGGTTTGGGCTATTTAATGTATTTAATATCATAGCAATTATTGAAAAAGGAAGGAAGAAGACCTATAATAAGGGTTCGAATTACACAAATTAATATTTGAGTAAAGATCGTTTAAAAGGAAGGATATATAGAATGGATGAAGAGAAGGTTCAAGCGGTAATTGAACTGTATGATAAGTTTCTAGAAATATTCCCATCGAGCACGCCGTCTGGGGCTTTTTTCCAAGGGATTGAACAAGAATTCAACAAATGGAAAGAGTTTAAGTTTCTAAGAGAGCATCTTCCGGTTTGTCCTTTGGCTGATATGCTTATAATTCTTATGGCAAAGTCTGCAAAGGATGAAAAACAATTGGTAGAGACAATGTGTCTCTGTCAAAATAATCGGGGTGCTATCCGAGAGATAAAATCACGAATGGGAAATAGAAGATTTGAACCAAAAGTAATTGAAGAGGAAATATCCCTTTTACCTGGAGAATCCATATCATGGGTAAAAAAGACCTTTTTAAATTTGTAATTCGAAAACCTGCTCAATCTGTGAGCCTCATATATACTATGAAGCTCACAGAATTGGTTCTTAATATATCCAAAACCTTAATATTAGGATATAATTCACCATTATGTCAGTAAAAAGATCACACTCATTGTCTCTAGGTATTGTAGGACTTCCTAATTCAGGAAAATCTACAATATTTAATGCACTAACCAAATTAACAGTACCAGCAGAAAATTTTCCTTTTTGTACCATAGATAAAAACGTAGGAGTAGTTGAAATACCTGACGAAAGATTAGGAAGAATGTCTGCATATTTCAATGCTAAGAAGATTGTACCTTCAGCTATGACATTTGTAGATATTGCAGGATTAGTTAAAGGAGCATCCAAAGGAGAAGGATTAGGAAATCAATTCCTTTCACACATTAGAGAGACCGATGTCATTATGTATGTACTTAGAGCTTTTGAAAGTAAAGAGATAGTGCATGTATATGAGAGAGTAAATCCTGTTGAAGATTTTGAAATTGTACAAGCAGAACTCATATTCAAAGATATTGAGGTTGTTGAAAAGAAGATAGCTAGTGTAAACAAGATGGCCAGAATAGGGAATGCAGATGCTGCATTAGAGATGAATATATTGGAAAAGATACAAAAGAATTTGGGTATGGGTATTCCTGTGGTAGATATGGAAATGAATGAGAAAGAGAAGGAATATGTATATGACCTTTGGTTGTTAACTAGTAAGAAGAGAATGTTTGTATTGAATTGTAAGGAAGGGCTGGAGAGTGAGAAGATTGAAGTATGGAAGAAGGAATTAGAAGAAAAAACGGGTGATCTAGTTATAATGGCGGATGTAAAATTGGTAGGGGAGATGGAAGATGCAGATGAGTATGCAGAATTACTAGGTTATGTTCCTAAATCCGTTAAAGATATTATTAAGGGGGCATACGATGCTCTCAACCTCATAACCTTCTATACCGGATCTGAGAAGGAGTGTAATGCGTGGACTATTGAGAAGGGTGCTAATGCTAAGGAGGCTGCAGGGGTTATACATACTGATTTGGAAAACAATTTCATTACTGCTGATGTGGTTAATGTTGATGCTTTATTAGATGCTGGTGGTTGGGTTAAGGCTAAGGAATTGGGTTTGGTTAAGAATCATGGTAAGGATTATATTGTACAGGATGGTGATTATATTATTATTCTTGCGAACAAATAGATGAGTTGTCCGCTTAAATCGGACAGTTGAAAATCTCTCTCTTTATAAAATTCATATCAATTTCATATTTAAGATATATAATAGAAATATGAAAGAAAAATCCATCATACTATTCAATCAAAAAACAATACGAAGACACTGGGATAAAAAGAGAGAACTCTGGTATTTCTCTGTAATAGACATAATTCAAGTGCTTACAGATAGTCCTAGACCAAGAAAGTACTGGAATGCTTTGAAAATCAAGTTGCAACAAGAAGAAGGAAGTCAGTTGTCCCAAAAGATGGGACAACTGCGACTAAAATCCTCTGATGGTAAGACATATTTAACAGACGTAGCAGATACAGAGACAATCTTGCGACTAATTCAATCAATTCCATCTCCTAAAGCAGAACCATTTAAAGTTTGGTTAGCCAAGGTAGGATATGAAAGAATTGAAGAAACAGAAGACCCAGAATTGGCATTTGATAGGGCGATGAAGACATATCTAAATAAGGGATATTCAAGAGATTGGATTAATCAACGATTAAAAAGTATTGAAGTTAGAAAAGAATTAACTGATGAATGGCAAGAAAGAGGTATGAATGAGGGAAGAGACTTTGCAATATTAACAAATGAGATTACCAAGGCTTGGACTGGTAAATCAGTTAAGGAATTGAAAGAATACAAGGGTTTGAAGAAAGAGAATTTAAGGGATAATATGACTAATTTAGAATTAATTCTAAATATGTTAGCAGAAGCATCTACTACTGAAATATCTAAGAAGGATATACCAAAGGGATTGGAAGAGAACAGGGTAGTTGCAAAGAAGGGTGGTAAGGTTGCTAGAAAGGCTAAGGAGGAGATAGAGTTGAATACGGGTGTGAGTGTTATCAGAAAAAGATTACGTTAGTTTTTGTACTGATGCTAGTTGTAATACCTAATATTTTCTGCTAAAATCCATTCTCGTTAAGACATAATTTGTATATATCGGTTAAATGGCAGCAGAAGAAGTAAAAAAAGGAAACTATTATGAAATGGCAGTGGCTCTTAAACCACTATTACCAGATGATGTTAGAAAAGCAATTCACAAAGAATTTGTTGATTTAGTTAAAGCTAAGGGTGGGGAAGTATTAGATGTAGATGTATGGGGAAAGAGATATTTAGCATACAAAATAAATGGACATAACGAAGGATATTACATTATATATACCTTTGTATCCGATCCTTCACATATCCTAGAAATCAGAAGACAGATGGAATTAAAACAAGAAGTTTTGAGATATATGGTAGTAGAAGCAGATGATGTAGATGAGATAGGGAAGAAGATCAAGAAGAAGGAAATAGAAATTTAATCGAATTTTAATATTTGCAGTGTATATTGTAGGTAAGTTAAATTATAATTATTAAACAAATGGCAGCAAGATCACTAAATAAAGTAATGTTAATTGGAAATCTAACAAGAGATCCAGAGATGAGATATACCAATTCTGGAACTCCAGTTGTTACTTTCGGGATGGCAACAAACAAGTCATGGAAAGATACCAATGGTGAGATGAAAGAATTAGCAGAATTCCATAATGTAGTAGCATGGAACAAGATGGCTGAAATATGTCAGCAATTGTTAGCTAAGGGAATGAAGATCTATGTAGAGGGTTCTTTGAATACAAGATCATGGCAGGCAGATGATAATACAACTAGATACAAGACAGAAGTTAGAATTGAAGATATGATTCTTTTAGATAGTAAGGGTAAGCAGGGTGCTGGTGTTGATGAAGATGCTGCACATGCTGAAAGACCAGAAAAAGCAGAAAAAGCTCCTAAGGAAGATGTTGTTGCAGATGAAGCAGCTCCAGTTGAAGAGGAAGCTCCTGTTGATCAGGATCCTTTAGAAGAAGATTTGCCATTTTAATTTGATATATATTAAGGAATGTCAGACGAAATAGTAGTAAAACAAAGTCCAGCAGTAGAGAGTACAACAAGTACTAATGATGATTCTTCTTTCGATGCTAAGAAAAAGAATATGCGAAGGAGAAGAAAGATTATTCAGAACTTAAAATGTCCTCTATGTGAATCTGGTGTTAAGACTGTTACATACAAGGATGTGTATCAATTAAAAAAGTTTACATCTGTTAGAGGTAAGATTATATCTGTAGAGAAGTCTGGAGCATGTCATAGACATCAGAAGATGTTAAAGAGGGCTATTAAGAGAGCTAGATTTATGTCTCTCTTACCATATTCTTCTAATGAATAGTCTGTAATATATACATTGAATTGAGAAGGGGACCGAAAGGTCCTCTTTTTTTTGTATGTACTAATTGAGATGTTGCATTCCAGGTCAAGTTTTTTTGCTTGACCTGGAGTAGGCCGTAAATTTCAGAGTTAAAGGAAAAACGGAAGGTAAATTTTTGCAATTCGAAATGCAATTCCGATTACGAACGCTACAAACGGGAAAAAAAACATAATGTCGGTAATTTTGTCATAGATCTTCCTAAATGAAAAGCTTTTTGCTTGTACTTTTTCATCTAGGGCAATTACCGCAATCATTAGTATTACCAATAAAATGGTAGAACCATCCATCCAGGAAGAAATTGCTTTTGATGCATATCCACCCGGTGTGTTTTGCCACCAATTGATTCTGGTTATTACAGACATCCCATATCCGATAACACCAAGAATGACTCCTAAAGTAGGAATTAGCCAATTTTTATTGTCGATTTTGGAAAGAATATAAATCCAAAAGAAAATTGACCCAATAACCCAAAGCAGGTCACCAATCAATGTTACTATGCTATAGTGGTTCACTTTCCCCTCCGTTTTGGAATGTTTATGATTTTGGAATCGATGGCCATGTACACCAGCCACAATAAAAGACCTATGAATAAAATGTCATCCTTTTTCATTCTTTCTTTTTCCTTTTTGATTTGCCCTTGAATGAGAGAACTGTAAGTATGATAAGCCAGATAATTATAATGCCTATCACGGTAATACCTAACGGATCTAAGTGTATCAAATCTCCCTCTTTTCTTTTTCTCTGATTTTTAACGATCTAAGCCCAATTATACCTCTCCAAGATACTATAAGACAATGCTGTAACCTCATATCTTTCATTGCAACTCTTAACCCTTTCAAGTAATATATTTATATATGTCTACACTGCCAATGTTAGAGAAAAACTCATATCTAAGCCTCGTTATATCAGATAACAACATCTGGGCTCATCTCGCATATACAGATCACAATGCAAGTAGGGAATATATACTCTCAGACTTCACAGATCTAAATCCACTGAAACAAAGACTAGACGATGATTTCTTTACCAAAAACTTCTGGTATGAATACTTCGATAATCTAGAAAAAGTATTCAACTGGAATGTAGTAGATAGAAATGGATATGGAATATTCTCCTTTAGAAAATTCACAGAAGAAGGAGATGGAATCTCAGGAATTAGAATATTAATGGATGAAAACCAAAAATATTTCAACAAAATATTTTCTTCACTAAGAGCATTCTCAAATGATATAGCCCTAAGAGTAATGGACGAAGTATATATGCGAGGAATGTTAGAAGGATTAACACAAAAGCTAGGATATGATGACCTTCTTTTCTTAGATCTAGATCTTCAAGATTTCAAAATCTACAGAGCATTTAAAGACAAAGAAACAGGCAAGATTGAAATATCAAAATCAAAGATAGAATGGAATAATGAATATGGGGTTATAGATTCCATAAAGGATGCCCGATTCAAAGCCTTTCTGGCTTCAGATGTAACCTCAAAAGATATGCTCAACTACTGGAGTAATTTTGTGTTGAATAGGGTGGTATTTACTGAAGATCCAAATATATTGGATATGTTAAGAGCGTATACTACTGCGCAATTACACTCGATATATCAAGACAACAAGGACAAATTACAAGCAATTGGGACACAAGGAAACACAGGAATCATACTAACCGGAATGGTTCCATTACTCTTAGGAAAGGAAAATCTTTTGTTATCTGTCATTGATGGTTTTGAAGTATCTGGAATACTGGATGCATATTTTGATAATGAAAAACGATTACTCTCCTATGCCAAAAGCTACATATCTGGTCCAGCATCTTCCGATGTAGTCCTTACCCGAAAAGAAGTGCTTTCCTGCTGTACTAAAGTATTGGTTCCAGAGGTCAAGCTCTCTAGAAACAAGAGCAAGGTCATATTCAACGGATATACAGATTCATTGGAGGGGGAGAAACAAGACATATTCGCACTTTCCCCTGAGTTCACATATATCAAATTACCATTACACAGAGAAAACCTAATAATTGAAGGTGAGTTTAAGAATGGAGCATACATTAGAAATACAGAAGCAAAGGACAATTTAAGCTTCATATCAATACCGGGAAAGCTTAGATATGATTCCATGGTCATAGATGCAAGGCCCAAACCAATAGTGTATGGACCTGATATATATTCAAACAAACTAAAATTACAACAGTGGTTGAAATGATATTAAAACATAGGATGCTAGAAAAATATGATACATATACATTCCGAATACCTGTAAACAGCAAAGACAAGGTCATGGTTAAGGCTGGAGATACTGTTAAAGAGGGAATGGATCTATATCTAAGGAAGGGTAACAATGCACGTCATTCATTCTACCTTCCGGATCAACTCCATTGTAGTTTGGAAACTGTAATGCAATATGTAACCTGTATAGACGGAGAATTTGTAAATGAAGGAGACGTACTTGCTGAAAAAATATCAGCTGGAGGATTAACTGTAAAACGACTAGTATCACCATCAAATGGAATTGTAGATCTCTCAAGAACAAAGTTAGGATATATTGATGTATTGGGAGAAGAGCACGAAGCCTTAATTAAAAGTACATTTCAAGCAGAAATATTGGATGTAAATCCATTGGAAGGAATTACATTAAAAACACCAGCATTAGCATTAGATCTATTAAGTGTATCAAGCGCAGAAAGAGTTCTCCTTGCTGGTGAATTTGTAACATTGAATATGGGGAAGGATATAAAGCTGAAGGGGGATGATACAAGCTATGAAGGGAAAATTGTATTTGTAGGAAAACATTTACACACAAGTTTGTTAAGAGACCTTTTTGAAAAAGGTGCCAAATTCGTACTAACATATTCCATGGATTATCAAGATTTCAGAAATCAGGGATTACCAATTGGATTAGTAGGAGGGTTTGGTGAAATATATTCAGGAGAAGAATTCTTGAAAATGATATCCGAATTAAATGGAAGCTACGCAGTTGTGGATTTTGATGAAAGCCAGATATTTTTCCTTAATGAAAACAGAAAGATGAAGGAGAAAGAGTCCGTGTTTGTAAAAAATTTGATAGGTAGTAAAATAGTATCTCGTACACTTGGAAGCTATGGAATGACAGGAGAAATAATGAGCACAGAAGGCTCATCATATGTAACAGTAGAATGGGAGCATGGAGGGAGAAGTGTAATCAACTTAGGAAGTTTAGAATTCGTATCGTACTAGTATAATTTTAGAAGAAAGAACATGGAGAAACAAACTACAAAAAATATAGGGATAGCAATCTTAATGGTATGTCTTTTCGCTATTGGTTTTGTATCAGGAAGACTATTCCAAACCAACAAAGCAACAATATCAAATGTACTATCCGGTAAATCAGATGTCGACTTTCAGTTGTATTGGAATGTATGGGATCTAATGCAGAGTAAATATGTAGATTCTTCAAAGATTGATGATCAGGAGATGTTGTATGGATCAATTAAGGGAATGGTCAATTCATTTGAGGATGCTGCTACGGTATTCTTGGATCCAGAGGAGACAAAAACATTTAATGAGGCAAGTGAAGGAAAGCTTTTTCAAGGTATCGGAGCTGAATTAGGATATGACAGTAACAAGCAAATCATAGTTGTGTCACCATTGGAAGGCTCTCCAGCAAAAGCTGCGGGTATTAAAGCAGGTGACTATATCCTAACTATTAATGGTGAAGCTATTAAATCAACCGAAACGGTATATGATGTTGTTGCAAAGATTAGAGGTGAAGCTGGAACAAAAGTGAAACTTGGGATATTGCATAAGGGAGAAACAAAATCAGTAGAGATCGAAATAACAAGAAGCGATATTACAATCGAAAGTATGTCTGTGGAGTATGTGGGAGAAAATAAAGATATTGTGCTATTCCAAGTAAATAGATTTACAGACTCTTCGTACAGTGAATGGATTGAGAACTGGGATGACAATGTAGATAGTATTGTAAAATCTGGTGTAACAAAGATGATTTTAGATTTAAGAGGTAATCCAGGTGGTTACTTTGATGCTGCTATATATGCAGCCGATGATTTTGTTGATTCTGGTAAAGTGTTAGCTCAGCAACAGGATAGTGCTGGAAAGATAGAGAAGTTTAATTCAACAAAAGGTGGAAAATTTGTAAATATGAAAGTTGTTGTACTTGTAGATAGTGGAAGTGCATCTGCATCAGAAATTCTTTCTGGAGCATTGCAACAATCAGGAAGAGCAACAATTATTGGAGACAAGACATACGGAAAGGGTACAGCTCAAAGTGTATTAGATCTCTCGGATGGTTCTACATTGCATGTCACAATATTGAAATGGTTACTTCCAGATGGTGGATGGTTAAACAAGGATAATCCAATTACCCCAAACATTGAAATTGCAAATTCACAGGAAGATTTTAATAAGGGTGTAGATACCCAATTGAATAAAGCTATAACTGAGATTCAAAAATAATTTTTAATAAATATATATATGGAAACAGAGAAGAAAACGATAAACAGTATTTTAAGAAGACATCCTCGTAAGTTTCTTTTCATATTTGGGACAATACTTGGAATGATATTGGTATCCATAACGTTTACATCAATTGTAGTCTTGAATATTGATAATATTAGAAGTTTTTTAGGTATAACAACTGCGTCTAATTCACCAGCAATAACGGTGTCTCAAGAGGAGAGCAATACAATAAATATTGTTAAGGATTCTGCACCTGGTGTAGTAAGTATCGCAATTTCTCAACTTTCTCTCTCACAGGACAAAGGGGTAATAAGTACAGACAGTAATATTGGAACTGGTTTTGTTGTTGATGCAAACGGTTGGATAGTAACTAATCAACATGTAGTTTCTAGTACTACAGCTGCGTACAAAGTAGTTACAAGTGATGGAAATCAATATGATGTTAGTGAGATAGCGAGAGATGATGCAAATGATATTGCAATATTGAGAATAGAGGCTAAAGATTTGAAAGTATTAGAGTTAGGAGATTCGAACAAATTGGTTGCAGGACAAGATGTAATCGCGATCGGAACTCCGCTTGGAGAATATTCTGGTAGCGTAACTAAAGGAATAATAAGTGGATTAGATAGAACAGTAACTACAAGTGCAAGTTGGTTTGGTGCAACTCAAAAAACGTATGAAGGTGTTTTACAGACAGATGCTGCAGTTAATCCAGGAAATTCCGGTGGTCCATTGTTAAGTAGTGAAGGAAAAGTAATTGGTGTAAGTTTTGCTACTACATCAGGGGCAGAGAATATCTCTTTTGCATTACCAATTAACAAAGTTAAAGAAAGAATTGAAGAGTATCGTACCTACGGTAAGTTCATAGAGGCATATATGGGTGTTACATACCAGATGATCTCTGAATACCTTGCATTGTATTATTCAAATACCAATGTAGTACCAGGGGCTTTAATACAGAGCTTGGATGTATATGGGCCTGCATACAAGGCTGGTATACAAAAGGGTGATATTGTAACTGATTTAGGTGGAGAAAAAGTAACTTCATCATTATCTGTGTATATACAAAAGCATAAAGTAGGGGACAAGGTAGAAGTAAAGGTAAATCGAGCAGGCACAGAAAAAGTATTTGAAGTAACCTTATCTGAAGCGGATTAGTATAAATCTGTCTTTGCCGTATTGGTCTTTTATCACCTTTGGATAGAGAGGCTTGAATAGCTCTAATGTTGAGGGTTCTATTTCAAATATTGCGCATCCTTTAATTTTCTTTTCTTGTATTTGAGCTAGTAATTTTTCGTAATACTGAATTCCATTTTCTCCTCCATCTAGTGCGGTTCTAGGTTCAAAATCCTTAACACTAGTATCTAGTTCTAAATATTGTTGTGTTGGTATATATGGAAGATTCGCCAGTATCATACAAAAACTATCTTTTGTTAATGAGATATCTCCAATTAAATCGGTCTTAGTGAATTTAATAACTGATTGATTTAAGATATTCTTTTCATTTTCCTTTGCAATGTTCAAAGCTTCGTCAGAAATATCCGTAGCGTGATATCTTTTGTTATCATCAGATTTCTCAATCAACTCTCTTGTTAAGGAGATAATAATGCATCCGCTACCAGTACCTACATCAATGATATCTGTATATGGAGTGGGGGATTTAATTAATTCTTGCTTGGCAATATCGACCATGAGCTCTGTCTCAATTCGAGGGATTAAAGTATGGTTATTTAATTTGAAATTGATGTTTCTAAATTCACCTTTTTCTTTGATATATTCCCAAGGTTCATTTAATGTTATTCTCTCTAATATTGGCTCAAGGGGCAAATCTTTCTCTTGTATATATTCCAATATATCCTTTGCAACTCTTGAGGTGTCGAAATATCCAGAGGTCTTTAAAGCCTCTTGTATTTGAAAAAGAATTTGTAATTCGTTATTCACCTTTTTCTTGCTGAGCTAATATCTCTTCTTGAATACCCTTACGAACGTCATCAATAATTTCTTGAATATTACCAGAGAGAATTCCTTCCATATTAAACCATGAAAGTTTGACTCGGTGATCTGTTACTCTGTTTTGAGGGAAATTGTATGTCCTAATCTTTTCGGCTCGATCATTGGATCCAATCTGAGATGATCTCATATTCTTTCGCTTGGCCATCTCTTCTTGCTTCTTCATATCGTACAATCTAGATCGGAGTAGGGCCATAGCTTTTTCTCTGTTCTGAGCTTGATGTTTGGTTTCTTGGCAACTTACTACGATTCCTGTTGAAATATGTGTAATTCTTACTGCAGAGTCTGTCTTGTTTACACACTGTCCACCAGCGCCTGAGGCACGCATAACTTCAATTCTAATTTCGCTTGGGTCTATTTGCACATCAATCTCTTTTGCTTCAGGTAGAATGGCTACAGAAGCGGTAGAGGTATGTATTCTACCTGCTGATTCGGTGGAAGGTATTCTCTGTACTCTGTGTACACCACTTTCATATTTCAAATTTTTAAATACATTCTTTCCTGCTAAGTGCGCAATGATTTCCTTGTATCCACCTTCTTGGGTTACATTGCTTTCAACGATTTCAACCTGCCATCCTTTGTTAGTTGCATATATTGAGTACATCTTGAAAAGGTCGGCAGCAAAGAGTGCAGCTTCATCACCACCAGCTCCAGCACGGATTTCAATAATGGCTGATCTATCATCATCTTCGTCTTCAAATTGTCTTTCTACCTTGATCTGGAAGATTTCCTTTTCTAAATTGGTTATGAGTTCTTCTTTTTGAGTAATTTCTTCTTTGGCCATTTCAATAATGTCGGAATCGGCATCATTGGAGAGCATGTATTGTGCTTCCTCAATATCCTTTATAGCTTTCTGAATAGCTGATGTGTGACTTGCGAGTTGTGCATAGTAGCTTAAGTCCCCACTTAATTTAGAGAGATTTGCTCCTCCTGTTGTATGGGCTAGGGTAATCTGTTGTTCTAAATCAGTAACATGGGTTTGTGCATCATTACTAATATATTTTTTCTTTAACAAAGCTATATCCATATGGATAATATATCATTTTAAATTATTAATGGAAATTTGTTACCTAGATACTCTTGCGTTCTCAAGAAGATCCTTGAGTGTAAGGGTATTGGTTGGTCTTGAGGATACTGCACCCATCTTTTCTTTTCTAGCAAGCATTTTTTCTTTCTTAGTTCTGTATGACATTCCTGCTGCTTTTGCTACCTTATCTTCATACTTCTTAACGATGTTATCGGTATCTACGATCTTTTGTTCACCTGTATAGAATGGGTGACATTTGGAACAGATATCGACGTTGTGTGTACCTTCGGAGAGGGTTGAACCTGTTACGAATTTATTGCCACATGAGCAGATAATTTCTAAATTGTGATTATATTCTGGGTGTATGTTCTTTTTCATAGCGAGTAGGATTATATCAGATGAAATAGTGGTTGTCTAGAAATATTTATCCAAATATGTTGTTTTACTAAACTCCAATAGTTCCAACTGTTGTAGGGTAATTATTTATTTTTGTAATAGGTAAGGTTTCGAAGTCTTTGTATATATGTGCCCTTAGGACACGGAATCTCTCTATCCCAGTTTCTTTGAATGTAAGTTGCTGGAAAAGTTTTATTTCTTTGTATGGAAATATCACTCCCAAGGTAGCGTTTCTTTGAAGAGCCTCTATGAAATCGGGAGGAAATTGCTCTTGCCAATGTGTCCAATATTTTAATGGTGCTCTTGCATCACATGTTAATACATCTTCATACTTTGGTGTTTGGTATATTTCATACTTAATATTTATTGGCTTTGTTGGACTCTCGTATTCACCATAATAGTTTAATCCGTTCCTTTCAAACTCACATAATCCCCAAACTTGAGGGTAGAGGGAAGAGGTTTCTTCGTTTATTAATTCGAGAGCATCGTGATTCTCTAAGAGATGCACAATGGGATTGTCATTAGTTGTTTCTACAAAGTCTTTTTGCATATGTAATTATACTACAAAATGCCCTATAATATGGGTGGGTGAAGATCTTTAAAAAGGTAAACAGAAACGGATAAAAATGATTCCCAAAACACGTCTAATGGAAGAATCCCATTACTGGGAAGATTTGACGGAAGAAGCAAAACTTAGGTTGAAAAACAGTGAAGTGAAACCACCGATAACATTGACCGATCGGGATATGCTTTTCCTGCATACAAAAGATACGTATTGGCTGGAAATAAATCCTCCGCCTAATATGTATTTTTTAGGACTAATGGTGGAAAACCTCCCTGAAGAATCTTCCTTTAGAAAAGATGCTAAAGAAAAAATTTTAACGTTGATTCCATTTAATCAACGTCATTATCGTGGTGGGAAATACTATATCCTTCGGATCTTAAGATTATTGTATAAGGAGGATGCAAATGAGGACGTTTGGAATGAAATAGTGCGGCTCTCTGTAGAGTTCGATAATTGGAAAGACACATATAAAGAGCTCAAAGATGTTAGGGCATTGGTATGGATGATCGAACATAAACACAATCATGTTAAGAAAATCAAAACACTATGCCTTCCCGAACATTTTTGGTTCATCAAATTTCTGTAAATTATGTTTATCTTTTCATCGCTTACACCCAAATCACGCTGCCCAGTAGGGGAACAACAAAAATGTTCCCCTACAGAAAGCTTTTGATATATTGCACTAACCAAATCTTTTGCATATACTTTTGTAATGACATATTCAAAAGGAATACAAAATAGAATAAATAGAGTAGAAGGACAGGTAAAAGGAGTAAAGAAAATGGTAATGGATGGAGAAACCAATGTAAAGGTAATGACCCAACTACAAGCGTGTATATCCTCATTAGAAAGTTTAAAAGTAGAAATGATAAAACAAGAGATGAAACAATCCCTTGTAGAAGATGTTAAAAAATCATTAGGTTTAACCTAAAAATTTCTTCTACCGCCCCAGAAGAAATCTGATATACTATGGATAATAGCTAGTTGTTAAATTTATATACTTGAATACTATGAAAATCAAGAAAGTTGGATGGACCAGTTTCCTAATATCATCAGCAAATATCTCTGTTGTAACAGACCCATTAGCGGCTGTAGAAGCAGGTACAAGTATATCTAAGACAGCAACAGACATCGCAATATTCACAGACTATGACAAAACAGTAAAAACAAGCATTATTAAAGACAATAAACTAGATACAAAGATAGTTCCAGACAAGAGAGAAAAGGTAATGGAAATATCTACACCGGGAGAATTCGAAGTAGGTGGAATTATGATTAGAAGAGATATCGACAAAGACTACTATATCATCGATGAGAATACCCTTAGAGTTGTATATCTTGGTGGTACAAACAGTAAATTTGATCCAGATACTATCAAGAATGTAGGAGATGTAGATGTATTAATATTACCAGTAGGGGATGGAGTCAATTTCATGAGCTTTGATACTATGGAAAAAGTCATATCCGAAATAGATCCTGCAGTATTACTTCCATGTGCATTCTGTGAAGATGGTGCAAAGGAGAATACTTGTAAGAGTAAGGAAGAATTTATCAAACACTTTGGTTTTGCAAACGTTAGAGAGGAAACAACCTTAAATGTTGTTAAGAAAAAGGTTGATGAAGAAAATCAACAAAGTGTAGAAGTAATATTTTTACAATAACAAGCAATGATGGAGAAAGTTCCACCACAAAACATAGAAGCAGAGCAATCATTGATTGGATCGATGTTGATAGATAAGGACGCGGTTATTGCCGTTTCGGGGTGGTTACTCCCAGAGCATTTCTATGAAGAGCGTAATGGCATTATATATGCCAATATACTAGAACTTTTTAACGAAGCCTTACCAATCGATTTAATTACCCTTTCGGATGTATTAAAGAAGAAAAAACAGTTAACCAAGATAGGGGGAAGAACATATCTTGCTGACTTAGTAGCAATGGTTCCAACTTCTGCCCATGCTGAAGAATATGGAGGAATTGTTAAAGAGAGTGCAACACGAAGAGGATTAATATCTGCTTCAAGAGATATTACAGAATTAGCATTTAATGAGACAATAAAAATAGATAGGGTTATGGATGAGTCCGAGAAACGAATCTTTGATGTTGCACAATCTGGAATCAGAAGTAACTTCGTACATATTAAAGACTTGCTTAAAGAAGCCTTCGAAAGAGCAGAGAGAGCAGATAACGATGAAGCATATTTAGGAATATCTACTGGTTTTAAAGATTTGGATGAACTCTTGGGTGGTTTTCAAAAATCGGATCTAGTTATTATTGCTGCACGACCTTCTGTTGGTAAAACTTCATTAGCGTTGGATATGATGCGACATGCAGCCATGGTTGAAAAGAAGACTGTTGTGTTCTTCTCATTGGAAATGAGTCAAACTCAGATTATGGATAGACTAATAGGTATGCAATCAGGTATTCCATTCTGGGAAATTAGAACTGGAAGACTAACAGACAAAAAATTGATGAAATTGGCAGATACCATGGGTGAATTCGGAGATACTAATATATATATCGATGATCAAGCAGGACAGCATATTAACTCAATTAGAACTAAGGCAAGAAGATTAAAATTGGAGCATGGATTAGATATCATATTTGTAGACTACCTTCAGCTTATGCATGGTAGCAGTACTGAAAGTAGAACATTAGAAGTCTCTGAGATATCCCAAGGATTAAAAAATATTGCAAAGGAACTTGATGTTCCTGTCATTGCACTCTCACAATTAAATCGTGCGGTTGAACAAAGACAGGGTAGGAGACCTCAATTATCAGATCTAAGAGAATCAGGATCAATCGAGCAGGATGCAGACGTAGTAATGTTCATAGATAGGGAAGAGACATGGAATCCTGATACTGAAAACAAGGGAACTGGAGATCTAAGTATCGCAAAACATAGAAATGGACCTACTGGAAATGTGAAATTAGCATTTGTGGCTGAAATCGCAAGTTTCAGAAATTTGTACAAGGGCGAAAAGTAGCGTTAAGACCTTCTAAACGTCTGATATTTCTAGTATAATACTGCAGTTCAGGTCGAGTGGTGGAACTGGCAGACACGCGGGACTCAAAATCCCGTGCTAGCAATAGCATAAGGGTTCAACTCCCTTCCCGACCATATTATATTTTGAGATAAAAAGCATGGAGACATTTTTACTCAATCTGCTCAGCGGGGTGGAAAAGATTAATTTCCAGGTTGTATGGACAATTTTGGCAATAGCATTTGTCATATTTTGGATCATTGTATTGGATTGGGTATGGTTAGATGCTGGAGAGAGAACAAGCAACAAAACGGCTAGAGTAATCTATTTACTTCTTGTTGTATTCTTCAATATTTTTGGATGGATAATGTACTTGATTTTGAGACCTTCACAAACCATTGAACAAATATATTGGGCTGATCTTGAAAGAAGATATCTGAAATATGAGACATCCGAGTTAGATGACTGTACAAGATGTGGTACTCAGCTATACCCAGGGTATACATATTGTCCTACATGTGGATTGGAGATAAGGGTAAAATGTAAATCATGTGATGTATATATTGAAAAGAATAGTGAATATTGCCCATATTGTGGGGTTAAAGTCGGAAAAGAAGTCGTAACTTTTGAAGAAGAAGCTCCAAGTAGAGAAGTAATGGAACAGCAGATCCAAGCATCAAAGGATGAGGCTACGAAAGTTGTCGAAGCAGAACAGACAAGATACAGTACCAAGAAAAGAAGCTTGACCGTAAAAGTTGGAAGCTCAATAATAGCGGGATATCAAGCTCTTTTAAACAAAGCAAAAAATGTTGCTGAGCCATTAAAAAAGAAATCGGAAGAGATAACAGTAAAAACTTCAGTAAAAAAGAGCAAGAAAAAAAAGAAAAATAAAAAACATTAATACTGTGATATCATGTGTTGCGGATATTAATTTGTTAGCAAACTTCAGTGCAAAACATAATAAATAGTATATTCCAATTTTTCTCAGAATTAAGCCCAGCTGTGCTTTTTATTTGTGTCATAGTGTTTGGAATGTATGTATGTTGGAGAGGAGCTATGGAAACAAGAAAAGACAGATCTTCGGTATTCGATCTTTTTATAATTTCAATATTTCTTGGTCTTATTGCAGGTAGACTTATATATATCCTTTCAAATTGGGCAGATTTCTCCAGATTTATTTGGTATTGGTCCCCATATGAAAGATATGGCACTGAGATTTTATGGTTCAGACTTTTACCATGGAAGTTCTTCGATATATTTGATGGAGGTCTAAACATTTTGATTATGTTTGTTGGCTATCTCTTTACTGCTAGTTTCTGGTCTACATTTATAAAAAAGTGGAGATGGAATCATATGTTCCCGACAATTTACTTCTCAGGAGAGGTTATGCTTAGTATGTCATTTCTTTTGATTGGACTAAGTAGTGGAAATCAAGGATGGATATCTGAAGGCCTAGCTCTCTTAATATTCCCGCTAATCTCTGTATTGTTAATAGGGTATGTGAATAAAATACAAAAACCAAATATTGAGAAAAAGATATATGTTGTTGCTAACATTTTCCTGATTTTACTATGTAGTGTTGTCATTGGATATATATATACAACAGGTGAAATCAATCAATTTGAAAAGATTACATTAGTTGTACTCTTAATATGGACCTTGTTGGGGTTAATCTTTTTTATAAAAGATTCCAAACGAGCCAATGTAGTCATAGAGAGGGTATCTTCTGTAAGAGGAATTGACATCAATCAACCAATTAAAATGCAAAGATAATTGTTACTATGCAAACTGTCCATATCGACGAAACAAATCAGGGAAATAGAGCAGATGCCTTTGTATCAAACAATTTCAAAGTCCATAGCCGAAGTTTTTTAAAACATAATTGGGAAAGATTGATTTCAATCAACGGACAACCAGGGAAACCCTCCTACAAACTTCGAAAGGGTGATATTCTTGAAATCCAAGATGAAGAAGTAGATAAACTTCTAGAGGAACATTCCTTTGGGGAAATTATTCCACAACATCACACGTTAGATATTAAATATGAGGACAAAGATTTTTTAATTATCAACAAACCAAAGAATCTTGTTGTTCACCCAGGGGTAGGAAATCCTAAAGATACCTTAGTTAACTATGTCGTCGAATATCTTCAATCGAAAGAAGAATATGATCCAAGGATGGAAAGAGGAGGGATAGTACATAGGTTGGACAAACCTGTTTCAGGATTAATCCTCTTTGCAAAAAATGCTGAAGCACAGCTATATTTCCAAAAACAATTTGAAGAGCATAAGGTGGAAAAGATATATTTGGCAAAGGTCGAGTATGGTAATGATATTAGCGGTGAATTAAAAGAAAAGTTCCCAGTTCAACCATTAAATGCCTCTGAAGAGCTGGATAAATTGGTACAGAACAATTTTGAAGTAGATGATACATGGTTAAAGGTAGAGGGATATATTGGAAGAAGCTCTATAAACCGAATGAAAATGATCTTTAAAACATATACATTTAATCATGGAAGATCAGCATTGTCATATATAAAGCCAGTAAGTGCAAATGAATTTTTGATTATTATAAAAACCGGGAGAATGCACCAAATCAGAGCTACAATAGAATATCTAGGAGCAAACATTGTAGGAGATACTCTTTTCAAAACTCTAAAAGGCGGGGCTGTTCCAGATGAGATTGAATTAGAATCAATTTTTCTTTGTTGCAATGATATGCAAGGAAAAAGATTAATCAATAGATTGAAATGAAAAGACTGAGCTCACAGACTAAAACTAAAAGTAAGAGTAAAACGCATAAGAAAATAAATGTTAGCAAAATCATTGTATATACCCTGATAACAGGCCTAATTCTATTCTTTGGTATATATCTTGTTGTTCTGTTATCCGCTAAGCTATCTGATTCAACCAAGATCAATGGCTCCAATCAATATCTACTTTCTCAGGCAAATGATGATACAAGTACAACGTTGGTTGTATTAGAAGGAAACAACGGACAAGAGAAGAGAATTAACGAGGCATATCTCTTTTTGACTAACAAAAACAAAGAAGAATCCATACTGATATATATACCCGGATGGATGTACTATGGCGGATTAGAAGAAGACTTTGGAAATAGTTTAGCGGTATCAAGCTTTAGATATGCAGGAGATTTCCTCCAAGAGGGAAGGGGAGTCGAATATGCAATATGGCAGATAGGACAGATGCTAGGTATAAAAGTAGATAACTATATTTGGTTCTCACCAGATGGTACAAAGAATTACTCAGGATTATACGGGGATATCAGTGGTGTCGAAGATAGAGTAAAAGAATATTACAAAGTAGCGGAAGGGGATTCTTTAAATGATGCATTCTTCAAACTATCGATGATGTCTTCAAGATATTCTGCTGTTAAAAATATCTTTGGGATTACTAAACTAATGGGAATAAGCAACACAGTGTATAGTAACCTAGGCTTTACAGGCTTCTTAAATTTCTTCGACTCATTGAATAAGACAATTGTGAGTACTGAAACATTCGGTATTGATCTATCATTCTATAGATATTCCACCGAGGACCTCTCAACTAGTGGAGGACAGATTAGGTATATGAATACGGAAGAATTTGATGGAGCATATCGAAGTCTAATTGCAAAAATCATTGATAGATCATTAGAAAAGGAAAGAGTAAGGGTTGAAATATACAATGGAAGCGGAGTTCCAGGGGCAGCTAAACAGTTCGGAAGAAAGATTGAGAACTCTGGATGTGATGTAGTTAGGTATGAGAATGCACCAAAAACAATAGATAGAACTGTTTTGTATATCTCAAATGAAGAGAATTTCGCTAGCTCGTTGAAAGTGGTATCTGAAATTCTCTCTGGAAGCTATGACCTTGTAGTTGGACGTCCCGAATTTATGACAACAGGGGATATTGTTGTAGTATTAGGACAAGATATTAAGCAGATGTACAGTTTCTAAAAATATTTGCTTAAATACGTGTTTTCCTCTAAAATTTCCATATGATTGCAGCCATGTTAATACTTTTAATCTTTGCTGGGGCCTTTGTTGCCTTTATATTGATTTGGGGAAGCAAAGCGAACAAAGTAGAACAATCAGTTTTTGAAGATATTAGAAGTCCTTTGGTACTGCAAGTTTTGGTTCCTCGAGAAAACGACAAATCAGCATTAGCAGCAGAACAGATGTTTGCTTCAGTACATGGAATTCTAGGAGATTTGGTAAGGGGGGAGGACATTATCAGTTTTGAAATTATCTCCAGTGATGACGATGGTATTCGTTTCTACATTGTTACGCCAAAACATCTCGCAAAGTTTGTAGAAGGACAGATGTATGCTCAGTATCCAAATGCGGATATTAGCTATGTTGAAGACTATGCCACACGAGCTAACGGAAATGATGATACCTTTGTAACATGCGGAGAGATTGAAATGGAGAAAGATTCCATATTCCCAATTAAGACATTTAGAAATTTTGAAGTAGACCCACTTGCAGCAATTACGGGAGCTATGTCTGACCTCTCAAAGGGGGAGAAAGCATGGTTACAGATAGTCATTAGACCAGTTTCAAACTTTTGGCAAAAAGATTCAAAGAAATATATTACCGCTATAAAAGAGGGCAAAAATATTAATGGAGAAACTATCTTTAGTCGAATTGTCAGCGGATTGGTAAAGTTAGGAAATACTCTTTCTACAAGTGAATCCAGTCCTGCAAAAAAAGAGGTTGTTAAACTTGAACCAGGGCAGGAAGAAGAGTTGAAAGAGATTGAAACTAAAATGCTTAAACTCGGTTTTGAGGTTAAGATTCGTGTGGTTACCAAAGCTGAAACTCAAGAAAGATCCGAACAAATTCTTCGAGATGTCACTGCAAGTTTCAAACAATTTACTACTGCACATCTCAATAACTTCATACATTCTAAACCTACTAAAACAGGGAAGGAAATATATGATGAATATGTAATCAGACATATGGATGCGGATGAACCAGATATATTAAATATTGAAGAGCTAGCTTCTTTGTATCACTTACCAAATATCTCTGTAGAAACACCAAACATTGCATGGAGTAGATCTCGAAAGCTTGAACCACCTATGAATATGCCAACTGCAAAGGACGGTGATGTAACTATCTTTGGAGAAACAGACTACAGAGGAGCTATGGTGCAATTTGGTTTAAAGAAAGCTGATCGTGCACGCCATTTCTATCTTTTAGGTAAAACCGGTGTGGGTAAATCTACAGTCTTTAAGAATATGTTCATTTCTGACATATTGGCCGGAGATGGAGCCTGCTTTGTAGACCCTCACGGAGACACTGTAGAGGATCTTCTAGATCATATTCCGCCCAATCGTATAGATGATGTAATTTACTTTAACCCTACCGATGTAGACCATCCTGTGGGCTTCAATCTTTTAGAACTTAAGGATAAATCTCAGAGAGATTTGATAGCTGATGGGGTAGTAGAAGTATTTAAAAAACAATTTGGTGATTCATGGGGACCAAGACTTCAATATATTCTTGTTAATACAATAGCTACCGCTTTAGAAGCTCAAGGAACTACGTTGCTAGCAGTGACTAGGATGTTAATAGACAATAGCTACAGAAAGTTCATATTGAAACAGGTAAATGACCCAATTCTTTACAAGTTTTGGACAGAAGAATTTGCTCAGATGTCCCAGAATCCGAGATTACTTGCAGAGGCAGTAGCACCTATTCAAAACAAAGTTGGAAGATTCATATCTTCTGCAGTTACTAGAAATATCATTGGACAGGTTAAATCAACTATAGATTTGCGAGAGATAATGGATAACCGAAAGATTCTTTTGGTTAATCTTGCACAAGGAAGATTAGGAGAGGAAACTGCTGCACTCTTAGGAGGAATGATCATTACAAGATTGCAAGCTACCGCGATGGAAAGAGTCGATATGCCAGAATCAGAGAGAAAAGATTTCTTCTTGTATGTTGATGAATTCCAGAATTTTGCGACAGATTCTTTTGCAAAGATACTTTCAGAAGCTAGAAAATATCACTTAAGTCTTACAATGACTAACCAATACATCGATCAATTACCTTTAACAGTAAGGCAGGCTATCTTTGGTAATGTAGGAACTTTGGGTTCATTTGTGGTGAGTCAATCAGATGCTTCTATATTGGAAAAAGAATTTGCTCCTGTGGTTTCTTCAGACGACTTAGTATCTTTAGATTCCCATGCTATGTATGTAAAGCTTTGTATTGATGGTATGACATCAATACCATTTAGTGCAAAATCATTACCAGTTAGGTATCAGAAATTTGATTGTAAACAAGAGATCATTGAAAAATCGAGAGAGAAATATGGTATGGATAGGGAAGTTATCGAAGACAAAATCCAAAAATGGAGTAATCAAACATACAGTGAAAAGGGGAATAGGTCAGTACCTTTGAATAACGAAGAACATAAACCGGTTGAAAGAAGAGAAGAACCCAGGATTGAACCTAAAAAGGAAGAAGTCAAGAAAGAAGAACCCAAGGTTGAGCCTAAGAAAGAGGAAGAGAAAAAGAAGTATACAGTAAAGATTTAAGGGGATATTTGTGATAAAATTGGTTTAGCAAATAAATTCATATAGATTGTATAAATATGTCAGGACACTCCAAATGGGATACGATTAAGCATAAGAAAGCTTTAAATGATGCTAAAAAAGGTCAAGCATTCTCTAAACTTTCCGTTCAGATTACTCATGCTGCTAGACAGGGCGGGGGAGATCCAAATATGAATCCTAATTTGAGATTGTATATTGATAAGGCCAGAGATGCTAGTTTTCCTATGGACAGAATAGAAAAAGCTATAGAGAAGGGTGCCGGTGGTGGAGATAGTGGAGTAGTGTTTGAAGAAGCATCCTATGAGGGTTTTGGCCCTGGCGGTATTCAATTAATAGTAGATACTATTAGTGATAACAAGAACAGAACTGTTGCTGAATTAAGACAGATATTTGATCAAATAGGGGGAAATATTGGTTCTGAGGGAGCCGTTGATTGGAATTTTGAAACTAAGGGATATATTGTTGTTAAGTCTGGTCATATGCAAAAATCTGAGAAATTTGGTGGTGAGGATATATTTGTCGCTGATGAATCTGAAGGTGTGATGATGATGCTTATGGATATTCCTGGAATATTGGATATTCTAGAAATAGATATGGATGGTGTTAAGGGGTTTGAAATATATACAGAATATAATCAATTGGCACAGGTTAGAGATAGTATTAGTAAATTAGGTTTTGTATTAAAAGAAGCTGAGATTGTTAAAGAACCTAAGATATACAAGAAATTAGAAGGTGAGGAATTAGAAAAAGCACAGAATGCTATAGAGAGATTAGAAGAATATGATGATGTCCAGAATGTATGGACAGACTTAGATTACTAGTATATAGTTTATATATAAGATAGTACTGCCCAGTACTAATTTTATTACTGTAGATGTATGTCTTTACCAGGAGAAAGCGAATTTTTAGATTCTAAATATGAGCAACATATTTTTACTTCCACACAGGAGATTTTAACAAAGTGGCTTCCTGAAGAATGCACTACAGCAGATGAATTAGAGATAAACCTTCGATCTAAGACAGAGGGTGTAGTTGGGCGGATTTTTGGAGCAGAGCAAGTTCTAGACGGGAACATAACATTGTTTGCTGAGTATACTCCATCTTTGTATAAACATCCTGTTCAAGTGTTTGGTAAACCTGTCAAAGGTATGCCCGATTACAAATTGTTAAGAGAATTTGCAGTGAAAGGAGAACAGAACGGATTGTCATCTCGTCCTTTGGTATTGATGCATGATTCTGGCATATATATTACTTGCGTTTCAGTTTCTGCATCTCGTATTTCAGCAGAAATATTAGAAAGAAATTTAATTATTTTAAATGGGAAAGCCAGTGACAACTGGAATGGCATATTGAAACCAAAGAATACGTCCCTACATCATACCGGATTTTTCCGAGCGGGCGAATATAAAAATTATCCTGATTAAAAACCGCAAAATATAATTTATTATTTAAATATATATGGCCACATTTGTTGATGAGAAAGAGCAAAGACCCGAAAATAGGGTAAGACGAGAAAGAATGCTCGAAATATTCAAAGCGGCGATGCTCAATCCTCAAGAAAATCTTTGTGTTCCTGAATTAGCAGGGTTGGTAAGACTTGAAAATGTAGGATATATATTGGGTTTCATCTTAGTTGATCTTAGGGAACCGGTAGACTATGACAGAACATTAGTAGCGGGAGATTATGCAGATCAATCTGTACGAGACAACCTTTGGTGTACTGAGTTATATTGCCAAGAAGGAAGAGATGGGTTAAATTCAGATAGCCCAATTCCTGTATTAGTTCTCAATAAGTATACTGCTGTCGAGTGTATTGTTCTGGATCAAATGCCTCTTTCTATTGGTGAGAGAGATAAGGTAACAAAAGGTCTCAACGATGCAAAAGATGTGCTGAAGAATATGATGGTTTAGTGCTACAATATACCCATGAGAATACTAGGAATAGATCCAGGAGTAGCAACAACTGGATGGGCCATAATTGATTTTGGAGAAGATAATAAACCACATCCAGTGGACTATGGAGCTATCCTAACTGCAAAGACATTAACCATATCCCAAAGATTAGAAGAAATATATAAAGATTTGAACGAATTAATCCTTAAATTTAAACCCGAATATGCCGGAGTAGAAACATTACTCTTCTGTAATAATGCCAAGACAGCAATAACAGTGGGAGAGGCTAGGGGAGTCGTATTACTAACCCTGCAACAACACAACATACCATTAGAAGAATTCACACCATTACAAGTAAAAGATGCCATAACCGGATATGGGAAAGCCGACAAAAGACAAGTACAAGAGAATGTAAAAACCATATGTGAATTAGATGAAATACCCAAACCAGATGATGCTGCAGATGCCTTAGCCATAGCCATAGCTACCGAAATATTGGTCTCGAGGAAACAATACTAATACTGTATAATGGACATATATGATTTCATACATTAGTGGAAAACTACTCAAAGTATTCATAGGCAAAGACTCATTTGTAGATATATTAACCGCTTCAGGAGTAGGATATCGAGTGTTCCTTACTAAGAAGATAAATATCGTAAACGATGGTTCTCCAGTAGCTTTGTACACATCATTCCATGTAAGAGAAGACGCACAAACCCTCTTTGGATTCTTAACAGAATCAGAGCGAGATTTCTTTGAAAAGCTATTAACCGTATCCGGTGTAGGACCAAAAGTTGCTTTAGCTATCCTCTCAACATACTCACAACTGGAAGTAGAAAATATGATTATTGATGGTGATGATGCAGGATTAAGTAAGACCCCGGGGTTAGGCAGTAAGGGCGCCCAGAAGATCATATTGGAACTACGAGGGAAGATTGATTTCAAGAAAGAAACTCCAAAAGAGAGTGATGATATGAAAGATTTGAAAAATGCACTCAAAGCATTAGGATTTACAGGAGAAGCATTGAATTCTCAGCTAGAAAAAGGAGAAGAAATTATGAAGAAGAACAAAGATATTGAAATAGAAACATTAATTAAAAAAGTACTATCTGAGTAATGATACAATCCAGTTCAGAATTAAAAAAGAAACCTGTTGTAAAAAAGATTGCACCTAAAAAAGAGGTCTTAGATATTCTTGAGCAAGAGCAAAAGATTAGACCATCTAAGCTAGATGAAATGATCGGAAGGGAGCAAGAAAAGAAAACTCTAAAGATGATGATTGACTCTGCAAAAAAAAGAAAGGAAGTTGTTGATCATATTTTGTTCTATGGTCCTCCAGGATTGGGAAAGACAACCTTTGCGATGGCTATAGCTAATGAGATAGGGGGGAGTATTAGAATAACCTCCGGACCTGCAATAGAAAGACAAGGAGACCTTGCAGCTATTCTTACAGGATTAAAACGAAATGATATCCTTTTCATTGATGAAATCCATAGGCTATCCAGAGTAGTTGAGGAAATTCTTTACCCAGCTATGGAAGATGGTGTATTAGATATTGTAATGGGAAAAGGTCCCTCAGCTAAGACTATCCGATTGAGCTTAGAACCATTCACATTAATAGGGGCTACAACACAGATAGGAAAGATAAGCTCACCAATGAGGGATAGGTTTGGATTGGTTCAAAGATTAGATTTCTTTACCAGTGAAGATATGGGATCAATATTAAAGCGTGCAGCTAACCTTTGGAAGATTGGAATAGAGGATGAAGCTTTGGAGAAACTCTCCAACTGCTCTCGTGGTACAGCAAGAATAGGATTAAGACTATTAAAGCGAACTAGAGACTACATGGAGAACAGTTCAAATACAACCATAAATATGGATGCAGTTAATCAAACTCTAAAACTTCTTGATATAGATGAATATGGATTAGAGAATATTGACCGACTTATACTTCATACAATACTTAACAACTTCAATGGTGGACCTGTTGGTGCTTCTACGCTCGCAGCATCCCTCTCAGAAGATGTTTCTACTGTTGCTGATGTGTATGAGCCATATCTAATGAAATGCGGCTATTTAAAGCGTACATCCAGAGGTAGAGTAATCACTCAAAAAGGATTAAAATATTTGGAAGATTTAAATGGATAGAACAGATATAAATACAGATAGTGAAAAAAGGGGAAAGCTATTATTTATAGCAGCAGTTATAACCTTGGCCATCTTCTTGTCGAAAGTACTCCAGAGACAAGCGGATCTTCCAACATGGAGAATATATTTAGATGGAGCAATCTATTTTGTAGTTGCGTTTGTTGGATTGCTTTGGGCTTTCAATTTTCAAATAAAAGTTAAGTCTCTTTTGTATATTTTTCAATCAAGTCTCTTTGTCCTATCGGAGGTTGTATTTGTAGAGATTTTCTTCTTTCAAAAATTTGGACGTTTGTATGAATCTCTAATCTTGATAGCTTTACTAGTATTAATATTCATTGGTATATATATATCCTTCCTAATGGCAAACGTTTTCAATGTTGATCTCTTTAAGAAACTCCCACTAGTACAAGTAGGAAGAACCTCTTCGTATCTGATCTCTCTACTAATGATATATTTTTTGACTTTCAGTATATTATCATCTAGCTTACAAATATATATAGTATTACCAATGATCTTAGTAACATATATTGTTGTTCCATTAGTCCATTACGTAAATATGGGAATGGAGGAGGGGGAGTTGTGGAGAAAGACCTTGCTAACAACAGCGATTTCGATGATTCTTTTCTTAGGGGTATTTCTTACTGGTAGTACGCATGAACTTACAGCAATAGCTCCAGCCTTAGGATACTACTTCGCTGTGAGCATGGTTACTCAAGAACAGATCTTTAGGAAGAATTCTATTAGTTTTATATTCTCTATGATTCTTTTATCTGTAGCATTCTTTGCGGTAATAATTCTAAATATGATTTCAAGTTAATTAAGGGTATACATATGAGAGTAGGGGGTAGGCCCTGTAGTTGCACGAAGCCCATAGTTTCACCAATCCTATAGTAATCACTGTGGATAACCTTCTGCTAATCATTTCTCACGAATAAAAAGAATTATCAATAGAGTATGGGTTTGAAGAATTCTTCAATTATCAATGAATGTATACATATGAAGAGAGGGTTCTACTCTGATGAAATATATGTTACAATTCAAGAATTAATGACCGAGTATAATCGCCCTTATACGCTGTCCTGTACCTTGAGAATTGGAAAAGTCCTCTTGTGTAGCTCTTTTTATTAGTTTCTAAGATTCTCTGAATATGATATTTATTTTATTTTTATTCTTTCCTTCCTCATTCCGTATTCTTCCTACATAATCTCTCAAAATCAAAAAATTGGCCCCCTACTCTGATTGGTTAAAAATTATTTTTGTAGTAACATAAACATATGAAAGACAAAGTATTCCCTAAGCTACCAGATCAAGATGACTTCTTGATGGACCTACAGAACAGTAATTACAGTCCTCTGACCATCCATAACTATGCCAGAGATCTTTGTATATTTGCTGTCTTTATTAATTTCCGCGGAGTTGAGTTTAAGGATGTATCTAAGAAAGACATTTCCATGTACAAGGGATACCTAAAAGCTGGTGAACATTTGAAGGATTTGGATAGAATAAGGAAGGAATTCGTCAAGAATGCCGGTATACAGGCAATATCCGGGGCTAAAGCCGCTAGCGACGATTTAAGCCACGATACTGATATGGGAGCCATGAATACACCTGTGAAGAAGGAAGTATTTGAGGTTAGTTTCCTGGAGAGCTTGTACAACCGTGTGTATGGGTCGCTTGGAATATTCGAAAGACCTATGAATACCAATGCTCGAAAAAAATCTGGTTTGGATGTTAACAGTATTAATCGTATGTTGTCATCGGTAAGATCATATTTGAAATTTAGAGTTAAATGGGATTTAGAAATTCCATTACCAGCAGATGCGGTTGATATGATGAAGGCTGAGAAGCGTGTTAAGAAGGTTGCATCATTACAAGACCTAACAGCACTCATTGAATCTCCATTGGAGTTTGAGTCTGATGAGAGAGTCGCGATACGTAATAGATGTATGTTGGAGATGTTGTTTGCTAGTGGTATGCGTATATCCGAATTAATCAATTTGGATTTGGAGAATATTAATGTTGAGGGTAAGATGTATATTATTGGTAAGGGTAAAAAAGAAAGATCGGTATATTTGACACAAAGAAGTTTGGATTGGTTGAATAAGTATTTGAGTGTAAGGCTTAAGTATGCGTTTACGAATAAGGATACGGAGGAACAACCAGGAGTTTTGGATAAGTTAATGGCTGATGTGAATACCGAGCGTGAAACATCTGGAGATGAATTGAATTTGGAGATATTTGATAAAGGGAATAGGAAATATATTTCTTTGGTTGAGAGTTACAGGCAGAGTGGGTTCCTTGAAAAGTTCGACTCCCCTGCTCTGTTCATTCCTTTTTCTGGTGGTCGGTATGGAAAAGTAGATATGAGGATTTCTACAAACTATTTTCAAGAGAAGATTGCTGAATACAGGCGTAAGCTTGGTATTCAGATTCCTACTTCTGCACATAGTCTCAGACATGGTTTTGCTACTTATTTAGCTGAGCAAGGTGCTAGTCCTGTGGCTTTACAAGCTCTGTTAGGTCACGAGAGTTTAAATACTACTACTAAGTATGTACATGCTAGTGAGAAGTTTGCAGAGGAAACAGTAAGGAAGAATCATCCGTTGAAGTAAATAAAAAGACCCTCGTGTGAGGGTCTTGATAAACAGATTTTATTTGATTGAACTCCAGGAGTGTTGGATACTGGATCTTAAGTTCATATTGTAGATGTGTTTTGCTCTTTATTTAGTAAATCTTGCTCTTCCGATAAAACATCATCAATGTTTTTATTCATTTTAGTAATACTTACTCTTCCATTATCTACTGTATACTCTACCCCCATAGCATCCATTGTTCTCTTAAAGGCGTTATCAAATTTACCATCTGGTACTAGCCATGAGTATTCTCTATTTCGCAAGTCATATAAAGCTTGTACTTCGTTTGCGTAGCCTTCTTGAGTAAATTTGAATTTATCCTTGTTTTCAGCAACTATTGTCTCCCATCCTTTATTTCGGAGATCAGGATTTTCGTGGAAACGTGTGTACATATAAACTGCGGGAACTCCCATTAAGTTTGCAGTTAATGCCCTACGTGCTTCTCCCTGAAGTCCTATTGAGGGGGAGTATTTTATGGAACGATTTCCTTTGAGTGTCCTCACTCTCATTCCAATTTCTAAATCCTCTCCTACTCTTATGTTTGGATTATATCCTCCAATTCCAGCTAAAGTTGTTGCCCTTATAGCACAGTTATTTCCAAGTGTTTTATTAACATTACCAGTTTCAATATTTGCGAAATGATCAAATGCTGACCAAGTTCTCCATGCAGCCAAAACAGAAGGAGCCTGTACAAGAGCCTCTCTTGATAGTTCTGTTCGTCCTTGTAATATTTCGAGACTACTTTCTTTTTCAAATGAGTTAACTACTCTGTTAATATAATCCGGAGATTCCATGAATTCTAGGTCCGCGTCTTGAGATACAATTACGTAACTATTCTTCTTATCTTTGTTATCCATAAATTGTGTTCTTAAAAGTATTACATCAGTCAAGAACTTTCTACTTTCTCCAACATTTGTATTTTGTTCAACCTCTCTCTTGATATATACAATATTGAGGGATGGATTGTTTTGGGCGAATTCTCTAACAATTCTTTCGGTATCATCATTTGAGTTTATTGGATGAGTATCCAGTATACAGATTTCAAATTTTTCAGGATTGTTTAATTTTAAGAAATGACTCAAAGTATCTTCTATACCAGCCTCTTCTCCAAGTGCTGGAATTGCGATACTTACTTGGCAGCTTTCTTTTATTGGAGGAATACTTAACCCAACCATTGATATAGCATCTATGTAGTCAGTTGATTGTTCTTTTTGCTTATTCAAATATCCGCCAATAATTCTAGAAGGATTGGTTTCTGACGCAAGATATTCTGGTGATGCATCTTGTCTATATTGGTTCTGATCTCTCCAACCTTCTCGATTAAATCCTACAAGAGGTGGTCTTTGAAATCTTTCAGTAAATCTTCGAGGTAAAGAAATCGTGGCAGATGCGTAGTTGTTATTACGCTCTGTTTGTATTCTCGGACGTTCGGGATATCCTCCGTAACCAACGGGATATCCAGAACCATATGCTTGGCGAGATTTTTCTCCATACATATAGTTTGTGTCTTCCATCGATGAGACCATATCAGCCATTACAGTTGCGGTTGCAAGAACACCTCGTGTTCCAGCATCAAAGATAGCCTTAGACATAACTCTCTTTAACTCTTTTGCTGAGCTACCAATGATTCCATCATATTGTCCCTTGAGATATTCTAAGTAACTTAATCTGTCATTGCTATTGAATAGTTGTCTTTGTAACTCAGCTAATTCTTCAGCATTGTTACTACTATCGCCTCCTGATGTTATATTTCCTTCTAACAAGTTCTTTGCAAGATCTGTCCATGCTGGATGTACATTCTTCGAAACATCGTATCCTGATTGTAAGCTTGCTAATGCTCTTGGGTCATTATCTGCAAGTTTGGATAACATTTCACCAAAGTTTGAGTATTTATCACTATCGTATGTCCATCTTAAGATTTCGCTATTAAGAACATCCTCGGGCTTCATATTCTGAGCTTCACTAATCTGTTTTATATGCTCAATAGCAGCTGGATCTTGAAGAGTTTTTATTATTTCAGGAAGATCGTTTATTCTTTCAGTTCTTTCTGGAATGGATAAGTAGCTATCAATATCTTGGCCCGATGCTTCTGCAGCTGGTTCCAATATTGCTTTGTAATCTAATGTATTAGCATTGGTTTCTGTCGAAGGAGTTCCTAAATCTTCGATTCTTGCCTTCAAATCTGCAATATGTGCCTTGGTTCCGTCAATATCTTTATTTGTATTCTCAAGCAAACTTTTAGCATTATCAGCTTCTGGAGTAGATAGACCACTCTCTTTTAATTCCATAACTTTTTCTAATCCTTGGCTGAACCATTTGATAGCGACAAAACCTACTGCTGATTTTATAGCTCTCTCTGCGGCAGCACCAACAATGAAATATGTTTTAGTCTTTGCAACAATATCTTTCACTTCTGCTCTTGCTGTTGTCCATAATTTGTCTACTAGTTCAGTAGATCCTCCAACTTGCTCTGGATATTTAGCACCATATGTAGGATACCCTACTTGTTCTGGGTATTGAGCACCATATGTAGGATACCCTGCTTGTTCTGGGTATTGAGTACCATATGTAGGATAAGCACCTTGAATCGGATATTGTGTTCCGTATGTAGAATAACCCCCACGAAGTGTGCTCTTTTTGTAGAGTACGGCATTAGCGAGACAGAACAAGTCTGCCATTTGTTTTTGCTCAATAGGTGTCTTTTGTTCTGCAAAATTTGATAATACAGATTGAACCATTAGCTCTTTGACAAATTCTTCATAAACCGGAGGATTTTGCTCGTATTGTTTTTCTAATTTTGAGTATACTTGATCTGCATCGACCAAGGTATTTCCAGTTGCATCGGTTTCGATCCCCCAACGTTTCATTGATTGTTTAATTCCTTCATCTCTTTCTTTCACCTTAAATCCAGCTTCTACACCTAGATAGCTTCCACCTTTTAAAAATCTGCTTAAGTGGCCCCAACCTCTTTGTAATAGATTACCAGTTTCGGTTTTTTTGTCTTTACTTCCAACATTCTTTTGCCAGAATTCTGAAGCATTTCTGCCATCTTCACCAACATGCCTATATTCTAATGCCGCTCTAGTTGCACCAGAGGCAGCGCCTACTGCGGCTGATACCAATGGACCACCAGCGGCACCGGCAAAATTTAGCAATGCATCTGCTGCGGATCCTGCTATGAGTGGAACCATAACTTCTGCAGCTACCTTTGCTACTTTTTTAAGTCTACTTGTTTCTCCACTTTTTTGATCAACTTCATCTTTTGTCCAGGCCTGTTGTGTTCTTTCAATGTCTCCAAGATAACTATCAAAGGTATTTCTATCTAATCCATAGCTTGCCGTCATTCGTTCTGCGGTATCAATCTCCATAGCACCTTGTGATCTTTCACCACCTAAATTGGTTAAATCTGAGGAACGACCTATTGATTCTGTCCCTGATTGTGGTATTTCGTTAATTGCCATTTTGATTAGTTAAAAGATTATTTTGGAAATCTCTGAAAGCTTTTAATTTCTCAGCGATTAGACTTGAATCAATATCGGTGATTGAACGTGCTATGTAATTTTTTAAATCAAGAACAGGAGTAAAGTCTGTGGAATTATACCGGGAGGAGAGTTGTAATGTCTCGTCTATTTGCTTATGTAGAACTTCAAGCTTCATGTTATCAACTGCATCTTGTACATACTCTGTTAGCTTTGGACATTTTGCAATTAACTGCTCTTGCATGGCTAATGGATCTGTAATCTCTTGCGAAAGTTGTTCTAAATCTTCTAATGAAAGAAGATTATCTTTTACAGCTTTTTCAACTGCTTGTTGTATCGAAATCCTTGAAATACGAGCTAAATACTCGGAAGTTTCTCTTTCATCAAGATTCTTTATATTGAGAAAATCGAATATATTTAATTCAGATAATGAATTCATAGCGGCAGTTTTAATATATTTATATGTTCAATATTAAGCGTTGTAAATGCGAATGTCAACAGATGTATAGCTACGATTTTTTATTAATTAGCCATATTGGGAAACATTTCTGAAGAAATATTGAGCCACCACAATATTATTAATAGTTATATCTTTTATATGAGTTAACACTATCTCAATAATATCTTCTATTATACTGCAGGCTGAGTCTGTACGGGTGTATATGCTTGCTGTTGTACAGGAGCTACTGGTTGTGTGTGACTTGAGCATTCTGATTAATAACTTGGCGACTACGCTCCAACTTGAGATACAGGCATTGGGGATTCGTTTGCCGATTGATCCACAACATCTTGTAAATTTTGTACTTCTTCCTCAAGTTGTGTACCCTTAGCATCAATTTGCATTCCTTGTGTCTCCATTTCTGCAATTGCAATCTTTTCCAATGTATCGATATCTGCCGTTGCTTTATCTATTTGAGATATTGCGTTATCTAAATTCTGAATATTGGTATCCTCAGCGGCTACTTCAATATTAATAATCTCCATAACGGCTTGAACCTTCTCTATTGGAACCTCTCCGTCATTTGGAATCATTCCAACTAGATTGTCTATCTCTAATCTTGTGACTTCTGTTAAAACTATTCCGTCTAACTCTTGGTATAATTCTGATTTTTTCATTTTTATTTATACTAAATTAAAGGTGTCGAACTTAGATTTGCATTGCTATCTACAGTATTGTAAGTTGGTGCTGCTGAGAATGCTGTGGTTGGAACTGGTCCGACCGATTTCCCTGTTAACACGTACCTACCAATTCTCTGTAGTGCCATCCTTCTTCCCTTGTTTCTTTCGATAGAATCGGATTTAGCTTTAAGAGCATCTGTCTTTGCGGCTAACAGTCCTTCTTTTACGAGTGTCTCTCTAAAGAAACCTGATAAAGCTGTTTCTCCAGGTCTGTCAGTATTATTGTTTCTACTTGCTTTTCTTTCCATTCCATTTACAATTCCAACAAGAACTGTGTGAGCAACATTATCTGCAGCATTAATTACATTTACTGCTACAGCATTTGGAATATATCCATATTCTAATTCTCTTACAGTAGCTTTTGTGCCTTTTGCAATTCCCTTACCTGTCTCTACTACAATGTGACCAACTCCCTTACCAAAGGCCACAGCTTTCTCTCCGACCCATTTAGCTGCTTTGCCAGCGAATTTATATGTCTCAATTAAAGCTTTCTTTGCAAGTGTATATGCACCAAATCCAATCGCAACGGGAACTACAATTGGTGCGACAGCTACGCCACCACCAACAGCAACTGTTACACCTGCGGCCTCTCCTAAAGCAGACGGAACTTTTGTTCCAACCTTGAATGCCCAGCCTGTTACTGTTGCATCAACGTTTCTTGCTTTCTGTTTGAGATTTTCAACTCTTGTGAAGAAACGACCAACTGCTTCTACAGCATTTGTTACCTTCTCTACAGTTTTATTTATGTTTTCTATTCTTTGTTGTGCGACATCTGCTCCATATGCTCTTACTGAAGTTTCTGCTTGCTGTCCAACAATAGCCGCCCCATATCCTTTATCCATTCGGAATGTTGGTTGATCTGGTTTCTCTACTAGCGTTGTAACACCTGCAACTTCTCTGAAACCGGTGTCGGCTCCAGCCATAAACCCAGGTGTTCCTTCAGGAGTTTGAATTTTAAAGATATTTGTAGGAACATCCATACCACCATTGTTTCTAGGGTCAATAGGTGCTGTCATTTCTGGATTGCTAGTAAAAGCACCAATTCCTTCTCTTGCAGCTATAAGTGTAGTATTTTGTGATGTAGATTCTACTACTGGTGTACCACTTTCAGTCTCAGATGATAATCCCGGTTGATTGTCCATTTAATAGGCAGTTAAAATTTATTCAATACTATAATATTGATAGTTTCTTATTCTGTTGTCAAGGTGTATAATTATAGGCTTATGATGAACACGGATATGATCCCAGAAACAATTGAAGTTAAACCTTCCTTCCCCCCTATTGGTGACGGTAAAAATCAACTTGATCCTAGAATTTTTGATATGGAAGTTTTGCAACTACTATATGATAATAACTTTGAGATTGAAATAATCCCCAAAAGAAAAGTTCCTGAGTTTATCTGTTCCCCTACTACCATCATGTTGGATTCATGGGATGATAGTTACTTATTTAAGAATGAAGAATTGAATCGTGCAATTATTATAAAAAATGTTAAAGAATTCGAAAAACCTGCAGTAAACATAATGTTTTGTTATTTGGATTCATTGAGAAATTTCGATGATATGTTCGATACCCAATTATGGAAACCATTATTTACTGAAACAAGGGAAGAAGAAAAATGGGATAGAATGAAGTTTGGATATTTTATGAAGAAGTATCTTTTGATTCTTAATAATAGAGAGGTTGAGGTATTCTATGAGGCCTATGGTGATTGGAGAAGTAAAAAATATTTGCGGTACCTGTTCTCAGAAAATGATTCATTACCTAAGTTTCCTCATAAGGAACTCTTCCATATCATAGATACCGAGTAGCCCTATAGTATTGACATATGGGCTGGTATTTTGTATAATTATGTTGTTAAAGTTAAAGTCTGCTCTTTAATAATTAAACAAAGAAACATATCCCATTCATAGAAATGATGTGAGAGCGAATATTGCCTATTCCTTCTAATATCTTTTCTATATGAAGAGATAATGTTCTTTAAAATATTACTTCATTCTTATTATAT
>CAIVJR010000004.1 GCA_903906305.1 uncultured bacterium | reverse complement strand
CCTATTAGGAGCCCCCAATCCGAACACTAATTAGTTAATAATGATTCCCTTAATAATACCACACTCTGTGGTCTTTTTTGTTTTCGCAACTCTCTCTCAAATTCTTCTTGTGGTGTCTTAAAATTAAGACAGGTCATAAATCGTGTTCGGAGTTTATTCTCAACCATTTTAAAATGTGACAATGGAAAAGATGACAAATCAGATTTCTTCTTTACATATCTTCGTATAGCTTTATTCCTGTTCTCAACAGTACCTTTTTCATTGGGTGACTGAGGATGACAAAAGTATATAGATGAATGTAATAATTCTGAAAGTTCTTCATGCTTCTGAAAAGAAATATCGTTGTCCAAAGTTAAACTTTTAATTGGAATACCAAATAGTAATTCTTCTATCAACCTATTCACATTTCTATTACTTCTATCCTCTAAATACACAATGAATGGATATCTTGTTTTCCTCTCTACAAGGACAAGAAGTGAGCCTTTACCATCTTTCCCACTTTCTATGAAATCACCCTCAAAATGACCGAATTCTATACGTTTTTCAATATGTTTCGGTCTTTTATCAATGAAAACTCTTCCATCTATGCCTACACTTGTCCCTCTCTTTTTACCAGTCTTTTTCTTAACAGCATTACTATACAAACACTTCTCTATTTGTCTTCCATGCGGACTTTCAACAAATTTATATATTGCTTTAGTACTGGCATATTCTATACTTTTCTCAACCTCTTTTAATCTCCCTGATATTCCTTCTGGAGACTGATGATCTAATATATTAAATACAACAAACTTCTGTAATTCTTTATTCATCGCTACCTTCAAACAATCTCTTTTAGATTTCTCTCGTTTTACATCTGCTTTATGTTGTGCCTTCTTTGCATCATATATTCCATTCACACTATTGTTTTTAATCTCATCACTAATACTACTCACACATCTATCTAAAATTCTTGCCATTTCACGCAAGCTTTTTCCTTGTTTCAAAAATCTCTCAATTCTTTTTCTTTCGCCCAAATCAAAATGATTAAATTCTCTCATATTTCTATTCTACCAAGTGTTCGGATTCAAAGGTAAGTCTCCATTGTAATAATCTTTTCAACATTCACCCTATGTAAGGGCTTTAATTTTTAAAAAAGATTTATATATACAAAATTTGTACATTATACTCACATCATTATTAGTGAGTCGTTCTTTGTTTTCAAAAGTTTAAAGGCTTAGGAGCCATTCCTCGAAATTTCGAGAGCTGACTCCTAAGCCTTTTCTTTTTTTAAATTCTACCACCTAAGATAATACCATCCTTGATATATTTATTATGACGATAGATATCTACATAAATATTTATCAATACAATAGTTACATAAACCACGACATATACGATAAAACTATAAACCACTCCCATCACGAACACAACGAGCATAATTTGTATTTGTACTTTTTAGATTATATTTCCAATTACTATTACCAAAATCAATATACCATGCATTAATAGAATCCCTCTGAAATGTCGTACTAGACCAGTATTTACTCTTTGAAGAATTAAATATACCATCTATTCCCGTATTATTGTATTGGAGCAAAGTAAGTAATTCTTCTCCATTTGCCAATCGCCAATCACTAAATCCTGCAGTAGTATCTGCTTCACAAGAAGCAAGTGATTGTCCCCAAGTCATACCAGTAGCAAAACCCTGACAATTAGTCCCTGTCTGACCTTGTGAACATTTCTTCCATGTTAAGTTTGTATTACTGTCTGAGATTGTACCATCTGTATTATCTCTGTAAGAAAGATCAACGCCTTTTGTTTTTTCATAATATCCATCTTGACCACCCATAGATTGATTTCCTTCTCTACAGCCTATAATATTACCACTTACATCATAACAAGATGTTTGACCTGTCTTTAACATTGGGATTAAACCAACTTTATCTGTTCGGACACAACGAGTGAAAAGCTGAATGCTTTTATTTAAAGGCTTCGTATGAGAATATAAATACGGTGCATCATATCTATTAGTGGAAGAACCATCATTTACAAACACAGACCATGCTAGTGTTAAATCTGTATTTGATGTAGATGACCAGTAGAAACCTTGATCGGCATAAAAGAATTGTTTTGCAATAGTAAATGTCAAAGCAGGAAGATCTCTATTGTCATAGACCAAAGAAGACAACTCTCGTATATTTGGTAATCTCCAATCAGTATAGCCTCCTGTAGTATCGGCTTCACATAGGGATAATGATTCTGACCAAGAACTCCCAATTGCAGCATTATTATTTACAGAAGAACCTTTAGGATATTTCCACCACATAAAACCAGTATTGTTATCTGAAATAGTAGCATTACCATTATCAGTATATGAGAGAGGGACACCTTTTTGATAATAGCCATCTTGACCACCTTTTTGATCACATGAAATCGTTACCCCATTTAAATCAAAACATTTTTTCTGTCCAGTTTGAAGAACCTTTGTATTAGTAGGTACTTCAACTACTTTACATATCCCCGATGCCACATCCCACGATGTCCCATCGATACAAGATGCGGTAGAGGATGCTGTCCCAAGTAGTAATGAATTTGTAGAGAAAGGACCAGTATTGGCAACAGAACTAATATTTAGACTATGATAGAGTTTAAATGTTTTTGTCTGGCCATAAGAGATAGTGATAGGCTCTTCACCTGAATTACTCTTTAAGACTGGAGCGATAGGACTAAGCGCTGAGAGAGAAGTAGTAATAAATGTAGAGTATGAATTTATAGGATTTAATACATTCCATGCTAATTTTGTATTACATGAATTATTATTAGCAAGAATCTTACAACTATCAGCTGTTATAACTCCTGTCGTATCCCCCTTATCTATATTCACTACCACACTCTTTGTTTGGACTACTCCATTTGTTCCTGATGCGGTTAGAGTGTAGGTTGTAGTAATTAGTGGAGAGACTGTTGTTACGTTGGACTTACCTATAATATTTCCGATTGATGGTCCGATTGATGAATCGATACTTGCTTTTGTACAATTTGTAAAATCCCATGATAGAATCGCACTACTACCTGATTTAATTGACACAGTACTGGTATCGTTTACCAAGAATTTCTGTATTCCACAACTAGCTAGTGGATACTTACAAGTCTTTGATACTAAGTCCCATGAGGTACCTAAAGGACAAGATGCATTTGGGATTGTTTTTGCTAATTCTTTACTATTGTGATATAGGAAAAATGGGGTGTCGCCATAAGTGATTGAATATGATTTTGTTCCGCTATTGCTTTTTGCTACTTCACTATTTGCAGGCGTTGTAATTGCTGAGGTTACACCTGTAATAGGGTCCTTGGTTGACCAAGTGAGAGTGGTGTTACAAGTGCTTTGGTTTGTTTGGATGGTGCAGTTAGTGGAAGTGAGAGTGCCGGTAGTATTTGGTGCACATATTTTACCATCCCATGTTGTATCTTTTATACATGATGCGATGACTGAGGTTGAGGAAAGGAATACATTATTATGGAAGAGGGAGAAATACCCCATTCCATAGCTAGCTTTAGTTGGTATATTTACACCTGATAGATTTCTAGATATTACATTATTTATATTATCTTTGACTTCTGTATTAGCTCCTGTTTTAGGACTAGATACATTCCAAGATAGATAGGTATCACAAGTGCTTGCCCCTGATGCTATAGTACAGACAGGTGGAGTGGCAGTAATGGTGCCGGAAGATGGTACACATATTTTACCATCCCATGTTGTACCTACAATACAAGAAGCTGTGGCTTTTGTATTGTAAAGTTCTTTTCCATTGTGATAGAGATAGAAGAAGGTATCACCCTTAGTTATTAGATAAGTTTCTGTTCCTTGATTTCCTGTTGCTACTTGAGTATTAGGAGGAGTTGTAACAACTGAAATTACTCCTGTAATAGGATCTTTGGTTGTCCAAGTGAGAGTGGTGTTACAAGTACTTGCGTTTGCCTGGATGGTGCAGTTAGTGGAAGTGAGAGTACCGGTAGTATTTGGTGCGCAGACTTTCCCATCCCATGTTGTACCTACAATACAAGAAGCTGTAGCTTTTGTATTGTAAAGTTCTTTTCCATTGTGATAGAGATAGAAGAAGGTATCACCCTTAGTTATTAGATAAGTTTCTGTTCCTTGATTTCCTGTTGCTACTTGAGTATTAGGAGGAGT
>CAIVJR010000003.1 GCA_903906305.1 uncultured bacterium | reverse complement strand
CGAGATTAGTATCTCGTTTTTTTCCTAATCTTCTATGATTAGAAGCCACTGCTAAATCAATTATATTCCATTCCCTAGTGGATATCCCAATTGAAACAAGCAAGTTTCTTATCATAGGAGTGGTTTGGTCTTGGGGCTGAAAATTGAATCGATTCATCTCCTTTCAAAACAGCAAAAAATAACAAAAACCCCAGGACCAAGCCTCACTTCTTTCATGTATCCAAAACAAACATAAATATATATAATGAGATATGCCTATCTCATCTTTCTATTTTAGAAACCGTAAAAAGCTATTCTTCTATCTCATTGGATTGGTATTAATATCAGCCCTACTCTATTTCACAATCCTTAGGCATTCAGGATATATCTACTATTGGGACCTAAGTGGAGCATTCGATTTCAGAGATCCATTTGGACAATACTTCAAACTCTTTACCTCATGGGATGCTAGCAATGTTGGATTGAGAGATAGATTACCATTGGTATCCTTAATATATCTCATATATTTACCATTTGAAGCATTAGGATTTGGGAATGAGATAGCTATCAAAATTGCAGTTGCTCTCCTGTTCCTTGGCTGTTATACCACTATATATTTCCTAGCTCCAAAGTTAGTAAAGTTATTCTGTAAAGATAATGTCGAAAAACAGGGAGGAATATATGTATGGGCATTAATCATTGCTTTAGTGTATGCCTTTATTCCTTTCTATGCATATCGTGTATCCCAGCTCCATCTCTTCTACATGAGTGTATTCTACCCCATTCAGATATATCTCTTTTTGAAGCTACTAAATTCTGAGAAATTGGACTTCAAAACCGTCACCTTCTTTGTTATTGCTATGTTCTTTGGACTAACTACACCTAATATCCTAATCTTTGACCTATTTACCTTTGTAATATTCTTTGGATTTAAATTCCTTTCCAGCCTAAGGCATCTTAAAAGATTAATTAAACCAGTTATTAACCTAGTCATAGCTGCAGTACTTGTTGTGGTAACTAATTTCTACTGGTTAGTTCCATATTTTGTAAGCGGTTCTCCAGAACCAGGCTATGTCGTTAACAATACAATGGTAGCTATGCTGTCTCAAGGTGCTACTGTTGGAAATTTCCTCTTAGGACAGGCGGATTGGTTTGTAAATCAATCTAATCTGGGAATTCTAGATAACGGTTCTACGATGTATGTAATCCAAATTTTGGGATGTATTGTTTTCTATGCAGTAGGAATATATGGATTGGTTCGACATATACGAAAAGAATATATTCTTCCATTTGTAGTATTACTAATAACTGCGCCATTACTGGTTTTGGATATATTCCCATTCCATGATGCGTTGATGAATGCATTGGTATATTCTCCATTGGGATGGGTCTTTAGAGAGGTAAATAGGTTGTCATTTTTGTGGTATTTCTGGATGTTTGTACTTTTTGCCTTAGGTGCATATGCAATGTTCGAGAGTATTCTACTAGATGGAAAGGTAAGGCATATTTTAAAAATTATAGTTTTCCCCGCAATATTCCTTCCATTTTTCATATATATATTTTCGGTTAATGTGAAGTTCTTCGAATACCTAAAACCGGTTGAGATAGATGGGAGTATCAAATCCGTGTACAAACTTTTAGAAGATGACAACGACTATTTCAGTGTATATTACTTTCCACAAAGGGATGCCTACTCTATTCCGTGGATGGCTGACAAGTTTAGTATTGCTGACTCAGAGGAATACAAATTAATAGCATACAATTCTCCAAAGCCTCCCGTTGATATTAGTAGTGTTATTCCAAATGGAAAGACATCGCAAGGAATGTTGACTGATTATCTTTTTGAGGAAGAGGATCTTCTTCCAGAGCTATCTTCTTCTTTAGCAGGTGTTGGTGTGAAGTATGTTGTGATTAGAAAAGGAGCTGAACCTATAAATCAAAAGGCAGATTATGTACGTTCAGATATCATCTATCCTATGTATTTGTATCTTGAAAATAATAATGATTTTGAAAATGTTCTAGAAAATGACTACTATATTGTTTTCAAAAACAATGCTTTTAAAAGTGTTGTAGCAAGTAAGCAGAATGCGATATATACCTACTCTTCTTTTAATATCCTTGAACATTTGGATGCCAATATTTTAGAGAGCTATGATATACGTTTTTGTAATTTTGAAGAGAATGTTGCAGACTGTCAGGGTGCTGAAACAACAAATGTCTTTTTGAAATACAAAAAAGATACAAATTATTTTATTGATTTTCTTTCTAAAGAAGATCAAGAAAAGTATGGCTATTACCTTTATGACTATGTTTTTGAGCAAGGAATAGGTGTAGATTGGGGTCGTGCATCATACTATGACAAGGTCAATGGTGAGCTTCATAACGTATTTAGAAACTATGATATTCATGCTTGGAATTTTAATCTAACAGACAAAGTTGTATATTCCGATTTATCATTTAAGAAAGAAGTAGAAGACAAAAATACAAGTCATATATCCACGACCTCATTTAACCAGACTTCCACATGCGATGGAGAGTGTCATGTCTTTGTGTATGTTTTGTATAACCATATAGGTGGAAAATTAGAAATTACTGTTGATGGAAAAGTATATAAACTGGACACTAAAAATGACTTTGAGCAATATCAATGGGTTGATTTAGGCACACTCTCTTTGGCTTCTGGTGAAGATATAAGATTCTCAGTGAAAAATAGTGCGGGCGTTTCTAGTTTGGGAGGTATTCTTATCCTTCCTAATCAGGTACTCTCTGAGTTGAAATCTAGTATGGTTGGAATAAATTTTGTGGATGTACCAGAAGGTGCCATATTGAATTCTACAAAACTATCTATATACAAGGATAATTGTGATATATCATCATATGGGTACACAACAGGATTAATACCTAAGCTTACTCTGGAGACAAACTGCTTGAGTAGCTCTAGTCTGTATTTACGTAACTATAACTCGGACTTTTTAATATCCAGAAAGGGAGATAGCTTCTTAAATACCAATATTTTTAAAAATGTATCTGTGTATAATCAGACATCTGAGATTTGGTTTGTGGGTATTGATAACATGTTCTCTATATTCCTCTTTATATTTGGAATATTAATAGTGATATTTTTATTAATACTTTACTAAAGCTTTTCTAACTATCTCTCCAAAGTGTTCCATCTGGTTTCTCCATATAAATTGTGAGGACCACATAACACCAGCATCTTGTTTGGATACATAGTTCTGATTGTTGCTTTGAATATCATGTATTGCTTGTTTCCAGGTTTCTCTCAATGATCCTCTAACCAGATATCCTGTACTATCTTTTACGCTATCTCTTAACCCTTGTACAGGGAAACAAATAGTTGGAGTACGCTTAGAAGATGCTTCTAATACTGTTGTTCCCCACCCTTCTTTTCGCGAGAATTGTACATGTAAGTGAGCTTCTTCAAATAATCTTGCTCTTTCCCTATCACTTACATAGCCCAAAAATTTTACGTAGTTTTCAAGCTGATATTTTTTGACTAATCCCTTTAATCTCTCTTCATCAGCACCTCTTCCCGATATTTTAAGTACAATATTTTTTATCCCAAGCTTTTTTACTGTGTAATTAATCAATCTAATAGCTTTATCAATATGCTTTGTTCGAGGCATTCTTCCATGGGAGAGTATCTTTATGACGGAGTTATCTTTCTCTGCTTTAGCGTTAACCTTAGTATTTATTCCGTTGTAGACAATAGAGATGTTGTTCGATGAGAATCCGTTGTCTATTAATTCAGTTCTTGAAGATGGTGAAACGGTTACAAGATATTTCTCACGCTTGTAATTTCTGACCAACATATTGGTAAAGATAAAATGGAGCATTTTACCTAAAAATTTGCCATATTTTAATCTCCATTCTTCATCCTGGAGATGATGTATTACGGTAATATTCCTATCGAAATATATTGGAATATTGAATGGAACCGCATTGAAATTCTCAATTAATAGTTTTGTAGAATCCTTAAGTTTAAAGATGAAATACAGAGGTAGAAGTAAATATATTGATATTGGATTTCCCATTCTAATATATTTAATTCCATCTCTTACCTCTTCCTTCTTTGCACCATTGTACATGGCTGTAAGGTAGATAACACTGAAACCTCTGTTCTTAAGGTATGTAGCTACCCTTTGGATATATATGTCAGCGCCACCCTTCTCTGGATGCCAGATATCTCTCCAAGCCATTATGACGATATTATTTTTCATAGAGTGTAAAATACTGGTTTGAATTAAGAGGTTTTAGATCTTTAATGAGTTCTAGACTTTTTCGTTTTAAATCATTATCAAGGTTAATCTCTGCAGATGTGTTGTACATAACATAATGGATATCAGATGGAATAATCCCACTTTCTAATATCTGCTCATATTCTGTTGCATATTCATACATATTTGCACCATCAACTATTTGAGAACTATTGAGATATGAAAGGAAATCCGAACCATAGTATCCCCATTCAAAATCTCGCATGTATAACTTCTGAGGATGAGGTAATACTAATATTTTAGAGTCAGTAGGAAGATTGTAGTATTCAGTAGGTACATTTACGAGTACTTTTTGAGAGATCAAATGCCCATTTAGTATAGGATAGCTGTATATACCAAGTATGGCTACCAGTGGGATTAAAAATACCAACTTAGAGAGAAGTTTTTTACCTTTTATAATTTCTGCTATTACTACACTTGATAATATTGTTATTGGTATCACATACATAGGCCATAGCTTACTTGATGCCCATCTTAATCCACTACTTAGGTATGGTATTTTTTCAATTATGGACATCCCTACTCCACTGGATGCTAATACAAAAAGAAAAAGAACCAAAAGGAGAAGCAAATACTTTTTACTCTTTTTAAATACTATTATTAACAATGATAGTAAGAATGGAACTATACCGAGTATGGTATAAAGTATATTCTCTCTGTATGTGGAATAGAATTCAAAAATTGGTTGATTGCTTGAGTTATGTAATTCCATCCACCCAAGTGCAAACTGGAAAGTTCTAACAAGTGAATTAGTCTTTTCAGAAGCAAGAATCCCCGATGTAACAGTGGACATATATGCATTGGTTAAAAGATCTTGTGTGTAGTTATATATATTCACAATGAAGAGTTTGTAATCTCCGTTAATCATCATGATTGATTGGATTGTCGCCAACCAGACTAAAACTATACCTATTCCCCACAGTAGGTTTCTTTTCCAAAGATTCTTGTCTTTAACAAGGATTTGTGAAAGCACAAGTACTTGGAACCAATATAGTCCAAAAGCAACAATATTTAGTGTAGTTGTAAGGAATGATATGGAAAAGAGAACAAGTAATACCCAATGGTACCAATTAAGTTTGTTTCTTGAGAGTATGTAAATGAGCATTGGAATGGAACCATAGGCGGCGATGAAGAGGAAGTTTGGTTGCGAGAATATGAAGAAGGTAAAGAGACTGGTGATGAATATTAAAGAACCTAATATTGTAGCCCAGAAGTTATGTGTTTGTTTTCGTATTATTAATGCAATTCCAATAACTCCAAAAAAGAAGTTTGAAAATACGTATATATTTGAAATGATTTCTGGATTTAATCCAATTAGCTTCAACGTTTGTAGGAAAGGAACTTGAAATACAATCCCACCAAATATGACCGCGGAGGTATCTTTTATCCTACTTAATATCTGTATTGGGTTAAAGTATGGAGAGGCATTATCTGCTCCCATTATTATGAAATTCAACTTAACATTAAGAATTATTAATCCTAATGCAAGAATCGCAACAATTAGTATAGAGAGGTTTCTCTTTAGGCAGTTTATCATGGTGTAATTTTAGCACAAAAGAGAATAATTAAACAAAAAGACCCTCTTTCGAGGGTCTTTATCTGTTTATTACTTTACAAACTTGTTCTTCATTAACTGAGAGAATGCTATAAATGAAACACCTACAGCATATAATACGATACCAACAAGAACTATTGTTTCTAGATCTGCGAAACCTGTATCAATAGGTTTATGTGGTACATATGGGTCTCCACCATCTGCAAATACTGAAACAGCATTTACGGATAGGATTGTTAACGATGTCAAAGTGCTAAGTAATATATTTTGTATCTTCTTCATAATTAGTGAATAAGAATTTAATTTATTACGCCTACATTATAGCAATAATTTGAGAATACGTCAATACTATAGGACTACGTACGCGGGAGGGATATGGTGAGACTACAAAGTATTAATTAATCTAGCATACCTAAATATTCTTATTGGAGACTCAAAATATTTACAAGTATATAGGATAAGGTCTGCGGAGTAATCAGTAATATATGTTTTTTCTTCTTCTTTAAATATTTCATATTTAAATACTCTTTGATCCCAAATGATATCAATGGTATCCCCGACCTTCATCTTAGGAAGATTATAAAAAGAAATTTGTTTTCTTGTAGCATCATCCCAATATAAATAACCAAAACGATGTGCTGCAATTATAATAGGTTTCTTTTCATTCATGGGTGTTCCATACTCCGGTACTAACCAAGCTCCATTTTTTAATGCAGTTATGTAGTCTGAATCTGTCGATATTGGTGAAAATACTTCAATCTTATCCATTGTAACAAAAAGGGTCTTTGGTAATGAAAGATCTTGAGCTGGCCAAACTTTAGTGTTTTCTTCTACATTTATTGAGCCATCTTCCATCAAGGGGGTAGCTATTTTTGTAGCCTCGTTCTTTGTTTCAGATGGTAGTAACTTGTAAACAACATATGGCGCAGCAGGGATTAATATTAGAATGATTGCAATTAATAGAGCAAAAATCCCTAACGTCGCATAGTAATCTGAAAATCTTTTAAAAAACTCTCTCTTTCCCATATTTTCATTATAAATAACTTACTTAATTCTTACTGTCTAAATATACCTCTAAAATCATACCACTACCATGCATCTCTTGTGCATTAGCTACCCCAATATATCTGTAATGCCAACTCTCATAGCTATATCCTGTTGTACTCTCATATCCGCTAGGATAGCTAATTACAAAACCATATTTCCAAGAATTAGCATATAACCATGCTGCGGCTCTTGTTGTGTAAAAGCTTCCACCTAATCCATCGGCAACCTCACTACTACTAAAGTCTACTGCGGTCCCCAACTGATGTTGGCTATGCCCTGGTCTAGCAGATATTTTATCTGCCCCATCTACTCCGTTTATACTGACCCAATGATTGTATGTAGCCACTTGAGTGTTGTATGAACGATAGCCAGATACAATACTTAGGTCTATGGAATCCGCGACTGCGGCATTAACCAAATTCCTTAGATCATTGATTAGTATATTTCTTAGATAGTAACCACTCCCCTTCCTGATCCCCGCATTACTCGCAAGTACCAAATCACTTGGAGCATATGACTGTGGTAGCTGATATTCCTTGTTTACAAGTACTAATTGGTCATCACCAGATCTAGTTGCAGGTTTAATCTCCTTGGTATATCTCCACCACTTAGCTGTATTAGAAGTAGATATTACAGAAGGTTTAATCTCTGTACTTTGTGTATATTCAACAATCTGTTGGTTAATGGGAAGATTCCTTTTATCCTCATTCTTCTGTGCTATGGCTATCGCTGAATCAGGTGTAAGCCTCAAAGATGTAGATAGGAAAGCAATAACTGCTAAAAATGTAGTTTTCATTCCACCATTATATCCTAAAAATATTACAAGATGTGTATATCATATTTTAGGTCATGAAATATATTTTCAAAGGGATATACTTAGGATATATATAAATTGTTAGGAGAAATATTATGAATATCAACATCATGGATATTAACAAAATGGCTCTTAACATGGAAAAGATGAATGTTAAGTTGGAGCATCTGATTAAGCAATTGGAGAAGAACAAAATCAAGTATCCAATAGGGTTAACATATGATCAACTCTACAAGGAGACGATTGCCTCTGTTGAAAATGGTGCTGTAAAAGATTTTAAAATTGTAAGGATTTTGTAAGATTTAACATTTACAATATATATATATGCTTACAAAAGAGGATTTAAAGAAAATTGAAGAATTATTACAGCCGAAGTTTGATCATATAGAACTAAGGCTGGATGCTGTTGAGCAGAGGCTGCATATCGTAGAGGGAATCTTAAAGAATCATGATAAAAAGTTTGCAGAGATAGAAAGAAGGCTTGATAACATTGTTGAAGTAGTTGCGCTTCACACTACCTTGCTAAAAGACATAAATCTTAGACTTATATCTGTAGAAGGTAATGTAGAAAGAATGAGCCTTTCAATTGAGAATATTTGGTCTAAGCTAAGTCTTCTCTCTGCAAAGATAAAGGTTCAAGAAGATAAAACCAATACATTTAATATGCTTTTAGATAAAGGCAAGGATCGATATAAATAGCTTTCGACTCTTAAAGTAAAGCCACTGTCGCTACCCTATCATCTCCACCAATATTCATAATCTTTACACCTGAGGTTTGTCTTCCAAGTTTTGGAACTGTTTTGAGTTCTGAACGTATGACCTTAGACTTCTCGGATATGACGACAATCTCTTCTTGTTCTGGCTCTATGATTCTCGCTGTAGAGATCTTTCCAGTCTTAGGAGTTACTCTAAATGTAAATACTCCAGTACCACCTCTTTTTTGAGTTGGATATTCCTTAAGTACAGACATTTTACCAAAGCCATTTTCAGAGAGAGTCAATACCATCATATCGTCGTTTTTAACTATACCCATACCCGCTACACAATCTGTAGTAGATTTAAACTTAATAGCTGTAACACCTCTTGTATTTCTACCCATTGGTCTTACATCAGATTCTTTAAATCTTACAGACTTCCCTTCTGCAGTTACAATCAAGACTTCATCTTTACCTGTGGTTGGTTTGACCCATGCTAATGAGTCACCAATCTCAAGCTTTATGGCTGTTAGTCCATTAGATCTAATCTTTGCAAATTCAGATAGCTCAGTTTTTTTGATTATGCCCTTCTCTGTTACCATTAAGAAGAATTCGTAAGCAACTGCCTCGCCACTTGTTTGTTGTTCTTTAATTGCTCCCTTTGGATCTCTTGTTAAGACGGATGTAATTATTTCTTCTGGTTCTAACTGTACAAGATTTACCAAAGGTAATCCCTTTGCAGTTCTACCATATTCTGGAATTTCGAAGATTCTAAGGTTGAAGACTTTTCCTCTATTGGTGAAGAGTAGAAGCTCATCATGGGTATTACATAGGAATGCATGTTCAATGAAATCGCCTTCCTTAGTGTCTCCACCAGAGACACCCTTCCCACCTCGCTTTTGTGCTTTGTATGTATCAGGTGTCAACCTCTTGATATATCCAGAATGGGTTATGGTTACTAACATATCTTCTGACGCAACCATATCTTCTTCTGAGATTTCATCAATCTTACCCTTAATTACCTTGGATCTTCTTTCGTCCCCGTACTTCTCTTTTACCTCTTCTAAATCGGAGTTTACAATTTCGAGTATTCTAGCCGGATTTTCCAAAATGTCATTGTATGTCTTAATATTTTCTTGTAATTCCTTGTACTCATTCTCTAGTTTCATCTTTTCTAGTGCGGCTAATCTTCTTAATTGCATATCCAAGATTGCTTGTGCTTGTACTTCTGTGAATTTGAACTTGTCCATTAAATTTGTTTTCGCTGTTTCTTGAGTCTTTGACCCTCTAATTGTAGCAATTACCTCATCAAGCATATCCAAGGCTTTTAGTAAGCCCTCTAAGATGTGTGCTCTGAATCTTGCTTCTGCTAAATCAAATTCATATCTACGAATGGTAACGGTCATTCTAAAGGACAAGAATAGTTCTAAGATTCTCTTTAATGGTAATGTTTTTGGCTGTTGTTCTACTAATGCAATCATATTCATATTGAATACTTTTTGCATTTCAGTATATTTGTAGAGCTTGTTTAATACTGCCTTTGGTTGTGCTTCCCGTTTTAAGACGATTACGACTCTCAGTCCTTCTCTACTAGATTCATCTCGGATATCTGCAATACCTTCCAATTTCTTTTCTTTTACAAGATCTGCCATTCTTTCAATCATGTGTGCCTTGTTTACTTGGAATGGTATTTCGGTAACGATAATGTTGAATCTTCCTTGATGTCCCTCTACTATTGATGCTTTTGCTCTTTGTAATACTCTTCCTCTACCTGTTGCGTATGCATTTAATATTTCTTTTTGATCATAGATGGTTGCTCCTGTTGGGAAATCTGGAGCAGGAATTATTTCGATTAAATCCAATGGAGAAATCTCAGATTTAAAATCAGGATACAATACATTATTGTCTGTAGCTATTTTTTCTCTTAGGGTCTTAATTTTTTCTAAAAAGCCCAAATCGTTTGTATCAACGTAATTTTCAAGATAGTCTTCAGGTTTTGAGTTTAATGTTCTTGGAATTATCTCTCCTGCTTCTTTTGCTTTTCGCAGTTCATTGTAAATGGCATTCCCTTCCCATGTATTCCCAAGCTTAATCATTGCTTGTAATCCATTGATTAGTTCTTTGAGGTTGTGAGGTGGCATTTTAGTTGCCATACCTACTGCGATACCATCTCCACCGTTGGCTAATACATTTGGAAATGCTGCTGGTAAAACAGTTGGTTCCAATCTTGTACCATCATAGTTTGGCATGAAGGTTACGGTTCCCTTGCTAAGGTCTTTCATTAGCTCCATTGAGATCTTTCCCATTCGGGCTTCTGTGTATCTCATTGCTGCTGCCATATCGCCGTCGATTGAACCGAAGTTTCCTTGCCCATCAATTAGAGGATATCTAGTTGAAAAATCTTGTGCTAATTTAACCAATGTAGGATATATTACTGCTTCTCCGTGAGGATGGTAGTTACCTGAAGTGTCTCCTGCGATCTTTGCACATTTTCTGTAGTGTGCACTTGGTGTCAGGGCTAAATCGTTCATAGCCACAAGTATTCTTCTTTGTGATGGTTTGAGTCCATCCTTTACTTCTGGTAATGCACGAGAGACAATGACGGACATAGAATAGTCGATGTAGTTGGCTTTCATTTCATCAACAATGGATCTTTCTGCTATTTCTCCTGGTTTGAATGAAAGACTAAAGTTTATCTCCCCATTATCATCCTCTGGTTCTGGAACTATTTCTTCAGCTTCTGCAGCAGGAGTTTCCTCTGTGGTTGGAGTCTCTTCTTCTGCAATCTCTAATATTTTCTTTTTTTGCTCTTCGTCTGTCATGATTTTTCTTTAAAAAATAGATTTAGGTTCGCTCTCTTGTGCAGAGTCTTTTTTCTGTGCTTCTTGGGCTTGTTTTAAGCTTCCCTCTTGATCATATCTTGCTTCTTTGAATTCTTGCGTATACTCTACTAATGAATCGATAGTCTCTTCTCGAACTTTTTCAACGGGTTCACCATTCAGAATGCCTTCAACTGTATTGATGAGAATTCTTTCATTCTTCTCACCCTTGTTGAAACTCATTCCTCCCATAAGAATCATTGTTGGATAGTCTGTGCCCTCAATCTTTTGCCCCATAGATACCCAGACAGTATACTTTGGTATCACCTGGCTTTTTTCTGCAAATGTTTGATATGGCTTCTGATTAGGATCTCTCTTTAATGCGCTAATAATGGAGATAGTACTATTCACACTAGGGATGTCATAACCATCATCTTTCTTCTTCTTATGCTCAAATTCATCTGCTTTATAAAGAGGAACATCTGTTTGTGTTAAACCTCTTGTAATGCTTCTTATAAGTCCCGGTTTTCTTATTTTGTCATCGTTAAAACTGTCTGCCATAGCTTTAAATATCTAAGTTAGCTTTAGTTGCATAGGTTTGTATAAACCTTCTTCTAGGAGGAACCTCATTGCCCATTAATAGCTCAAAGGTCTGTTCCGCTTCTTCTGCATCTTCAATGTGTACCCTCTTCAAAACTCTAGATGCAGGATTCATGGTAGTTTCCCAAAGCTGTTCTGGATTCATTTCTCCTAAACCTTTAAATCTATTTGCTACCACTGTTTTCCCTTCCTCTTTAGCTTCTTTAACAAACGCATCTTTTTCAGCATCGTTTAAAAGGTAGTATTTCTTTTTTCCTATTTCTACTTTGTGTAGAGGTGGTTGTGCAACATATACATAACCTTGCTCGATTAAGGGTCTAAAGAATCTGAAGAGCAATGTTAATACTAAGTCAGTGATATGGAGTCCATCAACGTCTGCATCACTCATGATGATGATTTTGTGATATCTAAGCTTCTTAACGTCTAATGTATCCCCAATCCCTACTCCTAAAGCAGTAGTTATGTTGTTGAATTCTTCATTGCCCAATACTCTGTCAATTCTGTATTTATGTGTATTCAAAATCTTACCTCTTAAAGGAAGAATAGCTTGTGTATGTCTATCCCTACCCTGTTTTGCAGAACCACCTGCTGAGTTTCCCTCAACTATGAATAGCTCACTCTCTGCTGGATCCTTACTACTACAATCTGCTAGTTTACCTGGTAGGTTTGTAGATTCTAATGCACCTTTTCGTATTACGGCATCTCTTGCAGCCTTTGCTGCCGCTTTTGCTTTGTTTGAAAGTACAGCCTTTCCAATTATGGATTTTGCTTCTGTTGGATGTTCGTCTAAGTACGTTAGAAGTTCATCTCTTACAACTTTTCCTACTATACTTTTTACTTCTGGATTATTTAACTTGATCTTGGTCTGACCTTCAAATTGAGGATCTGGAACCTTTACTGAAATAACTGCGGTTAATCCTTCTCTTACATCGTCTCCACTTAAACCTGCGCTAAGCCCTTTTAGGAGATCAGATTTTTGAGCATATGAATTCAATGCGCTAGTAAGAGCAGTTCTAAAACCTGCTAAATGGGTACCACCTTCTGGATTGATGATGTTATTTGTATAGCATCGAACATCTTCCTCTAAGCTATCGGTATATTGCATAGCTACTTCTACTACAACATTTTCTTCTTCCTTGTTCATGTAGAAAGGCTCTGTGCTGATTGGCTTTTCGTTTACAACTAGGAACTGTACATATGATTTAATTCCATCTTCAAAATATACATCGTAATTTCTGGCCTTTGCTTCTCTTGCATCCGTTATGGTAATTCTTAGCCCTGCAGTTAAATATGCATGTTGTCTACAACTTTTAACAATTGTATGGAAATCAAAATCTATGGTATCAAATATCTGTTTGTCAGGTTTGAATGTATGCTCTGTACCAGTCCCTGGCTCTGTAGAATCACCTATCCTCTTTACAGGATCCATAGGAATACCTCTCTCATATCTTTGTTGATACAATCCATCTTCTTTTCTGACAGTTGTAATCATCCACTCAGATAGTGCATTGGTACATTTCATACCAACACCGTGTAACCCTCCTGATACTTTGTATGCTCCACCATCAAACTTACCTCCGGCGTGGAGATTGGTCATAACGGTTTCTAGAGTGGAAACTTTTGTTTCAGGATGCATTTCAACAGGAATACCTCTACCGTTATCTCTAACTGTTAGAGATCCATCTTTATTGAATATTACCCATATATGTGAACAATAGCCTGCTAATGCTTCATCTACTGAGTTATCTAAAATTTCAGTGAATATGTGATGTAAACCAAACTTATCGGTAGAGCCGATGTACATTGCTGGTCGTTTTCTAACAGCTTCTAATCCTTTTAAAACTTGAATGTTAGATGCTCCATAATCACTTTGTTTGGTCATTATATATGTGGTTTTCGTAATTTAGTTTACCAGTCAAAATACCCTATATTTTACCTTTTTTAGGAGTAAATGTTAAGCGTTTAGATATAACAGCAAAGCCTCTAATACAAGCTTTTTATTACAATTGCTGTTTATCTTATCTCTAGTCTCTTGTACATACTTTAATCGCTCTGAAATAGCCCTAGAGCTATTTATATTATCATTTTTAATTTCCTTTTCAAGTTCTTGTCTAAAGTACTCCTCTATTTCGCTTAGTAATTCAAGGCATTTTACTTTCTCTTTTGAAATACTGTCAATGTATCCAAACTGCTCTACCAGATCTTGATCGAGAATTGGTGGTTTTGACTCTTCTGATGTTTCAGTAATTCCTTGGTTGATATATATTGGCTTTGATCTTGAATATATTGTTGGTAGAACATTCTTCTCGTTATTTACACAAAGTATATATATTGTATCGTCACTGCTCTCTTCTAATGTTTTTAAAAAAGAATTTTGAGCTTGTGGTGTTAATTTCTCTGCCTCATATATTATGGCAACTTGTTTAGAAGTTCCAAAGGGCTTGAAGATCATTTCTTTTATGAATTCTTTCACCTCTTCGATTCCAATACTATTCTCTTCTCTCCTATCTAATATATGAATATCGGGGGTTTCTTGTATTGATGATATCTCTTGGCCAAGGAGTTCGGATACAAACTTCGTTAAATAGTTAGTTTGCCGTTGTGTATTTTTACTTATGAATAGATATGTCATATGCCTATTCTACCATATGATATTCAATTACTATCAATCATTGACTCTCTATACCGGTTATCATAAACTGAATGAAGTATTAGATTACAAACTGCTGCCCAATGATAACTAAAAGTTCGCTTTTAAAATACTTTCAAAGTAAGGGAATAATCAATGACGATAACGCAAGAAAGGTCCTTGTTGAAAGAAGCCGTAGTCAAAAAAGTGAGGAAACAATAATCAAGGAGATGATATTGGCAAACGATGATCAAATTGCACAAGCAAAAGCAGAAATCTTTGGTATACCATATGTCAATTTGAAAGAGGTTGAAATTCAAGAAAGTATCATATCTGAAGTTAGTGTAGACGCTTTACAAAAATATAGAGCAGTCCCGTTCGAGAGAGCTCAAGATGCTGTAAAGATAGCGATGCAGGATCCTTTTGATATTCAAGCTACACAAGCACTTCAAAGAAAATATCCTGCAGGTACAAGAATTCAAGTATATATTACTACTGCAGAAAGTATTGGATATATATTAGATCGAAGAGTTGGGGAAACGATGAGTACAGAGGTCACAGAAGCGTTGGAGGATGTGGAAATGCCAGTTACAGAGATTAATGAGGATCCAAATATTTTAACAAGTACAGATCTTTCAAGCGCCCCTATTGCTAGAATCGTGAATGCAATCCTTCAGTATGCAGCAATCTCTCAAGCCTCAGATATCCATATTGAACCTATGGAAAAGAAAACGAGAGTCAGATTTAGAATCAATGGTGTTATGACTGAAAGACTTACCCTTCCTGCGACATTAAATCCTGCGGTTATTTCTCGTATAAAGATTCTCTCAAATTTAAAGATTGATGAAAAACGTATTCCTCAGGACGGTAGATTCCCAATCAAAGTAAATGGTGCGAAGATAGATCTTCGTGTTTCTACGATGCCAACCATATATGGAGAAAAGGTCGTTATGCGTCTTTTGGAATCGGATACATCCAATGTTACACTGGAGTCCACAGGTATGCGTGGGCATGCATACAAGATATTTCTAGATGGACTTGGCGTTACCAATGGTATCGTACTTGTTACTGGTCCAACCGGTAGTGGTAAAACTCGTACATTGGCTTGTTCTTTGATGAAGGTTAACGACTCAAAAGTAAATATCATATCTTTAGAAAATCCAGTTGAAATCCGTGTCCCAGGTGTCACTCAGGTGCAAATTAATCCTGATGCTGGCCTTACATTCGCAACTGGACTTAGATCTGTATTAAGACAAGACCCAGACATAGTAATGGTCGGAGAAATCCGTGATCAAGAAACAGCTCAGCTCGCTGTTCAAGCATCCTTGACTGGTCACTTAGTACTTTCAACTCTCCACACAAATAGTGCGGCTGCAGCTATACCAAGATTGTTAGATATGGGAATTGAACCATACCTACTCTCTTCAACTATTAGAACCATAGCAGCTCAAAGATTACCTCGAAAGGTATGTGAACATTGTGTTGAAGCATATCCGGCACTTCCAGAAGTAGTACAAAATATCAAAGAAGAGATGAGTAGCGTCCCTGGTTTTGATGTGATCCAATACCTTACTAGAGTTGGTGCTTCTGCAAACACATCAGCCGAATTCAATTTCATCCCAAGAAGTTCTGCTTTCAAAGCTCCAGAAGTTGGACCAGATGGTCAACCAATCCTATATCTATATCGCGGAAAGGGATGTGATAAATGTGGAGGAACTGGATATTCCGGACGAATTGGTATTTTTGAGGTATTAGATATTACTGACAAATTGAGCAGAATGATGATGGAAACAGTAACAGACAAAGATATTGAGAAAGTTGCTCAAGAGCAAGGAATGCTAACAATGATAGAAGATGGTTACCTAAAGGCACTCGAAGGCATAACCACAATTGAAGAAGTTATGAGAGTGTCAAAAGAGTAAATTTTTGATATAAATAAAGAATGGATAATAATACTGCCCAAGATAACAATGTAAAATTTGGATACACTAATGTTCCAGCTAATGCTCCTGTTGTTGCTCCCGCAGTACAACCTGTTCAACCAGCATCTCCGACTGTCAATGATATTTCTCAAATTTCACAAAAGATTGATGAAATAAATCAGGTTCCTACGGAACCACAAAAAGTCAATTCATATGTTGCTCAACCAACTGTCTTACCGAATTTGGATAAAACATTCACAGATGTTGGGATGTTGCCTGATGGACCTTCTCCTCTACCCTCTTCTAATATGACATTGGATTCTTTGGGTAGATCAGGAAATAACCTTGATGATATTATGCCTGAGTTTAAGAAACCAAAAGCTATGGATAGAGAACCTAAATCAAATAACTTGGCGAAACCTGTAGAAGTCCCAATTCCAAGCAATGTTGTAAATGAGACCTCGGGCTCTACCGATCATAACCATCCCAATTACTCCATCAACGGCACTAATAACTCTAAGTACAAAATAGAAGACCTATTAGCATTAACAATAAGTCGAAACGCTTCAGATTTACATATAGCATCGGGATATCCTCCAGTAATTAGAGTTGATGGTGAACTAGAAGATGTTGGAGATAGGATACTAAATCCGGAAGATGCTGAAGAGTTAATCCTTTCAATTCTCTCTGATGAAAAAAAGGAACTCTTGGAAGTAAATAGAGAAATTGATTTGGCATATACCTATGAAGGAGGTTCTAACGCACGATTCAGAATCAATGCATACTACGCAATGAAGAACTTGAGTGCAGCCTTCAGATTGATACCATCAAGAATTAGAACAATTGAAGAATTGATGTTACCTCAAATGTATCATCAATTTACGAAACTAAAACAAGGATTGATACTTGTCACTGGTCCGACAGGGCATGGTAAAAGTACTACACTTGCAAGTCTACTTGAAGACATTAACCGAACGAGATTCTGCCACATCGTAACCATTGAAGATCCAGTGGAATATGTATTTGAGGGAAAGAAAGCATTGATTGATCAAAGAGAAATGAATGACGATACTCACTCATGGGATATTGCGCTTCGAAGTGCGTTAAGGCAAGATCCCGACGTATTGCTTGTTGGGGAAATGAGAGATCTTGAAACAATATCAGCTACAATTACTTTGGCAGAAACAGGACATCTAGTATTTGCAACATTACATACTAACAGTGCATCGCAGACAATTGATCGTATCATTGATGTGTTCCCAGATAATCAACAATCCCAGGTTCGTGCACAGTTATCAAACATTTTAGAAGCAGTTGTTGCTCAAAGACTAATACCTCTTGAAAAAGGTGGGAGAAGAGCTGTATCTGAGATTATGTTGAAAAACTCTGCTGTAGGAAACTTAATTAGGGAAGGAAAAACTAACCAGATAGATAACGTTATTAGAACAAGCTCAGATATAGGGATGATCTCTCTTGAAAAGTCACTCGTAAATCTTGTTAGAGAAGGCATTATTTCTGTACAAAAAGCACAGGAATATGCAGTATTCCCAGAGGAAGTCTTAAGATTATTAAAGAATTAAAATGAAGAAATTCAAATATTCAGCAAGAGATGTAAAAGGAAAGATTGTTACAGGAGAAATTGAAGCTAGAGATCCAGAATCAGTAACAGATATACTGCATGATAGAGGGTTGATAGTAGTAAGTGTGAAAGAAGGAATGGGAATTGATTTCGAAAAGCTATCTGAGATTAATATTGGAGGAGTCCCCGATAAAGAAAAAGTTATCTTCATGCGACAGATGTCCACAATGGTTGGTGCGGGCTTGCCCCTTACAAGGGCTTTAGAGATTATGGTCCAACAAGCAGGGAATCCATTCTTCAAACGTGTGCTAAAAGAGGTTCTATCGTCAGTTCAATCTGGAAAATCATTATCAATATCTTTTAGAGAACAGGACGAAATCTACGATGATGTCACATTAAACTTAATAGAAGCAGGTGAAGAGAGTGGAAAATTAGAAGTAATATTGGAAAGACTAGCAACTGAGTTAGAAGAAAAAAATAGCTTATCCAGCAAATTAAAATCTGCAATGATCTACCCAATAATTATATTGGTAGTCATTGTTGTAGTTGTAGTACTGATGATGATGGTACTCATACCTTCCATGGCTCAAATTTATGGTGACTTTGGAGCTGAATTACCATTGGTTACAAGAATGTTGATGAGTATGAGCTCGTTCTTTATTGGCTATTGGTGGGCAATCTTGGTTGTTATCGCCGTATTGGTAATCGGAGGCAAATATTATCTCGATTCACCAAAAGGAAAAAGAAGTTGGGATAAATTAGTTTTGAAAATTCCCATTATTGGAGGGATCATTACAAAGATGCAGTTATCACAATTTACAAGAATATTGGCCCTACTCCTTGGAAGTGGATTATCAATTATTAAAGCTTTGGAATTAACCGCTTCTTCACTCAGTAATAGTATGTTTAGAGATACAATTATTGAAGCCAAATCTGAAGTTGAGAAAGGTGGTGCCTTAGCATTGCCAATTGCAAGAAGCGAATACTTCCCCCTACTCGTTAGCAGTATGATTGCGGTTGGAGAAGAGACAGGAGAAATTGATGCGGTATTAACAAAGGTGTCACAATATTACAAGGAAGAGGTTGATGTGGCTACTACAAATATGGCATCGGTGTTGGAGCCGGTATTCCTAATTATCATGGGATTGGCAATCGGATTTATTGCTTTAGGCGTTTATATGCCTATGTTCCAACTGTCTTCAGCGATAGGTTAAATCGTCATTGACAAGGTATTAAAAGTTTTGTAATCTTAAATTAGTTAAATTAATAAACTGTCTAATTAAACATGAGAAAGAATCTCTATGAAGCATTCACATTAGTAGAAATGCTTATCGTTATGGGTATCCTTATTATCTTGATGGCTGTAGGTATCACTGCTGGAAGATTTGCTATCAATAGAGCTAATGATGTTGCACATCAGAATGTTGTAGATCAGATTTATACTGCTTTACAGGCATATTATACTGATAACAGAGAGTTCCCTGATGATGGTGTTACTAATACTCCTGAATATTTGATATCTACGGATGCTTTATTAGGCAGATATATGGATCAAGGTGCTTTCAATGGTGGTACAGGAGCAACATACTATTTTGCTGCCTCTGATGATCAACAGGAAGTTCTAGTATGTGTTTCTAAAGGTGGTGTAGACGATGACAAAGGATTAGGTTACTACTGTAATGGTAATAGCTTCGGATCAACAAATATCGTAACACCTGCTATTACAAGTAAAGATGTTGCTACAGGAAATACATTCTTGACAGGTGGTGCAGGCTTAACGCAGTCTGATTGGGATGGAAAAGTTTGGAACTAGTATAGCTTTATTGTGAATTTAAAAACCCCTCGCTATGAGGGGTTTTTTATTTAACTCAACAGTATATAATTAGAACATGATTATCACATATATGTGTATCTTCTGTATTGGTGCAGCACTCGCGAGCTTCATTAATGCTACGCTCTACAGAATAGAAAAAAAATTTAAATGGAAAGAATTGTTAACTCAGAGCTCACACTGTGAGACTTGTAAGCATTCACTCTCTTGGATAGATTTATTCCCTATTTTGGGTTTCCTAATCAACCAAGGAAAATGTAAATATTGTGGGGCAAAAATTAACCCATACTATCCAATTTCGGAATTCCTTTTAGGAACTGTATTTCTACTCTTCTTTCTATACTCTATCTCCTTCTACTTCTATATAATAATTCTTTTTCTATTTGTATTAAGTAACTATGATATTAAGGAATTTGGAATCCCAAAGAATCTTACACATATATTTTTAGGACTATGTTTATTAATATTTGCTTTTACATTCGATATTACAAAAATATACCTTCCAGTATTAATAGGTATATCTTTGTTAATAATAAATCTATTAAAGAAATCTTTCGGTTTGGGAGACATTCTTTTAATATTGGGGCTTGGAATATTACTTAGCAAAGAACAATTTGTTATCTTCTTCTGGTTATCAGTTATCATCGCACTCCTCTACTCCGTAGTCTTCATCATTGTAAAGAAGATTAGTATTAAGAAAGCAAAAGTTCCCATGGTACCTTTCTTAAGTATTGCGTTTGTCATATCTACTGTATATGGTGAAGAAATTTGGAATTGGGTTCTTAAATATCTTCAAATATGATAAATTTAAGTCATGATCAAAAGATATAAAGCTTTTACGCTTGTAGAAATGCTAATTGTGATGGGAGTTCTCATAGTTCTCATATCAATTGGTGTAATGGTTGGACGTTATGCCATTCAAAAGAGCCAAGATATAAAGCATAAAGATGCTGCCAAAATTCTATATACAGCACTTCTTAAATATAAAAATATTAATGGTGCCTACCCCGCACTTGGAACATGTAATGGATGTATAGAAAGAGAGTTTTTCGCATATGCACTGGGATACAATGGAACGCCTGATAACTACATTCTCAAGGAATATGTTAATGATGGATCCATTTTTGATGGTGGTACAGATGCTACTTACTATTACGCTGTTGATAGTGTAGACCAAAGATTTGTTGTTGTATGTGTATCGCTGGGTGGTATTGATGATGAAAACGAAAGAGGATTCTACTGCACAGGAGATGGTATTGGTGTTCTCCCGGAAATAAGCCCAGTGACAGATACAGAAATAGGTGCTCAATCTACTGGTGATCCATTAGGAACTATTGTTAAAAGTATGGACAATTCAGATTGGCATAACGAGGATGGTTTTTCTTTGAATAATTGATACTAATCTCTTTCTGTGTTAAATTAAATTGTTGAATTGTATACATACTGCCTTGAATTTAAGATCAAAAGAAAAATATTCTGCATATACTTTGATGGAACTTTTAGTGGTCTTAACGATCTTCTCAATTCTTGGCGCTATGACATTTTCCGCCTTTGGGGGACTTCAAAATACGGTAAAGATGAATGAATATGTACTTACTGTAGAACAAGACGTTCGATCTGTTCAAAGAGCTGCTATGCTCTTGCAAAGAGACTCAGGTGAGAAATGGTTATATGGACTTGGACTTGATTTCGGGGATATGGGAGATGATGGTGAATATACGGTATTTAAATGGTGTTCCCCATTTGGTGACTATGGCGATATATTAACTAAATCAAGCTTACCGGCATACAACCCATCTGCGCTTTTAAATCTAGGTTCTCCAATCTCAGGATTTCCAAATGAAAGAAATGGATACATGAATGTTGAAAATTCCATAGGATCGTCATGTGCATCGGGAAGTTCCTCATCCCTTAGTGTACTTTCTGGATATGATAAGTCAACAAAAACACCAAAATCTACAATCACAATTAGCCCAATAGATGGATCAACACCAAGATATGTGATCTTCGAATCTGTATCAGGAAGAACATTCTTTTATGATGATGATGGAGCTTTATTAAACTATGCAAGTAATGGAAGGCTAATAGATGATCCCCTTCCTTTTGTGATAACGATAGTTCCAGATAGTGATGTTAATTCGAGGGTAATAACAATTGGCAATCTCTCAGGTAAAATTAATTCTAGATCAATTCAATAATGAAAATAACACTAGAATCAAAATATGAAGGTATGGGTTTTGTAGAGGCTTTAATAGCTATTATGGTAGTTGGAGCATCCTCTGTCGTATTAATGCAAATTGCCACTAAGACCTTACAGGATATGATCCAAAATGAAACTATAGATACAATGACCCAGTATGCGGTAGAGGGTGCTACTATGGCTCAAAATGTTGCTATGCAAGAGAAGTTAACAGGTGAAGATGTTTTTCCAAATCCTCTAGGAGATACAAATAATTGTTATGTAATAGACAAGGATAGCGATGATCAGTATTTAATTAGAAAAAATGCACAGGAACTGGTTACGTACACATATGATCCAATCGTAAGAGGACAGTATAAGACGGAGGCATTGGTTCCTGAAGATGCTGACAATTTGTATTTTAGAATTTTTTGTATAGAAAGCTATGACATTACTTCCAACTACGTTATTGTGAAGGTTGTTGTTGGTCAATCAACTGTTAATCAAACAATCGTAGAGGGAGAAAGTATCACTAAGGGGTATAGCGTAAAAGATTATACATATTTTACTGTTGTTAACTTATGATGAACCTTTTCAATAAAAAAGAAAAATATGAGGGGTTTAGTCTTGTAGAAATGTTAATTACAATTGTAATCATGGGAGTAGTTATGCTCACCGCCTCTTCTACTCTCACAACACTGATAAAAATATCTACGGTATCAAGTAACAAAACAAGAGTAAGATCTGAGAGCGAATTCGTACTGGAACTTGTTAGAAGAACTGTACGAAACTCAAATCCATCAGATGTTTACGTATTTGGTTCTAGTGATGTGAGGAAGTATGATCCAGAGGAAAACATTGTTGTAAATACTAACGGATCACCCATAGATCCTCTACTTTTAGAAGCATACAATACCCCCAAATTAGCAAATGCCGTTGGAAATGAAATTCATTTTAGACCGTATGGATATGAAAGTTGGGTATGCATAGGATATTTTAAATCTACAAATGATCCAGAGATGGGATATATATTAAAGACCTCTGCGCAAAACCTCATTGATCAACAGCAAACATGTTTTGATGAAGATGCTAGCAAATATGTAATAGCGCTTAACTCTGAGGTTGTTAATATAAAAAGCTTTGATATTGCATATACAGTATTAAAAGATTCTAATTACTTAATAAGATTTGATATAGAAGCGGAACCAACCCAGTGGTATCTTGCAGAAGGTGCCCCTGTGAAGAAAATTGTTCATAGGCAAGCAGTTGTTTCAACTGAGGGAATAGTGTGGTAGAGAAAGAAAAAAATAGGATGATTTTGGATACTTAACATATACACGAATATTTGATTATACTGTATACGAGTATATGGGTATTATTAATTTATTATATTTTTAGTATGACAAAAACAATATTAATAGTTGAGGATGATAAGCAGTTGTTAGATTCATATAAGGAGCTCGTAGAAACAGCTGGTTATGTTTGTTTAACTGCAACCGACGGATATCATGGCTTGGATGTTTTGTCGCAGCAAATAGGTACTGTAGGGCTTCTGTTGCTTGATCTAATGATGCCAGGCGTTGATGGATTAGAAGTTCTGAGAGCTGTAAAAGCAAATTCGGACAAATATGGAAATGTTCCTGTTGTTGTCTTAACGAATATGACAAGCGATGCGGTTATAAAAGAAGCCTTCGATTTAGGCGCTTCTTCTTACCTTGTAAAGACAGATATTGACTATGAAGGATTAATAAAGGAACTAAATAAATATTTAGGAGAATAATTTTTGTTGCCCTACTCTTTTTTTGCTATTATATATAAATATTAAAAGTTAAACTTAGATAAACTGCTCAATATGGCTAAGTTGCCCGACCATGTAGGTATAGACTTTGGTACTCACTCAGTAAAAGCTGTTGAGTTAAAAAACATATCCTCTGATACTCCAGAGCTTGTAAATCTTGGATCTCAAATTACACCAAGAGGTGTTATAAACAGTGAAGATAAAGCAGATCAAACCAAACTCGCCGATGTACTAAAGAAATTGTACGACTCATCAAAGATAAGGAATAAGTCAGTTGTTATGGCTTTACCAGAATTTTCAGTTTTTACTAGATTTTTAGAATTTCCAGGTGTAAAGCTTGAAGAATTAAAAGATGCAGTATATTTCGAAGCAAAACAATATATTCCAATGCCTCTTGATGAGGTTCAACTTAGTTATATAACCATTGGGTTTAATCAGGAAAAGAATGCACCACGAGTGCTTCTTGTTGCTGCCCCAAGAAAAATTATTGATATATATATCAATGTTGCTATGAATGCAGGGTTAGAACTTGCAGCTATAGAGACAGAATCAGTTGCAATGGGAAGAGCAATGTATCGTGCTACAAAGAAAAAAGATTTAGTAATGCTAGACTTTGGAGCAAATAGTACAGATATGAGCATTCTTTCTGAGGGATACTTAGTATTCTCTCAAAGTATTGCGATTGGTTCTGACTCTTTGACTCAATCAATAGTTAATAAATTCAATTTTGAGTATTCAAGAGCTGAAGAATTTAAGCGAAACTATGGTGTTGTAGAAAACGTTTTAGAAGGGAAGATCTACAATGTTCTCTCCCCTATCGTTGAATCTATATTGGTTGAAGTTAGAAGAGGAATTGAATTCTACAAGAACAAAACATTAGTTGCAGCACCTATGGACTATATATTGAACGGAGATGGTGCTCTTCTTCCAGGTTTAATGGAATATGTTGCTAAGAGTTTGGGTGTAAATGTCTCTATTGCTACTCCATGGAACTCTATCGGAATAGATAATAAATTTAAAGATATCATAGCTAAGAGTGGCCCCTCATACTCTGTAGCTATTGGTTTAGCACTAAAAGATGAATAACGAACCTGAGGTTAAAAATATACAAAAAAAAGTTGTTGAGCAAAAATCTCCCGTCAAAGTAGAGCAACCTATTACTCCCCCACCAATGCCAAAGAACGAAGCTCCAAAGCCAGGTTATGAAAATATAATGGCAGAAAAAGGAGTTAATTTGATACCTACCCTTTCTAAAGAAGAAGTTGTCGTTGCTGAAAAGAAAAAGAAGCTCAATGTCGGATCTATTGTAAGTCTTTTAATACTCGTTATAGTTTCAATATTGATTGTAGGATTTAATATTGTATCTAGAATGGCATTAAATAATGAAAAAGCCAAACTAAGCACATACGAAACTCAAGTAACGAAAATGACTCAAAAGATGATTGCAAGTAATGAAATTACAGAAAGAATTCAGCTATATAATCGTGTGCTTTCAGAGACATATTCTCCTAAAAGCGTTGTTGATTACATTAATAGCATTGCTTTAAAAAGTGGAACTTCAACGGTTAGCACTTTTTCATTGGGACAGGACCTGTTATTCACAATTGAAGGAAGATCGACAGATATGGAAAATGTTTCAAAGTTTTGGTATCTGTTAAGCAATGATCCAAAGATGGATACTGTTACTCTACAATCAGTTGGAAATAATGGGAATTACATACGTTTTATATTCAAAGGAAAACTTATCCTAAAGGAATTTTTAAGTTCTACCAATAATTAGATATGCCAATAGTTACTAATGCAATCAATGCAACAAAAACAAAAAAAGAGATAGATGCAGTAAGCGATAGAATGAAGAAAACAAAGCTTAAGATATCTGATATTATAATTCCTATTCTTGTTGTCGTTGTTCTTGTAATATTGGGTGTATTTGTGTTTGTTCCGATGATAAAAAAAGCGATATCATTTCAAGCGGAGCACGCAACTATAGTTCAGAAAGAAAAGCAACTCTCAGAATTAGAAAAGACTTTGAATGCTATGGATGAGGGAATTCTTCAAAGTGATCTCATAAATGCCCAAAAGGTAATTCCAAATACATTAAAGGTATCAAGCTTCATGTACTATATCGATAATCTCGCTTCTGAGAAAGGTCTTTCATCATCGGAAATTTCTGCGGGAGATATTAAAATAAATACAAAAGGTGAGACTAGTGAAGGGAATTACATATTAGGTGTAAGTGGACCTTTAGCGTACGAGGGCTCATTAAATAATGCACTAGATTTTTTGAACAGTCTCTATTCGGCATCTCCTTACATTATTACAATTGAAAATTTAGATTTAGAAGCGTTCAATAGCGTATGGAAGATAAGTCTTTCGGTTACAGGATATTATGTCCCAGTATCAGCATCAAGCGCAGATGTGTATTCTACATTTACACCGTATAGCAAATTCACAGATATCGTGAAGATATTTGAAACAAAAGCTAGTCAGTTAGACTAGATTTCATCATAAAGCATATTATCATTATCAGAGGTTGTTACCTGTTGCTCTTCTTCTTGTTTTGGAGCTTCAGTATCATCTCTATGTCCTGCCTTATCATCCTTGATCAATACCTTAACTCTTTTATCATTTCTGATAGCGTGGATAGTTATCAAGTCTCTGATAGCATTTATTGTTCTACCTTTTCTTCCAATTACAACACCTTTGTCATCTTCAGCAACATCAATAGTAAGGATAATTAAACCAGGAAAGTCTTGACTTTCTTTTTCTTCAATAACAACACTATCTGGATGATTTACGATAGACTTAACAATGTGATCTAGGAGCTCTTTCATTTATGTATTCAAAATAATTAAAATACTTTGAATTATTATACAACTATTTTTCTTCTTTTGTCTTCTTTTCTGTACTTGGCTTTGTAGAGCCTCTTTTGAGGGCCTTAATCAGGCCTAGCTTTACGAAATACTGAGCTATAGTGTCAGATGGTTGTGCACCACTTTTGAGCCATTTAGCTGCCTCTTCTTTATCTACTTCAAATGTAGTTGGATTATTTCTTGGATTATAATATCCAATCTCTGCAATAGCTTTTCCATCTCTAGGTTTGCTGTCTTGCATGACAACAATCTTGTAATGTGGTTGAGCTCTTCTACCTGTTCTTTTTAGTCTTATTTTTAACATAATGGGAATTCTATCAAATGAATCAGATTAATTCAAGGTTTTTCCTTGTTTATTTAATATTTCTACTGTTGCCTTAGCCGCATCTTCCTCAGCTTTCTGCTTACTAGAACCTGTACCAACTGCGATCTGCTTGTTATTTATCTTCAATGCTACAGTAAATATTTTGTCATGGTCAGGTCCTTCCTGCTTAACAACTTCATATATTGGAGTTACTTTGAATGTTGCCTGTATGATTTCTTGAGCCTGAGTTTTTGGATCAATGAAGAGATTGTTTTCAACAATACCATCGACCTTTCTAAGAAGAGTCCTCTCAATGTAGTCTCTACATACATCTAAACCTTGGTCTTGATATATTGCTCCTAGGATAGCCTCGAAGGTATTTGCTAAAAGATAGTCCTTGTCTCGTCCACCAGATTCCTTTTCACCTTTTGACATTCTTAAGTGTTCACCTAAGCCTAGATTTCTTGATTCTTCTGCCAAGCTCTCTGTTCTTACAACAGCAGCTCTAATATTGGTTAATTCACCTTCTGGCTTTTCAGGATATTTACTGTAAAGATATGTTGATATCAAAAGCTCCAATACTGCATCTCCAAGAAATTCTATTCTTTCGTTATTCTGAAGTGCTATTTCCCGATGTTCATTTAAGTATGATCTATGTGTCAAAGCATTATCCAAGAGACTTTTATCCTTAAACACTATCCCTAATTTTGCTTCTATTTCTTCGTAATTATTCATCTTTCTTTGCTTCTTCATATATTGCTCCGAGAACACCATTCACAAATTTGCCACTGGTGTCTCCCCCAAAATCCTTTGCAATCTCAATAGCTTCATCAATAGCTACCTTAGGTGGAGTCTTCTTCCCTACAAATCCTTCAAATATTGCTATTCTTAGTATCTGTAAGTCAACTAACTTCATCTGTGAGATTGGCCATTGTGGTGCATATTTAGTAATGAGGTTATCTATCTCTTCCTTTTGACTATTAACACCATCAACGATTCCATTGAAAAGCTCAAGATTGTACTCCTCTATTTCATCTAATTCGATTAATTGCTCCACAGGGATTTCAGCTACGTCTTGATTTCCACTGTTGAAGTAACTTGAAAATAGTCTTTGTAATGCAAGAATTCTCGCTAAGTGCCTTGGGTCAGATGCTCTTTTCATATATTATTATGATTTTTTAGTTTCTTTCTTTTCTTTGTAAAAACCACATGATGGACATGCAAAATGTGCTCGTTTTACGTTTCCGCATTTTGGACATTTTGACATACCTGTAACTTTAAGTGCATTGTGTGATCGTCTTTGTCCACGTACGCTACTTGAAATTTTTCTTTTTGGAAGTGCTCCCATTGCTTTAAATATTTATATTATCAATCTTGGATTATATTCGATATATTGCTCTTTTTCAACAGCTTATATAATCCAGCTCTCTCTTATGTTTATTTCTGCCCCAGATTTTAGATTTCCTTCTATGATTTCCTTTGCAATTTCTCCTTCTATCCTATCTTGTATGTATCTTTTAATAGGTCTGGCACCCATTCCCGGTTCATTTGATTTGTTTGCAACTAACATTGGTATCTGGTTATTCCATTTGAGGATCATACCTTTGTCAGCAAGTCTCTTTGCTAATTCTGCGAGAAGTAATTCTGAAATCTGAGTTAGATTGTTAATATCATGTGGTGCAAATACGATTACTTTGTCAAAACGATTGAGTAATTCAGGTCTTAAATATTGTCTTAATTCTAGCAATACTCGATTTTTTGCTTCATCCCAAAGTGAAGCATCTTTTTCAAGTGCTTCTAGAAGAATTTGGCTTCCAATGTTACTTGTACAGATTATTACTGTATTTGTGAAGTCTACAGTTTCTCCTGCACTACTTGTAAGTCTTCCTTCGTCAAAAATTTGTAAGAACAAGTTTAGGATATCTGGATGGGCTTTTTCAATTTCATCAAAAAGTACAACCGTATATGGATTGGATTTAACTCTGTCTACCAACGTAATTTGTGATTGTCCCATGATATTGGTTTGTGTAGATGAACCTAAGAACTTGTCTATACTTGATACATCCTGATATTCAGACATATCAACTCTAATTATATCTTGTTTGTTCCCAAAGAATTCTTCACCTACTACCTTGGCGAGGTATGTTTTACCAACACCTGTAGGCCCTATGAACAAGAATGTTCCAATTGGCTTGTCTGCACTCCTAACATCTGTCCTTGCTCTTCTCAGGGCTTCTGTTATGGCAATGATAGCCTCGTCTTGTCCTACAATTCTAGATTTAATATTTTCCTCTAATTTTCTCAATCGATTACTTTCTTCTTGATCTATTTCCGTAATATTTATGTTCTTCTGAATAGAGATGGCCTTTGAAACATGCTCTGATGTAATTTTGGGAATATTGTTTGATTGTGCCCATGAACATGTAGCCTCAATGGTTTGTACTGCACTACTTGGTAATTTCCTGTCTCTAATATATCTTTGTGCTAATTCAACAGAAGCTACTAAAGCTGGGAAGGTGATATAGCAGGAGAAGTTGGATTCCAATTCGGCTACTTTGGTTTCAAGAATTTTCAACGTATCCGTCGTGCTTACTTCTTTAACTTCAATATTACTAAAGCTCTGTCGAAGAGATTCATTACTGTAAAAATACTTTTTATAATCAGCATAGTTTATCGTCCCTATAATCGGGAATTTGCTGTTCATTATGTATGGAAGCATAATTCCTGCAATGGATTGGCCAGATTCTTCTGCCTTAGCAGGAATCAATTCCTGCATTTCATCGATGTAGAGGATTGTGTTCCCTGCATTTTCGAGTTCTTCCATAGCCTTAATTACGAGTTGTTCAATATTCTTCTCTCCTGAAGCTTGTGCAATTAATCCATTAACATCAAATTGAACGACGCGTTTGTCCTTTAATTGAATTGGTACATTCCCAGTGTTGATTCTTTGTGCTACGCCGAGTATTAGACTAGATTTCCCTACACCAGCTTCTCCAATGAGAAGGGCATTTTTGTTCGAGATTTTTCCTAAGACTGATACCAAATTCTCAATTTCCTCTTCATGTCCGATTCCAAATGTATCCTGGCTTTCAGCAACAACACGGGTTAAATCTTTACTAAAATGACTGAGTATGAAGGTATATCCAAATACCCATTGCTTTGAAATTCCCCCTCTTCTGTAATATGGAATTTTAATATCCAAGAAGTTTGCTCTGTTCTTCTTGTTTATGACCTTATTGTTGTACAAACATATTTCTCTTAATATATCGATTGTAATATTTTTTGTTTGTAGAAATTTTTGCAATTGAGGAAATATTCTGGTTATTGCGAGGAAAATATGTTGAGGTTGAACCTCTTTGCTTTCTGTAAGCAAGGCTTCTTCAACCGCATATGTGAGTAAACTTCTGTATGCCGTAATGTGATACTGCGGTAGTGACTCTGCATTTACTTTGAAATCTTTTTCTAACTCCTCAATACCCATTTCAATTCCGGATCTTCTAATGAGTTGCTGGACTTCAAAATTATCCGTAAGCAAATGTTTGTAAAGCTCAAATATGGAAAAGTGATTATCCTTAGTGTAAGTACAGAGCATCTCTAGAGTCTCTTGATTGGTGAAATGTACTATCTCAAGGTGAGCATATCTTCCAAATTTAAATCCTGTAGCTCGGATTTCATCTAATTCTTTTGGAGATATTCTCTTAGCTATTGGCAATTGCACAGGATGGCTCTTTTCTTCGTAGAAGTCATGCCAGAGAATTATGACACCAAGTATTGATAACCCAAAGAGTACTCCACTCCACTTTGAATCTATGAACTGAACGATGAATGAACTGTCCTCTAAAATATTTGCATATTTAAAAATGAAACCAACAGCTACAAAGATACCTGGGACAATGATGATGTTGGCGAGTATACGAATAATGTCATGTACTTTTTTGTATCTTAAGAAATTTTTAATTACTGAAGCTATCTGTTGGGTTGAGATTGAAAAAAAATGGTCTCTAGTAACCAAAAATGTAGCCTCATTTTCATTTTCAAGTATTGGGTATTTTTTTTCAATAATGCCAACTCGGCCAGTGTCTTTTTTATGATATCCACATATTGTTTTTTGTTGCATTTCAAAATCTAGTGCCATTTTTACTTAATGAGTGAGGTTAGAATGAATGTTAAAGTTGCGATGGGTAATATGATCCAAAAGAGTATGAAGAGGAGGTAAAGGAAGAAGATTAGCAAGAAGATTGTAACGGCAATTGGTAGGTAAAGAATACGCATGGCTATTCCAAAGAGGTATCCCATTGCGGAGTAATCTCTGTGCCATGGGGTAAAGAATGTTTTGGAAAGCAAACTTAATGAAAGTTGATCATCTACAACTTTGGCTAGTCTATTTAGTACTCGTAGATGCCATATGGGCATCTTTATGTACCACCATCTAAGAAAATCCTGAAAGGAGTACAAAAGAATAGCCGCATATGAGTCGACTTTGGTGCCTGTGAGTAATTGTTGTCCCGAGTTATCCGAGACTGTGTTTTTTACTTCCATTGTTTGGGCAGATTTTATCTGTTAGTTTAGTTTATTGTAAAACCCTCTCTTGTGCAAGTCTAAGGAAGATCTGATCTATGATAGAATAACCATATGAATATATTCCAAACTATTAAACAAGAGAAAGGTTTTCTGGCTATGCTCTCCCCTATGGAGGATGTGACCGATACTGTTTTTAGGCAGATGCTTTGTAAGATTGGTAAGCCGGATGTTTTCTTCACTGAGTTTATGAATGTTGAAGGCTATTGTTCTGTTGGTAAAGACAGAGTAGATCACAGAATACGGTTTAATGAGATTGAACGTCCGATTGTTATACAGCTTTGGGGAAATGTTCCTGAGGATTTTGCTAAGACAGTTAGGGAAATTAAAGAATTAAAACCTGATGGGTTTGATATTAACATGGGATGTGCTGTCCGAAATGTAATAAATACTGGTGGTGGTTCTGCATTAATTAAGGAACCAGAGCTGGTTAAAGAGATAATCCAAGTGGTTAAACAGGAGGCTGGAGATATTCCTGTGAGTGTTAAGACTAGGTTGGGATATTCTACAGTTGATACTGAGAATTGGATTGGGCTTTTACTGAATCAAGGTTTAGATATGTTAACTGTACATGGAAGGATTGCTAAGGATAGTTATGCTATTCCTTCTAGATGGGACGAGATACAGAAGGTTGTAAGGATGAGGGATGAGATTTCCCCTACTACATTGATTATTGGTAACGGTGATATTACTTCTTCTAGGCAGGGTGAGGAATATGTAAAAACGTATGGTACGGATGGATATATGGTTGGGAGAGGGATTTTGAACAATCCATGGCTTTTTAGCGGTAGAGAGGATATTCCTGAGGAAGAGAGATTTAATATATTACTTGAACATGCGAAATTGTTTAATGAGGTTTGGGGTGAGGAAAAGAATTTTAGTGTTATTAAGAAGTATATAAAGGCATATATTTCTGATTTTGAAGGGGCTAATGAATTAAGACAGAGGTTGATGATGGTTAATAACTATGATGATCTGAAGGAATTAATTTAAATTCTTTATTTCCTCTCTTACTTTCATCCATAGTTTTCCAAGCATATTTTGACCATTTCTGTTTTCACCCCAACCCCAATAATCATCGCGCCATGAATCTTCGACTATCTCTCGGTCTCCTGATTGTAAAAGCTTTTTCATAACATACGGATGTTGGTCTGCTTTACAATGTAATATTTCTTTCATTACATCTAACTTTATCTCTTCCCAATTTGAATCTCTTTTGTCCTTGTTTTCTTGTGCTAGTTTTTGTGCCTCATGAGCAGACTTTGCATTTCTAATAACTTTCGCTAATTCGGGATTATTAGTAAATTGAACTGATTGGAAAGCATGTTCTGATGTGGGATATATCTTACCTTTGTATTCAACTTGGAATGAGGAGAAATTATCAAAAACATAGTACTCAGGAGGATAGAAATATATTTGTCCTTCTAAAGAGGGAGCTTGTGGATTATTCATTATTTTAACGGTTTTGTTTAAATAATTTATTTTCTAGTATATCATTATATATATGAGTGAATACCTAAAACAAACCTTCACAGGTCATATAGATTTCAAAGATAATGAATATGAAGAATGTATCTTTGAAAAATGTAATATTAATGAAGAAGATATAAAGAATTGTATATTTATCAATTGTACATTTAATACCTGTGAGATTAGTAATGTAAAAATTATTAATTCAAAAATAACGGATAGTACATTTAATAAATGTAAACTAATTGGTATTGAATGGAGTAAATTTGAATGTAGATTTGGATTTGGTAATACCTTCATACAATGTTATATGCCCTACTCTGTTTTTGTAGAGATAGATCTAACAAAGAGCAATTTTTTTGAATGTAATTTAACAGAATCATATTTTGAATATGTTAAGGCTAAGGGTGTTTCATTTAATAAGTCAGAATTAAAAGGTGTTCAATTTCTAAAGTGCAATCTTTCTGAATGTGATTTTATTGAGGCTAAGAATTATTTTTTTGATATACGAGAGAATAACTGTAAGAATGCAAAATTTTCTAAAGAAGAGGTTGTATATCTATTGAAAACTTTTGGTATAAAGATGGAATAAGGATCGATCGACATCTTGAAATTTCTATTTTAAAGTATTATCTTATAATATTAATATAAGGGACGTGAAAGTTATGTCACTTAATCAATCGGTTCTTGAGGAAGAAGCTATAGTTAAAGAAGATTCAAGATCAGAAAGAAAGTTTATTCCTTCATGGCTAACAGATATGGAATCAGACATCATGAACACTTCGCCAAGTAATATAAGATTCCCTAATATTCCAGAACTTACTCCTGAAATGTCTGAAATTGAGACTCAGTTTTTAACGAATAGACCAATCATTGTACAAGTATTAGACCGTATGGATGACCCGGATGTTGATCAAACCATTATAGATACCTTTACTACTCTTAGAGATTTTGAACTGGAAAGAGGAAAGAATCTGGTTAGAGGAAAAATTATGCTAATAAAAGCTTCTGAAGAAGGTTTTATGAAGGGAACATATATGCCAAAGACAGAATGGCAACAATTTCCAAATTGGGAACAAGATCTTCCTATTTTACATTGTGTTGTTCCAGATATTGTTCTTGTAAATGGGCATGTGCCAGATTTAGGAAGAATTTTAGAAAATTATCACAGAATAACATGGGGGGCATATTATGAAGGTTTCCCATACCCAGTTATGCCTTTTGCATATCTATTAACTCGCAAAAAAGGATATACTCACATCGATTCATTTAGTTACAATAAAAAAGCTGTAAATATGACGGTTAACCAGAATGATCATGGAGGGCAAACTTACTTTGCCGAACATGGTAGATCTATAGGGAGAGGTTATTCTGCTTAATAATAAACTGGACGATACAGGGCTCGAACCTGTGACCTCCACAATGTCAATGTGATGCTCTAACCAGCTGAGCTAATCGTCCATATATTATTAAATAACTGTGTGTATTCTATCGTCTTTTTACGGATTTATCAATTTGTTGACTACCGGCATGAGGAATATTCCAATTTGCAGGAAAGCCCTTTGTTACACCTTTGATTTGGGCTGTATTTGGTTTTTGATTTTTTTTATTTATTGCATCTTCCCAAATCTTTATTAAAAATTCCGAGGAAAGCTCCATAGGTTCCATATATACTTTCGTAGTACCATCAAGAAGGTCTAATGCTATTATCGTAATAGCAAAATCTTTACTTTCAAGAAAATAAACAAAGGAAGAATTAGGAATTGGTAAGTTATACACTCCAACATAATCACAAATCTCTGCAAATAATGAACTATCGGTAACTTCAAGATGTGTAAACCTTTCATGATTAATAGAGAGCTCTTTCTCTTGTATTAATTTACGAATGTATCCATCGACATCATTTCCATTGCTATCCTGTATTATATTGCTAACAATGGCCTCTTGATCTCCAATCTGATTATTAAACAAAACCTCAATTTCATCTCGTACAGCACTTAATGGAGACTGTTTTGCTTCGTCATATATTGGATCTCCAGACATAATTATCATATTTATCTCTTCCTAATAACCTTATCTATCAATCCATATTCCTTAGCCTCTTTAGCAGTAAAGTACTTATCTCTGTCTGCATCCTTCTCAATATCCTTAATATTCTTTCCAGTCTTTTCAGCTAAGAATTCATAAAGTACTGCCCTATTCTTAAGAATCTCTTCAGCCTCAATAGCAATATCACTAGCTTGACCCTCTACACCACCCAAAGGCTGGTGAATATGGATCTTACTATTAGGTAATGCAAACCTCTGACCTTTCTTACCATTAGCCAAAAGAATACTACCCATGGAAGCAGCTAAGCCAACCGCGATAGTAGAAATATCACACTTAATGTAATTCATGGTATCTAAAATAGCCATACCAGCAGTAATAACTCCACCAGGGGAATTTATGAACATCTGAATAGGCTCGTCAGGATTTTCTTTTTCTAGGAATAACAATTGAGCAACAACAATATTTGCCATCTCTACATCAATCATACCAGTGACAAATATAATTCGGTCCTTGAGAAGACGAGAGTATATATCGTATGATCTTTCTCCCTCCCTATCCTTTTCTATGACAGTTGGTATCAAATACATATATTTTAATAGATTAAATTAATTAATCCTTATGCATCTCTCCCAAAACTTCTTTAATAAATGCTTCAAAAGCTCTCTGTTTCAAATCAACATTTTTAACATATGCCTGCCAATTTTCATCATCATATACACTCATATCTGTACCCTTAGGAGCACTCTTCTTCAGTTCTTCGATTCTCACTGCTAACTCTTGCTCATTCATACCAATATTATGCTCTTTCATATACATCTTTAGGAATGTATCTGTTTGTAGTGCTTCTTTAGAATCCTTCTCCCAAAGTTCTCTCATCTTCTCGATGGTTAAATTCTGAGACTTTATAAAATCCTCAACCTTTACACCCTTCTGTTGCATGTCATATCTGAATGACCTTTCTCTCTCATGTGCCTCATACATAATTGCAGGTTGTGGTATTTCAATCTCACAAAGCTTAATAGCTTCATCTAATGCTTTCTCTTGTCTTTGGTGTAAAAGCATATGCTCCTTTTGAGCTTTCATAGCTTCCTCGATCTGTTTCTTAAGATCCTTTAAATCTTTTACCTCAGGAAGTTCAATCATTTTTCCAACCTCTACAGCCCAAGCATCATTAACTTCTTTCTCTTTAGTTTTGTAATTCTTTTTAATATCCTCAATAGCTTCATCAACTTCTGCTTTAGAAATGGTAGCCTCTTCCTTTTCAACCTTAACTTTTTTCAAATTTGCTAATTTGAATTCAGGCATAACTGTAACTGTAATAGTTAATTCTACATCCTTGTCTACTTCAAGCTTAGGAATCTCTTTGTACTCAGGAGGAGCGATAGGATCCAAGCTTTCTTTTTGAATTGCTGTAGAAATATACAAAGGTGCAATCTTTTCTAAAGTTTCTAATCTAACAGATTGATCAAGTTGAGTCTCAACTAACTTAGCAGGAACTTTTCCTTTTCTAAAACCTTTGATATCTGTTTCCTTAGCTTTAGCTTTCATTAAAGTTTCGTAGCTTTGATTAAAACTATCCTTAGGTATGGTTATGGTAAATTCAATAGTATCTTTACTTACATCTTTTCTCTGGTAAAAATCGTTCATTTTTAATTATTTTTAACTTAATATTTAGTCCGAAAAGTCTACACTTTTTTGTATAATTTGTCTAGTTTTGCAGTTATGACAAGCCTTTGTTCAGAAGTCCAAAGTGGTGTGCATGTAATTAAGGTTAATCTGTAATCGTCCGTTTTTTGAAGAATGGAGACATCGTTAGGTTCTACAATCTGAATATCTGTCACAATATATGTGTATGTCCCTTCATCCTGATTTATCTTTATGCTATCTCCTATCTTTGTTTTATCTAAGTTAAAGAATGTGTTTTTAGCTGGAGGAAGATATTGAAAACGGTGGCCAATAACTACGACATTACCCTTTTGTCCAGGATATACTGAGGTTGGAAAATGCCAGAACCCTTCCATCATGGCGCGGGAAGTAGTGCCTTCAGATATTCTTCCTGCAATATTCGCGGTATCTATATTAAGATTGGTATGAACCTCTTCCAAAATTTTTCTATCTAGCACAAGGCTTTCATCTAAAGATTCTTCGATTGATCCTGCTGCAAATACCTTGATTTGGAACTTCTCTAATGTTGGGGAAATACGAGAAAGAAAATCAATATATATATTCTTGGATGTACGATATGGGTTGAGATCTTGAATCATTAATGAAATCTTGTTGTAGGAAGGATATATGAAAAGAAACCCCAAAAGTGTAATCACCAATAGTATGAGGAATACGGTTATACTTATTTTTGCAGTCCTATTTAATTTCATAATATGTATTTTACTATTTTTGGGCTACAGTTGCATTAATTATCAGTTTGTAATATCCTAAATATAGAAGTATATAATTTTAATATAGGCTTAGGATGGCAAAAAACAAATCCAAATCTATAAATACTGCACCCAAAGAAGTTAAGAAGACAATTAAAAAAGAAGAATCCATGGTAGCTAAAGTTGAGGTAAAAACTCATAGAGATTCTGAAAAAGTATCCCAAATAGTTGGCGCAATATTCATATTCTTAGGAGTATTGTTGGTTGCATTTGGAGTATATTCTTTCGTTAAATACAGTTCTACCCCTGAATTGAATGAATCATTAGTATCACCTTCAGTTTCTGAGATGGTAGCTGTTACAAAGGAAAGTGTAATCACTGTAAGTGGTAATGCAACTGGATATGACACAGTATATGTATATGTTAATGGTGAGAAAGTAAAAGATGCAAAGGTTGGAACAAATGGGGATTTTAAAGCAGATATAACCCTAGAGAAGGAAGGTGAATATGATATTACCGTAGCTGGAGTTAAAGGCTTCCCAAAGCGATATATATCAGCTCAATCATTGGTTGAAAAGATTACTGTAGACAAAACAGCCCCTCTTTTAACAGAACTTACGTATGCAAAAGAAGTAGGAACTCAAACATTTACTGTTACAGGTATTGTTGAAAAGGATGCGCAAGTAATTGTAAAACGAGGAACTGACTATTACAGTGCCACATGTGATGCTGATGGGAAATTTAAAATTGTAAGTATTGCATTGGATTCAGGATTGAATGTTTTCAATGTAGTAATTAAAGATATTGCAGGAAATGAATCCGTTATGGATTCTGAAATTAAAGTTACCTACTCTCCAGACAGTAGTGTTAATGGGGACGCTGTAAATGACAGTTCGTTACCAGTCGCTGCAGGTGAATTTAGCAGGATGACTGATTTCCTCTTAGGAAATAACTTAGTCATAGTTTTTGGAATATTGGCATTGCTCTCTGGTATTACTACAACCTCAGTGTTGTATGTAAAGTCTAAAAGAGAATAACCAAGATTAAATAGGTTTTTAAGGAGGGGAGCTTGTCTCCCCTCTTTTGTTTAAAGCTGATATAATATGTGAAGTAAATTATTCAACATCATTATGGGAAAAATATTTTCATTTAAGGATACAAGTAAAGAGATAAAAGAAGTGGAAAGAAGAAGTCTTGATGAATTACGTGAGGCTGTGAAATACAGTGAGAAAGCAGAGAAACCTAAACCTGTAATTGTTGTTGAATTCTCATGGGGACTTTTGGCATTAGTACTTTTAATCCTAGCCGTTATATTCTTTGGTAACCAGCTTGTAAGTGTAGCGCTATTCTTGTTCTTAGGTTTTGTCTTTACATCTGCCGCTAGACCAGTAGTAAATTGGTTGATGTCTAAGAAGATCACAAAAGGTTGGGCAGTATTGATTACATACTTTGTAGCTATCATTCTTACACTCTCAGTACTTTCTGTTGTCATTATTCCTTTGGTAAGCCAACTAACCGAACTAGTAAAAGTCTTCCCAGATTGGGTTGAAAAGGTTGTGGCAAACTTCAATGGTATAAAGTTTGGAAATATAAAGGTTGATTCTGAAGAAATTACAAAATTTGTATCTAATGGATTACAATCTATCACCACTGGAGAGAGTCTTAAGAATGTTACCGATGCAGTTTCAGGAGTATTTAGTACTACTGGTTTGTTTGTTTCCTCTTTGATCCTCTCAATATATTTGGTATTAGAGCATGATTCAATATTGGAATTTGGTCTCATAAGGATTGTTTCAGACGAAAAGCGAGATCGAATTAAGAAATTGGTGTTGGATGTTGAGGGTAAACTTGGTAAGTGGATGCTTGGTCAGGCTACAATTAGTACAATTGCTGGAGTATTCGCAGGTATCTTACTAACAATATTTAACGTACCATTTGCATTGCCATTAGCATTATTAGTTGCTTTACTTGATGCTGTTCCAGGTATTGGAGCTACAATTGCAGTTGCAATATGTGCTTTGATTGCTTTAATTACAGTAGGTCTCTGGCCTGCAGTGATATTACTTGCAATATTCTTGGTATACCAACAGATTGAAAACAACTTCATAATCCCAAAAATCATGGGCAATGCTATTGGTCTAAAACCCGTGATTATCATGTTGGGCGTATTCATTTTCCTTATCCTCTTTGGAGTATTTGGTGCATTAATAGCTGTCCCATTCATGGTTCTCTTACAAATATTCTATGAGTTCTATATCGACTTGCAAAAATTAAAAGCTAAAGGTATTGTTTAGTATATATACCATTATTTTTAACTGCCCAGTAAATGGAAAATTCAATACCAAGAAAGAACAATATATTCTTTTTTGAAGATTTCTCAGCTAAAGAATTGAATGAAAACAAGGTAGGCCGAAAAGGTCTCAGTCTTTTCACTCTTAAAGAAATGGATGTCCCAGTTCCTGAATTTTTTGTAGTTGCAAGTAATGTATATACCGAATTTTGTACTAAAGCGTTACATGACAGAAAAGAAAAACTACTAGAGAAAGGTAAGAATCCTGAAAATGAAGAAGTATTAAAAGCTCTGTTAGATGAAGAATTCTCTAAAGAAGTACAAGAAGATATTCTTAGTGCATATACCCGACTTTCTGGTTTTTCTGATGCTTGGGTATCTGTACGATCCTCTGTAGTATTCCCAGCCAATGACAATATATCTTTTAGTGGAATATTTAGCACAGAACTCAATGTTCGAAAATATGATGATTTAAAGAGTGCAATAAAGAAGGTATATGGTTCCCTCTTCACTGATGATGTTGTGGCATATGCTAACAAAATGGATATCGATCTTGCTGAAGTTAAGCTTGCTGTCGTTGTACAGAAGATGGTTCAAGCAGAGATATCAGGTGTGGTATTTACAGTAGATCCAATTACTCAAGATGATACGAAATTAGGTATTGAAGCCGTATACGGTCTTGGTGATGTCATATCTACTGGAGAAGTTACACCTGATTCATATCTTTTAAACAAGCGTGATCTTGCTATTCTTGAAAAGCACATTGCTCCACAAGAATGGATGAAGATTAGGACAATGAATCCTTCAAGAGGAAGAAGAGGTAATGAGGAGAAGATTAAGATATCAGCGGGTTGGAGTCACAAACAAAAGTTAAACGACAAGGATATCCAAGAGATTTCTAAGATTGCGTTAATCATTGAAAACAAATCTAGAATGCCACAAAACATTGAATGGGTAATTTCTGGTGGTAGAGCTTGGGTATTACAAAACAAGTCCCTACTCTCTGATGTTATGCAATATCGTGTTAAGGTATCTGAAATGGAAATGCCAAGAAAATCATTAAGAGATTTAGTAGTAGCATTCTTAGACAAATACAAGACTCAAGAGATGTTTGCTACTCAAGCTGTGAGTGATGCTCAAAGAATGGTAATGAAACAAAATACTGGATTGGGTGGGAAGATTGAGAACCTCATAAATGCAGCTAAGACCAAGCGAGAAGAGATTCAGAATGCTCAACAATTGAGTAAGGAAGACCTTCTTATAACTGGTATTGGTGCTAGCTTTGGTGTGGTTGTTGGTAAGATAGCTGTAGTTGATCAACCAAATGGAAAATTGTATACCAAGAATGATATTCTTTTGATTAAGAAGTATTCCACAGAAATGGAATCCATGATTATTCCTTGTGGTGGTGTCATTATGGACTTTGGTGGTATTACAAGTGATACAGCTATTCTTTGTAGAGAGTTCAAGATTCCAGCTATTGTTGGTGCTACAAATGCCTCTACTCTTCTTAAGGATGGCGATATGGTTAAGATTGATGGTAATACAGGTAGTGTTTACAAAGACGTTGCTAAGGAAGAGGTACATCCTGTGGTTAATACATATGGTGATGGTATCGACTTTATGAAGACTCAAGAAGAGGAAGTTAAGGTTGAAGAACCCGCACTTAAGGTTGCTAAGGATACTACCCTACCTCCCTCTGCTACTAGAGTATTTAGTATGACAAATGTAGAGCCAAGTAAATTAATTGATTTTGTTGGTAATGCTCATGGTTTGGTATATGTTGATCTTGATGAAATCATGCTTGATGAGGGTCGTCATCTTTTAGCATATGTTGAAGATCGTAAGTTCCTAGACTATGCTGCTAAGATTTCTGAGAAAGTCATAAAGTATGTTGAACTAGCCGAAGGTAACGAGGTAGTTCTCTCCATTGGTTCGGCCACTATTGGTCAGTTTAAGAGTTTAACCAGAGGTAAAGAGTTTGAAGATCAAACACTTTCAAGTGAGATATATGGGGCTACACACTATGTAAATAACCTAGAATTACTTAAGAGAACTATTAAGATTGTTAAGAGAATAAGGAATATTTACAAGAAGAGGAATGTTTCGATTGCGCTTCACTCCCCTATGAATGAGGATATGATGAAGGAGTTTAAGAAACAACTTTCTGGTGAAGGCTTAAGAAGAACTTCTTCTTTCAAGGTTTATGCAATATTGGATAATCCTTCTGAGATTATTCTTGCTGATGATATTCTTAATACTAAGATTGATGGCCTTATCCTTAATATCCCTCGTATTGCTAAACAGATGCAAGGGTTTAAGATTAATGATGAGAATGCTAAGTATGATTTGAGTAGGAATAGCGTATTTAGGATAGTTGATAATGTTTTAGATATGGCTAAGGATCATGATAACAAGATTATATGTATTGTAGAGGATTGTAAGCCATTATTAAGGCATTGTGTACAAGCAGGGGTATATGGTGTTTCTGTTTGTGCTGAGGATATTGCAGAGGCTAGAAAGGTTGTATCTGAGGAAGAGACGAAGTTGATATTGGGGAGATAACATATCTCAAATTATTACAATTGTTTGTATCAATTTGAGAGATTACCAGCGATAAAGATTTTGTGATGTCCATATATGGATATGGTTTGGGCTGGAGATCTCTGAGTTATTATCTTTTGAAGACTAATACGATACCACCATCGGGCACCTTAATTCGTCTTGTTTTACATGAGAAATTCCCAAATTCAATTAATTTCTCAATGAATGCAATGGCCTCAGTCACGTCCGCGTCCGGTTTAGGGTCTGTGATAAGCCCAAGCCGAGTTTCTGTTTCCAAGCTGGAGATATCAATATGAAAATTCTTTGGCCAAACAATTTTTTCTTCCAAAAGGTGGAAAACAAAATCTTCGTAGTTTGCCCATGGCATTTGAAAGCTTTTTGAAATACAAAGATCAACCGTTTGAAATTCCTTTTCAAGTATTTCTGCATATTGGATACTCTTTCTGTTTCCATTTGCACGGATGCGAATGAATGGGCTTTGGTTCATGATCATCTCGACAATATCTTTGTTATTCATTGGGTCTCCTTTTTCCCTCGTTCTTTTGTTTATGATTTGGATTGATATTACATAGTACATTCAATCAACTATATATATAATTAACTAAATGTACTATGTAAATATTCCATTACTTTATCGCTGGTATAACTGATATTAATCAGTATTATTAAAGAGCTCTACTCTTTATGTATGAAAATACAATATAGAATAGATTTTTATTAACATAGGTATTATATCAATTATCTAAGAGGTTGTTAATACTATGGGGTGCATACGCTTAGCATTCTCTATCTAAAAGGTTCTCACTTTTTTGCAATTTTTTTTATTTTACACCCGTTTTTGCTGAGTTATTGGCGTGGTTACAAGGAAATAACACCTTGCTGATGTCAGCAAAGTGATCAAAACCTATTGCTAGTAATGATATTATTGACTTGTTGACCTCAGCAAGTCAATAAAGTGTGTAATACTAAAGATTTTGCAAGAAATCATCAATAATATGATTCGTTTTTTCTGATTGTTCTAGGTTTACCATGTGACCAGAATCATCAATAATATCTAAATTGGAGTTTTTAATACTTTCATTTAAGATTTTAGCTATATCATGATAATAATCTAAATCATTTTGCCCAAGTATTATCTCAACGGGACACTTTATTTCAGAAAGTTTTTCAATTGCTTTTGGTTTTTCTCTTGGATCGAAGTTGAGCCAATGCCACCCAGAATAATCATGAACCATCTCTGTAAGTAGTTGTAATGCAAGAGGTTTATTCCTCGCAGATTTGAACACATTATGATTTAACCAATTTTCTTTTGCTTTCTCTAATCCTTGCTCTTTTGCATATACGTTCCAATCTACAGTGCTAGAGTAGCCAGATAGTGAAGAGTCAAGTAGGATTAGTTTGTTTACATATTCTGGATACATGAGAGTAAAGTCCAGAGATATTTCTCCTCCTAGTGAAAGTCCTACAATATTAACCTTCTTTATATTTAGATAATCTAAAAACGCCTTTAAATCATCATGGTGGCTGTATCTTGATATCGGTAAAGAAGAAGAACCAAAGCCACGCATATCATACGTGATAACTTGATATTTATTCTTGAAGAATTCAATTTGTGGTTTCCACATTCTTGAATCTATACTAAAACCATGAACAAGAACTAAAGGATTTCCCTCTCCCACAAGTGAATATGCAATTTTACTTTCTTTATAGTTGAACAATGGCATAAGTGTTTGATTATACAATTAAATATGTTTTTCGACTAATAAATGGATTAAGGCAATCAGTTTTTTATTCTCAATCATCTCCCTAAACCTAGGATTAGCTCCAGAACTATGTTGTATGGGTATTAATGGAATATTCATATACCTTTTAAATACCTTTGTATTACTAATCTCCCCTATCTCTTTCGTTAAGTTATTCTTTGGTTTAATACCTAATAAATATGTATAGAAAGATTGATATGCAGTATTACCCATTAGTAATATTAACTTAGGTTGTACAATCTCTATCTCCTTTTGTAATATTCCACTCTCTATTGAAAATTGTATTTCCTTCCTAGTAGGTCTTCTAATATATTTTTTTCCATTCTTTATCTCATATCCAGGGAATCCGTGTACTATCTCTGTATGGTAAACACAATTAGGTCTATCTGGATATACTGTATATTCAAATTTGTTTAAAAATTTCTCTAATGATTTTCCTGTATTACCAATAGTTCCATCCTTAAAGAAATAGTTTACTCCAGAGAGTCTTACTTGTTCAGGAGCCATGGCTTCAGCTATGACCATGACTTTAGAATTAATATTCATTTTTGATATATCTCTATGTACTTTTAATGGATCTTTGCCACAGATATTAAGGTTGTAGATTTCATCAAAGATAGATTTAATTTTGTTTTCCTTATTCATAATTGCCGACAAAGTATTAGACCTCTCTTTTATACAAGAGATCCTCAATGGAAAGTTGTCCCAACTCTTCAAAAGATCCAACGACTATTCCGTCTTCGGTATGTGGAGATTTCGCACAGATACATCTCAAAGTGTACCAATGATATGGTAATTTGAAGAAGTATGAAGCAATGTATTGTTGAATAATATTTTTAAAATGATCTTTGATTTTTTCAATATCGATCTCACGATTAACGGCAAGCCAAGTTCCGCTAAGTTGAATTAAAAATGTAATTTTATTCCCATTTTTTTTCGATATTTCAAAATGAAGCTTTGTTCTGTCACTATCCTTATCATCATATGTTTTAACTTCCAAAGTATCAGGTATTAACTCTTGCTGTATATTTGTTAGCATACCATTTATACGAGAGTATTCTTTTGCTAATTCAACATTAATTCCTGGAGGGTTTGGCCCTTTAAGAGCAGCTGTGTTGGCAATCAAATCACCCAAGGCAGATTTAGCAGCTTGTAAGTAATTAAGCAATTGCTCTCCTTTGAAAATTTTCTCAGGTACTGTGAGACCCTTGATAGAATAATCCTTTTGAAGCGATTTCAAATCTGAAACGCGATATTTTGAATTTGTGAATTGAGCTTCGTGCAAAAGATATATAAGTTTTTGATCTGCCAAATCTTTCAAAATCTGATTTAATTCATCAATATTAATGCCGCCTTCTAATTCTTTTAAATCACTAATATCACCATTTTTAAACTGTAATTTAATGAGCTTTTGCCAAATCTGCATAGTTAAAGGATTGATTATATTTCCCATAATTTTTTAGCTTAACTTATATATTTTAATTATACTCTTTTGTTTCCCCCATTTCTCTCATTATAGGTTTCTATGATATACTTTCCATACATGGAAGATACACCAATGATGAAACAATATATGGGTTTTAAGAAGCAATACCCAGATAAAATACTCTTGTACAGAATGGGAGATTTCTTCGAATCCTTTGGAGACGATGCCAAACTAACAGCCAAAGTATTAAACATAACCCTAACCGCTAGAAACAAAGAAAACAACAAAGTACCATTAGCAGGATTCCCGCACAAAGCCATAGACCAATACCTACCAAAGTTAATAGCAGCAGGCTACTGTGTAGTAGTAGTAGACCAATTAGAAGACCCCAAATTTGCAAAAGGAATAGTCAAACGAGGAGTAACAAGAATAGTAACACCCGGAACCCTAGACGGAGACGAAGCCAATGCCGTAAAAAATTCCTACCTAGCAAGCTTCTACTTAGAAAAGAAAACCCTCTCAGTATCCCTGTGTGATGTATCTACAGGAGAATCACTACTCATAACCGAGAAATATACAGAGAACAGTGTAAGCAATATCCTCTCCTCATATTACCCAGAAGAGATACTAGTCATAGAAGGAGAAGACACCCTACTCTTTCCAAATACCCCAGTACATTTTGTAGAAAAAGGATTAAAAAACAAAGACTATGCAACAGAAATAGTAAAAGAATTCTACGATATTAAAAATATGGAAAGCTTGGATATATCCCAAGACAATGGAGATATCATAGCCGTAGGTATGGGATTACAGTACATCAAAGAAACCCAACTCATGGATCCAAAGCACATACTCAAACCAAAACGAGTAAATACAGACAGAACAATGATCCTAGACAGAGCAACCATTAGAAATCTAGAACTAGTAGCAAGTGCATACAGTGGAAACATATCAGACTCACTCTTTGGAGTACTAGATCAAACCTCTACTCGAATGGGAAGAAGATTACTCTATTCATGGATATTAAATCCACTCATAGACAAGAAGAGTATAGATGAAAGATTAAACATAGTAGAAAAGCTATACAACAAACAAGAGTGTCTAACAGATATACGAAGCAAGTTAGAAAATATTAACGATATAGATCGAATTGTTGGAAAGATTGGATTAAACCGAGCTAATGGAAGAGATTTCAATGCACTACAAGTATCATTAAAAAATGCATTAGAAATAGCTGAAATACTAAAAAAGGAATTAGATATAGCTACGGAAGATATTGATACCACAACTCTTGAGAAACTAATTACACAAATCGAAGCAACTATAACTGATGATCCACCTACTACCATAACCGATGGATGGATTATAAAGACCGGCTTTAATCCAGAAGTAGATGAACTTCGATCCTTAAGTGGGGATAGTAAATCATGGCTAAAACAGTTTGAAGAAGATGAGAAGGCTAAAACAGGAATTACTTCGCTCAAAATTAGTTTCAACAAAGTATTTGGATATTACATAGAGGTAACTAATTCCCATTTAACAAAAGTACCAGAGAGATATATACGAAAACAGACATTGGTAAATGCAGAAAGATTCATAACCGAGGAATTAAAAGCCAAGGAAGATATCATTCTTAATGCTCAAGAAAAGATTGGAGCATTAGAATACAAGCTATTCTCAGAATTCAGAGATACCTTTATACCTCACCTTGAGACATTACACAAAGTGGCTACCTTCATTGCCAATACCGATGTACTAGCTAACTTCGCTTTTGTTGCTTCGCAGAATGAATATGTAAAACCAAAGATATATGAGATTGGAGAGAAGAATGGAATTATTGATATTAAAAAAGGAAGACATCCTATCGTTGAGAAAATATCTTCAGAAGAATTCATATCTAATGACACCTTCCTCAACTTTGAAGAATCCAACATGGCTATTCTTACTGGACCTAATATGTCAGGTAAATCTACATATATACGACAGGTAGCAACTATAACCTTGATGGCGCAATTAGGAAGTTTTGTACCTGCATCAGAGGCGGAGATATCGATAGTAGATAGGATATTTACAAGAGTTGGAGCATCTGATGATCTTTCTAGAGGAAGAAGTACTTTCATGGTGGAAATGGATGAAGCTGCAAACATTATTAACAATGCTACGAAGTACAGCCTTATTGTTCTTGATGAAGTCGGACGTGGTACAAGTACATACGATGGTGTAAGTATTGCATGGGCAATAGCTGAATACTTGGTTAATGAAAACAAGGCCCGTACCCTATTCGCTACCCACTATCATGAGCTTCTGAAACTAGCAGAAAAATTCCCAGACAGTGTGCAAAATTACAATGTATTAGTCGAAGAAGATTTAGAAAAAGGAACAGTCATATTCTTAAGGAAGATTGTTAAAGGTGGTACTGACCGAAGCTATGGAATCTATGTAGCTAAAATGGCTGGACTTCCAATGAAGGTCATAAAACGTGCAAATGAAATACTTGAGGGTTTTGAGCAGAAGAATATGTTTGAGTCTAAAAATGAACTGAGAGATATGGATGCTTTTTCCTCAAAGAAACCATATGCTCCAAATACTTTCCAAATGCCATTGTTTACAGCCAAGGATTCTGAGGTTGAGCAAGAGATACAGAAATTGAATCTGGATAACCTGACCCCAATAGAGGCATTAAACAAGATAGCTGAGTGGAAGAAAAAGATCTAGAGAACTAGATAGTAGCCTACCCCATATCGATTCTTAATTATATCTATCCCTGTTGCGCATTTTACCCGTTTATTTAATCTATGGATATTTGCTGAGATACATGATTGGGAAATTGATCTTTCGAAGATTATTTCTAAATATTTTTGAATTTTTGCAATATCGCAACAGCTATTTTGTTTAATTAAGAAATGCAGGATAACGATCCACATTGAATGCATTTGTATCCTACAATTCTTAAAGATAATGTAGTGAGATTGAGTATCCAGTATTAATCCTTTGTGAGATATCTTTTCTGGTCGCGGTCTTTGAGATTTAAATTCCTCAATATATTTTAGAACTGCAGGTAAAAGATATTTAGTTGTAGTCATATCTACAATATATGTAAATCCTTTTTGAATATATTTTGTAAAGTAAGCTTCATCTAATCTAGGGACTATAATTAGAGTGTATTGGTTCATGCATAATGAAATGAGAGTGGAGAGTAACTGACACGATATTGCAACATTTTGTGCAAAGCAATCATCCTCGATGATGATTAAGGTAAATTTTTTTGTTTGCAAATCTAGAATAGCATTGGAAATATTCGAAACGAAAATGAGGGAGATATTGGGGTGAGAGGAGGATATTCGTCGGAGTTGTTCCTTGTAAGTGAAATTATTGGTTATGCAAAGAATTTTCTTCGTAGCTTCAATCATAGGTATATTCTAGACCTGTGATTCTTACAAAAAACTTACGAATTGATTATTTTCATAGCTTCTTCCAATGTAACAAGATTCTGTTCCCCAGTCGCCATGTTCTTAAGTTGAACTTTCTTTGCATTAATTTCATCATCACCAATTATCATAACCCATGGAATATTCTTCTTTGAAGCATATTTAAGTTGATTTCCGAACTTGATTGCAGTCATCTGTGCTTCGGTATTTATGCCTTTTTCTCTTAATTGCTTTGCTATACCTTGAATATATGTATATAGCTTAGTGTCGAAAAGTGGTAGAAATACCTTTGTATCAGTTTTGGTAGTTGGAATGAGGTTGTATGTTTTCAAGTAGTCTTCTAAAACAATATCACCCCATGCGAAACCAAAAGCTGGAAGTTTCTCTTCACCAAATATTGTAAGTAGATCATCATATCTACCACCACCAAGCAATGCTCTTGGATTATCTTTACTTCCAATATCAAACATTTCTATAACAGTTCCTGTGTAGTAAAGTAATCCTCTCATTATGGATGGTTCAAACCTGATATTGGTTAAACCTAATTCTTTTGCTTTAGCAAAGAGTTCAAGTAGTTGAGCAGCACCTTCTGATTTGTCTGCAATCTTTTTTAAATCTTCTAAAGTCCATTTCAAAAATTCCAATACTTGCTCTACTTGTTTGTCATTTAGTTCTAATTCTTTCAAATATTCAATGAAAGCCTCTCTTCCAAGTTTAGTGTAGTTATCTATTGCTCTTCCAACCTTACCCTTCTTTTCATCCGAAAGCTTTAAAATATCTTCGAAAAGGTAATTCAAAAGGTATCGGTTATTCACTCTCAACTCATATGTTTCCTTTGGAGCTTTAAACTCTTCCATAACGGCAAGAATATATTGGAAAATTTCTAACTCTGCTTCCAAGGTTGGTACTCCGAATATATCTACATTTAATTGAACAAACTCTCTTCTCCTACCCTTCTGTGGCTTTTCATATCTGTAATACTTACCAATATTGAACCATTTCAAAGGTAATGTAAGTTCGTTTTTCTTAGCTGCAATCATTCGAGCTAACGAAGGAGTCATTTCAGGCCTAATGGCTATCTCTCTCCCACCCTTATCTGTGAAGTTGTATAGCTGCGTAGATGCAATTTCATCACCTGATTTAGCAATGTACAATGTAGTCTCTTCTATTAAAGGAGTATCGTATTCTTCAAATCCAAATCTTTTAGCAACAGAAGTCCATGTATTGAACATGAAATTTCGTACTAACATATCCTGAGGATATGTATCAGTTGTTCCTTTGTAAGGTGTTGTTTGCAATTTGGTTTCCATTTGAAAATTATATCACATACTCATTCTCCTGCGGACTTGAATAAAAACGCTAAATTATATATATTCAATGTATATATATAAGCTGCCAATAGACCGAAATTCTAATGAAATATAGTGTAGGCATGTCAAATTCACGAACTCAAACAACAAGGCGTCCAGTGCGTAGCGCTGGTGGTTTTTCGACATATAATGTGTTTAAGAAATTCAGTAATAAAAGTGTAAGTAAACCTACAAGAGGTGGTAAAGACAAGAAGCCAATGAAACCAAAGATGAGGAAGATATTGTATATACTTGTTGGAATCGTATTCTTCATTGGTTGTATTATCCTTTTAGCCGTTGGAATATATCTTAAAAATATACAAAAATCGCTTCCTTCTCCAGATGAATTAGTTACGAGAAGTTCTGACGAAAGTACACAGATCTTGGATAGAAATGGGACTATCCTCTATACAATATATGGAAACCAGAATAGAGAGTTTGTATCAATAGATAAGATCCCAGAGAAAACCAAATGGGCAGTAATAGCTGCTGAGGATATCGAGTTCTATCAGCACAAAGGTGTTGACTACAAAGGTATTATTTCTGCAGCATTGGCAAATCTAAAGGCGGGAGGCATCACAAGAGGAGCAAGCACTATTACTCAGCAATTGATAAAAAACACAATTCTTTACGATGTGCTTGGAGATGAAGCATATCAACAGAAATATACTCGTAAAATTAAGGAAATCTTAATTACAATGCAGGTTGAACAGACATTTACCAAGGACCAAATTCTTCAACTGTATCTTAATGAAGTGCCACTGGGTGGTGTTAACTATGGATTACAAGCTGCAGCCAATGCATATTTTGCAAAGGATGTTAGTGAATTGACTCTTGCTGAAAGTGCAGTAATTGCGGGCCTCATCCAAAGCCCTGGTGTGTATTCCCCATTGTATGGAACTAATCCTGATATGGCTAAAGAACGACAAAGCTATGTATTAGCTCAGATGCTTAAGCATAAGGATTTAACTGGAGTAACAGAGGAAGAAGTTGAAGCGGCTAAGAATGAGGAGTTAGTATACAGTACTAAAAAGATTGATATTAAAGCCCCTCATTTTGTCTTCTATGTTAAACAATTACTTGTTGAAAAATATGGTATTGATCGTGTAGAAAAAGGTGGGTTAAAGGTAACAACAACTTTGGATTACCCTGTACAAGAAATTGCAGAAGAAGAAGTTTCAAAGGGTGTTGATAACGCAAAGAAAAACAATATTAATAATGGTGCAATGGTGGTAATGGATCCAAACAATGGGCAAGTTTTGGCTATGGTTGGTTCTGTTGATTATTGGAATATTGAAGACCCTCGAGTAGATGGAAATGTAAATATTGCATTGAGTCAAAGACAGATGGGTTCATCTATTAAGCCATTTGTATATCTTACAGCTGTTCAAAAAGGTTTTGGTCCTGGAACAGTTACTCCAGATTTGGAGCAAATATCATTTGGTACATATGATCCAAAGAACTGGGATAGCAAGAATATGGGGTTAATGACTGCGAGAAAAGCATTAGTGTACTCTAGAAATGTTCCTGCGGTATATACATTGCAAACAGTTGGAATTGATAGCTTTTTACAAACTGCAGAGGCAGTTGGAATTACAAGTTTAGCTAACAAAGCTGGATATGGATTAAGTTTAGCTCTAGGTTCTGGAGAAGAAACTTTACTAGAACATGCTATGGCATATACCGTACTCGCAAATGGCGGTTTGAAATATGATGTATCCCCTATTCTCAAAGTAGAATCATCCAGTGGTGAAGTTCTTGAAGAATATCAAGCTCAAGAAGGTAAACGTGTCTTTGAAGAAAAGCAAATATATGCAGTTAACTGGATGTTGTGTGATCTTGGTGGTTTTGGAGATAGACCAGATAATGGGTACTACACTATAAATGGTAAGAGAGTTTGTGGAAAAACTGGTACTACAGATGGTCCTAAGGACTTAACAACAATCATTTACCATCAGAAGTTGGTAGTTGCTGTTTGGAATGGAAATAACAATGGAGAGGTTGCTCCGGGAGCTTGGGGTTCTACTATTCCTCTTCGTATTGCGAATTCTTTTGTTAAGAGAGTAGCGGATAGATATGTCCCAGAAACTTACAGTAGACCTGCGGGAATCCTTTCAACAACAGTATGTACTGATACTGGAGCTTCTCCAGCTGAGGGTGTTAATTGTAACAAGGAAGCATCAATATTTGTCGAGGGTGGAGCCCCACAAGTTGATAATCGTAAAGCGGTTGAAGTATGTAAAGCAAATAATTTGATACCAGACAATCTATCAATAGCTCAAAAGTATGGACTAACAACAACTAAGTATGTTCTCTCAACAAAGTTAGCAAATACATTACAGCAAGGTGCGTATGACAAATATCTGTTAGAGATGGAAGGTTCTGTATATCTTACCTCAGATCCTGCAACTGCAAACTGTACTGTTCCTTTAGGTGTAGATAATGCTCCTGTTGTTGATATTACGAAACCAACTGCAAATCAAACTGTAAATGTTAGTGGTAGTTTAGAAATTTCTGGATCGGTAGCATTCGCAGGAAGTATTTCCAATTTCGGTGTTACATTTGATGCCGTCCCAATTTCTGGAGCTACGATACAATCAAATGGATCATATGTAGTAAATTATACAATTCCTGTTGGTACCACCTTGGGAGTTCATACTGTTACAGTGAATGTAACTGATAGTGCAGGTAAAACGGCAAGTGCAAGCGTAAGTATAAATGTTGAAGTAGCTACACTACCACCAATATAGAATTAGATATTATATTATCTTCACAGAGTAAGTCTTTTCTAGCTGTTTGATTATCTTCTCCGTTATGACTTTTATATCCTTGTCGTTTAGTGTTTTATTAAAATTCTTTACAGCTATTCCAAATGTAATCCTCTTCATTGTGGCTTTCTCATTTGCTTTGTAGATATCAATACAAGAAACAGTTCCCTTCATATCATCGTTATTAATCTCCTTAAATACAACATCATATAGATCTTTGTATCTAATCTCATCTTCAGCCTCTACACATAGGTCTACCCTACTCTCAGGATACTTAGGCATTTCAACATATGCACTATTCTTAATCTCTATTGTATTTAATACATTAAGATTAATATCAAATGCTGCTGAATATTTAGGTAATTTGAAATTCATCTTTACCTTGTTATCCAATTCCCCTACTATACCAAGTACTACATCACCAGCAGTTATTACAGCAGAAGTATTTCTATCAAACATATATATACTATTCTTGAAATCCTCTGTAAGTTTTTCCTCAGAATATTCAGAAAGCAAAGTATATTCAATATCCTTAATATTTAATGTATTAAGAATTTTCTCAACATATCTCTTAGCAATGTAATATGCAGAGTCATTTCGTTTTTCAATTGAGGTAATAACTGATGAAAGATGCCAATCTTCTCTTGGTAATTTATTTTCATCTACATAACCTTGGATATGTGGAATATTCATTTCATAGAGAATGAATTTGTCATATCCCTCTTGCAAGTTCATCTGTGTTTTAAGCAACAATGAAGGAATGAGTGATGTTCTCATTAATGCCAATTCTGGCGCTAGTGCATTCTTTAACTTATATGCTTTGTTGGCATCAAGATTAGCTTTCTCTAATGTAACAATATCGATGAAACTGTAGGTATCTGTTTCATTAGCCCCACTATCTGCAAGGATCTGGCGGATTTTCTTTTTTAATGTGAATATTGCATTATCCTTTGCTGGAATGAGATTTCTTAATGGTAATATTGACTCTACATTGTTGTATCCAAATATTCTTCCAATATCCTCATGAATATCTTCTTTAATATTAACGTCCTTTCTCCAACTTGGAACTAATACGGTTAGGAAATCATCATCATCTTTAACAATTTTGTATTCTAAATTTGTAAGGATTTGGGATATTGTTTCTTTTTGTAAATCTAGTCCTAAGTGTGAGTTTATCTTTACAATGGAGAGAGTTATATTTCTTTCTTCTTCAACCGTTGGATATATATCAATGATATCAGAAGCAATGGTTGCCTTAGTTAATTCTTTAACCATTCTTACAGTTTCCTTCAATACTGGAATACATTGGTTAGGATCTAAGGCATGCTTGAACTTTGTACCAGCTTCAGTATTTAGTCCAAGTAGCATTGAAGTTTTTCTAATATTTGTTTTATCAAAATTCGCACACTCTATGATTATTCTTTGTGTATTGTTATCTACTTCTGTCTCGGATCCTCCCATTATTCCTGCAATGGCTAATGGATTGGTACTGTCAGATATAATCATGACACGATCGTTTAATTCATGTACTTTTTCATCTAATCCTAAGATACTCTCCCCTTCTCTTGCCATTCGAATAGTTATGTTTGCTGAGCTATTTTTGTTTGGATCATTTGATATTACTTTGTCATAATCAAATGCATGAAGGGGTTGTCCTGAAAGTTGAGAAATGTAGTTTGTAACGTCTACAATATTATTGATAGGCTTGTATCCAAATTTTATCAACGCACTCTTTAACCACATTGGAGATTCTTCTACTACGATATTATCCATTGCAATTGCGGTGTATCTTGGGCAAAGTACCTCCGCATCATTAATAATGTTTAAACCCAGACAGCTACTTTCTTCTCGTAGATTCTTTGTGTTATCTAAATACCAAACGGGCGTATTAAATGGTTTTCCAAATATCACAGTAAGTTCTCTAGCTAAACCTAAAATTCCGAATAGGTCTCCCCTATTTGTTAATGCCTTGTTTTCAATATCAATTATGAAATCATCTAAGTCGTAGTATTCTGCGAAGGATTTCCCTACAGGAGCATCATCTGGAAGACGCATAACTATTGTATGGTCATTTCCAAGATTGAGTTCTTTTTCGGATCCCATCATTCCGTCGGATAGCATTCCTCTCATGTCTCTAGATTGAATTATGAATGGTTTCTCTTCTGTATATATTGTGTATGGGACCTTTGCTCCAGGTTTTAAATATGCGACTTTGTCACCTACTACCAATGTCTTGTCTCCTGCTAATACCTGTACTAATTTCTCCTCCCCAATATTTAGTTGATATACCCCGAGCTTATCTGCATTTGGATGATCTTTCTTCTCTTTGATCTCTGCTACTATGATGTCAGAATAGTCTTCTGCGAGGTCCTGATAGCTCTCTACCTCACCGATATGCTCTTTAATACCTTTCACTATCTCTTCGTTAGATTTATCAATTTTACCTAACTGTTTTAGTAGATTTACAGATATTTTCATAATTAAAATTGTCTTAAGAAGTTAAGGTTCGAGTCTCTGAGATATCGTATATCATTTATTGCTAGTTTTATCATTGTTAATCTGTCTACTCCAAATCCCCATGCGAATCCACTGTATACTTCTGGATCTATTCCGCCTTGTGTTAATACATTTGGATGAATCATTCCACATCCCATTAATTCTATCCATCCTGAATGTCCACATGTGGAGCATCCGGTTTTGTTACAGAAAGGACAGCTTATGACAAACTCACAATCTGGCTCTGTGAATGGGAAGAATGATGGCTGAATTCTTACTTCTAAATCAGTTTCAAGGTATGCTTCTAAGAATGTTTTTATAGTTGCTTTCATATTTGCTAATGAAATACCCTTGTCTACATATATTCCCTCCATCTGGTAGAACGTATGACCATGACTAGCGTCCGTAGCTTCGTGTCTAAACACTCTTCCGGGTAATACTACTCTGATTGGAGGCTCGAACTGTTTGAGTGCCCTATTTTGCATTGTAGAGGTGTGAGCGGGTAATACAAATCCATCTTCTGTCCAGAAGGTATCATACATATCTCTTGCAGGATGTCCTACTGGGAAGTTCAATGATTCAAACATATGGTAATCATCATCCATCTGTTTACTTTCCATTACATCAAACCCCATTCTTTGGAATATTTCTACTAATTTTTCTACTTCTTTATGTAATGGATGCTTAGTTCCTTTGATATCCCATATCTCTGGTCTATCATTCTTTGGAGTATTTACATCGAATGGAGCAGTTGGATCTATTCTATTGTTTGGAGAGTATACCAATGATTGATTTTTCTTTTGATCTAGTAATTCAGTTACACTACTTTTTAACTGGTTTACATTTTGTCCGTATGTAGCTTTTTGATCATTTGGAATGGAGGCTATGGCCTTCATCGCAAGTGTTAAAAGTCCATTTGTACTTAGATATTTGGTTTTGAGTTCTTCGTATGAGAGATTGGTATCTTTTTGTAACTGGACCTGTATTTTTTCTAGATTGTTATCCATGGTTATATTGTATATTGTTTGTTTAAAAAGAAAAAGGACTCTTTGCAGAGTCCTTTATATATCAAAAGTAAAGAACTCTAAAGAGATTTTACTACAAATGTAAAGACTGAAGGATTGTTGTATGCAATATCTGCTAATACCATTCTATTTAATTCAATATTCTTTGTTTTCATTCCACCGATTAAGTCCTTGTATTGAATACCATTGTTCTTACATGCTGCATTGATTCTGTTTATCCAAAGTTTTCTAATCTGTGCTTGTCTCTTCTGTCTTGCATTGTATGCATATTGACCAGCGTGCATGAAAGCTTCGTGTGCAACTCTATATAAATGATTTTTGCTCATTCTGTATCCCTTAGTTGCCTTTAGGATTTTATTATGTTTTCTTGATCTTACTGTTCCACCTTTGACTCTCATGACTTATATTTCTACAGATTAATTACTTTTCGAATCATTTTCTTCTCATTTGCACCAGTTATGATTGCATTTGATTTCTGTCTTCTCTTAGATCTAGAGGACCTTTTAGTCTTTAAGTGACCTTGGCAACTCTGTTTGTATCTAAGTTTAGCTGGTCTGTTCCCTCTTGGGTTAGATAGCCTAATTCTCTTCTTCGCTGTTTTGTTTGTTTTTTGTCTTGCCATTTTGTCTGAATGTTAAAGATATACGGTTATTCTCCATCTTTGGTTCGGCTTCGATACTACTATAATCTGCGAAATTAGTCAATATTTCAGCAAAAACTGATTGAGCTATTTCCTTGGATTGTCTCCCTTTCTTGACCATTGTGAGCTTAACTGGGTGTCCTTTCTCTAAAAATTCTTGTGCTCGCTTGATTCTGTGGCTTGTATCTCCAATATCCATGACTGGTGTAAATCTAAATTCCTTCTGTTCTTTCATCTTTGAGCTCACTAATGTTGCCTTTTTCTTCTTGTTTTGTTGGTATACAAACTTGGAGAAATCCATAATTTTGCATACAGGTGGTTTTGCAGTTGCGCCTACCTCTACTAGATCTAAACCTGCCTCTTGTGCTAATATCATTGCTTTTGGAGTTTCTACCACTCCTAAGTTTTCTCCTTCAGCACCGATTAATTGTACCTCAGGTACTCGGATCCATTCGTTCTTTCTAGGACCTAAATCCTTCTTAACGAACTGTCCTTTATTGTAATTACTGTTATTGTTCTCACTATATCCCATTAAATTTTTGTATTTTTAAATTTAAATATATTAATTTGTGGGATTACCCTTCGTTCGGATTTCTTCCTTAAGGGTATCTATGAATTCTTGAACCTTCATCAATCCTTGGTCTTTAGTTTTTCTGGTTCGGATTGATATTGTCTCAGTTTCCATCTCTTTGTCTCCAATGATTACGATGTAAGGGATCTTCATCTTTTCTGCATCTCTAATCTTGGATTGCATACTTTTGTTCCTGTCATCTAGTTTTACTCTAAGTTTTGCATTCTTAAGATCTTTGTATACATTGTCAGAATATTCTCTATGCTTTTCAGAGATAGGAATGACATATACCTGCTCTGGTGTAAACCAGAGTGGGAAGTCTCCACCATGATGTTCAATGAGGAATGAGAAGAATCTTTCAAAGGATCCTAGCAATGCTCTATGAATCATATATGGTTGTTTCTCTTCTCCGTTTTCATCTATATATTTAATATCAAATCTTTCAGGGAGATTGAAATCCAACTGTATGGTGGAAACGGAATCTTCTTTTCCAAAGACATTGTAAGCTTGTACGTCAATCTTTGGTCCGTAGAATGCAGCTTCTCCAGCTATTTCTTCGTATTCAAGTCCTCTATTCTTTAAAACTTTTCTTAAAGTTTCTTCAGCTAATATCCATTTTGCTTGATCTCCAGCATAATGATCTTTTTTCTTATCCCAATCAGAAATAGAGAGTCTAAATTTGTATTTATCAAATCCAACATCTTTGTAGAAGGTATCTAAAAGATCTAAAATCTCATCAATTGAGCTTTCTAACTGTTCTTCTGTGCAGAAGATATGCGCATCATTTTGTGTAAATCCTCTTACTCTTTGTAATCCATGTAATTCGCCTGATTTCTCATATCTATATACTGTTCCAAACTCGCCAAGCTTGTATGGCAAATCTCTGTAGCTCTTTGGCTCTAGTTTGTAGACCATTATGCCTGCAGGACAATTCATTGGTTTTAGATAGTATCTTTCGCCATCAATATCAATTGGTGGATACATAGAATCTTTGTAGAAACCAAGGTGACCGGATATTTTGAAAAGCTCTTCTCTATTAATATGTGGAGTTAAGATATGCTCATATCCTGCATCTCTTTCAAGATCCAACATATATTCTTCAAGAATTCTTCTCATTCTGTATCCTCTTGGTAACCATACTGGTAGGCCTTGTCCTATTTCAGGAATTATTGCAAACAGCTTTAACTGTTTTCCAAGTGTTCTATGATTTCTTCGCTCTGATTCTGCCTGTAATTCTAAGAATGCTTTGAGCTCTTCTTTAGTTTCAAATGCGGTTCCATATATTCTGGTTAACATTTTTTTCTTTTCATCACCTCTCCAATATGCACCAGCGGTTTTTAATAGCTTCACAACACCAATCTGCTTTGTGCTTTCAATATGTGGTCCTCTACAGAGGTCTGCGTATTCATTTTCTCCAGTTATGAAGAAGCTTAAATCTTCGTCAGGAATATCTTCAAGTAATTCTAATTTGTAGGTTTGACCAGTTTTTGTAAGGTAATCTACACCTTCTTTTCGCTTCATAAAGACCTGGACGATTGGAAGATTTTGTTTGATTATATTTTTCATCTCCTTTTCTATTGCTGGGAGATCTTCTTCTGTTATTGGCTCGGAGAATTCAAAATCATAGTAGAAACCGTTATCTATTGCGGGGCCAATGCCTAATTTTGCATCAGGATATAGTTTCAAAACGGCCTGAGCTAATACATGGGAGGCTGAATGCCTCATTCTTTCTAATTTTTCAATATTTTCCTTATTCATATCTATGTTTAGTATATCTTAATTTAAAGGGTTTTTCTTTTGGGAAAAAGTACAAGCGACATTTTTAAAAGGTTCGTGTGGTATAAACGATTCGGCAGAGGATGTTTTTATTGATTCCGTATATTTTGTACATATTGTTATTCTATATTTTTAGCTTTCTTTTTGCAATGTGTTATCTACTATGAAGAATGAAATTGAATTTAGTCCAATTTCTACTGTTTCTAATTTCTTTATCCCAACTAGTGTTAATTTTTCTAATGGGTATCTTCTTGGATGTTTGACTATGAGTGTACCTTTAAATTCCTTCGTTTGTGGGTCCATAACACCATTTAACATTTGTGCTGCCATATTTATAACTCTTTCCATTTTGAAAAGGTTCTTTGTGTTGTAAAGTTTGTATGGGGGATCCATGAAGACGATATCAAATGACTGTCTTTCTTCATCGTTGATTTGTTTAAAGAGATATTCTTCAGCCTTAGCTTTAATGATATCTACTTGTGGTAAGAAACCTGTGTATGCGACATTTCTTTTGAGTACAAATTCTGCATTTTTAGATGCATCTACTACTGTTGCTTCACTTGCTCCTCTTGAGAGTGCTTCTAGGGCAAATGAGCCTGCTCCTGCATAGAGATCTAAGACTTTTTTGTTTACTACATCTTCTCTTAATATATCGAAGATTCTCACTTTCATTCTGTCAGTTAGTGGTCTTGTTGTCTTAGGTATATCGATTCTATAGTTTTTAGCTTTGCCACCCGTTATTCGTACAAATGTGTTAATTGTAGGCTCTTTACCTAGTAATCGTTTTTTAAGAAATGTATCTTCTCGCTCCTCGAATTCTTCAGGAGTTTCGACTTTCCACTTCTTTTTATCTTTTCTTATTTTTTTGAATGACTCTATTTTTAAACTCATGGCATGTATTATACTACAATTAATCGAGTTTTAGGCCATTTAGCTTCAATCCTTCATAATATGTATGTGTTACTGTATCTTGGAATTGTGCTACATTAGACCATTCACTTGGAGCATCTATGGTATCCCAGAATTTAATATGCCAGTAAAGGGTTGCATTAGTGTTTGTTAATTGCGTTCCATTGTATTCATATGATGGAGATCTTTGCCCACTTACGATTGTAGTAGCGACCTTTCCAGAATCCCACATTACTGTTCCGTTAAAGAGTGGACTTGTATTTACTTCTATTTGGTAGGCAGAAGCATTGTCCTCATTTACATCTGAGTACAATGCTGTAAATGATGGAGGAGATTTAGTTAATACGGTTGGATTAACCATATTGTTGGTCTGGAGTGCCGTTGGTGTATTGGGTGGCGCTTGCATTATGAATGAATTGATAGCTGACCAATCACTCTCTTTTTCGCCGAAACTGCTATTATCCCAAAACTTAATTCTACAGTAGTATGTTGTGCCTGCATCTAAAGAGGTTCCTGCGTATGATATGTCTTGGGATCTATTCCCGTTGGTTACAACTGGGGTATATTCTGTTTTTGTAGAGTCCCATTTTGTTGTTCCAGTAAAATCAGAGGTTGTATTGACTTGAATTTGATAGTATCGAGCAACATCGGCAACATTTCCATCGGTATATATTGCTGAGAACTCAGGTGTAGTATCTGTTACATTTAATGGATTGGATAATCCTTCTACAAGTAGAGCGGAAGGATTGTCTGGTTTTATATTTCCGATCTGTTCTATTCCCGGAGTTGTTGTTTGTGAAGTTTTTCTTTGAGCATATATGACTGTTGTATATGGGGGCATGTTTGATCCAGTGTCTGATGCTACAGAACAGGAATGTGTATGTGTGGCATCTGCGTAGTTTGTTCCAGTTCCACCTCCATCAATCGTGGCTGATGGAGCCCCTGTTGTTATACTTGTACTATGTACGTGTGTTGTAGATCCACCTGATGTTCCATATGTTGCGGATCCTCTTGTGAATTTGCTGTCTAATGGTGTAAATCTACCCCACCCTAAAGGAGGTAGTACGGAGGTTATTAATACATTATTCCCAGTTACATATTGGTCTGTGTTTGCTTTGGCGAATACCATATCTAAATATGGGGGTAGATTTGATACTGTAGAAGGAGTCGAACTTGTTGAAGTATGGGTATGTGTACTTGATGCCATACTTCCACTTCCTGATTGTACTGTTAGGTATCTAACTACTACAATGCCAGATCCTCCCGCTCCGCCACCAGCTTGTCCATAATAACTTTGATATGCACCGGCACCACCACCGCCACCAGTATTAGCGGTTCCAGCTGACCCAGCGACAGGAACAAATTTACTCCATGGTTCATACCAAAAAAGATTTCCCCCTGAGCCCCCACCCCGATTTCCTCCTGCTCCGCCCCACCATTCTCCATCTCCATCTGCACCACCACCACCACCACCACCATAATAAAGGCCATCTATTGGTGAGAGAGTTCCATCTGCTCCGGGTAAACCGTATCTACGTGAACCTCCATTTCCTCCTGCACCACCAGCAGCTCCCCCACCTGCTGTTGCTGTAATAGCACCAAAAGCAGAATTGGCATTTGCTCCTCCAACTGTAACTGAAATACCTCCGGTGGAAACAGAATATGAAGCATTGTATACAACTTGTCCACCATTCCCTCCTGTAGTACCTCCGGGAGTAATACCTCCGCCAACTACAAATACATCCACAGTTCCAGAGCCTGTAACACCAAGCGTCCCACTGGATGTAAACGTATGTATTGTATATGAACCTGATGTACTAATTGTTCCTCCGGTGACTTGAAATGCAGGAGCTACGGATTGAGTAGCATTAGGTCCAGCAGTGGTATATCCAGTCGTCGTTGAATGAGTATGTGTGTCTGCTCCTCCTGTAGATCCGTATGTAGTCATAGCCTCTGGGAACTTGCTATCCAATGCTGAGAATCTAGTCCATCCAGATGGAGTTGTAGTGTTAAACATAGAGATTAGTCCTTGGGAAAGTAGGAATGTATTACTGTAACAAGCAACCATACCAGTGTAAGGAGGAACTACAGAAGCACTGAGTAATGTAGCTCTTAAACTTGTATGTGTATGTGTTGTAGCTGTAGCCGAGAGTGCACCTCCAATTGTTCCAGCAATATTCGTAGTTGATATTGATGAAGAAGTACATATTGCATCACTGTGAGTATGACTTGTACCTCCTCCAGTGGTTCCATATGTAGTTCCTCCGTAAAGATATTTGTTATCTAAATCTGCTGCCCTAGTCCATCCTGTAGGACATGTAGTATCTGCAAACATGATTACATTTCCTGTCCATGCCTCTTCCCCATTTGTAGCTGCTGGATCTCCATAGTACATATATATTGTTTTTCCACCATTTGGTAATGAAGGAACTCTAACCCATATTTGTGTAGAATCAGTATTACACTTTCCTTCCACCCAATATTGTAATGCAGTAGTATCATCACCATCGTAGAACCTAATATCATCACAATCAGCTTGCATCTTCCCCGCTGCAATTAGGGTAGCTGTATCTATTTGAACTAACACATCTTCATTAGTAAGTGTTGAGCCTGAAGTATTGGCTGCAATTATTGGTAATCGGTATGGAGCATCAAATATTTGCCAAGTAGTTGTTTTTATGGAGAATGATGCTGTTGATGACCATTCACTTACTCTGCTTCCCTTCTCACTGTTGTCCCAGAATCTAATTCTCCAGTAGTATGGGAATGAAGGACTTAATGCTGGGCCTGAATATGAAATATCTTCAGAGCGGTTTCCATTAGCTACAGTTGTAAAAGTTGTTTGGTTAGAATCCCAAACTGTAGCTCCAGTAAAATTAGAGTTTGTATTTATTTGAATTTGGTATTCAATCCCTGAGTCGGTAACATCAGGATCTGAGAAAATAGCACTAAATTCTGGAGTAGTATCCTCTATCTCACTTGGATTGGTTGTTCCTTCGGTAAGAAGATTTGTTGGAACGTTTGGAGCTATATTTCCTAATTGCTCTGAGCTAAAAGTTGTAGTTTGTGATGTCTTTCTTTGTGCATATATGACGGTTGTGTATGTTGGCATGTTCGAGCCAGTATCGGAGGCTACTGCACAGGAATGAGTATGTGTGGAATCTGCATAGTTTGTCCCAGCTCCTCCTCCATCGATAGTTGCAGATGGAGCCCCAGTAGTTATACTTGTACTATGAACATGCGTAGTAGCACCGCCACTTCCACCATAGGTAACAGCTCCTCTCGCAAATTTATTATCTAGCGTAGTAAATCTATTCCATCCTAATGGAGGTATTACATTTGTTATTAATATATTATTCCCAGTTACATATTGATCTGTGTTTGCTTTTGCAAATACCATATCAAGATATGGAGGAAGGTTTGATACTGTTGAAGGAGTTGCACTAGCTGAAAGATGGGTATGAGTGCTTGAGGCCATATTACCACTACCTGTTGAGGTAAGATATCTGATTATTACAACTCCAGATCCGCCAGATCCATAGGCTCCACCGATTCCATTTCCACCATTTCCACCGTTTCCTGTATTCGCTGCTCCACTTGCACTTGTACCACCTCCATTTGCATAACCACCCATTCCTCCTGCAGCATAGGTTTGACTTGTACCACTAATGCTAGATGTAAATCCTGCACCACCACCACCAGGTGCGTTGTAACCTCCTGCACCACCACCGCCTCCTCCGGCACCACCACCACCACCACCACCTGTACAAGTGTATCCCATATCCCCAAATCCATATCCACCACCATTTCCTTGCCCTGCAGTTCCGGATCCTGGAGCTTTATTTGCTGCCATGCTTCCACCTCCACTTCCACCTCCATACCCATTCCCATCTCCGTAGTTTCCACCGGCTCCTCCTCCAGTTGCTGTAAATGATGAGAAAACTGAGCTTCCACCTTGTCCTCCGACGGTTATCGAGTATGCCTGTGCATTTACAGTATATCCTGATTGAGATAGTACACCACCACCTCCTCCACCACCACCACCAAGACAGTCAGCTGTTGACCAACCTCCGGCTCCACCACCTCCAACAACCAAAAAGTCGACAGCTTTTGAGGCCGGAGGTGTAAATGTTCCGCTTGTGGTAAAAGTATGTATAGTATATCCACCAGAGTATGTTATAGCTCCTCCAGTAGCTTGAAAAACAGGAGCTACGGATTGTGTTGCACTTGCTATTCCGGTTGTATATCCAGTAGTAGTTGAATGAGTATGTGTGTTTGCTCCTCCTGTGGATCCATATGTAGTCATAGCCTCTGGGAATTTGTTATCTAATGCTGAAAATCTCGTCCATCCAGAAGGAGCATCTGTATTGAACATAGAAATCAATCCCTGAGAAAAGAGGAAGGTATTACTGTAACAGGCCACCATGCCTGTATATGGTGGAACAACAGTAGCGCTAAGTAGTGTAGCTCTTAAGCTTGTATGTGTATGAGTTATTGTTGTTGATGATAATACGCCTCCAATTGTTCCTGCGATATTAGTAGTTGATATCGATGAAGAAGTACATATCGCATCACTGTGAGTATGGCTTGTACCACCTCCGGTAGTCCCATATGTAGTTCCGCCGTAAAGGAATTTGTTATCTAAATCAGCTGCTCTCGTCCATCCTGTAGGACATGTAGCATCTGCAAACATGATTACATTTCCACTCCATGATTGAGCTGCATTAACTGCAGTAGGATCTCCGTAGTACATGTAAATTGTTTTTCCACCATTTGGTATAGAGGGTACTCTAACCCATATCTGTGTAGATGATGTGTTACATTTCCCTTCCACCCAATATTGTAAAGTAGTAGTATCATCTCCATCGTAGAATCTAATATCATCACAATCAGCCTGCATCTTTCCAGCAGCTATTAGTGTTGCTGTATCTACCTGTATCAAAGTATCTTCGTTAGTAAGTGTAGAACCAGTTGTATTAGCTACTATTACAGGCATCTTGTATTGTAAGTTAGGATTTTGCCATGTTGTTACAACAAGACTAAATTGAGCTGTTGATGACCATGCGCCTTCTAAACCATGGTTATCCCAGAATTTTATTCTCCAATAGTAAGTAAAATATGCATTTAGAGTAGGCCCTGCATATGTGATATCCTGTGATCTTGCTCCATTAACTATTGTTGGTGTTAAGGATGTTTGAGTAGAATCCCATATTGCGGTTCCACTGAAGTCTGAGGTTGAGCTTACTTCTATCTGGTAATGACTTCCAACATTTGAAGCATTTGGATCACTAAAGATTGCACTAAAATCAGGCGTGAAGTCGGTTAAGTTTGTTGGATTCGTTAGACCCTCTGTTTGTAGACTTGTAGGGGCATTTGGTTCTGTATTTATAAGGAATTGTGCTGTTGATGAAAGTGAACTCTGTGATCCAGCATTGTCCCAGAAACTTATCCTCCAATAGTATAGAATTCCTTCTTGTAGTGCAGAACCAGCATATGATATATCTTGTGATCTTGCTCCATTTGCTACCGTAGGTGTTAATGCAGTTTGTGTAGAATTCCACATAACAGTACCAGTGAAATCTGAAGCGGTATTAACCTCTATTTGATAGAAATTCCCAGTATCAGTGCTATCAGGATCACTAAATATTGCACTAAATTCTGGAGTAAGATCTGACACGTTATTTGGATTGGTTGCTCCTTCTGTAAGTAAGGCTGTAGGTGCGTTTGGTGTTGTATTCATTGTAAATTCTGCGGTTGCAGACCATGGACTTGAAAGTACTCCTTGCGTCGTATTATTATCCCAAAACATTATCCTCCAGTAATATGTTGCTCCTTCTTGTAATGCAGAACCCGCATATGAGATATCTTGCGATCTGACACCGGTTGCAACTTCTGGAGAAAGTGATGTCTGTGTAGAATCCCACATGATTGTTCCAGTAAAATCAGAAGCTGTATTTACTTGAATTTGATAGTAACTTGCAGAATCTATTGAATTAGGATCATTAAATACTGCACTGAATTCTGGGGTTGAATCAATTACTCTATTAGGGTCTGTCGTACCTTCTGTGTAAAGTGCAGTTGGTGCTGTTGGGGCCTCATTTTTCATTTCCTCTCCATTGAAGGTTATGGATTGAGAGGTTTTCTTTTGTATGAATATGGTTTCAATATATGGAGGATTGTTAGAAACATCAGTAGTAGTTGTTGCGGGTGTGGTATGTGTATGTGCTCTTTGTTTGTTTGTGGTTGGGGTTGTGGTTGCACAGGTTACTGCACCAATTCTGGCTCCAGAGGTCTTCGTAGCGATAGCATGATTGTGTGTTGTAGCTCCATTCACGGTTCCAAATGCTGCAGCTCCATATGGAAAGTAACCATCAAGTGCAGAATATTGTGTCCATCCCATTGGAGGGACAGCGTTAGTCATCATGATTATTCCTGATGATCCATTTATATCGGCATTTGCCTCCCCATATATCGTTGTTTTATATACAGGAAGATTAGTTGCAGCTGCGGTTGTTGTAGCTGCAAATGTATGATAGTGAGTAGACGATGATGTGGATGTTGTACCTGTAGCACATTGTGCGGTTGCACTAGGAGTTGAAGTATTTACAGCAGGAATTGTATGTGAATGTGATGAAACTGTACTAGTTCCACCATATGTTGCTTCTCCTCTTGGAAATTTACTATCTAATGCTGCAAATCTTGTAAAGCCTGAGGGAACGGTAGTGTCAAAGACTGTAACTGCATTCTGTTTAACAACCAATTTGTTGTTTGAACAAAATATCATATTTAAATATGGAGGAATAACATTTGTAGTTGTTTGTGTTACAAGAGTAACATTCCCGTGGTTGTGATTGGCTGTGATATTTAAGTTTGTACCTGTTTTGGTAGCACTTCCGGTTGAGACGGTGGAAGTTGCTAGAACATAACTTCCATGATCATGCGAAGAAGATCCTCCTGTAGTTCCATATGCTGCAGATCCAAGTGGAAATCGTTGATAGAAATCTCCACCTGATTCCGATTCTGCGGTCCAACCAGAATCACAGGCGGTATCTTTCATAAGGATGAATTTCCCAGCCCATGCCTCTTCATTATTCCCTGCTGATGGATTACCATAGTACATATATATGGTTTTACCCCCAGCTGTTAATGACGGTATTTTAACCCATACCTGTGTAGTAGCTGTGTTGCATCCTCCCTCAACCCAATATGCTAAATATGTATTATCATCACTGTCTGCAAACCTTAAATCAGCACAAGTGTTTTGAAGCTTACTATTACTAATTAATGTCGCAGTATCAATCTCAATTAAAACCTCTTCATTGATTAATTCAGCACCACTATTTGAGACTGCTATAGATTTTCTGTATAACCAACTTGCATCCTTCCAACCTAAGACTGCAGAATTATCTTTTGTAATGAAATAATAGGCAAGGCCAGCACCAGCTACAAGTAGAGTCGATATACCTATCAGGATTGTTTTCTTGGACAGTTTCATTAGTATATATATTACCAGAAACTATGCTTTTTCTCTCGTAATTTCATACAAAATTATGCTCGCACAATTAGCTACATTTAGAGACTCTTTTTTGCCTCTCATAGGTATGAAAATTTGCTTGTCACACCCTTTTAATATTGCTTCATCTACACCCATTTTTTCATGGCCTAAAACTATGGCAACTTCTTCAGGATATTGTACTTTTTGAAAATTTTCAGCATCATCGGTGAGTTCAATGGAATAGATTGGAATATTCTTTGCTTCTAACTCATCCAAAGCTTCTTGGGTAGTATCGTAATGTTCTGAATCTACCATTTCTGTAGCACCTAATGCCGTCTTGTCTAATTTAGGATTATCTATTGGAGATGTCATTCCACAGAGGTATATCTTTTCAACACTCCCTGCTCCATCTGAAGTTCTAAATATACTTCCTACATTAAACACCGATCTTATATTGTCTAAAACGACATGGATTTTCATCTAAAAAGATTCTCTAAAATATCATCGACGTTATTATCCGTTATTAGTAGCTCTCTTGCAACCTTTCTCGCCTTTTTTAATGTATCTAAATCATGTATAGAGGCTACTTTGAAGTTTGGAATACCAGATTGTCTAGTTCCATATACCTCACCTGGTCCTCTGCGTTGTAAATCATAGTCTGCGACTTCAAAACCCGATGGATGGGAGGCAAAGTATTGTAATCTTTCTTTTACATCTGGATCTTCAGTGGCTTCTTGCCCAGGTATAACGTAACAGTAGGATTGCATATCATTTCGACCGATTCGGCCTCTGAGCTGGTGAAGTTGAGCTAAGCCAAATCTCTCAGCATTTTCAATGACCATCATTGTGACGTCGGGAATATCTATGCCGACTTCTATAACGGTTGTAGATATTAGAATATTATATTTCTTATCTCTAAAATCATTTAATATCTGCTCTTTGTTTTTTGGTTTTAACTTTCCGTGCATGAAAGCAATCTTCATATTCACATATTTCTCCTGGAGAGAAGTGAATTCATTTAGAACTGATTTGACTGCGGTTTTTTCAGATTCTTCAATGAGTGGATATATGACAAAGGCTTGTTCTTTGAAATTCGAATCTTTTATTTTTTTTACTATCCAATCAAAGCAATCATTTCGTTTGGTATATGGTGTGTAATATGTCTTTATCTCTTTTCTATCCGCCGGTTTTTCTTTTATCTCTGATACATCTAAATTTCCAAAGAATATCTCGGTTAAACTTCTTGGAATTGGAGTTGCAGTCATGGTTAAGTAATGTGGTGTATTCTTTGTTTTGGTTTTTAAATACTTTCTCTGCTCTACCCCAAATCTATGCTGTTCATCAATTACAACTAGATTTAAATCAGAGGGTAATTCTTGTTGGTAAAGAATTGCATGGGTACCGATTATTAGTTTGTTGCTAGCATCCGTAATTGTTTTTTCGGATGAAATACACAATTCAACTTGGAGATCAAAATCTTTGAAGAGTTTTTTGAATGTTTCAAAATGTTGGGTGGCTAATACCGTGGTTGGAGCTATTAGTATTGCTGAATAGCCTGCGCTGATTGTGTTTAATATTGCTATTGCAGATACTACTGTTTTTCCACTACCTACATCTCCATTGAGTAGTCGATTCATTGGCTTCTCTTTTGATATCTCATCGAGAATTGTTTCTAAGGAACTATTCTGATCATCTGTTAATGTATATGGTAGTGATTTTATGAATTGATTAGTTAGTTTTGCATCTATCTTGATTGGTTTTGCTTTTTCTTTCTTCTGTTCTAATACCTCTTTTTCAATTCGAAATGCAATCTTAAGCATCTCATCAAAGGAGAGTCTTTCTCGAGCAGAGATAATTTCATCATTAGTTTCAGGAAAATGGATTTTTTCAATTGAGTCAGGAAGTGTAAGCAGATTGTTTTGTACTAATATCCTACTATCTAAAGGATCTATAATTATTTTTTTAACATCAGGTTTTAATTCTTTAATCTTTGTTCGAAGAATTCGAGATGAAAGTCCTTTGGTTTCTGAATATACGCTGATTAATTTTCCTAAATGGGTTTGTTGAGATACATCATCTTTTAACTTCTCAATCTTTGGGTTATATATATTCCTTTTGCCAGCTTTTAAGGTAACCTGGGCATTGAAAAGGTAAAGTTCTCCTATGCCTAATGTTTTGGAAAGATATGGTTGGTTGAAATATATTAGGCTGAGTGAGCCAGTATCGTCTTTTACTCTTACGGTGGTTATCTGCTTTTTAAATCGAGTATAGAAGGTTTTTACACTTACAATCTCTGCTATGAATGTACCTTTTCCTGCAAGAAGAAATTGCTCAATTGAGAGTACTTCAGATGTGTCCTGATATTTGTATGGTATGTGGAAGAGTAAGTCTTTGATTGTAAAGATATTTAGCTTCTCAAATTTAGAAGCTAAAGCCTCTCCTATTCCTTTGATTTGGGTGATATTGGAATTTGAATCCATTCCCTATTATATATTAATAAGGGTGAGAATAATTGGTACAAGTATTCCTCCTAGTAATATGATAGCTGTGGCTACATTGATAACATTACGAATTTTTTTAGATGTTTCTCTTTTCATATTGACTATATTATCAATTTTTTTGATGCTTTAAAATAGTTTTTAATATTCTTGCCTTGGTACTTTGAGAATTTACATGCTGTAATGCTCCCATGTTCTGATGGACCTTATCTTTTTGTGTTTTTATCTCTACCATATCTCCGGTTTCAAGTGTTTGTCCTAATCCTGCAGCCTTTCCATTTATCTTAACTCCTACTGCACTGTTGCCAATTTGTGAATGTATTCTGTATGCAAAATCTAATGCAGTATCTCCTTTTGAGAGAGGTATGATTTCTCCCTTTGGAGTAAATGCAAAAATATCTTCTTGGAAGAGGTTAATATTGATTGGTGTATCTATATAGGTATCTCGATTTTTAATATTTTTTTGTATGGCGTTATGTACTTCTTCGACCCAATCATATTTGTCTGTAGGATTGGCATATCTGCTTTTACTAGCCTTATATGCAATATGCGATGCTTTACCATATGTATTTGCTTTATGCATTTCATCAGTTAAAATTTGAACTTCTATTGCTAATTGAGAAATTTTATTAAAAATAATAAAACAGTGTATCGCCATGTACCCATTAGGTTTAGGTGTAGAAATATAATCATGGAAGTGTTCAGTATCCAATTCACCGGAATCCATGACTTTTTCTAACACATTAAAACAGTCCTCAAAAGTTTTTGTTACACATCTGAATGCAATTAAATCAGTAATAGATTTAATATCGGGATTTCTCCATTCCTTCTCATATTTCTTGAGTTTGTTATATATACTATACTTACTCTTTGCTCGACCATAAATTTCTACATCTAAACCATTTATATTTCTTTTTAAGAGTTCCTCGTATTGTTCAAGAAGTTGATTATTTATTCCAAACTCTTCATATCTTTGTTTTACGGCTTCGTACTCTGCAGGTAAAGTTATTTCAAAAACTTTTTCTTCCAGTTCTGTTTTGATATTTCCTAAATCCAAATATTCTGCAATACTCGAATATATAGTTATTGCTTGTCTTAAGTACAATTTTTGTTTTTCTGGTTTGAAATCCTCTATATGTTTAACCTTTTCTAATACACTGGCTAATTTTATGATCACAGATCTTAAATCTTTTGCATTGTTCAATATATATTTGGTTATGATTTCATCTTTAGTATCTTCATTCTTAGTTGTTGCTTCAATATGTCGTACTCCTTTTACAATACCTAAGATCTCATCATCAAATGTTTCGTCTGGCTCTGCATCATGTAATATTGCGGCTATGATTGTAGTTGCATCAAAGCCTTGTTCTGCAACAATTAAGGCAGTATTTAAGAGATGCTTAATTAAAGCGATATCTCTACCTTCAATATATTCCATAGCCTTGCCTATCTCTTTTGAAAAGGCTCTTGGACTTTTTTGTAATATCTTCTGTTGTATCTTTTCAATTTCTTCCATAATTAAAAATCCCCATGTTGGGGATTAATATTTAAAATATTTTTTCCCCTGGAGTTATGTCTTTACTGTAATGTGACATAACTGTTTTCCTACCTTTAGTAATAGTGATGGGTAGGAAGCAATATCAACCTTGCAATCCCAATCAGATATCTTTTCGTTGTTAATCTTTACGGCACCTTGATCTACTAATCTTCTTGCAATGGATTTACTTCCTGCAAAACCAACAGTTACCAAAAGTTCCCCAATCTGGAATACTGCCTTGTTTACTTTAATTTCTTGTATCTTTTCACTGTCTTCTTTGTTCTGGAACACCTCTTGAAAGTATTGTTGCGCTTTCTGAGCATCTTCTTTTGAGGTTATCTCTTCTGTTACTCTTAAGGCTAACTCTTTTTTGAGTACCATTGGATTCTCTCCAGAATCTAATCTCTTCTTGTATGTCTCTAACTCTTCTAATGTTGCTACCGTTAATATCTCAAACCCTATGAGGATCATTCCATCGGTAAAGGTCATAACCTTGCCATAGATATCTTCTGGTTTGTCATCCATCCTAATCATATTTCCAGTGGTCTTTCCCATCTTGTCTCCATTTGGATCCTCGAGTAATTTCCCAGCTAATACAATTTTTTCTTTTTTGAGGTGGTTCATAACCATATCTCTACCGGAGAGCATATTGAAGAGTTGGTCATTTCCCCCTATTTCAATATCTATATCCATCATTACGGAGTCATACCCCTGCATTAATGGATACAAGAATTCATTTAGATGAATTGGTTTGTTAGCTTCTAATCGTTTTTGGAACATATCTCGTTTTAAAAGTTGTTGTACTGTGAATTCGGATGCTAGATTAATTATTTCTCCAAAGTCTAACTTCTCTAACCATGTGCTGTTGTACATCACTTCTACTGGATTTTCAGTATTCTTCATATCGATAATGTGGGAAGCTTGCTCAATGTATTTTTTCATATTGTTCTCTACATCTTCTTTTGTAAGCATTTTTCTAGTAGCTGCCTTGTCTGTAGGATCCCCTATTCTTGCGGTAAAATCTCCAATGAGGAATATGACATGGTGTCCTAGCTTTCTAAAATCTTCTAATTTTCTCATTCCAACGCTGTGTCCTATGTGTAATGTCTCACCGGTAGGATCAAAGCCTTGGTATATGTTTAATCTTTGTCCTGAGAGTAATTTCTCTTTTAGTGCGTCTTTTGAAGGGAGTATTTGTTCTACTCCTTTTTCTAATATTCTTTGTATTATTTCTGGATCGGTTTTTACTGTAGTCATGACGAGATTATTATATATGGAATTGATTGCTAGAACAAGGTAAGGAAAGTATAATTATGGGCTATGATAATGTATACTTGATGGGATATGGTAAACGCAGAACTAACAGATATAGATAAAGAAATATTTCTCAATCTCCCTCAATTGTATGACTTGGTTGAGTTATCCTCTACACAATATATTAAGATTGTTAGAGATGTAAGGGAAGAAGAATCCCGTCCATGGGGGATTAAAGAGAATGCGATGCTTTCTGGAGAAGATACTGCTAACCTTATTGAAGCCTTATCAAAATGTGACGAACTATTCGTAACGGATGAGATTCATAGTGTACCAGATGGTATTGCTTTAAATATTGATTATAGTTTTAGGAAACTTCCCAAAGGTGTACATCCTCACCTTCAAAATTCGTTGTTAGATATGGATGCTTTTTTAGAAAATGAAGAATGTGGAGAGCGATTGAATTTGGTAGTATATTTTTCAAAAGATTGTTGGGTAAGTTTACATGTTTTACATCTTAAAAAAGAAAATCCTAAATGCAGAGTATTTTTTAGATGGCCTTCGGATGAGAAATACAAAGGTTGTGCAGATCTAGAGCTAACAGAAGAATTAAAAAATCTATTTGTATTAGCTCAAGAAATAGTTATGAAAAAGGCAACGAATGGTGAATTGGAAGGCATAGAGCTCAAACATGAATAATGTATCAATCGCAGAACAACTGAATTTTGATCCCAATTTAGAAGCGGAATATTTGGATAGTACCCTTATCTTATCAGGTTTAACAAACATTCATTTCGCAAATGAGGAGGAATTCTTGAATAAGACCTCTGTATTTTATGCTGAAATCATGCCATCTGAATATTCTTTAGAGATATATAATCATTTTTTTGATATTTTTAATTCACAATTGAGTTTCTTCCCTAAAATAGCAATTGATATTTCACATACGGAAACAGGACTATTACATATGGATATTGGATGCGATAGCTGTGCCATTACTTTTGAGATAGATACAAATTCAAGAGAAGGTATTGTGAAGCATAGGGAGGCATATAAGGAGGCGAAGGTGGTTAGTACATGGGAGAAGTATCCACATAGGGATATATTTCTTTTAGGTAAAGCAGTGGCTGATGATTATTTCTGGTATGAGGATTGAGAATATAATGATATTGAGATATAATTATAGGCCATGAACAGAGATCCAAAAGAAAATAACACAACAGAATTAACTAAAGAATTCGCACAACTCGCGGATACATTATCTAGATCTCAATATCAGGATATTGTTTTGTATGATGACCCATCAGAAACATTAGAAGGTATATTTGATGGACAGATATATGATTTTGAAATTGAAGCGCTACACGATGTTTTATTAGAAATTGGAGTTGAAGATGTGCAGTTGCCAATTACTATTTCTGCAGATGTTAAAAATTCTCATGATCCTATATATCCAGTAATACTACAGACTAAATGTGCTTTTGGAGATTTCGGTGAAATCACTCTTTTTATACCATATTCAAAAGACTTTAAACGAGCATCAATGCCTCTTTTGATTGTAAAACGTGGTGAAGAAAAAGGGCGAAGTGAAAGACTCGATTCAGCTATAGGAAGATTATTTGAAATAGAAAACAATATCTTTATGCGAAGACTTACAAGAGATGAGAAAATTAGACCAAGGATTAAGTACAGAGTTGATCGATCTATTTAGAGATATTTCTTGTTCTTCAACCTATCTGGTAAACATTGTTGATCTGATTTCTTGTTAGCTAAATCATGATCATATTCATACCCCTTACCATATCCAATATCCTTCATTAATTTTGTTTCAGCATTACGTATATTTAAAGGCACAGGAAGATTCCCATATATCTCAATATCTTTCTTTACCTCTAATTCAACCTTGTAAGCGGTATTGTCCTTAGGAGCCTTAGAAAGGTATATAGCTAACTGCATAAGTAAGGTCTCACACTCTGGCATACCCAATTTTTGGCATGCTTCATATACGCTATTTGCGAGTACCAATGCATTAGGATCTGCGTTTCCTACATCCTCACTAGAGAACCTTAGAAGTCTTCGAGCAATATATAATGGATCTTCTCCCCCACTTAACATTCTACCTACCCAGTAACATGCAGCATCAGGATTAGATGATCTCATGGACTTATGTATTGCAGATATGATGTTGTAATGCTCCTCTCCAGTCTTGTCATAGTAGACGGGTTTCTGTATGGCAGACATTAGAAGTTCTGTAGTTACCTTAGCTTTCTCATCTTGCTTTTGTGCAGATGTTGCTAATGTGGTAGCCATTTCCAATATGTTTAATGCTGAACGTATATCTCCATTGGAGAGATTCCCCATTATTTCCAATTCCTTCTTCCCTATACCAATATCTGGATATTCTAGTTTTGCAATCCTCTTTATGAGCTTTGATATATCTTCTTCCGTTGGTTGTTTGAATACAAATACTTTAGTTCTAGAAAGTAATGCACTGTTTACGGTAAATGATGGGTTCTCTGTTGTAGCTCCTATGAGTATGATTATCCCCTTCTCTACATATGGTAGTAATGCATCTTGTTGAGCTTTATTCCATCTATGTATTTCATCTAAAAACAGGATTGTTTTTTTACCATATTGTTGGTTATTTAATGCTACCTTTATGATCTTTCTTAATTGTTCTTTTCCTGCTGATACTGCTTGGAGTTTGTGGAAATCATAGTAGAGGTTAAGGGAGATGATATATGCTAATGTGGTTTTTCCTGTGCCTGGTGGCCCCCAGAAAATCATTGAGGGTATGTTGCCTGATTCTATGAACTTCCTAATGGGTCCATTGTCTCCTACAAGGTGTTCTTGACCTATGAGGGTTTCTAATGTTTTAGGCCTGTATTTTGATGCTAATGGTTCGTATGCTGGCATATGTGTATTATACCATTGTGTGTGTAGTATAATTCTATTAATCACAATACTGTGATGAGATCTTTTTTGAAAGGAGGCTCAAATGGGAATGGCAGCGGCTTGGGAGTTTGAACAAGACATGAAAGAGATTGAAGAAGAAAAACGCCGCCGTAGTATAAGGAAAAAGATAAGCTGGGCTATTGGAGTAATCGTTGTTCTCTCTACTTGTGCCGTTGTTTATGCTTTTCTTTTTCTTTAGATCTCCAGAGGGGAATATATGCTTTTACGCAATTTATATATATTCCCCTCTTGGTTTCACTTTGTTAAATATCTTTCCAGGTTTTGTAGTCTCTTGTAAGTATGTTGATAAGAGGAGTATAATCTCCACCGCGTCATTGAGAAATGATACAAATCTGAAACAAAACACAAGGAGAACTAAAATGGGATTTGGATTTGTAATACCTCAATCTGAGGACGGAAATACACAGGAGAAGGAAGATAAGGTGCATGAGTTATTCAAGAAGAATACTCGAATAGTAGAAATTATTGCTATTGTCCTTATTGTCCTGTATGTTGTGATCCGTTTTTTCTAGTCCTCCTGAAGGAGTACATACCGCTTTCATGCATATTGTACTCCTTCATAGATTTTCTTAAGAATTGAATTAAACTCCACCCTATAGTATAATATAGGTCTATCTATTAACTTTGTTTATAGATATATCTGCTCATTAAAAAGGATCTAGGTATCTCCTGTTTAGCTTGCTTAATACAATATGATTTTCACTATATATGTGGAAGTCTTGTTGTATTAATGTAAGTTAAACATTAACCCTTCACAAGAGGGAATCAAAAAAGGAGAATAACATGTTCGCTCAAATAATTTCGGAAGCAAATATCATAACGAATGCTATTTTAGGAATAACCCTGGTATACATATTTGAATTGGCTTTCTTTAAGGATGCTATGAACAGAAGACAACTTGTCTTCAATCTAATAAGTATGACAGGTCTAATTGTGTCTTGCCTACAAGGGCTCGATCCTTTTATTAACCTTGGTGGTGTCGTAGTTGCTTTTGTATTTAATATCACAGATATTTTTTACATCCCAAAGGAAGAAATTGTTTGGAAAGTGATGAACATAATCGAATTCGCAGGACTTATTGCAATTTTGATTACTATCATCATTAGAATGCTTATCTAGATCACTTTTTACAAAAATACCGGGAGGTTTTTTCCAAAAGGCCCCCCGGTATGATCTAGACTAAATATTCCCCTATTTGTAAATATATAATTCCTTCCCATTACTCAATTCCATCTTCTTCTCACCCTTCATACCATCTACATTGTACATATATGAATATACTTCCCCACCATTCTTAACAAATTCCTCTAACTTAGGTCCTAATATCCCCATACTCTTCTCATCCAAAAAACAATATACCATTGTAGCTTTAGAAATATCAGCCTTAAACACATTCTGAGCATCAAATATAATTTCCTTTTGTAATGGAAATCTAAATGTTCTAATTACATTTGCCCATATTATACTTAAAGGAGATATATCATACCCAATACACTTACCATGCCCTCTCTCATACATCTTAAATACCAATCTACCATCCCCGCTTCCCAAATCTACAAATACATCCTTTTTAGAAGGATCCATTAAATCAGCTATCTCATCCAACACCTTAGAAGGAGTTCTAGACATAGGAGAAAGTAACGCATTTACTAATATGGAAAGAATTGTACAAAGGAATAGTAATACAAAAGTAATTATAATCCCTAAGGTAATACCATTTAACATTGTGATATCATACTAATGTAAATTATATATGTATATACATGATAGACGGAATCTTACTAATAGACAAGGAGGAGAACATTAGTTCATACTTCGTGATTAAAAAATTAAAATGGTTATTACCTCGGAAATATAAAATTGGTCATGCGGGTACTTTAGACCCATTTGCCACAGGTATCTTAGTTATACTTCTCGGTAAGGCAACCAAACTCATGGACACTATCCATGGATTAGAAAAGGAATATGAGGTAACTGCAGAATTCGGATATGCAACAGATACACAGGACTGTACAGGGGAAAAAATTCACACAGCCCCTACTACATCTCCAATATCCCAAGAAGAATTAGAAATCAAAATCAAAGAGAACTTCCTAGGAGATATCTCTCAACTACCACCTATATATTCTGCAAAACAAGTAAATGGTGTTAGAGCATATGATTTAGCAAGACAAGGAAAAGAAGTTGTACTGCAACCCCGGGGTGTGAAGATCTCGACGTTTGAGATTATTAACTATGAATGGCCATTTGTTACGTTCAGAATAGTTTGCTCTACTGGAACATATATTAGGACGTTGGTAAATGATCTTGGTGAGAAAGTTGGAACCTATGCTACGGCTGTTGCCCTTCGAAGAACTAGAATAGGAGAGTTTAATATTAATGAGGCAATATCAACAAAAGCTATCAATGAAAGCACTTTAGAGAGTATAATAGAGATAGATAAAGTAAAAGAGATATTAAAGATATGAATAAAGGAAAATTGTATGTAGTGGCTACCCCTATTGGTAATCTGGGAGATATGACATTTAGAGCTATTGAAACATTAAAAAGTGTAGCGTTCATATTAGCTGAAGATACAAGAGAATCCTACAAATTAACACAACGTTATGATATCCCTACCCAATTAGTATCCTACAGAGATCAAAATCATGTGAGAATGATGGAGAAGGTTTTAGAAAAACTTGATTTAGGATTGGATTTAGCATTGATATCTGATTGCGGTACACCACTCATTTCTGACCCAGGGTATAGGTTGGTTAGAGAATTGAGATTTAAAGGTTATGAAGTATTGGCGATTCCTGGACCTAGTGCTTTAATATCAGCACTTTCGGTAAGTGGATTGGCAACGGATAGATTTACATTCTTTGGATTCTTACCAAAGTCTGATGTAAGAAGAGAGAAATTATTAAGTGAATATGTAAAACTAGAATCTACCTTAGTCTTCTATGAATCTCCTAATCGTTTACTCAAACTTCTTGAAATTCTCAAAAAAGTCTTTGGGGATGTTAATGTTAGTGTTGCTAGAGATATTACAAAGATGAAAGAAGCATATTTTGTTGGAAATATTTCAAAGGTATTAATAGATATTAATGTGAATGATTTTGAAAATAATCCTCATGGAGAGTATGTGGTTATGTTAGAGAACAAGGAGCCGCAGGATTAAAGGAATAGTGTTTTGTAATTTTCATCTGTAATTGATTCCAACTTCTCCATAGATACTCCTTTTATTTCAGCAGCTACCTCTATTATCTCTCTTACATCTGCAGGTTGTCCAAACTTCTCCTTTATCTTTTTATCCTTTCTTACTGATTGTGGTGGTAACAATGGTCCATCTGTTTCAAACAGTATTCTGTCTAACGGTACTTGTTTTAATATCTCCCTTACATTCTCCCCACTTGGATATGTAATGATTGCATTGAAGCCAACATAGAAACCTAAGGCTAATATATCTTCAATGAATGATATATCTCCAGTATAGCTATGGAAGCTTCCTCTTACTTCTCCTTTGCCTTCTTCTACTAATATTCTTAATACATCTCTTACGGTATCTTTTCTACCTTGAATATCTCTAGCATGTATACTTAATGGTAGGTTGTACTTTCTTGCTAATGCAATCTGTCTTCTAAATGAAAGCTTTTGAATTTCTTGTAACTCTTCTTGCTGAGCTCTTAATATGCTTTGATTTAGATTAAACTGGAAGTAATCTAACCCAGTCTCTCCTACGGCTTTTACTTTTCTAACATTTTTTTCAAATTGAGATTCAAACTCATTAATATATCTGTTACAGAATTCATACAGATTTTTATTTCTTCCTTTTAATATTGTTGTTTCTTCAAATATTGTTGGATGTAATCCTAGTGCTACATCTATGATATCTGGGTATTTAGCAGCAATATCTAATGTCTCTTGGATATCAACATTGTCAGTTGATTGAGTAAGGATATGCTTTCCACCGTTTGAAACAAAGGTATCTATAATCTCGGGAATGTTTCTGTTTAGAGGCTCTAGATTTAAATGTATGTGTGAATCGTGCATGGAAGAATTTTAACATATATTAGAGGGGAAATTACTACAAGATTTAGAAACCATAACTTTTAGCTTGTAATGTGGTAGAATATTCCTCGTCATGGGCAAAATAAAACAAAGAAACTGGTTGATAATAATAACCATATTCTTAGTAATAGTATCTGGGGCAGGTTTGTTCCTTTCGATACAACAAAAATTGTCATTTAACTCCTGTGCATATGGAGAAAATGTCTACAGAAGTGGTGATGATATTCCAGCATATAATGGGCGGGATGAGTGTAAGTGCAATGCTGATGGAACTATTAAGTGTAATGATAGTACAGATGAGCTTACATACAGTGGATATTCATCTCAAAACCTCAAATTCACATATCAATATATCAATTTCTTAACAGACCAGGCTTTGCTTACTGAAGAGGTTGAATCAAATTCGGCTTCATATATTAACGGTGTTTTGAAGGTAAGTTTTGAAAGAAATGCATTATGTACAAATGATGAGATTGCTCCTACGCAATCGGGTCTCTATGAACTCTCTTCTGAAGATTTGAAACTTTCAATAATGACCAATACAGATGCAACTAAATATGTTGCACCATGTAAGATCTTGAATAGCTTTGAGATCTCCGGCTTGGATATTGCTCTAGATGAAAACTTCCAAATATATTATCAATCGGATAATGGAAATCTAGAAAGTCTTGGGGCATGTGTAGAAGACAATACTCTGTATGGGGATCAAGAGGTTTTCAAGTCTAAAAAAACATCTTCAATTTGTATATGTAAAGTAGGAACTATTAGTTGCAAAGAACTTTAGAGTAATCCTAAATATATTCCTAAGATACAGAATATTGCTGTAAACAACCAAAATCTCATTGTTACTTTGTACTGTGGCCATCCCTTAGCTTGGAAATGATGATGTATTGGAGCGATTATGAATACTCTCTTCTTAAGGAATTTCAAGCTCAAGATTTGTATAGCACTTGAAGCCATTATGATCCATGGCATAGCAGACATCGCTAAGTATGGAATAACATTGTCTGTAACTACACCTATGAAGAATATGGCAAAACCAAGTGGCATAGCTCCTGGCCCACCATTCCAGAATCTTGCAGGTGGAATATTGAAGTAAAGATCAATTACTTGCACTCCGAGAATGATACATAGCACAGGGATAAACTCAGTTTTTCCTTGTACGAGTAAGAGTACAATCATTGCAAAGTTAATTATTGAGAATATACCCATCATTAAACCATCTAATCCGTCTGTGAGTTCTGCGGAATATATTGCAAGTTGTCCTACAAATCCAAGGAGTATGACTATTAATGGTGTAATGGTTATTGAAAATATATTAAAAAAAGAAAGAGATTCAAATAGTCCTGTTTTGTAAAGTAAAAACATAATCCCAATATTAATCAACGTAGCGAATGCAAGCTTGCCCATTCTCCATTCAAAGGTCTCTTGGAAAGCTTTCATCTTCTCATTGTTTTTAAAACCATTTGTAAATACAACAACATCTAAGAATCCCCATAATCCATACAATATAAACCCTAACAAGAATACTTTTATAACTGGTGTTAGGGTTACGGTTAAAGCAACAATGATAGGTACAACAATCCATATTAATATCCCACCCATATTAGGGGTACCATTCGTTTCAGTAACTCTCATTATTCTAAGAAAAAGGGAGTTATCTCCATTTTCTTCAGCCCCTATCTTTGATTTCTTTAATCCACTTACTTGATTAAACTTGTACAAGATACTAATCATAATTGGAGCAAAGATCGCAGAGCAAAGTATTGCGAGGAAGAGGTAGGTTAATCCAGTTCTTAATATGTCAATCATATGTACTTTCTATTAATTAATTTATCTATTATCTCAATTCTCCTCTTGTATTTCCAGGTCATCCTTTATGGCAAGGAAAATATCTCTCCAAACAGGTACAGATGTGTATGATGCATACGTACTTACCTGGGGTTCTTCTAATTTAACAATCATGATGAATTTCGGATTATCGTATGGAGCAAAGCCAACAGCAGTTGCATTACTTAGATCATCTAGGTAACCTGCACCATCCGATTTTGCGACTTGTGCAGTTCCTGTCTTAGCTGCAATTTTGTAATTTTTTAAATCTTTTGCTAATCCTCCGAGTGCATCTTGTTGTACTCCTTCTGCCATATCCTTACTTACAATATCTGCTACTTCTTTTGAAACTGGTTGTGACAAAACCTGTGGAGTAATATTTATGGTTTCTTTCTCATCACTGATTTGTGAGATTACATATGGTCTCATCCTTGTTCCATGGTTAGCTATTGCACTTAATGCAGATACTACCTGTAGCTCTGTTGCGGAAATTCCTTGCCCATATGAGGCGGTAATTTGATCTAACAGAGTCCACTGTGCTAAAGGCTTCATGTAGCTGGTACTTTCATCTTGCAATCCTACCCCAATGAATTGTCCAATACCAAATGCTTGGAGGTATGAGTAGAATTTCGGAAGATCAACAGTTAATCCTGCTTTAGCGGCACATGGGTTGTTTGATTTTGCAAAGATTCCTGCAATATTTAATACACCATTGGCCTTTTTGTTCCATGTATATATGAATCGACCTTTTAAATCTAGATATCCGGTTTCTTCATACAAATCAAGTTTCCCAGTGCTATCATTACAGGTGTAATCTTCTTTGATTGTTCCTGCATCTAATGCAATTGCCAAGGTTATTGGTTTTTGTACTGACCCGTACTCATATACATCAGATACTGCCCTATTCTTCAATATCCATGGTTCCGAAATTCTCCAATATTCAGAAGGTGTGTATGTTGGATAGTTGGCCATAGCCAATATTGCTCCAGTTTTTGGATCCATAATGATGACTGATCCACTTTTTGATCTTGTATCTTTAACACCCTTTTCTAATTGCTCCTCTACTTTTGTTTGCAAATTAGGATTAATTGTTAAGGTAAAGTCTTTTCCTTCTCGAGGGAGTATTGGATCGTATTCGGATGTAAGGATAACGTTTCCTGCGGAATCCTTTTCTTCATACGTATATCCTTCCGTTCCGTTTAGATCTCTGAAGTAGTAACCTTGGATTCCATATTGCCCTATGGCGTCTCCTGTTTCATCTTTTCCAATGAATCCAAGCAAATGTGCGGCTAGGGTCCCATTGGGATATACCCTTTGTTCTCTGTTTTCGAAGTAGAGGCCAAAGCCTGCTGTACCGTCTCCAAATATATTGGCTTGTGCTAGAGCATTTTTAATATCTGTTGGTATACTTTTTGCAAGACTGACATAGACAAAACCATCCGTTATTTTCTCCTCAATAGTGGTCTTTTCTACACTTAGAATACTTGCAACTTCGGTTACGAATTTATCCTTTTGATCAAAGAATTTCTTTCTCTCTGTTTCGTCTGTGCTTAAAGTTGCATATACATCCCAAACTGGTTGGTCAACAGCGAGTATAGTACCGTCTGCTGCAGAGATTTTACCTCTGGAAGCTGTTTGTGTACCACTTGATTGATATTGTTCGCTTGCAAGGGATTTGAGGGCTCCAGAATCGATAACCTGCCATCGGAAGATCTGCAGAAGTATTAAGCCTGCAAGTATGGAAACGGCATAACCAACGAGGGAGATATTGTTGTGATGGGACTTAGTAGAAATCTTGTTACCCCTAACCTTTTTTTGAGAAGTATAGAGATGATTTAGCTTAGCCATTTTATTTTTCTGCTAATACTGCAGATTGCTCTAAATATATAATTGATTTCTGGCTTTGTGATCTAATGTCTAATTGTTTGTCTGCTAATTTCTTAATGACAGTAATTGAGCTTGTTTTTGCTACTTGCTCTTCCATTGTTCTATTTTCTTCAACTAAGAAGTTCTTTTCTCTATTTAAATTTTGTAATTCTGTACCTAGTGGATTTAATACTGCATTTATAACTAACTGGCATAGTACAAAAGCTACCATTGAAAATGTGAAGACAGCAGCAGGTATATTTTTTCTTGTATTGTAAATTGTCATACTGGGCAGTACTAGATTTTAATTTTTAATTAGACATCTCAACTTGGCAGAAGCGGATCTAGAGTTTTGCTCTATCTCAGTGTCGGTTGGGGCAATTGAACTTTTGAAGAGTAATTCGCCTTCCCCGCTTCCAGCCTTGTCGTTAAAGTAAGTTTTCACAATTCTGTCTTCCAATGAGTGGAAAGATATTACGGATAATCTTCCATTCTTTTGTAAGAGCTTAAAAGATCTATCTAATGTCTCGGTAAGCGAATCTAACTCATCATTTACCACGATCCGCAGGGCCTGAAAGACTCTGCGGGAAGGGTTCTTAATAGTATTGTTCGCCGGTACGACTTTGTAGATAAGTCTTGTAAGATCTCCGACAGTATTAATGTGATCGATATTTTCTTTAATAGTTTTAGCTATTAGAGCTGAATATCGTTCTTCTCCGTATTCTAAGAATAGTTTGGCTAATTGTTTATTGTTTAATACAACCAATATATCCTTTGCAGTGACTCCTAAGTTGGTATCCATTCTCATATCTAAAGGTTCTTGATCTTCTTGATAACTGAATCCTCTGTTGTGTGATTCTTCTAGTTGCCTTGAAGAAAGTCCTAAATCCATGAGTATGCCATCTGGTGTTCTTCCTATCTCAGCTACTAGTTTATCTATATATCTGAAATTGGACTGTTTGATTATCCAGTTAGATTGAGATTTGTAATAACTTTTTACAAACTCAATTGCAAAACTATCTTGATCGATACTAAGTAGTAATCCTTTGGATGATAATTGTTTTAAGATTGTTTGACTGTGTCCCCCATCTCCTAATGTACAATCTACATAGAAACCATCTGGCTTAATGTTTAATGAATCGATTGATTCGTTTAAGAGTACTGGTACATGTATTTTATCCATTGTTCTTGTTATTCATATTAGTCAATTCTTGAGCAATTTCATCCCCGTTTTTCTTTAGGTATTCCAATCGCTTTTGCCACATATCTTTGTCCCAAACTTCAACCCAATTTACTAAACCAATGAAGACTACGTCTTCTTTTAATTGAGCATGATCAAATAATGCTTGTGGGATTATGAATCTTCCTTGCTTATCTGTTTGGATCTCTGTAGCACTTCCGACTAAGAATCTACTAGTATCACGGATGTTTTTATTTATAAAAGAGCCATTTATAACATCTTGGGCTATTTTTTGCCACATATCTTGGTTTACAAGTATAAGTGCATCTTCATATCCCCTGGTGAGTATTATGTTCTCACCTAGTTCATTTCTGAACTTTTTTGGAAGTGATGTTCTTTTCTTATTGCTAAGCTTTCCATGGTACTCTCCTATTAACATACTAGGATTTTACCACTTCTCACCACTTCATGCCACTAATTTAACATTAACCAATATAACCGTCAAGAAAATATAACTACAGGATAATATATAATATTCTAGGCTATATGATATTGACCGATTAGAGAGAGATCATCTCTTTGATGTCTAAAATGTGAACACGAACCGATAGCGATATTTATTGAAAAATTTAATAATTATCTATCAAGAATGCTTAAAAGGGGTTGTGCAAATAAATGTCTTAGGTATAATGGAAATAGATATAAACTAATCAATAATATATGGAAAAGGTTTTTGTTTTATTACATGGTTGGCAAAGAGATCGAGCAGATTGGATCAATTTTGAAAAAGAGTTAAGCTCAAAATATGAAGTAATCTCATGGGATCTCCCTGGTTTTGGAAAAGAACCATTAATTGATGATAACTGGTCTATACCTGAATATGCGAATTGGGTAAATGAGAAAATTAATAAAAAATTATCAAATAAGAAAATTGTTTTGTTAGGTCACTCGTTTGGAGGTCGTGTGGCTTCATACCTTGCCTCCTCACAGCCAAGTTATCTTTCAGCCTTAATCTTGTATGCAACTCCTTCACTATATAGACCAACAACACAGATTAAAAGAAAAATCGGAGTATACAAAATATTAAAGAGAATACTTCCTCAATCGTTTCTACAGAGTTTTAAGAGTGATGATCAAAAAAATGTTGAAAATACTTCTCTGGCTAAGATATTTAGAAAAACAATTCCGTTTGATCAAACAGAAGAATTAAAGAAAATTAATGTTCCAACATATATAATTCAGGGTGACAAAGATGCTTCTGTAAGAATTGAGATAGCTAATGAAATGCATGAATTGATTGCTAACTCGAAGGAAGTAATTGTTCCTAATGCAACTCATTTCTTACATTTAGAGAACCCTATTCTCTTTAATGGTATTATAAAAAAGATTATTTCTGAAATATATGAAAATGATTAAACAAATATTCCCATATGCAGATTTCCTATATATTCTTCAGCTTGAGGAATATTATTATGATAGATATTTTAAAAGAGTTTTGAAGTTGTTTTTTAGAAGAGGCTTTATGATTCATGAAAAGCTTGTGCTAACTTCCAGGATACAGCTCACATATATTCTTTCAGTCATTTTAACGCTATATGTCCCTATTATCTTAGGATTGTTATCTTTACTAGTCTGGAGTAATTGGGTGATTACAGGATTTGTATGTTTAGGATTGTTGATTCTCTCTATTGTTCTTATTCCAACATGGGTAGGTATTTCTAGTTTAATGCTTGAGCCATTCTATTTCTTAATAAAAAAGAATTTGCAGAATAAGGCGAAGAGGTTAGTAAATGAAACTGGAACAAAAAATATAATGATTGTTGGTTCATATGGTAAGACAACAACCAAAAATTTTATTCAACAATTAATACAGTATAATTACAAATCTCAAATGGTAGCTGGAAATATAAATACACCTACTGGAATAGCTGTGTGGTTAATGAAAAATCTAAACAGAAATACAGATGTCTTAATTGCTGAGACAGATGGCTATAAATTAGGAGAAATTGCAGACTGTTGTAAAATTATATCTCCGGATTTCGTCATCATTACTGCAATTGGGGATCAACACTTAGAAAGATTAGGCTCGAAGAAGAGATTAGCTGAAACATTATTAGAGGCAATAAGATATTCTAAAAAGGATGCTCCTATTATTCTAACAAAGAAGACTCAAGAAGATTTTCTATCTTTAGGATTTGATCTATTCAAAATGTATGGAGAAGATAGATTCCATATGCTCAAGGACAGTGGAGATTTGGAATATGATAATGAAAAGATTGAAGTAGAGAGTTTATCGGAGATAAATAAATATAATGCTAGATTTGCATTAAAGCTATGTGAATTGCTAAAAATCCCATCTGAATATGTAAAGGATGAAATGAATAAATTAAAACTTCCAGAAAGAAGAAGCCAGGAGATTATCAAAAATGGTTTTGCCACATTAGATAATTCGTACAATATTAGTTTTGATACTGCCAAAGCGGGAGTTTTAGAAGCTATGAAGAGGGCAAATGCAGAGGGGAAAGAGTTGATTATAATAGCGGGTGGTATTCCTGAACTTGGAAAGGAGAATAGGACAGCCAATGAAGATTATGGAAGATTCCTTGCTGAAAATAAGATTTCAAATATTATTCTTCTTAAAACAAATTTGGTATTAGAGATTCAAAAAGGATTAGGATCCTCTCAAATAAAGTATGCAGATTCAATGTCTAATGCATGGGAAATAATCACAGATGAATTTTCTCCAGACAAACATATAGTGTTGATGCAACCAGAACTAAATGATTTGTACTATGCGGATACAAACTTTTCTACAATGTCTGTAGAGTAAGAAAATCTTTTCTTTTGTACTCGGTCTCTATCAAGAATTGACTCTTCTATTAAATCTGTAATTTGAGATTGGAACATAATTCCCTTTGCTTCCCAAAGGTAGAAAGCCATAGATCCTGGAATTTGGTTTACTTCACAAATATATAGTTTCTCTTTCGAATATATAAAATCAATTCGTACCAATTTCGAACATCTTAAAGCCTTAAAGGTTTTTATTGCTAAATCGTAGATTTCATTTCTTAAGGCATCGGAGATATTTGCAGGAAGATTTCTATCTAAGCTAGCCATACCACCTGTCTTCTTTGCTCCATTGGCATACTTGTCATCGAAACTTAGAAGGTTTGATTTTTTTATAGGTTCCTCTATCTCGCTAAGTTGAATTTCACCATTAATAGTTCTAGCAGAGATATTAAACTCTTTGATATCAGTTAAAAATTCTTCTACTAAGATTTCTTTATCTATTTGTACTGCTGCCGAGAGATATTTGCTTAGTTCAGACTCATTATTGGCAATATTGATTCCAATCGTAGAACCGAGATGAGCGGGTTTTATAATAGCTGGAAATCCAATGTTATTTTTTATGCTTTCCATTACTTTCTCAGAATCTTTTTCAAAATCCATATCTTTAAAGGCGAAACCTTTAACAGTTGGAATGTCATAATATGCAAGAATTTCTTTTGCTATATTCTTATTCATGCATACTACGGAAGATTCATAATCAGGAGAAGTATATGCGAAGTCAAAGCATTCTAACATTCCTTGTAATTGACCTCCCTCACCCATTCCTCCATGTAATGCTAGGTATGCTGAATAGATATATTCTTTTTTGCCAAATGATCCATATTGTACAAATGAACCCTTGTTATCTTTACCAAAGTGGCACAATATTCTTTTTTCGGTAAAGAATGCCTTTTTATTTTTTAAATTTGGTATTAAAAGGAGCAACCCGTCTTTGGTTATATACAAGGGTATGGGGTTGTATATGCTTTTATCAATGTTTTCTAGTATTTGAAGTCCTGTAATTATTGAAACCTCATGCTCACTTGAGACACCTCCAAAAGCGACGAGTATATTTTTCTTCATAATGATTTGTATATTAATTAAGCTAAAGACTCTTATATCCCAATCTCTTTCAGTATCAATCTATTCGCATCAATTTTAAATACTTTTTTAAGTTCTTCCTTGTTAATATTCAATCTTCTACCAAAGAACTTATCTATCCTTAAAACCATACATCCCGAAGTAAGTTCTCCCTCTTGAATTATCTCTGCTAATCCTAATTTAACCAAAACTTCTGCATTTTTCTGCTGTTCATTATGTGTAACCCAAGGTATAGGAATGAATATGGAAGGAATTTGTAAGACACCCATCTCATACACAGTATTAGCCCCTGCTCTACCTACAAACAAATCAATATTATTTAAAAGATATCCAATATCATTACTTTGAACATATGTGATAGGGAGAAATCTTTCCTGTAATTCATTGGGTAATGACTTCTTTGCGTTCTCGATAATTTCAAAATCCTTAAATACCTTGTTATCCCCTGTTTGAAGAATAATTTGATATTTCTGTAGTAACAAAGGTAAACATTCTTTAACAGTTTCATTGATCAAATGTGAGCCAAGCCCGCCTCCAGACATATATATAATTGGATACTGATCTTGCTGTTCTTTCATCTTTCTAATCTCTTCTGCTAATTTCCCTTGTCCTTTCGTATTAAAAATTTCAGGTCGAACAAGATTGCCAGTTAGAACAGTTTCAGTTTTTGTGAAATATTTTCTAGAAGATTCAAATGAGATGAATACTTTTTCTGATACTTTTCCAACAAGATTATTTGTAAGTCCTACTGTTGCGGTTTGTTCATGTAGATATATCTTTGATTTAAAAAGCTTTGCCATTAAACATACATGTACGGTAACAAATCCTCCTGTTGATATGACAATATCTGGTTTAAATTCCTTAACTATTTTGTAGGAATCCCAAAATCCTAATATTGTTCTAAAAAGTAATTTAATGGTATTAAATGAGAAAGTTCTTTGTAATTTCCCAGGTCTAATATATTTACAGTTGAAATCTTTGTCTTTCATTAATTTTTGTTCCATGGAATTTCCAGGTTTTTCACCTTCCATACCCAAATCGCCGCCAACATAGAGGAAGTGTTCATCATCAAACAAATATTTTTCTTGAAGCGAACCAATTATTGAAAGTGCAGCAGAGATATGTCCACCTGATCCTCCTCCAGTTATTAATATTCTTTTATCTAATCTTTGTTTGTCCATTTTGTACGTTCGAGTATTTACTGATATTTAACAGTATACCAATTCCTATTAAGGAAACGATAGTACTTGACCCACCATAGCTTACTAGAGGTATAGGCATTCCGGTAAGAGGTATAAATCCAACATTAGCAGCAATATTTAAAAGGGTTTGTAGTACTAACCATATTGTAATACCCGCTGCCAAGAGTTTTCCTTCTTTGTCTGGTGCACCCATTGCAATCTTAAGTCCTCTCCAAAGGAATACTAACCATGCAATTATGATTATTGTTCCTCCCAAAAAGCCTAATTCCTCCAAGATTACAGCAAATATGGAATCAGTAAATGCAGTATTTTCTACCAAATATCCAAATCTCTGCCGTGATTGTCCAAAGCCGGTTCCAAAGAGCCCACCCGATCCAATTCCAATTAATATCTGTTGCATCTGATACCCACTTCCTTGAGGATCTGCTACTTTTCCAGTGAACAGTAGGCTCATGAATGTCATTACCCTTTGTAATCTATATGGCTCAAGTATCGCAGCTAATACAGCTACAGGAACAAGTAAAAGGAGCACTGAAATTGAAGCTAGAGTATGTGTTTTGTCTTCCCCAGCCATAATGAACATTAAAAAGCAGGTCATACATAGGATCATAGTGGTACCAAGATCAGGTTCTAGGAGAATTAAAACTGCAACAGTTCCAAGTATGGCTAAGAATCCTAGTAGATTTTTTATGAACCCTTCCCTCAATGCAGATTTAAAATCTTTGTATTTGTAATCCCTCTTTGCAAGCCAGCTAGCTAGATACATAATCAATGTTATCTTTGCAAATTCCGCAGGTTGTATCTTTGGCAATGATCCAAGCGCAAACCATCGTTTTGAGCCATTTAGAGCCTCTCCAAGTACTAGCACGAGTACTAGTAATACTACAGTAATGATTAGTGCAGGGAATGCTAATTTAAGAATTTTTCGGTAATCCCAGAAATATACTAATACTGCTGGGATTGTTCCTACAACTAACCAAACAAGTTGTGATTTGAGGAAATAGAATTGATCATGAAAGATGGTATTAGCTTGAAATACACTTGCATCAAAGATCATGATGGCTCCAAATATAGCCATTACAATGGCAAATATGAGAATTATGCTATCTGGTTTATGCCCAGTTAGTATCTTCTTTACTCTTCGTTTTTGGATATTGTTTGGATTGGACATAGTCTGATTATTAATATACTATAATTAGTGTATGAATCAAAAGGTTAGATCTAAAGATTTAGGATTGCTTTTTGTAATAGGTGGTCCTGGTGGTAGTGGTAGCTCCACTATTGCGAAGATGTTGGCAGAACATTTCAATTTGAAGCGTATATATGGTGGAAACCTTTTTAGAAGGTTACTTGAAGAAAAGGGATATATAGATAATGATAGAGCATATTTTCAAGAGAATGAGAAATTATTAATGGATTTGGATAAGGAGGTTGATGCTATTCTTTTTAAGGAAAGTGAGAATCCCAATATATTAATAGAATCTAAGAATTTCGCTGCATTAGCAGTTAAAAAAGATATCCCTTGTACCGTTAAGATATGGATTGAGGCCAATCTTCATGTTAGAACGTTGAGAGCTATGTCTAAGTATGGTATTCCATTTAATTGGAAAAATATATTTACATATTTAAGGATGCGATTTGATCTTGTTAAAAGATATCAGATTGATTTTAGAAGATACTATGATATTCAAGGTATTAATTATTCTGATCCAACGGAGTACAATGATATTGTCATAGACTCCTCCCATATGAATGAGAAGGAGACATTTGATTTAATTTTAAAATATATACAAGATGGCGGATATATTAAATAATAATCCTCTGCCTACTACTCCTGTACCACCAGTAGTTACTCCTATTCCTGATATTACTTCGAATGTAGTTCCTGTTAATCAAGAGGCATATGTAGTTAAAGAACCTCCTGCTCATGGTATTGATAGTTCATGGAGACGATGGAAGTGTCTTGTATGTGGGTATGTATATGAGGGACTGCATAAAGGGGAAATGGTATGCCCTAAGTGTGGAAACAATGATCCAGATAAGTTTGATGAGGCTGATTAAACTATTCTCATAAAGAATTTCTTTTTGAATATGCCGGGAGAGGGACTTGAACCCTCACTCTATTTCTAGAACGGGATTTTAAGTCCCGCGTGTCTGCCAGTTCCACCATCTCGGCATAATTTACGCTATTCTAATCTAAAAGACTTAGATTTTCAATCATTTAATGGAGGTGACGATGGGATTCGGACCCATGATAGCGGTTTTGCAGACCGCGGCCTTAACCAACTTGGCTACGTCACCGTGTTATCTGGATAAGACATTCTTAACTTGAACTATCTCTAAAATAGCATCAGTTGTGTTATGTCTTATAGAACTACCGCTAATAATAGCAATTTTATCATTTAAATCCAACTCCCCTTGTGCATAAATCACTTCTACCGCACCCTGAGTACACTCATCCCTGTCCTGAGGTAAATCCTTTAAAAAGAACCCAGTAACCCCATTAAGCAAAGAATCCTGTCTAATACGTTCTAATGAATTGCTAATCTCCCATATTGGAGCATTAGGTCTATGCCTTGAAAGACTAAGTACCGTTTGACCCGTATTAGATATGACAACAATACCTTTAAGCTTCATACTCTCAGAAATATCACATAGATTTCTACATAATTCATCAACCTCTTCAGGTGCGGAAGTATGTCCATATATCGGACTTTGTTGTAGTACTGACTCAGCTTCTTTAGCAATTTTTTGCATAGTAGCTACTGCTACAACAGGATTTTTACCAGTAGAAGTTTCTGCAGAAAGCATTAAAGCATCAGCTCCATCCATAACCGCATTGGCTACATCTGAAATCTCTGCTCTAGTTGGTTGTATGGCTTCTTTCATGGATTCAAGCATTTGGGTAGCAACGATCACTGGCTTACCTGCTTGTCTACATTTATATATGAATTGTTTTTGTAGTATTGGGACTTTTTCAAAAGGGATCTCCACTCCAAGGTCTCCCCTAGCAACCATGATTGCATCAGTCACAGAAAGGATTTCATCAAAGTTTGCTACTCCTTGTATATTCTCTATCTTTGCGATGAGTTTGATACCACTATTCCCAATTAATTCTCTTACAGCCAATATATCTTCTTTATTTCTTACAAATGAAAGCGAAAGGAAATCAAATTTATGTTCAACCGCAAAAATAATATCTGCCCTATCTTTTTCTGCAATGGCAGGAAAATTTAAATTAACATCAGGTATATTTACAGTTTTGTTTGGCTTTAATATTCCAGGTTGTGTAACTGTGCATATCACTTCTGTATTTTGTATTGCTTTTACAATCAATTGAATATTGCCATCATCTAGAAGAATTCTTGTCCCCACAGAAACGTCCTTGTACAAATCAGGGTATGTAATATTGAAGGTATTTGGAATTGAGATTTCCCCTTCTATCATCATTTCATGATCCAATCCAGTTACTCTGATCTTGTGTCCCTGTGTATCAAGCATGATTCCAATCCTTGGAGAAGTTGCTCTTAAAGCAGTTGAAACTCTCTCTAATTCTGCAAAATCTGCAAATGAAGCATTTATTCTGGCTATATCCATTCCAGCAGAATACATCTCCTTTAATACTGGAGCATCCCAAGAAGATGGTCCAATAGTGGCTATTATTTTAGTTTTAGAATAGTTTTTCATTAGGCAGGTTTGATATTTCTAGTATACTTAAACAAACTATTCATGTCTATGATGGTGTGATATATTATTTATGTCTTAATATTTTTACTGCTAAATATGAAGCAATTTATTAAATCTTTGTTTGTGTACTTTTTCATACTGTACTTTGTTATTGGTTTGTTTAACAAAGGAATTGTATTACCTACTACATCTCTCTATCTTGTTATTACCCTTTTGATTCTTACCTTCACTGTTGTTATTTCTGGCCCTCTTTTGAAATTCTTAACAGTTAAATCAAATCTGTTTACACACTTTTTAATGTCAGGAATTCTTTTGGTTGGAGTATTTTTTCTTTTGAAAATATTCATGACAGGGTTATATATTAATCCATATGTTTTTGATGGTGTTACTTGGGGAACGTTAGAAATAGCGAGTTTTTCTGTTACACCTACAGTTACAATTATCAGTGTATCTGTAATTTCCGCTTTAATTTGTTCTATCTACAAGGAATTAGATAGTGTATAATATGGCTTATGGATAACACATTAAAAATATTCTTAATATCTCAAATCGCTGTATGTGGTGTACTCGTAGTCGCCGTATTACTTCAAAACCGTGCAGAAGGTTTGGGTAAAATGTTTGGTGGAGGCGGAGAAGTATTTAGAACAAAGCGAGGTTTAGAAAAGGTTCTTTATTACCTTACAATTGGTTTAATACTTGTCTTAGTTGTACTCTCCCTCTTAATACTAAAATACTCTGCATAACTGAGTAGATTATGAAATCTAATACTAAAGCACAAAACAAGGCTTTATCCATGAGGGATGCTCTTAACGAGTTTAAAAGTCTTAAGATTGTTGAAGCAAAAGATGAATCTCATGACTGGAGAGATGGAATTTGGAATTATCCCTATTTTGTTGAAAAAGTTTTTAAAAAAACTATCCCATTTAGTTTGATATTTGTTTTTTCTTTGTTAGCCATATCCTTTGTAATATTTTTGCAATCAAAAACATTTACAAATTTCTTGAAATCTAAATCTTCTTCAGTTGATAAATATACGGAAGGTATGGTTGGTGCTATTTCAACCTTTAATCCGTTGTTTGCTTCAACTAACTATGTAGACAAGGCAATAGATAGTTTGGTTTTTGAAAAATTTGTATATATTAATACTAATGGTAAGCCAACTTCAGGTATTGCAAAAGAATGGTCAGGTTCTAGTGATGGTTTGATATATACATTTACAATCGATGAGGGGCTATATTGGCAAGATGGTACAAGTGTTACCATAGATGATATTCTATATACCTTTAATACTGCAATCTCCCTCGCTTCAGATGATTCTGTTGGTGCTGCGCTTGTTGGAGTGAATATTACAAAGTTAGATGAGAAGTCCTTGCAATTTACTCTTACAGAAGCAAATCCTACATTCTTTGAAGCAATATCAATATATATAGTTCCAAAAAGTATTTTAAGTAAGATAGATTTAAAGGATATGCGCAATGCATTTGATGAAACTGTTATAGGAAGTGGAAAATACAAAGTAGAAAAAACTGAACAAAATGCAGTTTACTTGGTAGATAATCAATATGATAATTACTATCCAAGCCTTAAGAAGATTGTACTAAGGGTATATCCAGATTTTGCATCTTTGGAAACTGCTATGAGAGTCGGTGATATTGATGCTTTGGGAAGCTGGAACAGTGAAGCCCTTTCTTTCATGCAAGAATATTCTTCCTTTGGTGTTTTGACAAAGAGCGAAGAATTTAGAAACAGAATTCTATTTCTAAATATAAGAAAGGATAACTTAAAAGATAAAAATATTAGGATGGCCTTAAACTATCTCTTTGATATTAATTCATTGCTTCAGGATGCCCATATTGAGGGAGAGGTTATGCAGGGTCCATATCCCAAAAGCTCGTGGGCATTTAATAATCAAATATCTTACTTTTCATATGATTCTGTAAAGGCTGCTGAGCTTTTGACAACTGGTGGGTATACGAAGAATGCAGAAACTGGATACTTCGAATCAAAGGAAGGAAAAATCTTAAGTTTTACATTAAGTTACCTTGATAATGATATGAATAATCGATTAGTGGAAGCTATTGTAGCAAGGATGGATGAAGAAGGTATTGTGATAAAGCCTAATAAACAAGATTACAATCAAATATCTCAGCAGACTATTGTTACAAGAGACTTTGAAATATTATTGTATGAAATAGAAACAACTGTTGATCCTGATCAATATAATCTATGGCACTCATTGAAAGTTAATGATCCATATTTGAATTTATCAGGTTATCAGTATGAAAGAGTTGATATTCTATTAGAAGATGCTCGTAAAACAACGAATGAAGCTACAAGGAAAGCAAAATATTTTCAGTTTCAAAAATATCTCATGGCAGATGCCCCTGTCATATTCCTATATCATCCAACCCTCGTGTTTTACTTTGATAGTAAGCTTAATGGTGTAGATATTGATAATATCAATTTCTCATATGAGAGATATTGGAATATTGAGAACTGGTATTGGAATAATTAAGATGCCAGGGGGGGGATTTGAACCCCCAACCTATCACTAGGACTACGTTCTGAACGTAGCGTGTATACCAATTTCACCACCTTGGCTTGTTACTGGTATTTTACCACGAAATCTATTTTTTGGATGTAAGAGATACTTCTACAGATGATGTTTTTTCTTCGCCTTTTGAATTATCAGGATCAAAGTTTTTGAAATCTTTTAGGAAATCCATTTTGTTCATAACTCGTTCGTCTTCTTTTTCTTCTGGTTTAACTTCTGTTTTCTTCTCTTCCTCTTTTTTTTCCTCCACCTTTTGTTCTGTTGGTTTCCCAGTTCCCATAAGTTTCTCTCTTAAAGTAACCCCTGCTTCCTTAGAGTCTGTTTTAACGAATTTTTCTGCGACCTTCTTCTCGACTACCTTCTCATTTTTTTGCTTCTTTTGTGATACGAAAAATATTCCAAGCATTATTCCTATTAGTAATGAAGATACTGCGATAATCAAATATATTTGATTGGTTATAATCCAGTTTTTTATACCATCAATGGTAATGTCTCGAATATCAAAAGCTTTGTTTGTTGTATTAGATATTGTTTTTTGATTATCTAATGTAAACTTTGTAACTTCAGAGAGATTGCTAGCATACCCATATCTTCGGGTATATGCATTGAGTGAAAATATGTCATTCCCAAAATCGCTTTTTGCAAAAGCCATAGTCCATTTCCCGTCCCCATCAATTATTACAGTTTGAGTTAGTACTGTATCTCCCGAAGAAAGTAAGACAATGACTTCTGAGTTGGCTAATCCACTTCCAGATATAGTGACGTCTTCTGTGCCGATTACAGGAGTACTTAATATTGGAGCACGCGGAATTATGATTATTGATGTGTCGTAAAGTTGTGTAGATGCATTCTCATCCTGGAATTTAAAGGAGAGTGTATGTTTACCAATGCTTAAAGCTGGTAAGGTGTAAGGACTGGTAATATCTACATATCCCTTACTATCCATTTCTAGCTGAACGACAGCATTGTCCATAGAAGGATTGGTAAATGTAATTATTGTGCTTGGATTATCTGTTTGAGTAGGTATTTCTACCTTAAGTGCGTTATTTGATATGGTTGTTGTTTCTAAAGGATTCTTGTTTTCAGTTTCGGTTGTAGAACCAAGTACATCTGAGACTGTGGTATCTGTAGTTGCAAATATTGGAGAAACAATAGTGGAAGATATAATTAGGATGGTTATTAATACAAGAAGCTTTTTCATTTTCGGCAGTAAAAAATTTATTTCTATTTCTCCATTCTATCAGTGAACAAGATTCCCTCCAAGTGATCGAACTCATGCTGTATGCTAGCTGCATTTATATCATTGTATTTTTTCGTAATCCAATTTCCATCCAAATCTTGGTACCTAACTTTAATCTTGAAATACCTTGAAACATTACCAGTAAAATTTGGAATACTCAAACACCCCTCTTCACCTGTTACTTTGAGAAAACCATGTGGTTCTATGCTTGGATTTATGAAAAGCTCCCATTGCTCGGTATCATAGTTTAATGAATAGAACACTCGCTTGTTTTGTCCAACCTGAATAGCTGCAATACCCCCTGCAGGCACATTTCCCTGATCCTCACTATGTTGGGCCGTGTATAGCAAATCATCAAGAAATTCCTTAAATTTCTTTGCTTTTAACTCATCAGGTGTAACTAACAAACTTCTTCCACGTAATATGGATTCTTCTTTTAAATTCTTTGTTGTTAGTATGTTTAATGCCTTCGCCATAGAGAAATTATATCATAATTGTGATTAGCTTTTTTCAATGTGGAGGTCTTTGAAATATATTGTATTTATTCTATACCCTACCTTATGAACAGTTTGAATTAGTGGTTCTTTGAGATGTGATTTAAGCTTAGATCTAATTCTGCTAACTAAGGTATCAACTGCGGCATAACTAATTTCTTCATGCTTTCCTGCAAAGTACTTACTAATACAATCTCTACTAACTATATGTCCCCTAGCCCGCATTAATAGTGCAAGAAGGTGGAACTCTTGGTATGTAAGAGGAATTTTCTTATTCTTAACAAAAAATGATTTGGAAGCCAAATCTATCATTATATCTCCAATCTCAAATATTACTTTTCTACTAAAGAAAGATGTTAATTGACCAATTTGAGCTTTTAACAATTCACAACAGATTGGCTTCGAATGATAGAGATTAATCCCAAGAGTAAATGAATTAATAGCATCTGATATATCATTTGGTCCTGTAGCTATAATTGGTAAGAATAGATTCTGCTCTCTAACTTTTTTAAAATATTCGATGTTTGTTGGATTTAAAAGCTTGAGATCTAATATTAAAAGAGAATATCTACTACTAAGTGAAATAGGAATATCTGAAATATCCTTTAGATGAGTCAAATGTATCTCGTGGTAAAGGAAACAAGGTTTTAAAACTTTTAGAATATCAGTGTTCTTTTCAACTAACAGAGCGGAATTCTCTGATGTTTTCGAAACCATTGTCTATTGTACAATATGAATTCTTACAAAAACCTTACTGAAATTATTCTTCTTTTTCCTCTCCATTCGTTTCATCTTCTTCCTCATCATTACTCTTTGAGGGATGGAAATATGAAAGAATTATTAGCAATGCTAATGTTACAACTAGTACGGCTACTAAAATTATGAAAAAGATACTGTTCATAATTTATTATACATTTTTATTCTGAAATATTGGAATTTTGAAATGACTAGTTATTACTTTACGTACTTTTCAAAAAGTTTTTCATTTAATGAATAGCAACACCCACAATAATTTTGCTTGTAAAATCCCCTATTCATTGGATGATCGTGTTCATCTTTTGGATATATGATATTGGTATCTTTATCTTCTAATCGTTTTGCAATCTCTAAAATTGTTGCTTTATCTTGGTAATGACTTCCAAGGAGTGTTGAAGATATATATCTAATATCATGTGCTTTGGCATATTCAAAAGCTTTTGCGAGTCTCAATTCCCAACATCCCAAACATCGTTTTTCCCTTCCTACTATACTTTCAAAATATTCCTGTGGTTTGTAATCTGGAACTACTAACCTCATATCCCAATCTGGATATTTTTCCTTCAAGACAATCTTAAGTGCATTCAATCTCTCCATATACTCTGTCTTAGGATGTATATTGGGATTGTAAAAAAGAAGAGCGATTTCTGTATTTTTTGAAATTTGCTTTTCCTCTTCAAGTGATTCTACTAAGTGTATTAAACAATCGGCACAGCATGTATGTATTGCTATCTTCTCTATCATCTTTGTTTGATTTGCATTAAATATATTTTTGCTCTACGTATGAAGTGAGAGATTCCAAGCACACCCATAAATACGGAGAATTCTACATGCCAGTACATAAATCTGAAGCTTGTATCCATGAGCGAAGGAAATCTATATTGGAACATCATGAAGATTCCAAAACCAAAAGTTGGTATCAAGAATGTAAGTAGAAGAATTGTATTCCAGAAGGCATTAAATTGTTTGAGGTATTTGCTGAATATTAGTAGGCTTCCCCAATACAATACCATTCCAAGAATTAAAGGTAGAAACAAATTATATGGATTTTTTAGTACTGTTGTATTTGATGTTGCCGTAGTTTCAGTTTGTGAACTTGTATCCGTTACTGTTGAAGTTTGTGTAGTAGTAGAAGGTGTAGCAGTAGAGATTGTTCCGACCTTAAAAGATGCTAATAATGTAGTAGCTTCTCCCTGATGTTTTCGAACACTGTCAAAATCAGTTGTCATATCAGTTCCACACCATGAGGTAATATCTGAATATTTCTGATTATGTATATTCAAATATGTAGTTATATCGTATACCTCACTTTCATATATCGCCCAACAATTACTACTTGTATTATGTTGTGCTACTTCAGTTTGGGTATATGTCGTACTTGCCATAACTTGGCGAGCTGATATCAATCCAATGAATATGATAAGTGAAAATAATAGTGTCTTTTTAATATTTTTCATATATCAAGAATACTAGAAATATGAACGATATTGCAAATATATCTTCACTTTGATATCGTATGGAAATGGCAAAATTCTCTATCAAAATCGATAATTTTTCTAAAACCTTTGGTGCAATCAAGGCAGTGCAAGACCTTTCATTTGAAGTTGCAGACGGTGAAGTTTTTGCATTTTTAGGTACGAATGGATCGGGAAAGACGACTACAATTAGATGTCTTTTGAAAATCTATCAAGCTGATGAGGGAAAACTATTAATCAATGGAAAAGAATATTCAGAAGAACTAAACAGCATAATTGGGTACCTACCAGAAGAGAGAGGTTTGTACAGAGATGTCTCTGTGATTGATATCCTTTCATATACAGCAAGGCTAAGAGGTATTGATGCGAATGAAGCTATGAAGAGAAGTTTAGAATATTTAGATATGGTTGGGTTGATATTGCATAAGGATAAACAAATTTCGCAGTTAAGCTCGGGAATGCAACAAAAGGTTCAATTGGGAACAGCATTGATTCATAATCCCGAGATATTAATATTGGATGAACCATTTAAGGGTTTAGATCCTGTAAATAGACAACTTTACGTTGATTTGCTTACGGAAAAAGGAAAAAAAGGTGCGACTATTTTGTACAGTACTCATGTTATTGATGAAGCACAGAAGATGGCAGATAGATTATTGATTATTAAGGATGGTGTAAGATTAGAATATGGTTCTGTGAACGAGGTACGTGCAAGGCATGGAAGTAAGAACATATACATTGAATTTGGAAGTTGGGCTCCTGCTGAGAAGAACGACCTTTATACTGCTATCATCACAAATAAGACAGCAGAATTAATCCCAAACAAGGATGTTACAGAAGATGAGATACTTAAGAATCTTCTTGAACAGGGTGTGAAGTTAATTAGTTTTAACCTAGACTATCCAAGTCTCAATCAAGTATTTATAGAGATAATGAAATAATGAAAAAGAATTACTTAGAAGTAGCAAAATTTGAATATCTAAAAACAATCAAAAAGAAAAGTTTTTGGTTGGCTACCCTATTTTTACCATTATTCATTGGTGTGATAGGTTTAGTTTCTGGATTATCATCAGTTGAGGCTGCAAAACAGGTTGAAAAACCGACTTCTTTTTCAAAAATATTTATATATGATCCTCAAACTGTTATTAACCCAGCGTTTTTTGTTGCGCCGTATGAATCTACTACGAACGTAGAGGCTAGTAAGGAGATGGTTAAAGCAGATAAATCTGTTGTATTGGTTACATTATCTGATAATTATTATAATGACTTAACCTCTACTTTTTATTATAGAAAGGACGCTGATTTCATAGGTACGGCTAATTTACCTTCTGTAATCAATGCATTTGTTAAGCAAAGTGCAATATCGGGGATCTCTAATCCTGGGGTAATAAATATTCTAAATGGAAAACCTACAAGTACAAGTTATACTTATGATGAGAAGGGAACTCTTAAAAAAGAAGGATTCGAAAAATATCTTCTGCCAATTGCTTCGATGGTTGTCTTCTTTATGTCTGTATATATTTCTTCTGGTTTTATGTTACAAAGTGTTTCGGCCGAAAAAGAAAATAGGATGATTGAAACGATTCTTTCAATTGTAGATAAAAAATCCCTTATGTTTGGAAAGATGCTTGGCTTGATGGGAGTTATGTTTACACAACTTTCTACTTGGTTAATATTTGGTTTTGGAATATACAAAGTAGTTATGAGCAAGTTTAGCCTACCTATTCCTATTGATTTTAATAATATTGATTTATCACTTTTACCTTTAAATATCTTTTTGATATTTATGGGATTCTTATTCTTTGCAGCGATTATGATTGGTACTGGTGCTGTAGGTACTGGTGCTGAGGATAGTAGAAATCTTTCATCAATATTTATAATCCTCTCGATCTTTCCTATGTATTTGATGCAGATTTTACTTATTAGCCCGAATGGTCCTCTTTCCATAGCATTAAGCTATTTTCCATTTACCTCCTTTATGGTACTGCTAATTAGAAACTCGTTTGGAGCACTTCCAACAGTGGAGTTAATAATAGGTATATGTACTTCTATTATCTATGTTGTAGTTGCTATGTTCTTAGCTTTGAAGTTATTTGAGTTGGGGTGTCTTATGTTTAACAGAAGGCCATCGTTTAAAGAATTGATCGGATACTTAAGGATAAAGAAGAATATACAATAACTCTTACGTATATATATTTTCTGCTCAAGACATGCTATAATACTTTTGCTATTGGAGCGTTGAATAGACTGCTTTGAGTAATTTTTCTCCCAAGTTATTGGTATAGCGAATATAATTTATACATTTATAAATAAATGGGAAACAAGTTATTTGTAGGAAACTTGAGCTGGAACGTCGATGACGCTATGCTTAAAGATTTCTTTAGTTCTGTTGGTACTGTTCTTGAAGCAGTCGTTATAAAAGACAGAATCAAAAACCGATCTAAAGGATTTGGTTTTGTTAAGATGTCAACCGAAGAAGAAGCTCAGAGAGCAATCGCTGAGTTAAACGGAAAAGAGCTTGACGCAAGAGCATTGAATGTATCTGAAGCTAGAGAGGAAACTCCTAGAGAGAACAGATCATTTGGTGATAGAGATAACAGAGGTGGTTACGACAGAAGGTAATCCGTTGTTGTTTTGAAATTAAAGGGAGACCGAAAGGTCTCCCTTTTTTTTATTAGAATTTAAATACCTCTAATAATTTTGCTAGTATTCCAACAATCCATTGATCAATCATTAATAATATCTTCCAAAATGATTTCGTTTCTTCTGCTTTTTCTGTTGTATCTGTATCATCAATATCTTCTACACCCATAATATTTTCCGTGTTATTAGTACTATCAAAGAACAACATCTGTTTATTGGTTGAATCAACCCCAAGTACTCCATTTCCATTAAGACTTAAGATAGTGCTTTGAAGTTCCTTTTCTGTTTCTGTGACATATTCAGGTTTGATTAAATATGAAGTTTTTGGATATGACTTAAGAACATTAGTCCCATTCCCGTCATTTTCTAACACAAGGGAGGATGGAAGAAATTGTATATCAAATATGCCGGCTTCTTTGGATCGAAAGTATACTGTAGCAAAATGGCCATTATCACCGTTGTATCCTGGTGAAGGTAATCCTCCTGTAACTCTCAAATATCCACTATCGTTATTAATCTCTTTTTGAATAAATATTTGTGCAAAGGACTCTTCTAATGAAAGTTTTACTATCTCAATTTTGTCTGGGTTAAAACCGATATCTGTTTGTACTGCATTTATATTTACCCCATTACTATTTATATTCAAATCAATTGGAAATATTTCTCCAATTTTGTACTGTTGTTTGTCCTGTATGACGAATTCCACTTTGGCTTCTTCTAATTGTATTCCAAGCTTACCAAGTGCTAAAGTTTCTCCATATACAGCTAATACTGAAATACCTGAAATTAACATTATTAATAAAAAGTTTTTTGTTACCGAGATGAAATTTGCTGGTGACCTTCTATCAATTGTAACTACTTCATGACAAGCGGGACATTCTTCACCTAATGGAGTTGTCCTACAGAAAATGCATGGAGTACCCTTAGGGAATATTAGCCACCATATTGGGTATGCGACAGCTAAAAAGATACCTAAGATTGCAAATACATGTACAAAGATCCAAGACAGGGCAACTGTAGGAATCAGTAGGAGAATAGTTTGTATTGGTTTTATTCTTTCTCGATTAGTCATTATTTAAATAATACAATATTATTGAGAAATCAGTTATATTACATGTTTTGTCTGAATTAATATCACACTCCTTTGCAACTGTGTCTTTTTCGATGTTTTCTTTAGGTAGTACAATGAATGATTTCCAGTTACTTACCCAATTTGTTATGAATGAAGCAAATTCTTTTATTGTTAATATCCCATCACTATCTTGATCCCAGTCGATCATTAAAGTTGGAAGGGATGACTCTTCTATATCTTCATTATTGTTATTATTATCAATTGCTTTTACTGTTTGGCAACTCAAAAGATCATATGCGCAACTAATATCGCAACTAATTGGTTTAGAGATGTATCCAAAATCTTTACAGTTATATTGTATACCTAATCCCTTTTCGCATTCTTCTTTTCCTTCTATAATGTCATCTCCACAGACCGATATCTTTACAGATGCCCCTATCCGAGAAGAATCTGAATATGCCAATACTGCCAGTGGGAGTATAGATATTAAACTAATTGTTGCAATCAATTTTCCTAAGATTTTCATTCATCTTTCTTCCTTAGGCTTATATTTATATTTAAAAACTTTCTCAAGAGTAAAACTGCGATTATTAATCCAATGAATATTGTTACTCTAAGTGACCAAGGAGAGTAAAGGATCCAAAGGGAAACAAGTTTGTAATATATTGCTTGAAATATGTTTGCAGGAGCTATTTCAAAGTATAGTTTAGCAGCTGCAGCTACTCCTATGGATGTACCTGCGGAGGTTTCTGCGGTTGCAGTTGGAGAAGCTTCAAGATATGCAAAATATTTTCCAGGTTCTATCTTTAAGGGAAGATTAAGTTTTATATTAACTACCTTAGCATCACCAGGTGCTAGTTCAAATGTCTCTGGGGAAAATTGAAAAAGATCTTGTGAAGGCATTAACTCGGGTTGATTCTCATGATACGATATAGATACCTTGTAGGTTGACTTTTCATCTCCAGTATTTAAAACTGTTAATGAGGGAAGTATATATATTTGTCCTGGTTTGAGAATATCATTAACAACAATTTTACCTGTTCCTACTCCTACCCCAATCTTTGCATATGCAAATGTTGATAAAAGGCAAACACTTACCAAAGAGAGCAGGATAACAGATAACTTTCTCATTCAGTTTTCAGATATAAAATAATTAGTGTGCAACTGCTTGTACTATAACATCTACATTCTGTGCTGTGAATACTGCTGTTGATGTTGGTGTTGTGATTTGTAAATCAAATGTCTTAGTTCCGCTTGTTGCAACATCTGTACCTAGTGTTTGGTAATTTGTTGTTAAAGCTGTGAAATTAGTAGGAGGAGTTGTACATGTTGTTGTACAGAATTTATGAGTATATTGCTCTGCTCCAGGTGTTGCAGATAATGTCCATGCTGTACTGTTTGCTCCTTTAATATTTAAATCTTCTGCAACATTACCGGTATTTGTAGCTGTCTGTAATGCATTTAAATCAGCTGCAATTGTGCTTTTGCTTGTGTTAACAGGAAGAATTCCGTAGGCAATGGTTCCACTTGATACAGTAACTGAGATATTCTGTGCTGTCACTGTAGCATTTACAGTAGCACTGTCAGCAGCATCTACTTTTGCTGAAAAAAGACAAAGACATACTAACGAAAGCGAAACCAAGAGAGCAGTTGTTTTCATATCCTTAAATATAAAGCTTATTATATTTGCAGATTGGGTTCGCTATTGGCTCCGTTTGATTCATTAGCGACCAGTTAAAATCAAACATCAATGCCCCTGCTTGTCTTATATATTACCTTTATTGGAAAATGAAAGTCAACACAAAAGAAATCCTTTATTACAAGGAAATATCGTATGGTATATCTGTGAAAGTAGCTGGGTGTATCTGATTATTCAGTCATACCTTCTAACTGTTGCTGTGCATATGCAGTTAGATTCTTTCTCTTAGCCCATGTTCTTTGAGTATCAGTAAGAAGTTTCTTTCTCAACCTAATACTCACAGGAGTTACTTCAATTAACTCATCATCATTTATGAATGAAAGTGCATATTCTAATGTAAGAGGAATTGTAGCCCTTAGAGAGACGATAGTGACCTCAGCATGAGACATTCTGACGTTAGTCTTATGTCTAGCCTTACATGGGTTTACCATAATATCTTCTTCATTGTTGTTAATACCAATAACCATTCCTTCGTAGACAGGTTCAGATCCAGAGATAAATAACTTTCCTCTGTCTTGTATTGTAGTCAATGAATATCCAAGTGCAGTGCCTGTCTCTGAGGATACGATAACACCTTTTCTAAATAGTTCCGGTTGTTTGATATATGGAATATATTCTGCAATGAAACTGTTGATTATAGCCTCTCCCTTTGTAGCATTCATTAATGATCTGTGAAGACCAATCAAGTTTCTGGTTAAAATCTTGTATGTAAATCTAGTTTGACCATCTTCATTTTCAATATTAATCATTTCACCTTTTCTGTCACTTACCTCTTGTGTTACAACACTCATATATTCTTCTGGAGCATCAATTGTTAGTTCTTCAATAGGTTCGCTGATTACACCATCTATATTCTGAAGAATAACCTCAGGCTTACTCAATTGAAGTTCGAATCCTTCTCTTCTTAATTGCTCAACAAGGATTGCTAATTGAAGTTCTCCTCTACCTGCAACAAAGAAACTATTGGATCCATTGTTTGTAATATCCAAACTAATGTTTAAATTCTTTTCTTGTTCTAACCTTTGTGCTAACTGTTTGTCTGTAACAAATTTACCTTCTTTTCCTAAGAAAGGAGAGGTATTAGCTTGAAATTTAACTCTCACTGATGGTGGAGTAATTGCAATTTCTGGAAGTACATCTTGGTTGTTGATATCACATATAGTTGCTCCAATTTTGGTGGATTCGATACCTGTGATAGCGACAATCTCTCCTGCTTTTGCAGCTGTAATAGCCTGCCATCCCATACCTTCCTTAACAAAAAGACCTCTGACTCTTCCTTGAACTTTTTCTTCTTTTCCAGGTTTGTTAGAAATCAATATCACTGGATCATTTAATTTTACACTTCCTCTATTGATTTCTCCAATTAGGTATCTACCAGTATGTACATCAAATTCTAAAGAAGTTACTTGCATCTGGAATGCTCCTTCTGGGTCACCCTTTGGTGCTGGCATACTTGCAATGATCTCATCCAATATTGGAGTTACATCACCTGGTACGCTATTAGGTACTGTGAGGTCACCCTTTGGCATCTCCTTGAAGATTTTACCTTCTCTAGCTATTGCATAGTAAACAGGGAATTCTAACTGTTCAGAGTCTGTAGCTAACGCTAAGAAGAGATCTTGTACTTTACTAATTGTTTTTTCGATATTTGCTAATTTCTTGTCTATTTTGTTTACAACAACGATTGGTTTGAGTCCCATCTCCAATGCTCTCTTCAAGACAAATTTTGTTTGTGGCATTGGTCCTTCTTTTGCATCTACTAAAAGTAAACAGCTATCTGCCATATTTAATGTTCTTTCTACTTCTCCACCGAAATCTGCATGACCTGGAGTATCAATGATATTGATTTTGTATCCCTTGTATCTGATTGAAATATTCTTTGCACTAATGGTAATGCCCTTTTCTCTTTCTAATTCACTTGAGTCCAAAATCTGAGTCTCAGACATTTCATCCTGGTTATCTCTAAAAAGATGGTTTTGCTTCATAAAGGCATCGACCAGGGTAGTTTTACCGTGGTCTACGTGCGCAATAATAGCGATGTTTCTTAGATTTTTTTGATCTATTGGTGAATATTCCATGACAAGGTAGGATTTTACCACAAAAATGGCAAACTTGATACTATATTGTGATCAAATTTCTATTCTTTTACTTCAACCCCACCAAAGATTGCAGTACCAGTGATTTCTAGAACTGGAGATTTAATTTCCCTCGAAGCAATCTTACTTTCCCATCCTCCCATTATGCCTGTTCCATTTGTAACAATCTTACAATCTTTAGGTACAAGAACCTCTACTCCACCAAATATTGCGTTAATGGTTAACTTCGCTCCATCCTTATGTACTTTTGCATCTCTAAGGTCTAACTTCCCACCACCAAATATTGCAGAGATATCTCCACCCTTAAATGCTTTTGAATCCATTCTTTTATCTACTCCCCAGAATATGAGAGCTTCAGATACTTTGTCACTTTCATCGTATTTCTTGTCTAAGTTCATATGTGTACTTTCTTTCTTGAAGATCATGGAAAGTCCAATGGCAATTATTGCAACTGGCCATAACACTGCAAAGAAATTCCATGAAAAGAGTTTAGTGAAGAGGAAGATTGATCCAATTGAAAGGAAGAGTATTGCAGAAGCAGTATTTTTGTCTAGTAACATTTTAATACCAACACCTAGCAATGCAGCTGGCCATAGGTAGCCGATGACATCTCCTGCGTTTAGATTCAACAAAGGTAATACACCTGATGTTTGTAGGAAGAATATGAGGCCAAGGATTATTAAAAGTCCTCCGATTACTAATTTTGAATTTGTGTTCATGATTTTAAATATATGTTAATTAAATTATTTTCGATCTATTGTTAACTCACCTACTCCTACAGATGCAGTAATTACTACTTTCTTTGTAGCAGTATCATAGTTAGTAGATTTGTAGTTGGTTTCTTTCCCAACGCCATCAATACTTGTGTCATCAAGATTTATGGAACCTACTCCTAAATCATATGTTACCAATATACCTATGCTCTCAGGAAGTGTTAGAGTTATCTCTCCTGCGCCTACATTTATATCTATTGTCTCAGGAATTGCACTCTCACCTAATGTAATGTCTAGACTTCCAGCACCCACACTTGCTTTAAATGTCTTAACTGAAGCTGAATCTAAATCTACGATTCCTTCTCCTGCACCTAGATCAATTGTGATATCTGTTGGTATGGTATTTTGTCCAAGTGTAAGAGTATATTCTGGAGATCTAAAATTCCACCATCCCCAGTTATGTATTCTTGTGTTATCAAATACTGTAGTTAAAACACCCTCTTTTGATGTGTTCTCTAATGTTGGTTTGTATGCCTCAGTATAGTTTTTCATTTCAGAGTGAAGGAAGTAGTCTGCAACTTCATCGTTCAAATACAGCGTTGAAGCTGCAACATTCAAGTCTAAGACTCTTGAAGTTATATCTGCATAATCTGCAAGATTAACATATGCATCACTTTCCATCAGCTCACTTTCATTTACATTCTCACATCTGTTAAATATACAGTTTGAGACGCTTTCAGGTAAGAAAGGAACTTTCTGTGTTTTTGTAAAAAAGTATGATGTTGCTCCAATGAAGATTATGAACAGTGTATATACAATTGGATATATTACCTGCCCGGCTTTGTTCTCAGGTAATATTATTTTCAGACCTGCAAGTATTAGAAGTATTGGCCAGAATCTAAATATCTGAAGCCATATCCCCCATGGAACTATGTTGGTCGTGTTTAGTAGGAATAGTATTCCTATGGATACTAAGAATATTGCCCCTGTGATATCTTTTTTGTTTTTGTCTTCCATTTTGTTTATTTTTAATTTACTTCACTTTATATATGTTATCATTTTATCAATAACTTATATATTTACAATATCATATGGAAAAGAAACAGGTATATAGATGTTCTGTATGTGGAAATGTTGTTGAGGTATTGCATGTTGGGGGTGGTACTTTGGTATGTTGTGGTCACCCTATGGTTTTAGAAGCTGTTAAGAAGTCTGAGGAGGGTAATGAGAAGCATCTTCCTGTAGTTACTGTAAATGGTAATGAGGTTAGTGTTAAGGTTGGGAGTGTTCCTCATCCTATGTTGGAGGAGCATTTTATTCAGTGGATTGAGTGTATTGTTGGTGAGAATATTTACAAAAAGGAATTAAAACCTAATGAAGTTGCAGAGACTGTATTTATGATAGATGGAGATGCTAGCAATATGATAGTTAGAGCATATTGCAATGTTCATGGGTTATGGCAGGTGTAGGATTGGAAATTACAGAGAGGTGTCCTATTATATTAAACACCTCTCTGGTGAAGAAGATTAATCGTCAATGATTTTTGAGATAATTTCTTCTTCTGTAATGATTTCGCCAGCTTTTTTGTTTCCGGTGCAATGATATGTTTGATTATTAATTACAATCAAACTTATTCCTACCGGAAGCAATGAGAATAATTCACTGATTAGATCTGCTTCTTCCTCTGTTTTGAGAGGTTGAATTTCTCTAATTTTTGTAATTAGACATCTGGCATACAGTTTATTGAGGCTTGCCAATTGGCGAGACACTTCGGATGGAATAAAAATTTGATTCCCATACACGAAAGCCTCTCCTTTAGGTAAAAGATCTGCAATTTCTTGCACATCTTTATTCAAATCATCCATACAAATAAGTGATGATTTTTTTACTTTGACAGCCCTTATTAAATCTAACAATGATGCCACAATATTTCTCCTCAATGAGCGATTTGACGAACCGGCTATTATACTACAGGTCTATATATCCATCAACCCCCATTTTTAAAGAAATCTTGATATAATAGCTCTCATGTTAAATATAAATAACATCTCTTTAAGTAGAGGTAACAAACAAATATTAAAGAATATATCCCTAACCATGGGTGAGGAAGAGAAGGTTGGACTTGTTGGAGTTAATGGCGCTGGCAAATCAACCATATTAAAAGTCATTGGTAAATTAGAAGAACCAGATCTAGGAGAAGTATCCTTTAAAGGAACTATGTCATACCTAGCACAAGAGACACATAAAGAGATGGATATAAATAATCATCCTAATCTAACCATTGGTGAATACCTAATAATCGAAAAAAGTATTGATGTTGAGGAATGGGAGATAAAGAAATTTTTGAATAACCTAAAAATGGATGACAAGGATTGTGATAGTAAACTAGGAGAACTTTCTGGTGGTCAGAAGATTAAGGTAGAGATCATAAAGATATTGATGGAGAAAGCGGATCTTCTAATACTTGATGAGCCTACTAACTTCTTAGATATTCCTTCTGCAGAGTGGTTAATGAGATACTTAGTTACATACCCTAAGGCTGTTCTAGTGGTCTCACATGATTTGAGATTGATGAATAAAGGGATAACTAAGATATGGTTTTTAAATGAAAAGATACATGACGTAGAGGTTTACAGAGGTAACTATGAACAATTTTTAAAGGTTAAAGCATTAAGAGATGAATTCCTTGTTAAACAGTTGGTTAGTGAGGAAAAGAAAGCTGAAAAAGTATTTGAATTAGCCCAAGGACTATCTGGTAGAAAGAGTATTAAGGAAAAGAAACGTGCCGCAAGAAAATTTGAACAAGCTAAGGAGTTAAAGGAGAATGTTAAAGAATTGCAGATTAAGGTTATGAAGGGTAAGAAGATGCATTTGAATATTCCTGTCCCATCACAAAGTAACAAGCTTGTGTTGGAGATGGACAATATTTCAAAGGCATATATCAAAGGTAAGGAAGTGTTAAAGGATGTCTCATGCAATGTTCAAAGACATGATCGTCTTGCCATTATTGGTAAGAATGGGGCAGGTAAGACTACTTTGCTTAAGATATTGGCAGGGAGATTAAAACAGGATAGCGGTACATACAAATGGGGTTTTAATACTACGGTTGGATACTATTCTCAAGAGAATGAGGATTTAGATTTTAATATGACTGTTTGGGAGAATGTTGAGAAATTGGAATGGGGATTGTTGGACAAACGAAAATTCTTAGGCGGATTTCTAATTGCTGGCGATATGGTTAATCAGAAGGTGTCTACCCTATCTGGTGGTGAAAAGACTAGATTAGCTTTAGCCAAACTATTTGCAGGTGGATATAATGTGTTGTTGTTAGATGAACCTACTACTTATTTGGATCCTGATTCTCAGAATATATTGCTTCAAGCACTTAAGGAATACAAGGGTACTATTATATTGGTAAGTCATGAGCCTCACTTTGTTAGAGAATTGGGTATTGAGAAGGTGATATTAATGCCAGAGGAATACTTTGGGTATTTTAGGGATGAATATATTGAAAGGGTTGGTGCTATTTAAATCTTTTCCAAAGGGTTGATTCTTTTACAACCTTCTCTACTTCTTTTTTAGGTAAGTTACTTTCTACCCAGATATGTGGAGGAATATTTTGAAATTCATGGATAAGTTCAATTATTCTCTCCTTTGTTATTTTCTTTGCTTCTTCTACATATTTATTATAGTTATACAGCTCTCCAGTTTCGAAATATGTAGTGGCAATGCTATTTGCTAAATCGCTATTGTATGAAATTGTTGTAGGATAGATAAACTTGCTTAGTACGTGTTCAAGCCAACGTGTTCCATCTTCGGATTTGATAAAATGTTCCAAATCCTTATATATGAGTTTATCGATTGCTTCAAGCATTTCTTTGATTTTTTTATTCTCAGTAACAAAGTTGATACCATCAACTGCGTTACTTGCGGAATAACTCATAGAAATGGAAGCACTCAAATCATATATTAATCCTTTCTTCTCTCTTAAGATATCAAATCCAAGTTTATGAATTAATTTATGTAGTAGATTGGTTTCTGCTTCTCTTTTGTAATTAATAGCTCCTTCATAATCATCAAAATGCAAGAATTCTATTGTAGTACCTGTCGTGTGTTCATCGAAGAAATATCCGAGATCTTTCTGGTTTTTCATCTTTACTGTTCGAAAGATTGAGGATTTTTCCTTCGGATACTTTTGTCCAAGATTTTCTATTTTTTCAAATAATTTCTTACTAGGTTTCTCTTCAGATTGAATTGAAAAGATAACATTTTCTTGAACAAATCTATTTCTGAAATATTCTTCAAGATTCTTTAGACTTATTTTCTTTATATCTGTTAGTTCTCCAACAACAGCGTAAGCAAACTCAGGTAGGAAATCTCCCTCAATGAATTGTAATAGTTGGATAGATGAATAATTCTCAAGTTTAGGTTGATTACTTCTTTCTGCAGAAACAACGTTTTTTTCTTTTGGAAAATATTTATCAAGAATATTAGATGGAAATTCTATTAAGCTCTCTATTCTTTCTAAAACACGATAGGTAGATTTTGCTTGTGCGGTGCATTGAAGATAAAGAAATTTTCGGCTTGTACCTCCGTTTGGATATAATGCTGGTCTGGTAAGATTGCCTTCTTCAAACTGCAAGATTTCATCAATGCTCTTAAATGTTGTATTGGGATTGAATAGCATATGTTCAAGAAAATGTGCTGTACCATGTGGGACTTTTTCTTGATCTTCATATGAAGAACCAGCTTTATGTACTGCAACAAAATCAAAATTAACAGTAGCAGGATTTTCTAAATGTATTAACTTAATACCACAATCTAATTCATATAATCTATATGTAATATTGTTATATTCATTCTTAAATTCTTGTATTAATTTCATAGGTTATCTATTTAAATTAACTTCATAGCTTCCCATATTCTAATCATAGCATAGGTATCTAGTTCACAATACCTAAGTAAGTTCTCTTTCATAATATTCTTTTCTTCATCCGATTTATTCCCATACACAATCTCTTCCCAAACAACCATAGCCTCTGTACCATTTGATACCTCCATATCGTGATATGTTAAATCAGGACATAGAACGGGAAGAACCTTCTTAATACTCCAACTACCCTTAAACTTCGGGTCTACATACATCTGCTTACTGAAAATATCTCCGAGATCCTTTACCCTACTGTTTACCATTATGAAAAGATCCTCATATTCGGGATATATTTCTCCCATCTCTTTGTTTCTACCCATTTCAAATGACTTATTCCATGTTAATATACTCCCCGTCTTCCCTATGACCTTTTGCAATTCTGTAGGAACAGACTTCATAGGGTCATCCTGCGAAGTAGAGAGATATTCATAATGTTCTAATTCTGAATTCGGTGTTCTCTTTACATGTAGTGAATATTGAAAAACCACATTTTGATATGGTTTGTGGCCATTGTATTTTGGTACAGCCCAGGAATAGGTTTCGTAATCTAAGAAATACAAAGGAAAAATTAATCCTTCTATATCACTTTTTACTGCATATGTATCAATGATTGCTCTGTTCTCCTTTGTAGCCTTTACTTGAATCTGTTGTTTTGAGCTAAGCTTGAAATTTTCTGGAATACTCCTCATATCCAATATCTCCATATCTCTGAGCATTCTTACTTTCTTCTCCCCGATCATTCCTACATCATAGATTGAATATTCTGGAAGTGTTGGAAAGCATAGTTCTTTACATGGGCAATCCTTGGGTTTGTAACATTCCATTAATCCATTATTTTCTTCTTTATTGGTTACTAGTAATGCCTCTGCTATCAATCCTTGCACTTTGTTGTAATTTTCTTTTGCAAAATCCGTCATCTTCTTGACTACGAAGAGCTGTTCCAAATCTATTTCCACTTCTTTAACATAGTCTTTGTTTAGATATATTATATATATATCGTTAATGTTCTTTTCTAGGGTATTTGAGGCAGTATAATATTGGAAAAGGACATCATATTCTTGCTCTTTCTCTATCTCTGTTACGCTCTTTACCTCATATATATCATTTCCTACTACAATGTCTGCTCTACTGTAGAGATCATCAGTTTGATATATTTTTTGATATTCACAATCATTGGAGATATATTTTTTAACATATTCCCTTGCGAGTTTTTCTACCTCATATCCTTGCTTGATGAGGTGTTGATCATACATTGAAAGAGACTTGTTGTATTGGTTGTGTTTCAATGCCCATAGATGCATTGGTGCATCCATGAAGACTAGAAAATCTGATTTGGTTAGCATAGACTATTTTACCATTAATGATACTGTAGCTTTGCTGCTGGCACTAAATGTCCCTGAAGAAGAATATTCTTCCTGAACTATTGAGCATACTTCGGAAGTTGGTTCGTCTAGTTTTTGTACTCTTACTTTGACTTGTTCTGGAAAGCTTTCCATAACTAAGGCATCAGTTTTAATATGTATACATGAGGTAGAAGCTGCTTCGGTGACGGTATAGCTCCATGTATTATCACCTTCATATTCGTATGTGAGTATGAAGTTCTCTTTGGTTAGTTGTTTGCTTGTTTGTAGGTTTTTGTTGTGTATATACAGGTATACAAATATTCCTGAGATCACAATTAACAAGAATGCTATGACAGAAATTAATATGACTTTTTTATTCATGATATTTCTATTCAAATTTATATATGTAATTATTCTTCTATGGTCTCTAACCTTGTGTAATAGTCAGGTAATTCTTTTAGATGTGCTAAAGCTATTTTACCTGTTAAAATTGGATCATTGTTTGTTACATTGGTTTCTGGATCCCTATTCCCATGTTCAAGTTCAACATTTATTCCCTTAAAAAATTGATTAATATCTACAACATTCCAATCAATATTTAATTGATTTCCTATTTGTCTTGCATCTTCTAAGGTGAATTTCATATCTTCCATGTTTAAAAAATGACAAATTATTTCTTATATCTATATATTACCATATACTTATTGTTGAATTTTTAATTATCCTCTTGATGAAGTATATAGGGTTGGGGTATATTGATATATAAATTGTACTAGACTTATATACTATACGATGCAACAAACAGATGCTACTCTTCAGAATGCTCCTGAGCTATATGATATTCAAATACTTGAAAGTCTAGATATTCCCAAAGGGAAGGAATTGATTTGTTCAGAATTTGATTTGGAATCTGAGGAGATAGATTCTATGAATGCCTGCGCAAGAGTTCTTGGTCTTATATCGGGAGATGATTCTCTTGCAAATATACAAATACGAGCCATAAACGTTGAGGAAAAACGAGTACTTGGATTCATAGCATATGGTTCAAAAATTGAAAATTCGGACATAGAGAATTCGGAAACGAAAAAGAAAATAGCTTTCTACATTAAACAAGGTTGTAATAACGATTTCTCTGAACTTAAGGATTTTAGTATAACAAGACAATACCATGATGGAAGGGATCAGACGGATTGTTTGTATAAAGGAGTTGTTGATAACCCAATAGAATCTGCCTATCTATTACTACTTCATAAGATATTGCTTTTGCATGGAATTCTGCGTGATAATGCTGAATATATATCGAGAATTACTCAATAATCCCGCCACCAATAACGTATTCATCATCATAGAATACTACTGATTGACCTGAAGTAATTGCTCTCTGAGGAGTATCAAATATAACCTCTACTCTTCCATCAGCTAGAGGTTTTATAGTAGCAGGTGCTTCCTTAGCTCCATACCTTATCTTTGCAAATACTTTCATTTCGTTCTCTAACTTCTCAATAGATATCCAATTCAACTCTCTAGCAATTAATGTATTTCCAAAAGTTTCTTCATCATCCCCAAGCATAACTTCATTCTTTTCAATATCTACATCTACAACATACAAAGGTTTGTTACTAGCAATGCCTAAACCTTTTCTCTGACCAACGGTATAGTAATATATCCCCTTATGCTCTCCCAATATATTCCCCTTGGTATCTACAAAATTTCCAGGTAATATATCTGAATCTATATGCTCAGCAATGAACTTTCCATAGTCGTTATCTTCTACAAAACATATCTCTTGGCTATCGGGTTTGCTTGCTACACCTAATTCATACTTCTCTGCAATCTCTCTAACCTTGTCCTTGTTGTATTCTCCTACTGGAAAAAGCGTTTGAGATAGTTGTTTCTGAGTTAGGTTGTAGAGTGCATAGGTTTGATCTTTGGTTTTGCTAAATGATTTTTTTAGAAGATATCTTCCATCCCTAAACTCAACTTGTGCATAGTGGCCAGTAGCTATGTAATCTAACCCCATTGATATTGCTTTGTCTAAGAGTGCTTCAAACTTTACTTCTTTGTTACAGATGATGCATGGGTTTGGAGTTCTACCGGCGGTATATTCTCTTACAAAGTAATCAATTACTTTTTCTTTAAATATATCTTTGAAATTTAATACGTAATATGGAATATCTAATTTGTTAGCTACTCTTCGAGCATCATTTACGGCAGTAAGCGAACAACATCCGTTGTCTCTTTCTTCCATGCCTTCGGTTTGCCATATTTGCATAGTAGCTCCAATCACTTCATAGCCTTGCTCTTTAAGTAAGGCTGCGGATACAGAACTGTCTACACCACCACTCATGGCGATTAATACTTTTTTACTGTTATTTTGAGGATTCATTTTTTTTCTTGTAATCATCTATTGCTGCTTTTATAGCTTGTTCTGCAAGATTGGAGCAATGCATCTTTATTGGTGGTAACCCATTTAATGCTTCTGCAACTGTTTTGTTTGATATTTCTAATGCTTCTTCCAATGTTTTTCCCATTATGAGTTCTGTTGCCATACTACTTGTAGCTACGGCTGCACCACACCCAAAGGTTTTAAATTTAACATCGGTTATGACGTTGTCTTTGATTTTAAGATACATCTTCATGATATCTCCACAAACGGGATTTCCAACCTGACCTATGCCATCAGCATCAGGGATTTCTCCTACATTTCTTGGATTCATGAAATGATCCATTACTTTTTGACTATATTCTTCCATTTTTAATAAAGGTGTCATATAAAGGGGACATAGCTCTCAATTTTTCAATAATGGGAGGTAATGTCTCTAATAGATAGTCTAAATCACTATCTGTATTTTCTTCTCCAAAGGTTAATCTTAAAGAACCATGTGCTATCTCATGAGGTAAACCTATGGCAAGTAACACATGTGAAGGATCTAAGGAACCAGAGGTACATGCTGATCCACTCGAAGCACATATACCTTTCATGTCTAGCATAAGGAGGATTGATTCTCCTTCTATGAACTCAAAGGAAATATTTACATTTCCTGGTAATCTATTCTTTTCCTCTCCATTTAATCTTGAATATGGAATCTTTTCTAATATCTTCCTAATAGCCCTATCTCTTATTTTCATTAATTTCGTGTTGTATTCTTCAATGTTCTCTGTAGCTAGTTCGATGGCTTTTCCGAGTCCAACAATACCTGCTACATTCTCTGTACTAGCTCGCTTACCTCGCTCCTGTGCACCACCATGTAACATTGGAGATATTCTTACTCCGTCTCTAATGTAGAGCACTCCGACTCCCTTAGGGCCGTAGAACTTGTGTCCAGAGAGTGAGAGCATATCAATATTCATATCTTTTACATCGATAGGTATATTTCCGATAGCTTGTACAGCATCTGTATGGAAGTATATTCCTTTTTCCTTAGCTAATACCCCTATCTCTTTAATTGGTTGTATTGTCCCTATCTCATTGTTAGCAAACATTATGGATATTAATATGGTATCTGGCCTTATGGCTTTCTCTATATCCTCAACGTGTACTATTCCTTTGTTATCTACTGGTACATATGTTACTTCAAAACCTTGCTTTTCTAAGAACTTACAAGTGTGCAATATTGCATGATGCTCAATATTTGTAGTTATGATATGTTTTCCTTTAGTTTGGTTGGCAAATGCTATTCCTTCTAATGCCCAGTTATCTGCTTCTGTCCCGCCACTTGTGAAGAATATTTCTTTTGGTTGTGCATTTAATGCTTTTGCTACTTTCTCTCTTGCATCATCTATTGCTTTCTTGTTTTCTCTTCCTAATGAATATATTGATGAAGCGTTGCCGTATTTTTCAGTAAAATATGGGAGCATTGTTTCTAATACCTCTGGTTTTACAGAGGTTGTTGCTGCGTGATCAAGGTATATATTTTTCATATATATATTTTACCACATAGGTCAAGGAGTTATTGTTTATTGTATCTATCTATTTCAGCACTATATTTATCAGCTTCATCAAGGAGCTTTCCTATTCCTGTTAGAAATTGGTCATTTACTTGGGAAAGTTCTTGTGCTAGATTTTTTATCTCCCTTCCCTTGGTTTGGGCATCTTCAATAAGTTGCATGTTTATCTGCTCCGGAAGGATATTTGTTGATGTATTAACATCTGGAGCTATTTCTAAATCAAGAATATTATTAGTTTCTGTTGTTGTGTCAGGTATCATAGTTTTAGGAAGATATATTTGAAATTGATCTTTGTGCCTTAATATCAAGGAGCTTATTGTAAATAATGGTTAGTAATATATTTATTTCTTGTAATCTTTGATTTATCTCTGTTGCATTCATATCTCTAATATATCAAATATTATGTTTTCAGAATATGGTTTGTTTTTCTCTTCTTAGCAGTAAATATTAATACAACCCATATACTACCTGCCATCATCAATATTCCAGAACAAATCATTACCCAATCAAAGTATATGTCACCTAGATTTGCGACAAGACCGATAATCGCACTAAGTATAACGGTAGAGAGGCTAATAATGGTCTCATAGAATCCATATTGTTTTCCTTCTCTTCCATAGTCTATATTCATAGCAAAGAGTTTTCTCCATGTAGAAAGGTTTAATGAAGCTCCTAATCCAAATATTAGTTGGAGAATATAGTAATGCCATGGTTGAGATATGAGTGGATACAGTATATATGGTATTCCCATTAATATGATTCCACCTATTAGGAAATATATATCATCTTTATCCTTCTTTATCTTATCTGTTATATACCCTATTGGTATCTGTGTTAGGGCTCTTGTAAAGTAGTATATGGCAGTCCCTACACCTATAAATTCAATTGCATTGCTCCCGAGCTTTCCAGCTAGATATATTCCTGCAAGTGTGGATATGACAAAGTAAGGTCCCCATGCAAATACATCGGAAATGGTTAGTAGTACTACTACCTTGTTAAAATTCTTAGTATATTTTTGGAGTTGGAGCATGATGGATATATGGTAGCATAATTCTTTTGAATAAAAAATTAAATTAGATCAGTTCTAGATCTGATCTCGTGAAGCAGGTGTTCCACGGTTGTTGTCATGATGGGTATTTTCTGGAATAATAATAGGTAACCTAACCACATATCACTATGTCTAAATACGATGTAATAGTAGTTGGTGCTGGCCCTGCTGGCCTATTCGCATGTTACGAACTCCTCAAATCTCACAAAGATATGAAAATTGCCCTCATAGATATGGGTAATAGAATTGAGAATAGAAAACCCAATGAAGTAATGTCAGGTATAGGAGGAGCAGGAACATTCTCAGATGGAAAGTTACACCTGACAGCATACCTCTCACATGAGAAAGCCTTCCACCTCATATCCCAACCCGAATATCAAAAAATCTTAGACTATGTAGATGAAATATTTACAGATTTTGGAGTAGATGCAGAATATTACCCAAAACAAAATGAAGAATATGACAAACTCATTGAAGAAGCTACCAAGAATGATGTTGAATTAATTGTAAGAAAAGCAAGGCATGTAGGTACAGACAAATTAACTACGGTTATAGCTAAGATGGAAAAAGACCTTCTTAAAAAAGGTGTGGAGATATTAGATAACACAGAAGTAATAGATATCTTAGTTAAGGATAAAAAGATAAGTGGAGTAATTACAAAAGACAAAAAAGAAATCAAAGCCCCTATCGTTCTTCTTGCTCCTGGCAGAGTTCGAGCTAGCTGGTTACAAAAACTTGCTAACAAATATGATATTAAATATATGTATGACAAGGTAGAGGTTGGAGTAAGAGTTGAATTTTTAGCACCAATAATGAAACGTCAAGCGGATATCCTTTATGAGACAGTCTACAAGGTAAGAACCAAAACATACCACGACATTATTAGAACCTTCTGTAGCTGTCCAAATGGTGAAGTGGCTACCGAAAACTATGATGGTTACATATGTGTAAATGGTCATTCAAAATCAGATCATAAGTCCAAAAATTCTAACTTTGCATTTGTTTCTGAAGTAAGTTTAACTGAACCTGTTGAGAATTCCATAGCATATGCTAAATCAATTGCGGAAGTAGCCTCAACGCTTGGAGGAGGGAAACCTTTGTTGCAATCACTTGAGGATTTGCATAGTGGTCGAAGGAGTTCATGGAGTAGACTTTCTAAATCATTTGTAACACCTTCTCTAACAGATGTTACACCAGGAGATATAGCTATGGCTTTGCCATATCGAATAGTCAAGAATATTGAAGAAGGATTAGAGATATTGGATAAGGTAATGCCGGGTGTTAATGGAGGTTCTACCCTTCTTTATGCACCTGAGGTTAAGTTTAGATCTTCAAAGATAGTTACAGATAACGGATTGCAAACGTGTATCAAAGGCTTGTATGTAGCTGGCGATGCAGCGGGTGTATCAGGAAGCATAACGGGAGCTGCTGTAACAGGAATTATGTTTGCAAGGTCCATATGATAAAAATTTCTGATATAATGACGAACATAAATTGATATCATTACCCATATGAAGATATCCATTGTTATCCCTGCTTACAATGAAGAAAATAGAATAGGAAAAACTCTCCCTCATGTGATCTCATATCTCAAAGAATTTAGTAAAAAGAACCAAATCCAAACCGAAATCATAGTTGTTAATGATGGATCTAAGGACAAAACCCTAGAAGTACTCACTACATTCAAAGACGAGGTGATCATTGTTAGCTACTTCCCTAATATGGGAAAAGGATATGCCCTAAAACAAGGTATAACCAAAGCCGATGGAGATTACATATATATTGCAGATGCAGATTTCTCTACACCAATTGAATATATTGAACACTTTGTAGAAAAGATGGATAAATATGATTGTGTAATTGGTTCTAGAGCATTAGGTAAGGAAGATATAAAAGTCTCTCCACTAAGAAAATTATTTGGAAACGCATCTAATCTTCTAATTAGATCAATTTTAGGCCTTAATTTTAAGGATACTCAATGTGGGTTTAAAATGTTTAATCAGAAATGCAAGCCATATTTTTTAATGTGTGAAAACAATAGATATGGTTATGATTTTGAATTTCTTTATCTCTTACACAAGAATGGTTTAATGATTAAGGAAATGCCGGTTGAATGGACAGAGGTTGGAGAAAGCCATGTGACTACAGCTTCATATTTCAAAACCTTTGCAGAGTTACTGCATGTAAGAAAGGCACATAAATAGTATGTGGCAAAAAATTCTTAAAATATTGAAAAATCCTCTGTTTATCCTCGCGATCATATTGATCGTAGGTTTGGTATTAAGATTGTTGGAAATCAATAGAACGAGCTTCTGGTATGATGAGGCCTTTACAGGTGATGTTATTAAAATGTCTTGGAAAGATATGTTTGCAGTGATAGCTGCAGATAAGGTACATCCCCCACTATTCTATGTATTAGTTAGGTGTTGGTCTCTCATCTTTGGGATTACTCAAACTTCATTAAGATCATTTTCGCTTTTCTTTGGATTGCTAGGTATTGGACTAGCATATTTTGTTGGTAAAGATCTGTTTAAAAAAGAAAAATATCCAATCACTGGATTAATCTTTGCCTTAGTAATTGCAATTTCCCCATTCTTTGTCTCATATTCTGTAGAGGCAAGGGCATATTCCTTCTTAGCATTCCTAGCTTTGGGATTAGCATATTCAGTGTTTAAACTTCTAAATAGTTCAGAAGGAAAAGAACGAATCACATATATTGTTATGACAATTCTTCTTTCATTGTTACTTTGTGGTACTCACTATCTCCAGATTATCTATATCTTTGCTATTGTTTGCGCAAGCTTGATTTACAAATTTGTATTTGGAGAGAAGGGTATAAACAAGAAGTGGCTGTATGTTTTCTTAGGAATAGTACTTGCTGTTACATTAGCTGTAATATTCATTCCATTTAAATCAATAGTAAATAGTCTTGGAATTTCTGGTATGTGGTGGGTACCGGATATGAAGTTCTATGACATTGTTAGAGCATACTATTCATATTCATTGGGTGTAGTTAGGTATATGGAGGGTGTTCCTCCTGTGAGAGAATTAATCATACATATCCCTACATTACTTTTTGGTGCAATTATGTTTTTTATCCATCTAATTGGATATGTCTGGGTTTTAATATCTAAGCGAATTGATTTGGAAGAAAAAAGAAAGATTATTTTTTTCTTTGTGTTGGGGATAATAACCTTTATAGGTTTCTATCTCTTAAGTGTGTTAAATTTCAACTGTTTTGTTGAAAGATATACCATTGCAGGTGGGATAATTCTTTTGATTTCATTCTGGATGGTATTGTCGTTATTGTTAAAAAAATGGTTTGTATTAATTCCAATTGGTATATATATTGCTCTAATATGTATGCTTAAACCTATGCAAGCGAGACTTGATTACAGAGTTATGGCTCAAGAGCTTGATGCTTTAAACAATGTTACACGCTATGTGTTTGTATCTCCGACAGATATGATTGATTCTCAATTCTATATGTCTCACTCCAATGTTTACTATTACTATGATAACCATGGTGACTATCCTGGTTGGGCATTACTAAATGAAAATGTTAATGGTGTTAAGGCTACAGAGTTAAAGATTGGGGACGTATTGATAGTCTCAATAAAGGATGCACAAAAATATATAGATTTAGGATATACTCCAAGTCTAGAAATATATGGTGGACAATTTCAAATCCTTAAGAAGTAACTATATTGTCTAATTCTTTGTGAGGCATACGTAACTTGCGAGGAGTTATAATTAAGAGAATCAAGCCAATTACTGCTGCTATTACTCCAATTATCGCAAACGAATTATTATACCCTACCCTATCTGCTAAAAATCCCATAAATGCTGGTGCGACTAGATATGCGATTGAATAACTAGCCTGAGATAATCCAATGAGATGCAAACCATGTTTCCCTAATCGTTTTTGTAAATCACTAAATATTGCATCATCTAAAGGCCAACATAATGACATTATGAGATTAGAAATGAAAATTAAAACTAATATTGGAATTAGCTTTCCACCAAAGAAGAATAATAAAGAAAGTATTATTCCTGAAGTAAGGATTGAGAGTTGAGCAAGCCTCTTTTTCCCTTTTTTCATATTTAATCTATATATAATGATAGATCCAAACATATATGGAATTGTCGCAATTGTTATGAGTGCCCAGTTCCAATCAGGATTGCCAATTAACTGTTCTCCATACAATCCTGCGAAGGTTAGAAAACCTGCGGAGACCATTTCCACTATTACGGCCATTATTAAAACAATATATACTTTTTTTGAAAGTATTTTCCAAGACTTTAACTCTTTGAAAAAACTAATATATTCCTTGATCTGGCTCTTTGGTTTTTGCATTTTTACATCTCGTTTTACGAGAACAAGTAGGATTGCAAATATCAATGCTAAAATCTCAATTACTAAAGTAACAGAGGTATATGCAACTATCCCTCTTATGAGAATGAAAGCTCCAATTATCGGTGCTGATACTTCTACTATATTGGTTAAGATTTCAACAATACTCCAATCATGAGAGAAATGTTTTTGATCTTCTTCTTCCACAACAAAACTTTGTTGAGCAAACATAATAAATTCATAATAAATACCCCACATTAATGAGGCGATTAAAAATAGCCACACAATTGAGAATGTATCTCCAAGTGCTGTGATTAGGGGAAAGGTTAAGGCTAGGATGATTCCAGTTATTAACTGAAATTTCCAACCATATTTTGGAAATACAAGAGGAATAAGAAAGTCGCAGGCAATACTAGTTACTGATGAAGCAGACATAATAAGTCCGATGATAAGATTTGAGCTTACATGATTTCCTAATACCAATGGAAATATGTATGCCACTATTCCGTCTCCAAGAAGTATTAAAAAGAGTGGTATCAAAAAATATACAAATGTATTTCGTGAGAACTGTTTAGGTATTAAATCTAGTATTCTTTTATTTTTTGACATATTTCTCTATTCTATACAGGTCTTAATGTTCCTGCAAATACCTGCCATGCAAGTAATGATTTCGCTACTAAGCTCAATATGACATATACCTTTTCTCCAAATGTATAGTCCTTCCATTTTCCAATCTTTCCATATTGTAGGATCATATTACCTGCAAATGTATTAAAGAAGAGGAAGATACTAAAGAAGATCCAATATACAAAGGTTGGAGCATGGTTATCTGCATCCCCAGAACCAAATAGATACAATGCTACTACTACCCATGGAACTATACCTGCTATACATCCAAATATGAATGATATCCAGTTTGTCTTTGTTGTAGTTTGATTGTGTATTTCCATAACCATTCCAAAGAGGATCATCATTGCATTGAGGAAGAAGATCAACAAGAGAGTACTAAAGTCATATACACCTACTAACATTGATATCACAACAATCATAATGGATGAACTAAATGCATATTCTATCCATCTAGCATAGTTAATACCCTTCTTTAGGTTAGCTACATACCATTCATAGATTCTAGGCATTGAAATAATGAAGTGTGCTAATGATGAAAGGAAGAGGAATGCAGCTATTGCATATCCGACCTTAAGATCATATATATTGTTTAGAGATGGTTGTAGTGTAAGGGTTGCTACATCAAATTTAAGATAGCTGGTATTGATTGGTAATGTGAAATCGTTACTGAGTACTACCATGAGTATTCCTTGCACAAAGTGGAAGAATCCCATTACTATGTTAAATATACGGAGATTTTTGTATTTATCCATAGGACAGAAGATAAACTTAATATAT
>CAIVJR010000002.1 GCA_903906305.1 uncultured bacterium | reverse complement strand
TAATGATAAATATTACCATAAATTTGTAAAAACAATAAAGATTTTCTATAAGTTGCTTATAAGAACGTCTCCCAAAACTTCTTAAGTTCTTCTCTGTAATCTTCCCTTCGCATAGCATACTTTATCTGTGCCTCTAAATAGTTCAATGGATCCCCAGTAGTCAACCATTCACCATCCACAGCCTTACAATATACATTCTTTACTTTGCATAGTTTATCTAATGCTACGGGAAAATATAGTTCTCCTTGTTGAATATTCTCTTTGTTTAGATAATCAAAAATACTGTAATCAACCAAATACCTCCCATACGTAGCAAGTAATGAAGGTGGATTATCAATTGGTTTTTCAACAATGGTATCAATAATTCGTTTTTCTTCATCTTTAAATGAAGCAGCACCATACTTATGTATCTCCTTAGCATCTACCTCTTGAGCTGCTACAACCCCTCCAATGTTCAAATCTGTAGCCTTCCTCATATTGTACTCATCCACCAACTGTTTAACTGCAGAAACTTCAGAGAGCACTAAATCATCACTAAATATGAATACAAAAGGTTCTCCTTCCTTAAGCCATGGTTTAGCAGCTAATACCGGGGATCCATTTCCATATGGCAATGCCTTATTCTGTCTTACAACTGTAATATTCACCTTTCCAAATACCTCATTAAATCTCTCATACCTTTCTTCCTTACCTGTATCTTTCAAAAATGTCTCTAAATCAGGACGGTTATCAAAATAGTCCTCAACAGGATAGTTGCCAAAACTAGTAACTAATATCACATCGGTAATACCAGCATCTATACACTCCTTAACAATCTCATGAATAATTGGAACCTCCTGTATAGGAAGCATAGACTTAGGAACACTCTTACACACAGGAAGAAAACGAGTCGAGTAGCCAGCAGTAGCTATAACAGCTTTCATAGGATAATCAGTAACAAGTTAGTAGATATTGTACTATATTTTAATACAAAGTATGAGCTCCATTTTTGTATTCATCATAAACCTCTCTACAAGCCTCTATTTCTAAAGGTACTTCGACATATTCATTCTGGCTATTCCCATGTTCTTCCGCAAAACCAATCTCTCTAGCATCATCATAATCACATCCATAGTACACCTTAGATATCTTAGCCCACATGATTGCAGCTCTACACATAGGACAAGGCTTACCTGTTACATATAACTCACACTCAGAAAGATCAAAATTTCTAAGTTTCTTTGATGCCCTCTGTATAGCCCGTATTTCAGCATGGTTAGTAGCATCCTTTCTTCTTACCACCTCGTTATGTGCTTTTGCTACTATCTTTCCATCCTTAACAATCACACACCCAAATGGTCCACCATGTTTGTGATTAATACCATACCTAGCCTCCGTTATAGCTATCTTCATAAATTCGTTCATTAGAATTTTCTTCCAAAATTAATATCTTCAACCATTAGTTTTTTTCCTGTTCTACCCAAATCCTGTTCATACCTATGCGCAAAATCTCTGTAATCAAGAATCTTCTTAGTTCTTTCCTTTACACTACGTTCACCTATCATCCCAGGACCACCAATACACCCACCTGGGCAAGTCAATATATCCAAAAATTTGTAATTCTTGTACATACCATCTTTAAACTCCGAAAGTACCTTAACAACATTCTCAACCCCATCAGTAACAAGAATATCTTTTTCCTCTAGTATGTTCTTGTAATGAAGGGTAGAGGATAGTCCACCAGAAATAGGATAGATCTTGGTATAGTCATTGTAGAATTTTTCAAACGTCACACAATATTTTGAATCAGTAACCTTCTCAGGAATATTGTGTAATCTGAATAATTCATTAAGTTCTTTAAATGTTAATGCCTCATCAATAGTTCCCAATTCTTGAGCCTCATTTTTCTTAGTAATACATGGACCAACAAATACTCGCTTGTAATCAGGGTAATATTTTTTACATATCAAAGCCATAGCCCCCATAGGTGAAAGTACTGGAACAAGGTTAGGGATTAATTCTGGGAATTTAATCTTAATCATATTAACCAAGGTAGGGCATGGAGAAGCAATCCACGTTTTCTTCTCTTCCTTTGCTATACTTTCCTTAAGCAATTCATAGTAAGCAATATTCACCATCTTAGCCCCAAATGTGAGCTCTAAGACTTCATCAAATCCTAACTGTCTTAACCTGTAAACTATCTCTGGATATTCAAATTCAGCCGCAAAAGAGGGGGCCAACATACATAAATATTTCTGTCCTTCTACAAATTCCATAATTAAATATATCTTAAGTAGATACGTCTGTAAAATATTTGGGTTTGATATATACTAAATATATGGAACTGCTTCAAAAACAAAATCTCAAACAAATCCTCCTCAGTGAAAAGATACAACTCTCAATTGTATATATACTAGCCTTTTCAATACCATTCATATTCAAACAGCCACAACTACTCATTGGAAGTATTATTAACTTTCTACTCATCTTTTCCATATCAAAATATGGTTTTATGAAGATTATCCCTGTTTTGTTTTTACCATCACTAGCATCCTTTCTAAATGGAGTACTCTTTGGGGTATTCACACCATACTTACTCTACCTCATACCATTCATCATCCTTTCTAACCTCATATTTGTACTTGCGTTTAAATATATAAAAATAAAATATTTAAATGTAGGAATAGCAGCACTACTCAAAGCATGCTTCTTGTTTTCAGCTACATACATACTATTCCAGACCATCCATATTCCTGAGATATTTTTAACCACAATGGGACTAATTCAACTCTACACCGCATTAATCGGGGGCACATTGGCCACCATATTTTTAAATTCTAAAAAATCATAATCATGTATATAGACCCAATATATTGGTACTTTGCACTCCCAGGATTCATCATAACAATCATTGCTCAGATATATGTAAAGATTGTATATGGTAAATACAACAACATTCCAGTATCTAAACATACAGGAATGGAGGTAGCAAAACTCATAAAAAATGGCGAACAATTTCCTGTAGAAATATATACCCAGGGTGGAAAATTGGAAGACTATTTTGATCCCACAAAAGATCTTGTAAATATATCTGCAGATAATATGGAGCAGGGGACTGTAGCAAACATTGCAGTAGTAGCTCATGAATTCGGACATGTACAACAAAAATTTCAAAAGTCTCCCATCTTTAGATTCCGAATGATTATGACTGGCATAACAAAATTTACTTCCAGTGCTGGATATATACTTTTCCTAATTGGAATATTACTTTCAGCATTAAAATTAGCAGAAATAGGGTTAATATTTTTTTCAACAAGTACTCTGTTTGCACTCATTACCATACCAGTAGAAGTCGATGCAAGTAAGCGAGGAATGGGACTCATAAAGAAGTATGAATTATTAGATACATATGACACTGATGGAGCAAAACAAGTATTAACAGCAGCAGCCCTAACATATATTGCAGGTTTCCTTTCTTCAGCATTAAACCTACTTTACTACATCAATATATTAGGTGGGAGAAGAAGAAGTTGAGATGTAGAATTATCTACTGCTTAATTGCCTTCTTAAATAGTTCAGCACAATATATAACCATACTCATATCTGCTTTCAAGGTGTCAATCGATATTTGAGGTTCATCCATTGCAATGGTATCTGGGGAACTATTTGTCCTTACAAACAACCATAGTTTGTCAGTAACTAAACCAGAAACAATAGCTTTGGATTGAAGTTGGGAAACCATATCCTGCTTCGATGCAAAAGAATAATATATCTCTCCACTGTCCAAAACATGACTAGGGTGAGTGTGTAGATTAAAAAGATATTGAATGGATACCTTCTTTGGTGCATCCTTGTAATATACATCCTTTCGTTTGTATATACTTCCATCCATATATATTTCCTTTCTAAAATATTCCTTACGTGTAGGATGCTGCACATATTTGACGGAGATATTGTGATTAGAAGTTACAGAACTCTCTTTCCCCTTTATTACAGATGTAAAAATCAATTCACCATCGACCATAAAGACTGAGATTTCTCTTTCTAAACCATCCTTCAGTGTCATTTTGTGTATTGAAACTACCTCTTCCCAAAAAGATTCAGGCAACGATATCGCTTGTGGAAGATTATACTCAAACGGAAACAGTCCATCCTCCTTCAACCTATTTATCTTTTTGTAAAATTCTAAAAACGATATACTTGGAATTCTGTTGTCTGCGAAGATGTTCTTAAGAAATGAAAACATACAATATATATGTGCTTGACCTTAAATTGATATATTGTATCATTTACTCAGGGATATTTAACATACAATAGGCGACTGGGTATATCTAAGGAATATACAACGAGGTAGGAGCTATCGAATATCAGCGGGTACTCCTAGGTTACACCTTTAACCTTAAGATTGATTACAAGTAAACAAAAGATCAATCATAGTTCCCCATACAAATATAGTTCTAAATTTAGCACCACAAACCTATGTGCGGAGTATTTGGATACACCGGTAAATCAGTTGCAAATGATATGGTATTTCAAGGATTAAAAAGATTAGAGTACAGAGGATATGACTCATGGGGAATAGCTGTAAACAATGATGGAAAAATACAGATGTTTAAAGATATTGGAGAAATACAAGAAAGAGAAGGACTAAAAGAACTTCCTCAAACCACTACAGCCATTGGACATACACGATGGGCTACTCATGGAGGAGTAACCGTAAACAACGCACATCCACATATGGCCACAGATGACAAATTCACGTTGGTACAAAATGGAATTGTAGAAAACTTCTCACAATTAAAAACAAAATTAGAAAAACTGGGATACAAGTTTACTACTCAAACCGATACAGAAGTTATCGTTAAGCTCATTGAAGAACAATCAAAAACAACAGAAGATTTTGAAATCGCTGTTAAGAAAGCTTTCAAACTACTTGAAGGTAGAAATACCATAGCGATACTTAGAATTAATGGAGATATTCTTGCCGTTAGAAATGGTTCACCACTAGTCATAGGGAAAGGGAAAGATGGAATATTTCTAGCTTCAGATTCACTTTCATTTGCTCCATATACCAATGATGTTGTGCTCCTAGATGACTATGATTTTGTAAAAATATCAAATGGGAAATTACATATTGAAAATGTATTAACAGGAAAAGAGAAAAAAATCGTAGTTCAGAAGTTAAAAAATACATATACCAATATTGAGAAAGGTAAATATGAGCATTTCATGATAAAGGAGATTGTCGAACAGGAGAAAACTATATTTAATGCCACTGAATATACACAAACAGAACTTAAACCACTAGTACAAGCCATCCAGGAAGCCCATAGGGTGTACGTACTAGGTGCAGGAACTGCAGGTTTCGCAGCAGGACAGATAGCATATTTTTTAAGAAATATAGCGAAGATTGATACACAAGAAGTAAGAAGCTATGAATTCAATACATACAAAAACATATTAAAAAAAGATGATCTCATTATAGCTGTATCTCAAAGTGGAGAGACTGCAGATACCATAGAGGTGTTAGAAATGGCTAAAAAGCATGGATGTAAAATTGCAAGCATTGTGAATATGCTGGGTACAACTATCTCCCGTATGTCAGATTTCAAATATTACACCAATGCTGGGCCAGAGATATGTGTGGCCTCTACTAAGGTATTTACGGCTCAATGTGCATGGGGATATATTCTAGCGAAAACTATTGTAGGAGAACTGAAAGAAGCTAAAAAGAACGTCACGGATCTTTCAAACCTTCTTACAAAGTACTTCAGCGAAAAAACATATAGCTCAATTGAGAAGATTGCTAAGGTATTGAAAAACAAAGAACATATGTTTGTATTAGGGAAGGGAGAGAATGCATATACCGCATTAGAAGGAGCGTTAAAGATTAAAGAAATTTCCTACAAACATATTGAAGGGTTTGCAGCTGGAGAACTTAAGCATGGCGTAATAGCTTTAGTAGCTAAAGGTACTCCAGTGTTCGGAATCATATCAAACGATGAGGATTGCAAAGATCTAGTGTCTGGTATGGAGCAGGTGAGGGCTAGGGGAGCTATGACTATTGGTATTGGGGATTCTAAGTTTAGTAAACTAGAGGTATTTGATTACTTCCTTGTAGTTCCTCAGGTGGAAGAGATTAGTAATATATCTAATGTTATTCCTTTCCAACTCATATCATATTTCTTGTCTAAGGAGTTGGGGAATAATATAGATAAGCCTAGGAACCTAGCCAAGTCTGTTACTGTTAAGTAAATTGATATACAATTATAAATAAATTCATTGGAATATATTCCATGGAAGAAGTAACACAAAAGGTTGAACAACAACCTGAGCAATCTGTAACATCACCCCAGGAACAACCAAAGAAAAAAGGTAATGGTTGCCTCATAGCTTTCCTCATATTTCTTTTCCTCATACTCGGTCTCATAGGTATTGGATATTGGGGTTACAAGACCATAACCAATGGTATAACTAAACAGATAGATCTTAAAGTTGCATATACTCAACAGGACTTTGTAGATGGTATGGCTAATGCAGGATTAACTGTTACTGATCCATTACAACTGTGTTTGGATTGTATGTATCCAACATTTAGTGAGCCTCAGGAGATAGATATTAAGGTTACCAATGCTCAAGCAAGTGCATGGGTAGACTATGTTAACCAAAATCTTACATATGGGAAATTAGAGAATACACAGATTAAGTTTACAGACAGAAAGGCTGAGATATCTACATTGTTTACATATGGTGGTAAGACATTCCCTGTATATGCGTTTGGAAATGTATCCAAAGCTTCAACTACTTCAATCTCAGCAGATATCGAGGATGTAAAGGTTGGTGGATTAAGTCTACCTGCTGCTGTTAAGAACGTAGTACAAGATGCCTTAGTAAGTATTGTAAATGACAAGCTAGGTGCTCTTGGGGATACATTACGTATAGATGATATTGGGTTTACGAGTAGTGGATTACATTTTAAGGGATTGTTCCCAACAAAAGGAGAATAACTATGAAGAATGCTACTGCCATATTTGTGTTTTTAGGTTTAATATTTGTTGGTGTCATTATATTTGCCTTCATATATCTTCCTAAGATGGTTGATGCTAATGGTATTGGGTACAAGAATATCACTATGGAACTTCCTGTAGATATGACCAATATGAGGTACTATGGTTCCGGTATTACTTCTTTCTGTGTTAACAAGGATAATGGTATAGGGATTGAGGTTAAGGAGAATGCTCCTGTATTAGCTCCTGTTTCTGGAGTAGTTACTAATATATATGAGGGTCCAAATCGTGTAGCCCTAGAACCTGATACCAATGTTTTGGTATCTATTAGTCCTGTGGTTAAACTTAACGTTAGTGTAGGGGACTATGTGAATGCTGGTGATGTACTGGGATACTCAGAGGGTACTAATATTCATTTGATATTTGATAACCAGAAGAATGATAGGTATGAGTGTCCTTTTTTGTATTTGAATGAGGATGATCAAAATACCATATTGAATGGTTTAAAGCTTACTACAGATACTACGGGTAGGATATGTGAGTGTGATGTTATGAGGTATTAGAAAACACAACCTGCACATACTTTCCACTTTGGGAATACCAATAAAGGTAGATTGTATGTACAGGCCGGGTGGATAGAAGAGAATCAATTCTGCTAGAAAAGAGGAAATCGATCCTTTGCAAAATTGCTGATTTAGATTCTCAATCCATCCTATACATTTAAAGCTCTGTACCAATAAATTGGGATCAGCTCCGGATAAATGCAGTTGTAGAGAAATATACCCTAAATACATCTAATGGGGAATAATTGGTATCTCTCTACTTCCTAAAAAGCAAGCCTCATAAGAGGGTATCATAGTTTACGGCGGATAAACTACCATGCTTTTCGATATAATCAAATTTGTAACGAACTAATCTAGCAAGTGAGATTATATATTACTATGGGTGTGATTTCAAGGATGTTGTGGAACTCAAGAACTGGGGGATAATATAACCTAAAAGGCATATATGTCATAGAAATGAATCTATGGCGCTCTCCCAGTTCCTGTTATTTTTTTGACCCTTCAGAGTCGGATAGCCCTAAAGGGTCTCGGAGGAAAACGTGATGATAGAGGAAGAGAAGGTAAAGGGGAGAAGAACAGAGGAAAAACCCTTCCCATATATGAGTTTCTTAGGCTCATGTACCTAGTATCATCAAGTAATATGTTAAATAACATTAAAGTATATATTATAAGTCAGGGATAATACAATATAGAGAAATGGAATAAGATAGGGTATAATACTTTTCGATATGGTGGGTATAGCTCAATTGGTTAGAGCACTGGTTTGTGGAACCAGTGGTTACGGGTTCAAGTCCCGTTATCCACCCCATATAAGAATTTCAACTTAACATATTAGTGAAAGACCTACCAAAGGGGCCAACAAACACCCTTATCATATATCTATGCTTAATATTTGTTATATAATAATTATAGAATGTTAGAACAAAAAACAATTCAACAAATACTCAAAGAATATGACAGTCAGAGGGATAAGTATCTGCAGTTTTCTTCCTTTTTAAAGAATTTGTTTTTAACGCTACTTGAAGATTATCCAATAAGGCCACTTGATATCCTAAGTCGAGTAAAAAAACGAGATTCTTTACAGAAGAAATTAGAGGTTCCAGAAAGAAACAACGTTTTTCATCTAAATGATGTTGGCGACGTCTTAGGAATAAGAATCTTAGTATACACATGGAAAGATGTTGTAACTTTAGCAGAACAAATACTTGTTTGGTTCCCAGATAGCACAGAAATATCACGCAAACCTGCCTCAAATTACCCATCCTTCAACATCCGCGGGAAATTAAACGACGAAAGAACGACTCTTCCTGAGTATAAAATGTTTAAAGATTTGGTGTTTGAAATTCAAATAACAACAGTTCTTTACCACTCATTTATAGAACAACAGCATGATGTTTTATATAAAGACAGTAGAAATCTTGAGGCAATAAATCCAGAACAATATACCTACTTAAAAGAAGAATATAAAAACTTAATAGAAAATTATATGTTGCCAGCACAGGGATGGTTAGATTATCTTAATGAAGTCGCCTATAAAATAGAGAGAAAAGAAGAGTTGTTTCCCCCAAAAGAATTGAAACTTCTATCTAGTATTCCAGATAATAATATTCTCTTTGACAAACTGACGAATTTAAAATCATACATAGAAAAATATGGAGATATTTTCCTGAAGGATATTGATATAGTATTACTTATTCAGGAAATAATACTTCAGGCTAGTAAAAATAAAGTCAAACCATTAAGGACCCAGTTTGGAACTTTTAAAGGAAAATCCTTCCAAGAAGTTTTGCGTGTAGCCATTTCTATTCTTGATATTCTAATAAATGAATATTCAAAAAAATATTATTCTCGAATCATTGAAGCCCACTTAGATGTATATATTGAAGTACCAAAGGACAGGCATGTAATTATTGAGTCTCTTAAAAAAATAGCCTTTCCCATTTGGGAGGATGATAAAATCTACTTTCAGCACTCCCTAGATTTTATAAGTATTATAAAGACTAAAATAGGGAATAATCACGAAGATTACATTGATCTTATTACAGATGTCTTGTCAGAACTTCTTTCTTTGGATATCGACAAAAACGAGTTAACGGATTTCGATTCGTTCACTATACACCAAAGTTACCTTCCGATAGGAAAACCTTGTCTAGAAATGAGATCCCAAGTAATAGATTATCTCAAAAAAACGTACACTACCGTTTCAAAGTTAGACTCTAAACTGAAAGTAATAAGAGCTTTAGATCATGGAGGTAATTATCCTCTAAGAGGAGCTAAAGATAAGAAGTTAGACAAGATGATCTCTGAGAACATAGAATCAATACTAACTTTTTATGAAAAGGAATTAAAAAATAAAGAGTATAGTCTTATCCAAGAAGTAGAAACCAAACTTTTCTTTCTTAGCAGACGATCCAAACCAGAAGTAGAATTGATTCAAAGTCTATTAAACCGATTACAAAGGAACAAAGAATACCAAATATATCGTTTATTCTTTGGTTGGGAATACGAAAGATATGATAGTACAAAATCGTTTAAAGATGGCGAACTTATAAGAAAAACCGAAATTAAAAAGATATTAGAAGAAATAGACTCAAATAATATTCAGAATTGGATTAAAAGATTCAAAGAGTACATATCTAGTAATTCTTCCACACTACAAGTAACAACTTCAAATAGCCATGAGTTTCAAACTTTTTTGCGAGATTTCGCGAAAGAGAAGCCAGAACTGGCAGCTAAGATATATGAAAAACTCAACAATCTTCTCGATAAATATGCTTATACTTATAACATAATTCTTGGTTTGTTCGAGAGTGATCCTACAAGAGCAAGAATAATCTTAGCTAAGTCTGTACTCAAGAAATCAAATTATCATTGGATAGCTTACGGAATAGAGGACTTTAGATCCCTCCCTCCGAAATTCATTTTAAATTATTTCAACGAGCTTAAGAAAAACAAGGACATTGAGAACATAACATTGTTGATCAAAAGTCTTTTAAAAAGAACCAAATTAAAAAGGACGGAAGAGAATGTATTACAAATTGCCATGGAATATGTCACCTCTAAGCATAATACAGCATGGACAGGAAATCTTTTTTTTAACGAGCACGATGATTTTGCAGTAAAATATCTTTCAGAAAAGACCATTGCTGATATTTTTGATAATCTTCTCTTTGCAGAAGATCTTGATTATCATATTGAGACAGTCCTTAATCAAATATCTAAAAACTATCCTGAGAAGCTTTTTCCATTCATCAAGAATCGAATCAACAAAGAAGACTCCATGAAAGAAATTCTGCCTCATTACTCTGCTGTACCTTATGAGTTGTTTTATCTTGATGTAGGGACTTTTGAAAGCGTTAATGGCTTTATCTTTGATCTTTTTGATGCATATAAAAAGGGATCACTTAAAAGATGGCTATCAACAAGGCTGATTTCTCTCCTGCTTTTAAAAATAGACCCTGAACAAGAAACATCTATATTGAAATCGCTGATAGATAAAGGCTCCCAAGGTACTGAGTTTGCCTTAGAAATACTTGAGAAATTCGATCAAAAGCCCTCTTTTACAGATGAAATAGTACAATACATTATAAGTTCAAGGACTCCTTCAAAACGTATAAAGAGCTTGATATACATGATTTATTTACAAACAGGTGTTGTAGAAGGAGAATATGGCTTTTCTAATTACTTCAAGCAGACAGCAGAAAAGATTCAAAACTGGGGGGGAAATTCTTCTCTTAAGAAATTTGCTGAAGAACTAAAGATATATCTAATTAAAAAAGCAGAAGAAGAATATGCATCTGCCACGTCTGAGAGAATACAAAGAAAAGCCCGATTTAGAACAAAAAGCTAAGATTTCATCTCATAATTGTACATAACATGAATTTCTTCCATACAATGAATTCATAAAGGCTTCTTTATCAGTAGAAACTAGAATATCAATTCCTTGTTTATTTAGTATATTTATCTTCTCTATCGGTAGAGTAAGTGACTCAAGGTAAACTCTTTCAATAGAATACTCATTATCATCACCAGCTATTCGATTCTTAGAAAAGGCACCACAATTAGTACATTCATGCACTAACATTAATTCAAACGTTGTATTTCTTGAATATACGTTCCTTTCAGGCTTATATGTTATAGCAATAGGTTTCATCTTACCATGACACGTACATTTTCTATCACCAGGCTTAAATAAGTCTAAGTGCTTAGAATGTAAACAGAATGGACAATGATTTCTATTTGAAGTTCCTATTGCGTTGTTTGAGATAATCTCACGACAATTTAGACACCTAAAGTTTGTGTCATAATGTCGTGAATGATTTGTTTTGCCTTATTACAATAATTTCTCAAAGAATTGATTATATCATTATTCGCTTCAACTTTCATGACATCAAACTAGTTGATATACTACTAATATGCAAACCCAAAATACCAACGCCTTACAAAAACTCTCAGTCTCAGTAATTAACACCCTCTTTGTAGTATTACTCTCCATACCTTTCTATTTCCTCTTCCATGGTATAACAATAGAATATAGAATAACCTTAGTAATACTATTCTTCCTGTATAACCTAAGCTTCATATTCCTAACAAAGAATAGATGCTTAGGAATGATATTACTAAATATACAATGGAAAGAAGAATATACACTTAAAAACCAGATAATATATGTATTTTTGTATTCCCTTAGCTTCTCTACAATAGTCATATGGATATTCTTCCCATTTGATCTATTACTCTTCAACCTTCTATGTATACAACTACCATGTGTATTAAAAACAGGAACAACACTACATGGATATCTAAGTGGGAAGATTAGTGGATACAAGAATTAACTATTCCTCCTCTTCCTCACTAAATCCTTCGTATGTTTCCTAATATGTCCATCTATGACCTTAACATAGTCTACAGCCTTGTATATTCTCCCTCCCTTTTTGTATGGTATCTCTGTATCATCCTTCAGTAGAAGTAAATCCTTAACAAATATACTTTGAGCTTTCTTAAACCTATCATACAATTCATTTCTAGAATATTTAGCATATTCCTTAGTACATCTCATATTAATAACCATAAGAGATTCATCAATCAAAGGAAGATCTTTCTTCTTAACAAGCGCATCAACCACTCTAGAATAGTACTCATGATAATAGACAATGTGAGCTACAATCTCCTTAGCATTCCAACCATCCTCATATACAGGTCTAAGAAGCTTTGTAGTACGTACTACATCTAAGAAAGCACTCGCAGATTCTTTTAGATTTTTTATTTCTTGTATCATATTTCATTATACAAAAATTACAACTTCATTAACATTTGATTTTTCCTCATTGATTTTAAATCTAGTTATGTAATAATAAATAAATATGAAAGAAACAATAAAAAATTCAAACAAGAAAATAAATACTACACAAAACAAACAGGTTAGAATATATAACCCTGTTACAAACTCATACTATCAAATAAGACAAAAAACAACCTCTTCTGGAAGGAGAGGAAGCATCATTGAAAAATGGGCAAGCAAGAATTTGTCTATTTAGACTCCTGTGTTCTATTAGATTGTATTTCCTTTAAGCAAGGCTTTACAAAAGTTTGTAGAAATAGAAAGTTTGATATTGGAGCAATAGATCCTCTAAGAGCAGAAATCATGTTATCAGAGATAAATATCATAGAAGTTACGGAGCATTTAAAAGATGCAGAGGCAACAAGAATTGCTATTCAGGAAGGATATTCATATTTTGATTTAAATAAACAAAGATTAGAAGAAATTGAACTCTCAGAGGATAATATCAAGAATGTGGATGATTTATTGAGGAATGAACTTTTCAACTTACCTGCAGTTGTATCTATGAAATCAAAGGGATTATCAAAGAATGATATCACCACCCTTTTAAATATCTGTAACAAGTACTCAATCTTCTTTGTTGATGCCATGCACTTCCTAATAGCAGACAAAGAAGGGTGTAACTATTTTATTACTTCTGATGAGAAATTAAGAAAGAGCTTAAACAAGTTGATTGAGGATTCATCTTCCTCCGCGACTATGTTAATCATGTCTCCACAAGAGTTTAAAAATTCTGTATTACCAAAACTCGTAGTATAGAATTACCTCTTCTTAATATATTCCAAATTCTTCCTCGCAGCACTATCTACAATATTTGGTCTTCACAATAGCCTATTAAGTGATATACTAGGATATATAATTTGTTTATATTCATGTTATGAGTAATACAAATTTAGATATAAAAGAAGCTTTTCAGGATACTCAATTAGAAGGATGGGTTAACGACTTAGGGCATGCAAAAGATCCCTCATGGCATGCAACTCAATGGTTCAAATATACATTAACCCACTCTCCAGACATAAAACCAGAAAAAAACGCTCAAGACCAAGAAAGATTTGTAAACGAATATAATTTTGCAACACAAAGAGTATTAGAAGCCGCTACTTACAACCCCCAAAGCCCAGAAGAAGTAACTGATTCGGAAACCAATCCATATATAAAAAGAACTCGAGCACTAGTACTCCTTATGGAAGCATATCCTATTATTGTTGAACAAAATCCAGAATTTGCAATTCAAATAACCGATTTATTAAACCAGAAGATATCCAATCCACTCAAAACGACCATGATTTTATGTCGAGATGAAGGAACAAACCAATTCGCAAAAAATGAAACTTATATTATATTGCAATCACTAAAGATAATCGCAGAGCAAATTCCATATCAACCAGAATCTATAACTAAAAAACTTTTTTCTACAATGGTAGAGGCTACAAAAACAGATGATTATTTAATAATTTGTGAATATCTTAGAGAAAGTATTTTTCTATTTTTGAAAAACTCTGCTTCTAAGGAACACCCTGAGTTATTCAATAGCCTCATAGATATACTTGTAGAAAAAGTTAATACCACTGAGGTTAATACAGAAAATAAAAAAACTAGGTTTAATGATCTTGGTTTTTTATGTAGCTATGTTTTTTCTCCATATTTGGAATTACCAAACAATCTCAAATTAAGGAATTACAAACAAGTTTATACTGCTATAAATAAAATAATTAGAAACGAGACACTTCCCGATGAAATGCGCTCATCATACTTACATTCATTTTATATGATAAAAGATAATTGGAATAAAGATCCTCAATTATTAAAACAAGATTTGAGTTTTCACTCAGAGATATTTAGCACATTAGTAGATATAGTTAGGAAAAATAAGGAGAAGGAAAAATCACAATTATTTGATGAAGCCTATCAACTTTTGGGTTATTATTTAACAAGTTATGTAGAAGGGATAACATCCAATGATTATAACTGGAGAAAATTTGAAGAAAAGTATCATAAAAAGATGAATACCTGCTTAAATATATATTTAGCGAATATAGAAAAAGGAAATAAACATAATCAAGATATATTATCTTTTGCCCAAAAAATTATTAGCCCTGAGTTGATAAAAGAAAAAAATTATCCATTTAAAAAGGAGGCTACCGATTTTATCAATAGATATTTGAAAGAGTTGGTTACCTCTTTTTAATATATTCCAAATATTCCTTCAAATCCTTAACCGTAGAACTATCTACAATATCAGTAAATAGTTTACCCTCTAAATGATCTATCTCATGTAATATGATTCTTGCATATAAACCATCATACTTCTCAGTATGACTATTCCCATTCTCATCCAAGTAGGATATTCTAATCCAATACTTACGTACAACCTCTCCAAATGTTTGAGCATAGTTAACACTCAAACAAGCTTCATAGTACTTAACTAATTTCTCAGAAGTAGATTCAATTACAGGATTAATAAAGTACTTAGGAGATTCCCTCTTACCATCTTTATCACTCCTCTGTATTAAGAATATTCTCTTAGGTATACCAATCTGTATAGCAGATATAGCTACACCATATTTAAAGCTCTGTAGAGTATCTAAAAGATCAACACAAAAAGACTTAAGTTCTTCAGTCCCAATCTCATGGGGATTAATAGGGAGAGATATCTCCCTTATTTTTTCTTCAGAATCTAATACAATATTCCTAATCATATTTTTGTTTGGCTCTTAATTCCTTCTACAACAGAAACACATTTTAGAAAGAAATACTCAAATCCTTTCCACCTCATACTCAACGTATTAAAAATATCAGGACGACACTTTTAAAATCCAATCCCTAATCAATATTGTATATCAAATAGGTATAATCATCTCCACTATCCCCAAATAGATAATATGAATCCCCATCCTTAACAGAAGCCATAATATATACCTTTGTATCTGCCAATTCTTCTGGAATAGTCCAAGTAAATGTATTACTACTACTCCAACCTCTTAAAACATCAAAAGAACCACCATCTGGCTGAATCATAAACATATATTGCATAGCATCTCCATTTGGATCCGAAGCATTTATTGAGAAGGCCACTGACTCACCAACGTTAAGACTTCTAATTTCTCCATCTGACCAACTTAAACCCTCGTTTCCACCAAGAGAATTAGTATTTATATTACCTTTACTATCTCCTGCACTAGATATGACAGGATATATTTTTTGTGCAACTGCTTTTGGATTCACCTCATATACAAGATAGGTATAATCATCACATCCATCAAATCTTAGCTCACCATCCGAATCCTTTACCAAGACCATAATATATAACCATCTTCCCAAAGCTTCAGAAGGTACAGTCCAATCAAATGTTTTATCTGTACTCCAATTTTGCAAAACTTGAAAACTTCCTCCTGGAGCCTGATATTCAAATTTATAGTACAGAGTCGAATCATTTGGGTTATTAGAATTAATAGAAAGATTCATAGCCTCTCCAACCTTTATACTTGGTCTCTTCCAATACCAAGTATCCTCCTGCCCGAAGGAGTTATAATTTACATTTCCTAAACCATCTTTTGCTGAAAGAATAGTAGGGAATTCGGTGCTAATGATACCACCTTCCTGAGAGCCATCACCCTCTTCAGGATTTTCCACTTTATTTGCACTATCTATTTCATCTCTTGTTTGTTCACCATCCTCATCTTCATTCTCCTCGTCACTAGTCTCTGTTTCTAGATTAACATCATCCTGCGCCTGTTCACTATCTAATTCCTCCGCAGTGCTAGATTCTTGCACAACTCCAATCTCTTCAAGATAGTTGCGTACTGCAGTATCCTTTGCAAAGCTTGTTTGATCCATTATGAAGTAGAAGGACAAAAGAAGAGTTAAAATACAAACAGTAATATATATTGGAAGGTATCTTTTTTTAACAAATCTGGAGAAAGAAAAAGTCTTTTTATTCTTAGGAATAGCTTCCATTTTTACTGTGAAGATATAATATTAAATATCACACAATACCATTTAAAATGTACACCTTTCAGATTTTTTATGCAAAAGTTCTCCATCTTTTCAACATATTCAATCAAAATCCCATTATTTATCTCCATAGATCAAGATTGAATTTTTTCCTTTGATATACCTAAGGGATCTCTGTTTACCAATAGGCAAAAGGGGAAATTTGTGAAAATATATATACAATGGTGTATGGGGGATATTAGAAAAAAGCTTTTAGACCTTTCTTCCACCATCCACCACATATCTATTTCAATATCTTGCATACCCATATCCCTAGCCATATAATGATTTAATGCTCAAGAATATATCAAAGCTAAAAGCCATTGTATCTAAACAATATATATTCAAATATCTCCTCTCCATCCTCTTAGTAATATGTATAACCTTTGCATTTACATACACTCACCTAGAAAATCTTGCACAAAATAATACCAACAGTGAAATATCACAAACCACTAATGAAGAAGAAACATCTGACACCAATACTCCCACAGATTCAGATACTCCATTAGAAGATTCGATAGCTATAGAAACTCCAGTAACAGAAGTATCTACTTCGAAAACTGAAACCAAAACCACACCACAAGGAACAACTTCCAACCCAGGGCCAGCACCAGACGAAACACCGATACCAGAACCAGAGAATATACCCGTAGTTCCAGAATCACCAAGTGCCATAGTCGCTTTCTATGGAGACAACCAATCAGATACCGATGATGAAGATATTAATCATCAAAGAGTAGTAACATATATCCTTAACTCCGGAGCCAATCCAGTCTTCAATGTAGGCGACATTATGGAAGATGGAACACAAGCCAGTCTTAACCGATTCAATACAGTAACATCAACCCTAAGAGCTTCTAGAGCCTTCTATAGTGCATTAGGTAACAATGATCGAATGGTAGGAGATTCAACTACACCCTCACAGTTATTCTTAGACAATTTCACATTCCCAAACAATGAAAGATGGTATTCCATTAACTATGGTAATCTCCATATGGTTGTATTGGATAGTGCATTTGCATCTGGTAATCAAACACAATTGAATTGGTTAGCCAGTGACTTACAAAGTGCTAATTCCCAAAACAGAATAACTGGAGTTATGTACCATCATCCTACATTTGGAAGTACCATATCCTCATATCTTGTAAACTACGGTGTAGATTTTGTAATATCAGGTCATCTACACTCATACAATCATTCAATATCTAACGGAATACATTACTATGTATTAAGTGGACAACCAAATATTGGATATTTAAAGGTTAAGATATATGAGAATAGGGGGGAGATAACCTCGTATAATAGTGGAAATGGGGTTATAGAAACAATAGAATTTAATGAGAGATAGAATTACTTCTAAATATCATTAATCTTTTTGTATCCCATTACTTCAAAATTTCCATCATCTCTTTGAACCTCTTCCACAAAACCATCAACTTCCTCTTGAGAGAGAACACCTCCTGCCATATGTTCTTCTAAGGCTGATCGTTTTTCATTTATGAAATCTGAAACCTCAAAACCAACTGGATTATTTCTCATATATGAATCGGACATTAGAAATTCAGAAACATAACAAGGTTTTAAACCCTTAGCAACTTGCTCAGGGAAGAAACCATTATCTCTACAATATGGATATGTAGCATCAAAAACAGAGTTAGCAAGATTTCTATGATCTCTATGATTAATCCAATTACAATCTTCAGAAAAATCATTTATTAATTCAAATGGATTATGAGTTATGATAATTTGAGGTTGAAACTCTCGAAGATGATATACAATCTTACCAATGTTCTCCAAAGACGCCTCAAATTCTCCATCAGGGACATCAAGGTTAATAATATCTTCCTCCTTAAGCCCTAATTTCATCCCAGCTTTCTTCTGTGATTCCAATCGTATCTTTCTAAATTCATCAGTAGAATAGTTTCCTTCGTGCATACCTTTATTTCCATTTGTTCCTATAACTGTTCTAACCTTCTTTCCATCCTTGATTAATCGCGCAACGGTTCCGCCACATATTATTTCCATATCGTCAGGATGCGCTAATACTACAAGTATTCTTTCTTTATCTCCAAAAATTTCATTGTATGAATCTTTCATAACAGTATAAATAATATTTTATTTAGAACCTTTAATAATTTTCTTCTGAAAAAATGCTAAATATACCATAGGTAATATACCAATGGTATTAAATATTATAATACACAAATACCAACCCAATTGATTATTCCTCCCTGCTTTCCATAGTGCAATCCCTTTCCATATCATGTCAAATACAACCATAACACCAATCCATGGAGCAAGAAATAACATTGTTTCTGTATTTACCATATTAATCTGTAATAAATTTATTTAATCGTATAAATCATATAATTATAATCATCCCCGCTATCATTAAACAATAGATACTGATCAGAATCCCTAACAGAAATCATAACATATACTGTAGTACCAGCATAATTAGCAGGAACAGTCCAAGTATATGTACTCTCACTACTCCAATCCTTTAACACAGTAAATGAACCACCCTGAGGTTGGATCTGATACCTATACTCCACCATATCCTTGTTTGGATCCACAGCCGTAGTCATAAACGTAACAGTATCACCTGCCTTCAAATTCTTTGGTAAGCCATCAGGCCATGAACCACCCTCATTAGCACCCCAAGAATTAGTATTAACATTACCCTTGTCATCTCTAGAATCAGATATAGCTGGATATATCTTGTTCTTAACATCCTTAGGATTAACCTCATATATGAGAGAAGTATAGTCATCACAATCATTAAATCTGTATTTCTTGTCTGTATCTCTCACAGAAACCTTAATATACAACCATCTACCCAAAGCATTAGAAGGAATAACAAAATCAACAGAATCTGAAGAACTCCAATCCTTTAATACCTGAAATGTACCCCCAGGAACCTGATACTCATATCTGTAACTCAACTCAGAACCCTTAGGGTTATTTGCAACAACTGAAATCTTCAACATATCATCTACCTTAATACTTGGACTTTTCCAGTAATCCATATTCCCTTGTCCAAACGAACTGTAATTAACATTTCCAATACCATCCTTAACAGACGTAATGGTTGGATATTCAGGAGAGATATTCTTGTTGATATTTGATATATCTAGAACCTCAGGATTTTCAATCCTTCCGGCATTACCAATTGGATCTACTTTTTTCTTGTTAGCAATCATATCAAACACAAATATCCCTGTTAAAAAGAAAAATATTACACAAGCAACAATATATACAGGAACATATTTCTTCTTAACAAAATTACGGATTGAGAACCTTTTCATTGATCTTAGTAACTGTTTAACCATCATAGAAAACTTTTTCATAGTACTCTTAATTTAACAAATTTAAGTTAAGGATACAATGAGATATAATCAGGTATGAAATATATTTTTTCGATATTCATAGCTCTCATATTCTCGAGTATATTACCAACCACACTGCTAAAAAATGAAATAGTAGAAACTTCAATAACTCTTGCGCCACCTCCAATAGAACAAAAAATCCTTAAATATATGACCATAGAGGAGAAGGTAGGACAACTTTTCATGTTTGGAATCAATGGAACTACCTTAACACCTGAAACTCAGCAATTTCTCACGGGTCATCATATTGGGAGTGTATTACTGTATGGTAAGAATGTTGTAAATGAGGCTCAAGTCAACTCATTAACTCAAGAGTTACAAACTACAAATAGAATTCCATTATTCATATCCATAGATCAAGAAGGGGGAATCGTAGCTAGATTGAAATGGAACAATACATTAACGATTGCGCAAGAAGATATTGAAACATCACAGCAAGCATATACAATGGCTATGGATAGGGGAGATATGCTTAAAGAGATAGGGATAAATATGAATTTAGCACCAGTGGTTGAATATATTACTAACAAAGATTCATTCATGTACTACAGAGTATTTAGAGGAACACAGGAGGAAGTAATTCAAAAAGGGGTTTCCTCAGTCAATGGATACAAACAAGCAGGAGTGATTGCAGTATTAAAACACTATCCTGGGCACAGCGATACGTCTCCTGATTCACATTTCAATCTTCCAATGGTAAATATTTCCAATGATCAATGGACAGAGTATGTAGAACCGTTTAGTAGGATACTAGAACAAACTTCTGTGGATGGCATAATGGTGGGACATGTAAAATATCCAAATATTGATACCAATCCTTCTACGATATCATTAGAAATAGTTTCAAAAAGATTAATACAAGAACTAGGATATAGTGGATTAATAATATCCGATGATATGGAAATGGGAGCTCTAAAGGAGATAGATACAGATGTAAATCTAGCTAAACGAGCATTAATTGCAGGTAATGATATTCTAATCTACAGTACTGCAAACGATTCGGGCTCATCCATACAACAACAGGTATATGATTACATACTGCAAGAAGTAAACAATGGAAATTTGAATATAGATGAGAAGGTATTAAAGATATTAAGAATGAAAATACAATATGGAATACTACAACCTAACCTCGACCTCTTTTCTAGTACCCCAACCGGACTTTAGGCATGTAAGAGATGCATAGAGTTTAATTGGTCTAAATATGAAGAATGACCAGAAAGAAATAATAGGGGTATAGAATATGAAAGTTGCGACTCGGTAAGCAAATGATTCATCTGTTCTTCTAATTGTAAGATATCTAAATGTCTGAATATAGTTTGTAGCAATACTAACAAGTATAAAAGTTAAAACAATATCTGAATTTATCAATATAACTTGTGAGAGTACTATTAAAATCAAAACAATAGCAGTTACACTTTGGTTAATCCAACTCATAACCTGTCTCAGGAATCCAAACGAGAATACAGGGAGGTACTTAATTCTCCAGAATGAACGAATGAAAGAACCTCTTTGCCATCGTATCAATTGTCTTACATGGTGATTAAATTTTTCTGGCATCATATTAAATGTAATTGCTGTGGATTGTTGTACAGTTCGACCTTCTTGAAGTGCGAATAGGGTAAGCATAGAGTCATCGGATATTTTTACATCCATATTCATAAACTTTTCATTTAGATATACATCAAGGTTGTCTCTTACAATATTGGCTCTATAGAAAGCCAGCCCCCCAGAATTTACTAATACAGAGCTTAAGAATGACATAGAAGATCTATCCACTAATTGACCCGTAACATACATTAAGTCTGTCAATCTTGATATGAATGTTTTCTTTACATTGAGATTCATAACTAGTCCTGCAACTGCCTGAATCTTTGGTTTAATAAATGGCTTTTTCCCCTCTGCAATGGCTTTTTCATCTAACATAGAATCTGAATCTACGGTTACATATATTGTAGCTTCCGGAGTATCTCGAACAGCTAGTGCTTGGGCGCCACGTTTTCCAGTATTTTTCTGTCTTTTAAATACTGTTTTTACTCCATATATTTCTGCCTGTTTTTTAAGCCATTCTCTGTTATATGAATAATTGGCAGCATTTGAACCGTCATCTACTACATATATCTTATCGGGTTTCCGAGTTTGAGTAAGAATTGATTTAAGACATTTGCGAACGATACGTACATCTTCATTGTAAACAGGTACTATGACAACAATATTGTCTCTATCTGTTTTTCTTCTTTCAATATATGGTTTGTCTAAGTATGAAAGAATAATAACAGCTGTGAATGTTAAAAAGGAGATAAAATATACAAGGTGAAAAAAGTCTGGGTCTTTATCATTAAAAGAAGCAATAACCGTACCGAGATGCCTTAGAATCCAAAAACTAAGTATAAGTAAAATCAAGCTTAATACTAAAGGAATACCTCTGTTCTTGATATATGCACGAACTTTACTGTTTGATACCTCGTCCTTTACGAAAGTAAAACCGTAAAGCCAATGCGATACCGATTGTAATAACTACAGCTCCAGCGATTATCCATCCCATGCCTGTGGCAAAGCCACTTGCAGCGATAGCACTAGATGCGCCTACAATTTCTCCGTATCCCATATGCTCATTTAAACGAACTTAAATATATTAGAATTATATATAGTAGGAATTAATGAGTCAATCCTAGTACCAAAGATTATAAGCACCAATATATTGTTGACAACAAATTCCTCTAGTGCTAGTGTGAACATACTCAACCACCTGATCGTAGTTGATAGAAAGAAGAGGCAGGAATCTAATCAATTCCAACTATTTAATTAGTATATGCTTCTTCTTTTGCCTTTTACGACCTTTATTCAGAAATTTCAACAACCTTCTTCCTACTCTTAAACCCTAACTTTATCTTCAGGTTACTCTGAGGAATTTTTAGATATTGAGATAGAAGATATATGACAGAGATATTTGCTTTCCCATCCCTTGAAGGAGATTGAGTATGTACATAGTACAGATCATTCTCAAATCTTACATCATTCTTTTTTGCGTTAGCTTTTACCATTACAGTAATATTCATCCCAAGAGTATATATCATATTAATGGAGATAGCTTGGAAAGAAGATGATATAATACCAACATGTTACAAGATATAGTTAAAATAAGAATAGAATCAGGTAAAGGTGGAGAAGGATCCAGTGCAATGTATGCTAATCGATGTTCTGGAGGAGATGGAGGAAAGGGCGGCGATGTATATCTCAAAGGTTCAATGCATACATATGATCTAAGTCGTTTTGACCCAGAAAAAACATACAAAGCACTTAATGGACAACCTGGTCAACAAAAAGAAAGAAAGGGAGACAAGGTTGAAGATTTTACATTACTTCTTCCATTAACTACAGAAGTATATTTAAACAACAATCTCATTGGTAAAATTGAGAATGATGGGCAGGTATTAAAGATATTGGAAGGTGGAGTAGGTGGATATGGAAATGCTACATTGTTGAGGAATAGGGAGTTGAGATCTAATGAAACAGAAAGAGAGAATGAAAAAGGTGTATTCACATTTGTACTGAAACTTAAGTCTGATGTAATATTCATTGGATATCCTAATGCAGGGAAATCTAGTCTTCTAAATGAATTAACCAACGCTCATGTAAAGACTGCTCCATACCAATTTACTACCTTAGAACCACAGTTAGGTATTATGGATGGGCTTGTCCTTATGGATCTTCCAGGCCTCATAGAGGGTACATATGATGGCAAGGGATTAGGAACTAGTTTCGTTAAACATACCGAAAATTGTAAATTAGTGGCGCACTTTGTAAGCTTGGAAGATGAAGATCCATATCAAAGCTATACAAGCATGAGAGAAGAGATACGAAAGATTAGTAAGGATATGTTTGAGAAGCCAGAGATTGTTGTATTAACTAAAACAGATTTGGTTGATGAAAAGAAATTAGCAGAAACAGTCAAAATATTTAAAGACAATGGCATAGAGGTGTTAAGTACATGCATTATTGATACAGATGCTGTTAATACATTAAGGAACAAATTCAAAGAATTATTATCCTAAGAGGGTTATTGAGATACTGACGACCCTATAGTATAATACGGGCTTATGTCTGAACTTGAAAAAACAAAAACAGAACAACAAAGTTTTTCGGCTAATGAAATTGCGGAATTTCTACCAAAAATAGAATTTGAGACATTAGCACAAAAAGAAGAAAGATTAGATAAATTGGAAATTATCTTAGCTCCACTACGTGATGACGTTCAGATAAAAATCGGTCGTATAGATATACTAAAACCATATAATCATAATCTTCTTGAACCAGAAAATTGGAAGGAGTATGAACAAGGAATAGACCCGAACGACAATTCAAAAGTATACGACACCCCATATGGAAGAATGGCACTCCGAAGGGTTATGTATAGCAATAGAAATAACATTGGATATAACTTTCATTTATATGTTCCAACTGCTGATTTTGGTTTAGTAGAAAATTATCTTTCTTATATTTACAACACAGAAAGATCAAAATCTCCACTATATGATCAAGATTTCAAACATGTGGAAAAAGAGATTACACAAAATAATACAGTTGTTCATAGTTTTATGGATAGCAAGCTAAAATACAATGTCATATTACATACAGAAAACGATTTGCTCGAACTTATTCCCATTATAATAGAGGAACCAAAGCAAAAAACAGAGCCGTCAATTCCAGACTTACAGGTTGAGAAATTTGATATAGAAAAATTCCCATTAACAGAAAAAGAACTCCGAGAATCTCAGGATCCCAAAGATGCTTTAAAAGCATTCATAAAGACTGCAATCGCTCTTTTAAGATTAAATTATTACAAGCTTGAATATCAGGAGGAAGCTATATTTCAAAATGAGCAAATTTCTAATGGTTTAAAAGTTTTGGAATCAAAACCCTTTAAACTTTGTTACTCAGGCATTGAAAATACTCCAGGTATTAACCTTTTTTTTAATCTTCTCAAGGCTCGATTGTTATACCCTTTTGAAATTGAATATTTAGAAGTAATTGCACACACGGATCACGTAAAAGGTCAATTAACAACTGGCCTGCAACTAATACACACCGATGAACAAAGAAGAGATCCAAAACTACGCAATTTATATACCACAAAAAGTGGAATTGACATCCAACTAATAAAAAATGATCCTATTAATTCACTTAATAAGGGACTAATGACTTGGAACATTATAGTTCCAAGTAAATATTCAGATGAGATAGAAGAAATATTAAAAATGGCGGAGGATGTTGACTCCTGTTTCAAAGATTTATATGGATTCAAAATAAAAAGTACATGGCCCGGACAGTATTCTCATGTTATAGCAGCGAGAAAGGCAGAAAGGGTATAATTACCCATGACACCCTTAAACCTCTACATCCATATTCCCTTCTGTTTTGCTAAATGCCCATACTGTGCATTCTTTTCATGTACTAATTGTGATGATACATATGAAGAATATTTCAAAACACTAAACAAGGAAATACTAACGAAATCTAATCTATACAAGAATAGAGAAATACAAACCATATACATAGGAGGAGGAACACCAAACCTAGTACCACACAAATACATCGTAGAGTGTATTGAGAATATTAAAAAGAATTTTCAACTAAGCAAAGATATTGAAATAACCATAGAACAATATCCACAATACATTACGAAGGAATCATTAGAAACATACAAAACAGTTGGAATAAATAGAATAAGTATGGGATTACAAGCGACAGGAAATGAAGAGTTACAACAATTATGCAGAAGATATACATACGAAGAATTCATTGAGAAATACCAACTTGTAAAAAAGATAGGGTTCAATGATATCGGTATAGACCTCATATTCGGCTATCCTAACCATACCCTAGACCAATGGAAGCAATCTCTTAAGCTCATCACCCAACTAGGTATTCAACATATTTCCTGTTACAGTCTTGAAGTCGAAGAGGGAACACCATATGGGAAATTAAATGAACAAGGAAAGTTACATCTCCCAACAGAAATAGTTGATAGAGAGATGTACCATTACGCTTGTGAATATTTAAATGAAAAAGGTTTTAAACAGTATGAGATATCTAACTTTGCAAAAGAAGGGTATGAATGTAAACACAACCTAAATTTCTGGCATTATCAAAACTATGTTGGGCTTGGAGCTGGGGCATATTCAAGAGTAAACAATACTAAATCACATAATCCTGAGGATATACAGAAATATATTAATGGCGAATGGGATATTGAAAAAGAAAAGATTAAAAAAGAGGATGAAAAGATAGAAAGAATAATGCTGGGATTAAGGTTAAATGAAGGTATAAAATATAATGAAAAGCTGTTTCAAAAAGAATACATGACTGTAGTTGAAGACCGTATGATCCTGAATACTAAAGGAAAAGATATGTATAACAAAGTTATGCAAGAAATGGTATAATACAGCCATAATCTCCTCAATACTAATATGATCAATCGCACTGTCCTAGCCGTAGGTATCAATACTCCTGTTGAGGAAAAAATCATCATACAAAAGAAATTAAAACTCAAAGATATTACCCTAGATACGGCATCAATTAAGGACATAGTATTTGAAATAGTAGATGGAGTAATAACTGTAAATATTAAAGGAAAAGATCTAAAACAATATGACTATGTATGGATACAATCTGGATGGAATACAACACATATGGCATACCTTTTACATCTGTATCTTAAATCTCAGCATATTCCACATAACAAAACTAATTCACACAATACTAAACTTTCGGATATTTTTACCTTGGCGTATAAGGGGGTATTAGTTCCTAATACATATTTCCATAATGGATTGAATGTAACACCAGAGAACATTACTGAAATAGCTGATGTTTGTAAATTGCCATGTATATATAAAACTTCATTAGGGTCATTAGGTTGTAATGTATTCTTGATAGATAAAGAGGAAGAGATTAAACAAACCATTAAAGACAATGGGAAATATAATAGGTATATATTTCAACAATATATTCCTAATGATTTTGATTATAGAGTAGTTATAGCCAATGGTAAATCTACATCGGTATGTAAGAGAACTAGGATAACAGATAAGTTTAGAAATAATGTAGCTCTAGGAGCTTGTGAGGAGTTCATAAAGGTCAAGGATGTTCCTGTTGAGGTTATAGCTATTGCTATTAAATCTGCTAATGCATTGAAATTGAAATGGGCTGGAGTAGATGTAGTCACTGATAAGGATACTGGAGAGAACTATATATTAGAAGTAAATAGAAGACCTGGGTTAACAGAGAAGTCTACAGAGATATCAGCAGCATATAAATATATTAAGGGATTGGTAGGGAGATAATATCTCCAATTTCCCAAACCTCTAGTAAGATTAAATCCGAGCATTTTGCACACATAGTGATTGATGTACTAATGGTTTACAGTACAGCCAGGCTTGTTATCTATCTACAAATGTAAGCGCATACCCCTTCTTACCAGCTCTACCAGTTCTACCAATCCTATGAATGTAATCTTCATAGCACTCTGGTTCATCATAGTTGATAACGTGGGTAATGTTGTTTACATCTAATCCTCTGGAAGCTACATCTGTAGCAATAAGGATATTAAAATCACCTCTCTTAAAACCATCAATGATTCTTGTTCTTTGTGATTGTCTCTTGTCACCATGTAATGCATCTACATTTAATTTCTGGTCATAGAGATAATCAGATAGCTTGTCAGCATTTCGCTTAGTTCTAGTGAATATCAATACTCTCTTAAATTCTTCTTTCGAAAGTAAATCTAAAAGAACTTCTTCTTTTCTCTTACTACCATCAACTCTAATAACATCCTGATCAACATTATGCTGAGGAGACTGAGATTCAATCTCAACCTTAACAGGATTTTTTAGTAAAGAGTTAGCAATAGCTTCAGCCTTAAATGACATAGTTGCAGAGAAGAATAGGGACTGTCTGTTAGGATCGAGCTTGTCGATGATATATCTAATATCATCAATGAAACCCATATCCAACATTCTATCCACTTCATCAAGGATTACATTGTTTACTTCACCCAAATTTACACCTCGTCTGTCATATATATCTTTTAATCTACCTGGTGTAGCTATGATGAAATGTGGTCTCTTGTCTAATATATACATCTGGTCTCTGATACTCTTACCACCAATAATTAATACTGATTTAAGGTTTGTACCTTTAGCTAATTCTCTGAATTCATCTTGTATTTGGCTACCCAGTTCTCTGGTAGGGACAACTATTAAGCATGTTTGTGTACCATCGTTTATAAATTTGTTTATCATCGGTAACAAAAATGCTGCTGTCTTACCAGAACCTGTGCTTGCTATACCAAGAATGTCTTTTCCAGCCATAATGGCAGGAATAGCTTCATTCTGAATCTTAGTAGGGATTGTATATCTCTTACTCAATACGTTCTTCTGAAGTATTGGATCTAAATTAAAGTCGTTAAAAAGAGCATCTGTAACATATATGTTAGATGTCTCAGTTTCAATAGCTTTCGCTATGTATTGGTTTGTACTTATACCAGAACTTTTTCTAGTATTTCTTCCGTAACTTCTTCTTGGGGAAAATCGACTTGTGCGACTTGACCCGTATGATTTATACCTGTTTTCCATAACAGTGATTAACATTAATTTTAGTTTTCAGTTTATATAGATAAACCGAAAATAAAATATTGTTAACCTCATAGGGTCTCATTAATTTCGCTTCAATCTACATCAAACAGCGTAGATGATACCACAAAGAATAAAAAATTGATACAGGGGTGTAATATTGTTTGTTTCGATAGCCCAGTATTTTTATTTACTGGGCTACCAGAACTCATTTCTGCTACTTGGCAGGAGGGGGTACAGGATTCTCCTCTTGCTCGATGATGACAGGAATAATGTCGCATAATTCTGCAACAATTTCGGCTGGGCTAATCTTTGTCTTGACAGAAAAATCATTGCGTTTCTCAACGCTATTGAATTTTGTCTCGACAACATAATCCCCATAAAGCTTGAGAGCCTCTATTTCCTGTCCGCCGTTTTCGCCGGGCATAACCACATGAGTTGCAGGGTTATAGAGAACCTTTCCTTTCCAGGTGAGCTTGCCATCACTTTTATTAAAGATCCGAACATTTATCTCTTCCATCTGGACATCTCCCTTCTTACAGAATGAATTGCTTAATAATTATATCACTATAAGTTCTCTCACACTATCCACACACCATATATGAATACTTGTATCTTCTCTAACCCATAAAGGTAATTTATTTAAATCTCCATTAACCCATACAATATTTCTACAACCAGCAGCAATACCAGCAAGAATATCTGCAACTAAACTATCTCCCATCATCAAAGTTCGCTCAATAGGAGTATTAATCCTTTTAACAGAGTATTTCCAACTTTCAGGACCCTTCTCTTTATTAATATCCACAACATTATATGGCAGATTAAAACCATCTAAGAGCTCTTCAAAACCTCTTAATTTAATCCTTGTCCATTCATCTTGAGCATTAGAATTAAAGATAAGTGGGAGCTTTAAATCAATCATCAACTTAAGCAGTTCAACTGATCCTTCTATCATCTCAGGACTCTTCATGTAGAAATCTGCATAATATTCATTTATTTGTTGAATTTCCTCATTAGAAATCTTGTTCCCTAAATATTCCTCTAAAGCTAAGATATACCTATCAGTCACAAGAATTGGTTGCCCCTTTTTTTCATAGTATTGCTTTGTCAAAATATGAGACATTTCTGTGGCAAATGTTTCATTGGAGATATTGCTAGTTAAACTCTCTGCTATTTCAAGACTTAAAATGTATTCAGCTGTTGTATAATACTGAGATGTCTTTAAGAAGGTATTATCTAAATCCAGCGCAAAACCTTGAATATCATTTTCTTTAATAATTTGTACTAGAAGTGGGGCAGAAGCTTCTTTCTCTATAGTTGCTTCTTCTTGCATAGTCTTCCATTATACATGATTCCCATCTCATTCTGATATATAATAAAAGTATGAAAAAGAAATGGATCATTATCTTTGCCATATCACTACCCATATTGGTATTCCTCATAACCTTTTCGCTATTCGAACTCTCCAAACGATATCTCGCTAACAAAATTAACTGTTTAGACCAACAAACACTCAATATCCCATCCGATATATTCCCATTAACTCAAGACCTATGCCTTGTCGAATATTCAACCGCGAAGAACAGTATCCATATGGAATTTAAATTAAGCAACGATTTTCAATCAAAGTTAGTCACCAAAGAATGGACACAATCAGACAGTGATACATACAAAAAAGGGAAGTACAGTTTAAATCTATCCGGTACTGTTATATCCATCGTAGAAGAAACCACTGAAGTTGGAGCTATAAAGGAAAATGATACTTCAATACCAGAGCTTGTACATACAGCAGAAGTAATTCGCCAAGACTACCAAGTAACCTCAAAAGAAATATCAAAAATAAATACAACAAGCAAAGTAGTTGTATTTACATTTGATGGAGGATCTGGAACTCAATCAATGAACTTAATACTCAGTACACTAACAAAATACAATCTTACAGGAACATTCTTTTTAACTGGGAAATGGGCCGAAGCAAATGTTAATGATGTAAAAAGAATAAATAATGCAGGGCATGAGATATTTAATCATTCATATTCACACCCTGATTTCGCTACAATATCAGATGCACAAATAGCAGAAGAATTTGCAAAAACAGAAACCATAATTAGTGATATTACAGACCAAAGTACCAAGCCATTCTTTAGACCTCCATATGGATCCAGAAATGCACATATACGAGAGTATGCAGCCTCCTTAGGCTATCAAGATGTATATTGGACTATAGATGCACTGGATTGGAAAGAGTCTACTGGAACCACCGCAGAGACTGTCAGAAGTAGGATATTGGACAACTTAACACCAGGAAGTATCTATCTTATGCATATTGGGGACAACCTAACAGGACAAGTATTAGATGGGGTCATTCAAGAAATACAAAACAGAGGATATACCGTAATGAGCTTGTATGAAGCAATAACTTTGTATCCATAATCTTGTATTGCATCACTTCACCTAATTATATATATTTAAATATATTAAGTTTATCTTTGAGTT
>CAIVJR010000001.1 GCA_903906305.1 uncultured bacterium | reverse complement strand
TTATGAATACAATTCTATATATATGAACAACAATTATATTGGTGAGAATATTAAGATATATCGCGAGAGACAGAATCTAACCCAACAACAATTAGCTGACAAGATTGGTAAGACTTGGGAGATGATTTCTAGATATGAGCGTGGGGTTAGCTCTCCATTGAATCAATTAGAATCTTTGGCAAAGGCTTTGAATACTACTCCATCGGACTTGTTAAATGATATTACGGATGGGAGTATTAAGATGAATTTTAGTCGTGTTCCACTATTCATTAATGTTCCTAGTAACTTTGTTTTTAACAAATCTAATACCTTTTTGTTTTACAATGCTCCTGATTGGGTTTTGAGTATTGATCCTGAGGCTTTTGCATTGGATATGGGAATTATGGATGGTTCAAAAGGGATTATATTTGTTTCTCCAAATAGCGAGATAAATATTAATGATATGGTTTTGATTAGGGATAACAATAGCTTAAAAATTGAGAATATTAAGACATTTAAGGGTATGATTATATTGGGCAAAGTATTAGCACAGGAGATTAGGTATTAAGGATGGTATAATTGGAAACTAAAATATTGTGATATACCTATGCCTGAAAATCTTGCAGAAAAGACTCTAACAACAGTAAATGATTTATACCTCTCCGAGTCTAGCGGGAATCCTTCTGTGTGGGAAAAAGTTGCTCCTGCAGAAAATTCATATCTAACACCCTCTGGAGAAGAGATTAACTATACCCGATTCTTGAATGGGTTTGATGAATATGGGAAAGGAGAAATTTTTGGCATTGGAGAATATCTTAAAGAGATGCTAACAAAGGATGAAAACGGGCAAAGAAAAGATTTTGCTAAAACAGAATGCAGTGACCAAGATGTTTTATTTATGATAGACAGAATAAACGACTTGTATCCAGAAGAATCTTTTGAAAAGGTGGAAAATTATGCACTTAGCAGACCATTTATAATATCAACATTTAATGTATTAAGACTTATTCCTTCACTTCTTTATTATTCGAGTTACGGTATGGAAGCAGAAAAAGTATTTAAATTAGGGCTTGATCAATTGACAGCGAAGACTGATATTGAGCTATTCTGGAGAGAAGAAGCAAAATCAAAAGAAGGAAAAACATTATATAGAACAAATGAAGGGTTTCAGCGTATACAAGGGAATAATCCAAATCCATCAGGAAAGATAACAGAAAAAGAGATGGGAAAGATTGTATTACCAAACGTTATGAGAATAATAAGAAGAGTGAATCAGACAAGATCTATATTCAGATAGATTTTTACTCAAATCTTTTTTCCCATCTCGATTTCTTCTTCTCAACTGTTAATCCCAATATATTCATTATTCTAGTTGTTTGGGTTGTTAATATTCCTAAAGATATAAATCCTAATCCTATGATTATGTTTCTTGTTTGATTAGATAGTATGCCAGCATCAGGCAAATCTTCATCACCTCCTCCTTGTCCACCCACAGCCGGAACAACGAAATCTATATATCTTGTTGATGAATAAGAACACACTGGGCTAACAATTGGGTTGGAAGTACAATAATAGTTCTCACCACCTGATTGGTAATAAAGAAAAGCGTATATTCTGTATGTTCCCGCTACTGATGGTGTTAAACTAAACGAAGGTGCACATGCAGTGTCACTCTCACAACTTGAAGGAGAATACCTTACATTCCCATCTGGATGTAGATATGCCATACTCACAGTTCCGATTGGTAAGCTTGCAGTTGACGACAAAACTGCAGAGAAATTGTATGTAGAGCCAATAGCACCCGTAGTAGGACCAGTTATAGATTCCACTATTGGTGTAGTTGGAGCAGCTAAAATCGTTAAGGTAATATATTTATCTCCTGAATTTTGACAATCCATAACCGCATCCCCTGAATATGTATTACATGTATCAGAGTTAACACCATTGGTATATGCTGAAGCAGCGTGAATGACAAAAGTTCCTGTGGTAGGTGGCGTAAAACTCCCTGTGAAGGTACAAGCTGTTCCCGTACATCCACTATCTCCTGCAGATCTACTGGAAAATGTATTTCCATCATCTTGCAAATACAGGGTGGTAATTGTATATCCATCCGCAGACGTACCTGTAACTGTAAAGTTATATGTCTGACCATAGTACCCAGTGGTAGGTCCTGTTAATGATGTTACAACAGGAGGATGATCTAATTCTGCAGCATATGATGAAGTTGGTTTAAGAAGGAATATGAACAAGAAAGTTATTAAAAATAATGCTACTTTATATCTCGTAGGCATACCATTTAAGCAGTAAGTTAGAATACACCATTAAATATATATTAAGCATATTAATACTGCAATGGAAGAAAAAAGAGGAGGCCTTCGCCTCCCCTCCTAAATCCAATGGAAAATATTGAATTACATCATCCCACCCATACCCATATCAGGAGCCATAGGAGCATGACCCTTCTCCTCAGGAATATCTGCTACCACTGCTTCAGTAGTAATCAACATAGTCCCAACAGAAGCTGCATTAGTTAGTGCCAATCTAGTAACCTTAACAGGATCAATAATTCCAGATTTAATCATATCTACATATTCCCCTGTCTTAGCATTGTAACCGATATTACCTGTACATTTAAATGCTACAACAGCACCATCCTCACCAGCATTTTCTGCAATCTGTTTAAGAGGTTCACTTAATACAGATCTAAGAATCTCAATACCCATCTGTTCATCAACATCCTCAAGCTGAACATTTTCCAGTGCAATCTTTGCATTATGTAAAGCTAAACCACCACCCGCAACAACACCCTCTTCAAGAGCAGCACGTGTCGCATTTATAGCGTCTGTAACTCTATCTTTTTTCTCCTTAGCTTCAGTTTCAGAAGCTGCGCCAACTTGAATCACAGCAACACCTCCATCAAGCTTTGCTAATCTTTCCTGTAATTTCTCTCTATCATAGTCCGAAGAGGTCTTTTCAATTTGTGCTTTGATTTCTTTAATCCTATTCTTTACCTCTACTTTAAGTCCTTTTCCTTCTACAATTATTGTATTTTCCTTTGTAACTAAAACCTTCTTTGCAGAACCAAGATCAGCAAGTTCAACAGAATCTAAGGTATTGCCAAGTTCTTCAGATACAAACTTTGCACCTGTTAGAACTGCAATGTCTTTAAGCATCTCCTTCTTTCTATCTCCAAATCCAGGTGCTTTTACAGCTACAACATCAAGCGTACCTCTTAATTTGTTTACTACCAATGTAGCTAATGCCTGATTTTCTATATCATCTGCAATGATTACCAATGGTCTGTCAGCAGCACTTAAAACCTTCTCTGCAATTGCCTGAATATCTTGTAAGTTTGAAAGCTTTTTGTCAGTAACAAAGATATATGGATTCTCCATATTTGCTTCTAATGTTTCTCTGTCTGTTACAAAATATGCACTTACATATCCGTTATCAAATTCCATTCCCTCTGTATATTCAACCTCATCTACAAAGCCCTTTGCTTCTTCAACGGTTATGACTCCATCTTTACCAACTTTTTCAAATACCCCACCAATCATATTTCCAAGTTCTTTGTCACTGTTTGCAGATATTGTTGCAACTTGAGAAATTTCTTCCTTTTTAGATATCTTTTTTGCAGACTTTTTTAATTCTGTAACGATTATTTCAACACCTTTATCTAATCCTCTTTTTAGAGCAATTGGATTAGCTCCTGCAGATACATTTCTAAATCCTGCATTAGCTATGGCTTGAGCAAGGACTGCTACTGTAGTTGTACCATCTCCAGCTAATTCATTTACTTTGTTAGATGCCTCTTTCACCATCTCAACACCAACATTTTTAAATGGATCTTTGTCTTCTATCTCTTTTGCAACTGTTACTCCATCTTTAGTAATTATTTGTGATCCAAAGCTTTTTGCAATGGCAACATTTCTTCCTTTAGGACCAAGGGTTACTTTAACAACATTAGCGATGGTATCTACACCTGCTTTGAGAGCTTTTCTAGCTTCTTCATTGTATATGATTGATTTTGACATATGAGTACTGGTTAAAACTTAAGTTATTTTAAAATTGCGAGAATATCATCAGTATCTAGTAAGAAATATTTCTTACCTTCAACTTCTATTTCTTCTGGAGAATATTTTTTGAAATATATTCTGTCTCCTACTTTTACATCAAATTCAACATCATCTCCATCATCTTTGCCAATTCCTAATGTTAGAATTGTACCTGTCGCAGGTTTTTTGTCATCACTTGCACTTGGTGGTAAGACTAATCCACCTTTGGTTACCTGTTCTAATTCATCAGGCTGTACTAATACTCGTTTTCCGAGGGGCTGTATTGTAGATTTTGTAGACATAATGGTTAGCAGATTAATTTAACGATTGCTAAAATTCTATCATAGCCAGTTGAGAAGTCAATACTAAAGTGTACCTTTTACGACGATTTTGTCGCTAAGTAACTCAATATTTTTAATCTTCCTACCAAGGAAACTATTTTCATTAACAAGTACCAATGCATCACTAATTCCCTTGTTCAATTGTGTCTTAATATCTTGGGACATATTCTCGGGAATTAGGATATTTCCAATGTAGATATTTGGAATGTAAAGCTGGGCGGTTTCCATAGTATCTTTTGCAATTTCAACCTTAATCCATGGAATATTGATTCCTTGTAAAGAAATATTAGTATATATTTCCCATAGTCCTTTAGATGGTTGAATACAAATATCTTTCACATCTCCTCCACTGATTATGTCTGTACTTTGCAAAAGTGAAAGCACTTCTTCTGAGTAAAGCTCTATGAAGCTAATGTTATCTTCCGACATTACAAATTCTTTAAATTTTTCATCAAGAGGTAGAAACTCTGTGGTGTTAGATATACAGCTCATATTGGGCATTTGAGATTTGAACTGTTTTTGCCACAGAAGGTAGGAGATTACAGGATATGCAAATATGCCTATGATTATTAAAAAAATTACTAACAAAACACTAAGTACTTTCTTCATTCTTTTTATTTCCAAATACTTTATTCCATATATTCTTTAATTTCTTTTCAAAGAGATATACCTCCTCTATTTTGAATACTCTAGATCCTACCCAATATGATATTACTCCATATGCAGAGGTAGCAATAGCGAGGAGAATAACGTACATGGTTTTACTAGTATCTAGTTTGAAATCAAAGAGCTTGAAAAGGAGATACATACCTATACCCATTAATACTGTATTTAGAAGTTTTATCAAGAATGGCTTTACTGTGTTTGCAAACGTTATCATCTTTGTCTTTGCATTTAGCAGAATGTAAAGGATTACCACTTCGAATACATATGAGATGCCTAAGCCGAGGGAGAGTCCACCTACTGCCATATCTGAATCACCTCTAGAGGTTGACCATCTCCAGAAGTCTTGGAGGAAGGATTTAAGTACAGTCCAAAACCCTACTCCATCTGCATTAGATATCTGAGTAAACATCTGCTCTAAAATTGGTCTCCAATCATAGTAATGGCTAAAGAAATTTGTAAGAAGGTATGCAATTACAATATTTACTACAATACTAATAGCTATTCCAATTAATGGCATCCATGTTTCTTTAAGTGCATAAAAGGCTCTTAATATGATTTGGTCAATTGTTTGACCAAGTATGGAGAACGAGAGAAGGACTAAACACCATGAAGTAAGAATGGTTGCTCTCCAGTCGAAAGCACCAGAACCGTATACTAAACGTACAATTGGAAGTCTTAATACTACGAAGATTGCTATGATTGGTAATACAAGGTACAAAGCAAATTGAACTGAGGAGTTAAATATTCTTTTGAATTCTTCCCTATGCTCTGGATCACTATGTTGTGCTAGATCTGGCAACGCTAACTGTGCTACAGCACTTCCTATGATATTTATTGGGAATTGGTGAAGACTTAATGCATATCTGTATGAGCTCAATGCTCCTGCTGCTAGAGAAAAACTTATCAATGTATTTACTACTGTGTTAACCTGTTCACCAATTATTCCTATTGTCCTTGGGATTGCTAGCTTTACCGCTTTGACTACTTTTGAATCTTTAAATGCTGTTTTAATTGTTCCTAAGGAAAGCGAATATCTATTTCCATAGCCAGAGATGAATGCAGGTAATTGAATTAAGAGATGTAGTAATGAACCTAATACTGCAGAAATTGCGATACCTTCTACTCCCATTTTTCCAAATACTACAAATATGATTGGACCAATTATTAGTGCTAAGTTGTAGAAAAGTGGCGCTAAAGATGTTGTAAAGAATTGTTTTTTTACTTGGAGGTATGCCGTAATTATACTACTGAAACCCAACAGTATCGGTGAAAGAAGCATTATACGGGTGAGATATACAAACATATCATAATCAGTGGCAGAGATATTTTGTGAGAAGTTCAACGCGCTTTGTAGAACTACGGAGTGTGTTATCAGGTTAGTAATCTGTGGAGTGAATATGAAAAAGATTAAAGCTATAATTGCGGTTATTCCAGAGATTATGAGGCTTAAGTGATTGAAGAAATTATCTAACCTCTCTTTTCCTTCTTTGTAGAATACTTCTGAGAATATTGGGATGATTGCAGCATTGATAGAGCCTGCAACAAGGATTGTGAAGAGCATGTCTGGAATGGTAAATGCAGCCCAAAAGATATCTAATTCATGGGATACACCGAAGAGTTGAGCAATGGTTCTTAGTTTTATGAATCCTAATATCTTTGTAACAAGCAATATGCTCATTACAAAAAAGATCCCATTCTTATTTAAAGCAAGTTTCCTCATTTTGATCTTGTGCAAGTTATGCGACTAATATCATAATTTAAACTGTCTTTTTTATCAATTCATCCATTTTTAATATTCTTACTCTAGTATATATCTATGGAGATATCTTTGCTTAATTTTTTCTTTCCTCGTATGTGCTGTATTTGTAAAAGGCATGGTAATTATATCTGCGATGATTGTAAAAAGCTACTTAAACGTAATCTTCCTGAATGTTACCTTTGTAGAAGGCTTTCTCCATTATATTTATCGCATAGCTCATGTAAAAGGAGATATTCTTTAGACAATGTTTTCGTAGGTTGGGAATACAACAAGATGTCTTCCAGTATTTTGAGATTGTACAAATACAAAAATGTTCAAGATATTTCAGAAGTACTTTCGGTTTTATTCATAGAAGCGATACAAAAATCCGCATTTGCTAATAGCCTGAAAAATACGTTATTGGTTCCAGTTCCTATTTCGTATCTAAGAAAAAGTGAAAGAGGATTTAACCAGATGGAATATATTACAAATGAGATTGGAAAAGTATTTCAGTTAGATGTTAGAAGTGATCTTCTCTATTGCAAAAATTCAAATATCCATCAGGCCAGTAAAAACAAAATGGAGAGATATGGGTCAAAAGAAAATCCGTTTTATATTAAAAATTCAAATAAATCTTCAGAATTTGAATATAAAAGTATTACTTTAATAGATGATGTAATAACCACTGGAAATACATTAGAAAAAATTGCACAAGTGATTAAGATTCACTACGGAATGAATACCGTAGTGAATGCATTATGCATGTTTAGGGGAAAACCCTACTATCTTTCTACTTCGCAGCCTCGGTTGTAGTCTTCGAAGCTATTTCATTTAGCTTGTCTGTTATCTGTTTGTATACATCAGTATTGGTTTGAGATGTTGTTTCAAGAATCTTCTTTGCAGCTTTTAGATATGATTCATATACCGTAGTATTTCCTTTCTGGTTGTTAATATCCGCAGCCAACATTATTGATGGAATATGCTGAGCATTAATTCCTAAGACCTTTGTTAAAGATGAAAGTGCGGAATCCTTGTCCCCATTGATTAGATATACCTGGGCCTCACTGTAATACAAATCATAGTTGAGTGGATTTAATTCAACAGCTTTTTCAAGAGAATACAATGAATCAGAAGCGTAGTCTTTGAAACCCATACCTACCAACCCCATATATACCTGTGCTCTAGTTTCCCAGTTTGAATATATTGAAGGATTTACATCAATACTTCTTCTTGTAAAATCTAAAGCGTAGTTCTTCCACTTTCCAACATCACTAATTAAAGACGCATTGGCAGTTGGATCTCCCCCATTCTTAGAATATTTTTCTGCTGCAATACCTACTAATTCCAAATACATTGCTCCCGTTTTTCTGTTCATCAATGGATTCTTTCCATCAAATTTAGAAGCTGTAGCATAGTAATATGTCATTGAATTGATGAATGTCTGTCTCTGCTCTATTGTAGGGGTTACATCCTTGTATTTAGCATTCTGATCAACAATATATGACTCAGCTTTAAGCAAATATGCACTTGCGATTGTCCTAGATACCCACATTCCTAATGCCCCTAATCCTAAACATGCTACTACTACTGAAAGTACAATACTTAAATTGTATGTTGATTTTCCTGTTTCATTTTCAGGCTTAAGATTTGCAGTCCAGAGTTTAATTACAAATTTTTCTTCAGTTCCCTTACTTAAGATTTCTAAGATTACAGATCTTAATGCAATTACTGCAAACAAAATTAAGAGTACCAGTACACTGTATACCGCAAAGAATGAGGACAGGAATATGAAAAGAATTACAGCATCAAATATTACCAACAACCAGCTGTTATTTACCTCTTCCTTATATATCTTTATCTTCCCCATATCTCTTCTAATCATTCTGAAGATTACAAATCCAAAGAATCCCCAAGCTAAAAGCCATACCAATCCACCATTTGCGAATTGTGTAAACAATTCACTAGCTCCGTAGTAGAAGTTAACACCATTGTACTGAAGAAGGTTTTGATTTAATGGTTTGTAGAGATTGTAAGCGATTGAATATGTATCCATACCCATTCCAAGTAATCCTCTACCAAATGATGCTACAAATACAGAAGCGGCAATTATCCATGACACATCCGAGCCTAGTGACACTTGAGCTACAAGATTAATACTCTTAGGTATAATTACTTCTCGAAGCGCAGGAATCTGTAATATTATTGTAGGAATTAATACAAACAAGACAATTGCAATTCCCATTATGAGAATATCTTTAGATATTACAGGTGCTATCTTTAATCTTCTGATCCCGAAGAACCATAATGCTACAACAAGAAGAATGAAAAGAATTATTAATCCAATCCCCTGATTAATTGAGAATATCCAGATGTTGATAGCTGAAAGAACCGCAGAGACTATGGCTATTGTGAAAGCAGTTTTCTTCCCCTCTCTGTTTATGAAGAAGTCTGCAATGAATCCTGTGCTAATTAACATCAAAATGAAATTGATGAAAAGATGGGTTTTAGAAGACCTAAGTAACGGTAACCCAATCTGACTCAAATCTTTGTATACAGGTACAAATCCCCAAACATTTACACCCAAGAAAGAGAGAATACTGAGAATGTTAGTAACTGTAAATCCAACTACAAAAGCCAGTAATGCAAATTTTACATCCTTCATGCTCTTAACAAAAGTTCTAGCACACAAACATACGAGAAGTATTGTTACAAAGACAATCAATCCAGCTCCCAATCTTCCATCTGTTCCCCAAATGCTACTGTTAAAATCTTTAGAGAAGAGTGTGGAAAGAATTAATGATACCAATACTGCAAGAATTCCCCCGTCTAAGGCACTCTTCAAGAAGGTTACTTTTCCTTCCCATATCAGTTTAATTATTTCTAAACTAATAATTATGGTTGAAAGTCCGAGTATAACCAAAGACATACTTCGTTCAGTCCAATCCCAAGGAAATGGCATTATTGCTAATGGCGCAATGAAGAGAATCACAAAAAATAGATATTTTTGGATTGTAGGAATATTTAATTTCCTTTTTTCTACGGCTTTAGAATCTGTAAGCATATCAAGGCAGTTTGGATAGTTTAGTAATAAATCCTACCATAAAAAAAAGAGGAGACCAACAGTCTCCTCTTCTTATAGTGAAGCCAAGATTTTACTCTACTACTTCGCCTTCTTCAGGCTTCTCTCCATCCTTCTTTTCTTCATCTTTTTTAGGTTCCTCTTTTGACTCTTCCTTTGGAGCTTCTTTAGCTGCTTTTTCGTACATCTTCTTCCCTATTTCCTGCAACTTAGTTGAAAGCTCTTCGGTCTTCTTTTCGACTTCCTTTTCATCGAAATCATCTTTTTCTATGAGCTTTTTAAGTTCGTCAGATTTTTCGGTTAATTCCTTCTTGTCAGATTCTTCAACCTTGTCGGCATTTTCTTTGAGAAGTTTTTCTACACTAAAGCATAGAGTATCTGCTTCATTCTTCTTCTCTGCTCTAGCTTTCTTTTTCTTGTCTTCTTCCGCGTGCTTCGCAGCTTCCTCAACCATTTTTTCAATTTCTTCGTCTTTAAGCCCTGTTGTTGCAGTTATAGTTATCTTCTGTTCTTTCATTGTAGCTTTGTCTACAGCTTTAACATTCAAGATACCATTAGCATCAATTGAGAATGAAACCTCAATCTGAGGAACACCTCTTGGTGCAGCTGGAATTCCATCAAGTACAAATGTACCCAACGTCTTGTTGTCTGCAGCCATTTCTCTTTCCCCTTGAAGAATATGAATTTCTACTGCGGGTTGACTATCTGCTGCAGTTGAGAATACTTGTTTCTTTTCTACAGGGATTGTTGTGTTTCTTTCAATTAATTTGGTCATAACTCCACCAAGAGTTTCTAAACCAAGAGACAATGGTGTTACATCTAAAAGTGTAATGTCTTTAACATCACCACCTAAAACTCCACCTTGGATTGCAGCACCAACACCTACTACTTCATCTGGATTTACACCCTTGTTTGGTTCTTTTCCGAAGATTTCAATAACCTTTTTAATTACAGCTGGCATTCTTGTCATACCACCAACTAGTAATACTTCATTTACTTCTTCTATCTTTAAACCTGCATCTTTAAGAGCTTTCTTACATGGTTCCTCAGTAGAATCAATCAAATCTCCAACTAATTTCTCTAATTGAGATCTAGTTAAAGTTTCTTTCAAATGCTTTGGACCACTTGCACCTGCTGTGATGTAAGGGATATTGATCTCTGTCTGTTCAGAACTTGAAAGTTCTACTTTTGCTTTTTCTGCGAATTCTCTTAATCTCTGCAATGCTGTTGGATCTTCTCTTAGATCTATTCCTTCTTTCTTTTTGAATTCATCTGCAAGGAAATCAATTACTCTTTGATCGAAATCATCACCACCAAGGTGAGTATTACCATTGGTTGAGAGTACTTCAAATACTCCTTCTCCAATTTCCAATACTGATACATCAAATGTACCACCACCCAGGTCGAATACTACAATCTTTTCATCCTTACCTTTGTCTACACCATATGCTAATGCTGCAGCCGTTGGCTCATTTACAATTCTTTTTACATCCAAACCTGCAATTTTACCTGCATCTTTTGTAGCTTGTCTTTGAGAGTCATCGAAATATGCTGGAACTGTAATTACTGCTTCAGTTACTGGCTCTCCTAGGAAATCTTCAGCATCCTTTTTCATTTTTCCAAGAATCTTTGCAGAAATCTCCTGCGGTGTATACCACTTGTCTTTCATCTTAACCTCAACTCCACCATTAGATGATTTTCTCATTTCAAATGGTAAGAGTTTGATATCTCTCTGTACCTCAGGATCATCCCATGATCTACCGATTAATCTCTTTACAGAGTAAATGGTTCCTTCAGGGTTAGTAACAGATTGATTTTTTGCTAAAACACCAACAAGTGTTTCGCCTTTGTCATCCATAGCGACTACAGATGGAGTTAATCTTCCACCTTGTGCGTTAGGGATAACTACGGGTTTTCCACCCTCCATTAGGGACATAACTGAGTTAGTTGTTCCTAAGTCTATACCTATAATTTTTGACATAATATTTAATATAAAAATTTAATTACTATTTTGAGACAACGACACGTGCGGGACGAATGACTGTGTTGTCTAATATATAGCCTGGTTGAGCCAAGCCATATATTTCACCACTAGTTCCTTCTCCTACCATAGCAACTGCCTCATGTATGTTCGGATCAAATTTTGTACCTTTCTCAGGTAAGTACTGCTTTAAACCGAAATCTTCAAATGATCTACTTAGTGATTGGAATATTGCAGCAATTCCAGAGAGCCATGATTTTCCATTTTCATCTAAATTAATATCTTTGCTTGCATCAATAGCCAATGTTAATGAGTCTAAGGATGGGATTACGGATTCAGCCAAATTCTTTCTTGTTTGGAAGAATCTTAATTCATTTCTTTTTTCAGAATTGTTAGAAAGATTCTGATAATCAGCCAAAGCCTTCTTCAATTGATTTTCAATGATCAATTTTTCATCCTCAAGTTTTACAACTTTAAGTTCTAATTCTTTGCACTCTTCACATTCAATTGTATTTTTTACTTCTTTTTTCATTCTAATATTTGTAATATTATCTCCATCCAGACATGGATGATTCTAATGAGGATTTAACTTCTTTAAGAGCTGGTATTACCTTTGAGTAATCCATTCGCTTTGAACCTAATACTCCTACATATCCAGTATCTCTTCCCCAGAATGGGATCTTGGTGAAGGCCATTGCACAATCTTGTAATGTACCAACTCCTGATTCACCACCAATTAGTAGAGATACTCCTGATCCTGAATATTTCTCAGTTATATTTTTTAAGAACACTTCATCTTCCAATATATTTACTATACTTCTAATCTTTTCTATTGATTGGAATTCATCAAATGAGAGAAGATTTGCTAATCCGTAATATCGTATATCTTCATCTAATATGAGGAAGACTACTGAATCTGTCTCTTTCGAAAGAATATGTAAAACAGATTTAATAACTATATCCTTAGAGAATCTGTCTCTAAATATTCCTTGTCTAATTTCAATACTCATTAATGGGTTGATTACATTTCTTCCCAACATTTCGCTTACATAGAGTCTTAATGCTTGATCCGTTGGTAATCTTCCAGAAGAAGAATGTGTTTGTTCTAGTAATCCCAATTGCATTAATTTAACCATTTCATTTCTAATTGTTGCTGAGCTTACTCCAAGGTGATATTTTTCAACCAATGACAATGATCCGACCTCTTCGGCATCTCCCATGAACTCTTTAATTATTGCCATGAGTATGGCTTTTTGTCTTTCTGTTATATCCACTTTAGCAGATACTAAGGTTAGGTGCTAAAGTATATGGTAAGAAATATATAACGTCAAGTATGTAAATTGAAAATCTTTTTACTAAAACTGATAACTAGATATCCTACTTCCGCTTAGTAAAAGAGTTTTCTGCCTATTGATAATGTATATGTAAAGTGTTACTTTTTAAGTGTTATAAATTGAATTTGATTTAATACAATGATAGATTCAGCAGATCCAAAGGACTTTGCATTTAATGAAGTTAGCAAAGCTTATGATGAGGCAAAGGAGAAAGCAACTGAATGTGGGAATAATCCAGATCAAGCAAAAGTATCTGCACAAATAGCTGCCGATAACGAAGGTGGCGAAGATTTACAAAAGTTTATTCAAAATACTGCTTGGGTAGAAGATCATGGGGCATTAGCAGCTTCAGATCCAAGAGCCTTAGAAAAAGGAATGGAAAAGTTCGGATTTATGGAACCAAACAAAGAAGAAATTGCGGGAGGACGCTATGGAACAGAATTTGGAAGAATTTTACTTGAAAATGCAGAAGGAGATTTAGACAAATTAAGGGAATTATATTCAAATTTCATGGCCCCAGAAGAAGTAGTTGAAGCAAAATTGAAAGAATATATAAGTAAAGGGAAATTCTCAATAGAGGTATTAAGAGATTTCTGGAAAGCGAGACAGGCACAGCTTCAAGTTATTGATCAAGAAAAAGTAACCGGCGATGTAATAGCTCAACCAAGTAATAAGGACAGAGAAGAATATCTGACGTTACAAGTCGTCAAAGGACGAATTGATACAAACAAAGCTCTACGAATAGCCCAAGTTATGAATTTCTCAAAAACACAGCAAGACTTATTATCAGCACAGGTAGTAATGAGATAATAATAGTATTTATTATTGTCAAAACCCCTATTCTTTGATATACTCCTACTCATCATGGAAACAATAACATTAGAAAAAAGAGAACTCTTAGGAAAGAAAAGCCAGAACCTTTTAGCACAGGGATTTATTCCAGCTGTTGTATACAATGCTAAAGGAGATTCTACAAACTTACAGATAAATGCATCTGCAGGTAAGAAGTTGGTCAGAGTTGCTACATCAACAACAATCATTGAAGTAAAAATTGGAGAGAAAACAATCAAGGCATTGGTTAAAGATGTTGATTTAAATCCTGTTACAGAAGAAATCAGACATATTGCATTCTTTGAAATTGATGAAAGCAAAGAAATGGTCTTCTCCATTCCTTTCGAAATCATTGGTATATCTCCCGCAGTTAAAAACAATCTTGGTATTTTAGTTAAAGTCCTTTCTGATATTGATGTTAGATGTAAATTAGCTGACCTTGTTCCTTCTATCTCTGTAGATATCTCAGGATTAGATCACCCAGGCCAAATCATTGGTGTACATGATATTAAACTTCCTGAAGGTATGGAGTTAATAAACAAGGATCTTGAGCAAGCTACAATTGTTACTATCACTGAAATTCAGAAAGAAGAAGAAGTTGTTGTTACTCCTGTTGAAGGTGCTCCAGTTGAGGGTGCTGTCGCTGCAGAAGCTCCTGTTGAAGAAGCAAAGACTAAATAGTCTTTCCCTATATCTCATAAACATATATAATTACCTATGATTAGTGTAATTATTACCTCATTCAAAGAACCTAAGACTATTGGTAGATGTATTAAATGCATTGCAGACAAAAAGTATTCTGGCATTACCTCTCCTTTTGAAATTATCCAAGTCTCTCCGGATGAATTAACGCTTAAAGCGGGTAAGAAAGAAGCCAATATTCTTGGACTTTCTAAGCATGAATATCGCCATGTAATAGATCCACATAAAGGAAAACCTACTGCATTAAAGATGGCTTTAGAAAAGGCCAAGGGAGAGATTATAATCCTTACTGATGGTGATACCTTTTTTGAAAAGAATGCGGTTGCAGAGTTAATCAAACCCTTTGAAAATGAGACTGTTGGAGGAGTTAGTGGACGACCACAATCACAAGATGAGAGGAATAATGCCTTTGGATACTGGGGTCACCTACTCTCTGATGCTGCAGACCACAGGAGAAGCCGTACAATGGCCCAAATCAATGAGAAAGACTATTATATTAGTCAAAAGACCTTCTTTCCTATGAGTGGATATATTATGGCTATTAGGAACCTTAAGTTTGATATTCCAGAGAATGTCCTTTCTGATGATGCATATATTTCATATACCTTAAGAAATATGGATATGAATATCGCATATGCTCCGAAGGCTGTATGTTATGTTAAGTATCCTACAAACTTAAAAGATTATTACAAACAGAAGGTTAGATCTTTGGGTGGATTTAGACAGTTGGAAAGGTTTGGAGTATTTAAAAAAGATAAACAAAGTAGAAGTTTTTTTATTGAACTACCCTATGCTTTTTATGTTTTTAAATATGCTAAGAACTTTAATGAATTTATATGGTCATTATGTCTATTCCCTGTAAGGTTAATTACATGGATAAAGATATTATGGGAAAGAGTGATATTAAGAAAAGATATGGGCAAGAATGGTTGGGAAAGGATAGAGAGTACGAAGTAGTCCCCTAGTATTGTTAAATATCATCCAAATACCCATGTAGTTATTGATGCAATGAGGGTTTCCGGTACAGCCAGGCTTGTGATTATGAATTAAAAAAAAGAGGACCTTTCGGTCCCCTTCTAATTTCAAATCAAAGTTGATTAGACTACCATCTAAAATGTGCAAATGCTTTATTAGCTTCTGCCATTCTTTCAGTATCAATCTTCTTCTTCATTGCTTCTCCCTCACCACCAAATGCTGCTACTAATTCATCCATAAGGATAACATCAAAGTTCTTACCAGATTTCTTTCTAGCACTATCTACAACCCATCTTACTGACAATGTTTCCTGTCTTCTAGGAGATACTGGCATTGGAACAGAATAGTTAGCACCACCTACTCTTCTAGCTTTGATTTCTAATGCAGGTCTGATGTTATCGATAGCCTTGTTGAAGAATGCATTTACATCCTCTTCCTTAACTCTCTTAGCACCATTTTCCAAAGCAGAATATACTAAATCCTCTGCTGTAGATTTTTTACCATCTTGCATTACTTTGTTTATTAATCTAGAGATTACTACGTTACCGTATTTCTTATCTCCGATTTGTATTTTTCTTTTTGCTCTATGTCCTCTACTCATAATTACTTATTATTAATTAAATCTATTCGGAATCTTTACTTCCTTTTGCACCGTACTTGGATCTAGCTTTCTTTCTGCCTTGTACACCTGCTGTATCATACTTACCTCTTACTACGATGTATTTAACACCTGGTAAGTCTCTCTTTCTTCCAGCCTTGACTAAGACCACTGAGTGCTCTTGCAAGTTATGTCCTTCACCTGGAATGTAAGCTGTTATCTCCATTCCATTAGAAAGTCTAACTCTAGTAACTTTTCTCAATGCAGAGTTTGGTTTCTTAGGTGTCATTGTTTTAACCTGTAAACACACTCCCCTTTTAAAAGGATTGTTCTCTACTGAGTATCTATTCTTTAGAGGATTAAAGTTTTTTGCTAATGCAATATACTTTGTCTTCTGAGTTTTAGATTTCCTAGGTTTTCTTATTAATTGGTTTATTGTTGGCATGGTCGGTATTATATAACAAATTCAACTAAAAATTAAGCTCTTCCAAATTTCTTATATCTGGAACTGCTGCGCTCTCACCTGCAGGGATTAATCTACCGATGATTACATTTTCTTTCATTCCTCTCAAGAAGTCCGTTTTACCGAGGATTGCGTTACTTGTCAAAACTCTGACTTGCTCCTGGAAGGAGACTGCAGACAAGAAACTTTCGGTATTTAAGGATGAGGTTTTTATACCTAACATTCTTGGGATTACTAAAGCTTTATTCTTTCCTTGATCAGAAACAAGACTATTCTTTGCTTCTGCTAAGAACCTATTTACCAATGAACCTACTAAGTAATCTGTATCTCCAGAGTCAACAACTTTTCCAAGTCTTGCCATCTGTCTTAAGATTATTTCAATATGTAAGTCATCGATTGATACACCTTGTTCATTGAATACCTTTTGTACTCCGTCGAGGATATATTTCTGTGCTGTCAAAATATCTGATGTATCTGCTAACTTCTTAGGATCAATAGATCCTTCAGTTAACTGCTGTCCTGCTTTTACATTGTCTCCATCTTGAACAAGAATTGCTATTCCAGGAAGTACTGTTACAACTTCTTCTGCTTTTGCTCTTCCTTCAAGTGTTAAGATTCCACTATCTAATGTTATCTTTCCATCAAATGGAGCCTGTTTCTCAACTTCTTCTGCATCTATGAACATCAATTGACCTGCTTTTACTTCTGTTCCATCTTCAACGATTACTTTCTTAGCTTTAGAGATTACATAGTATCTAGGTAATTTCTTTTCTCCAACGATTGTAATTGTTGCGGATTCATCTTCAGCGATATCAACATGTACCTTTCCTGTTAAGGAAGAGATATCTGCTTCTGCTTTAGGTGTTCTAGCTTCAAACAATTCTTCAATTCTTGGAAGACCTTGTGTGATATCGACCTTAGCAACACCACCCTTATGGAAGGTCTGCATAGTCATCTGTGTACCTGGTTCTCCAATTGATTGAGCTGCGATTACACCTACTGCTTTACCCATCTCTACTTCCATTCCATTCTCAAGATTCAATCCGTAACATTTCTTACAAAGTCCTAATGGTGATGTACAAAGCATTGGAGATCTTACGAAGACTTCCTCTACTTTTGATTCATCAATTAATTTTGCAATTGCTTTAGTGATTGATTCATTCTTTTGAGCTACTACTTTTCCATCAATCTCGACATCTTTAGCCAATGTTCTTCCGAACAATCTATCTGTGTAAGAGATTCTTCTGTCATCTGCTCTGTTCATAACCATACCTTCACCATCATATCCACAATCGTCTTCTCTGATGATTACATCATGAGCGACTTCTACTAACTTTCTAGTTAAGTAACCAGAAGATGAAGTCTTAAGAGATCTATCTGCAATACCTTTTCTACCACCATTTGCAGCTACAAAGTATTCAAATGCTCCAAGACCGTCTCTATAGTTGCTCTTAATTGGCATTGGTACCCAGTTACCTCTAGAGTCTCTAACGACACCCTTGATAGTCAAAACCTGTCTTGCCTGGATCTTACCACCATTTGCACCAGATTCTACCATCTCATATACAGAGTTATGTTTGTCTAACTTTGTCCATGCCTCATCTGCTAATTCATTTGCGAAGTCATCCCACATAGTTGTGGAGATATTTATCTTCTCTGTTTTTGTCATCAAACCTTGTAAGTAGTTTTCTTGTAACTGTTCATCCTTCTCTTCCATCTTCTTCAACTCGCTATCAAGATTGAAATCAAGATTACAATCTTCCATTGCGAATGAGAATCCAAGATCTGTAGCATATTTGAATCCTAACAATTTCATATTGTCTAAGAGTTCAACTACAACTTCCATTGGTTTAGAGTTCTTAATATCATCAATGATATTGTTAACTGTTTTGTTGTTTACTCTCTCATTAACAAATCCATAGTCTTCAGGAAGAATTGTGTTGAATATTACTCTTCCTACAGAAGTCTTAATATCCTCACCCTTGATTCTTACAATTATTTCTTCGTTAATATCAATTACAGTATCTCTTTCATATGCTCTGATTGCATCTTCTGCATTTGGATATATTCTTGGTTTCTTGCTCTCGTACATATCTGTCATTAGGTAGAAACCTAACAACATATCCTTTGCAGGACTTGCTAAGATCTGACCGTTAGAGATATTTATAATGTTCTTTGAGGACATCATTTCTCTCTCAGCTTCATTTCTTGCTTCCTCAGTTAAGAGGATATGTACTGCCATCTGGTCACCATCGAAGTCTGCATTGAATGCTTTACATACCAATGGGTGGATTCTGATTGCTTCACCTTCTACCAACTTAGGGTAAAATGCTTGTACACTATATTTGTGTAAAGTTGGAGCACGATTTAGTAATACTGGTTTGTTCTTGATTACTTCTTCTAAGAGATCCCATATGATATCTTCTTGCTCTTCAATCATTTCTTTTGCCATTCTAATATTTGGAGCTATCTCCCTGTCTAATAGTTTTGCAATGACAAATGGTTTGAACATTTCTAATGCAACTGATTTTGGCAAACCACACTGATCAAATTTCAAACTTGGGTCTCCATCAATAACCGCACGACCTGAGTAGTCAACACGTTTTCCAAGTAAGTTCTTTCTAAACAATCCCTTTTTACCTCTAAGATCATCTGTTAATGACTGATATGGTAATCGCTTGTTATTCATCATAGCCTTTGAAGGTCTATGTGAGTTATCAATTAGTGCATCTACAGATTCCTGTAACATTCTTTTTTCATTTCTCAAGATAACGTCAGGAGCACCTATCTCAATAAGTCTTCTCAATCTATTATTTCTGTTGATGATTCTTCTGTACAAGTCATTTAAGTCTGATGTAGCAAATTTACCACCTGATAGAGGGATAATAGGTCTGAGTTCTGGAGGAAGAACAGGAAGAATATCTATAATCATCCAACTTGGATCGATAGTATTCTTCTTGAATCCTTCAAGATATTGAATTCTAATAATTGTTGCAGCCTTCTTCTCACCTTTTTCTTTTTCAACTGCTTTTCTTAATTTCTTAATCTCTTTCTCTACATCTAAGTTTTGAAGCATTTTCTTAACAGCTTCTGCACCCATCAATGCTTCAAAGAAAAGAAGAT